>NZ_BOMZ01000017.1 GCF_016862455.1 Actinoplanes utahensis
TTCCCGACGGGATGAGGGTCGTTTCCAGCGGGAGGAAGGCCGTTCCCGGCGGGGAGGAGGTCGGTGATCGGGCGTGCCAGAAGCCAGGACAGGGGCATCATGGCGGTCGCACGGTAACCACCGCCGGCGGTGAGACAGCGGATCGTGGTGGTGTCGGCCGCGTCGCGGGCCACGGTCCAGTACCGCGGAATACCGGCGTGCGCGTACTCCTCGACCTTCGTGACCTCATCCGTCGCCTCCGAAGCCGGTGAGAGGACCTCGATGACGAGGAGGATGCCGTCCGCGGCGTGCCAGGTCGCCCTTCCCGGATCGCTGTGCCAGAGGGCGAGGTCGGGGAATCGGCCCGCATCACCGGCCGGGCCGGTGATGCGGAGACCCGGTGCCTGCCGGAGCCGGCCGGTGCCGCCGTTTCCGTCGAACCAGGACGTCAAGCGAGCGACCAGATCGGCATGGCCGTCGTCAGGGGCGGGGACGACCGTGAGAACTCCGTGCATGCTCGTCTCGTAGCGGTGTCCGTGGCGGTCCGCCGCGATCATGGCGGTGAGATCGTCGAGCGTGACGTCGGCCGGCATGTGCCTGCCGATGGTGGCTGCGCTCATGCGCCCAGGGTAGTGACGGACACCGGCGGATTCGTCCCGCGACGGGGGGATCCGCGACGACGGATCCGCCCGGGGAGCCGGCTGAGAGCGGCCGGAGAGGGGACCGGTGGTTGGAGATGGGCGGTGGCCGGGCGGGCGATAGCGGCCGGAGGCCGGGGGCGGGCGGGTGCGGTTGTGGGAGGTGTGGCCCGTACCTCGCAAAGGGGTTGATTTTTGGTGTGAGCTGGGGCGTCGCTAGGCTGGTCGGGCGATGGATACCCGAACCGGTCTGCCTGTAGTCGGCATGGTGGGGGGCGGGCAGTTGGCCCGGATGACCCACCAGGCTGCCATTTCTCTCGGCCAGTCACTGCGTGTGCTCAGTGAGAAGCCTGATGACAGTGCCGCGCTCGTCGCGGCGGACGTGCCGATCGGCACGCACACCGATCTCGCGGCGCTGCGCGAGTTCGCCAAGGGGTGCGATGCGGTCACCTTCGACCACGAGCATGTGCCGACCGAGCACATCGAGGCGCTCGAGGCCGAGGGGGTGAAGATCTTCCCCGGGTCGAAGGCGCTGGTCTTCGCCCAGGACAAAGGCATGATGCGGGAGCGGCTCGCCGAGCTGGGAGCGCCGGTTCCGCGCTGGGCGCGGGTGAGCAGCGGCGCGGAGATCGAGGCGTTCGCGCAGGGGTCCTGGCCGGTGGTGGCCAAGGCCACCCGCGGGGGGTACGACGGCCGCGGCGTCTGGATGGTCGGTTCCCGGGAGGCCGCCGACGATCTCGTGTCGACAGGCATCTCGCTGATCGCCGAGGAGAAGGTGCCGTTGCGGCGGGAGCTGGCGGCTCTCGTGGCGCGGTCGCCGTTCGGGCAGGTCGCGGCCTATCCGGTGGTGGAGACCGTGCAGAAGGACGGGATCTGCGTCGAGGTGATCGCGCCCGCGCCGGACCTGTCCGACGAGCGCGCCCTGGAGGCGCAGCAACTCGCCATCGACCTGGCCAACGCGCTCGGCGTGGTGGGCCTGCTGGCTGTCGAGTTGTTCGAGACCGAGGCCGGCATCGTGGTGAACGAGCTGGCCATGCGCCCGCACAACTCCGGTCACTGGACCATCGAGGGCGCCCGGACCTCGCAGTTCGAGCAGCATCTGCGGGCGGTCCTGGACTATCCGATGGGCTCGACCGCGTTGACCGCCCCGTTCGTCGTGATGGCGAACGTGCTGGGTGGCGAGCCGGGCGGGATCTCGATCGACGAGCGGCTGCACCACCTGTTCGCGGCGGATCCGGGCGCGCGGGTGCACCTCTACGGCAAGCAGGTCCGGCCGGGCCGCAAGATCGGGCACGTGACCGTGCTCGGCGATGATCTTCAGGATGTTCGGGCGCGCGCCGTGCGGGCCGCGAAGTGGCTTCAGGAAGGCGTGTAGATGGGCCCCTCCGTCGGCATCATCATGGGCAGTGACTCGGACTGGCCCACCATGGAGGCGGCCGCGGTCGCCCTCGCCGAGTTCGACGTGCGGTTCGAGGTCGGGGTGGTCTCCGCGCACCGGACCGTGCGGAAGATGGTCGACTACGCCGAGTCGGCCGCCGACCGCGGCATCAAGGCGATCATCGCCGGGGCCGGGGGCGCCGCGCACCTGCCGGGCATGGTCGCCGCGCTGACCCCGCTGCCGGTGATCGGCGTTCCGGTGCCGCTGAAGCATCTGGACGGCATGGACTCGCTGCTGTCGATCGTGCAGATGCCGGCCGGGGTGCCGGTGGCGACCGTGTCGATCGGCGGGGCGCGCAACGCCGGCCTGCTCGCGGTTCGGATCCTCGGATCGTCCGATCCGGCGCTGCGGCAGCGGATGGCGGACTTCCAGAAGGATCTGGAGAAGCTGGTCGCCGAGAAGGACGCGGCGCTGCGCGACAAACTGATGGGCTAGCTTTTCGGGCGTGTGGGTTTCGGCCGGGCATCCCGCCCGAAACCCACACGCCGGGTTCACCGCATCCGGGCGAGGAACTCCTGGGTACGGCGGCGGTTCTCGCTGGAGGCGCCGAGGAAGAGCAGGACCACCCCGACCGGGACCAGCATCAGCCACGGGCCGCCGACGGTGAACGCGAACGCCAGCGCCGCCACCACCGTGGCCACCGTGCCGACCACCACCGGCGCCTGCTGCCGGGTCCGCGACCCGATGATCAGCGTGAGCACCGCCCCGAGCAGCAGCAGCACCGCCCGCAGGTCGCCGCCGTTGCCGGCCAGCACGATTCCGATCGTCGGCACGAACGCGGCCAGCAGCGCCGGACCGTACGCCGCCCAGCTGCTCAGATCCGCCCGGTGATGCGCCTCCACGACGCCGACCGCGAGCGCCAGGGCGGCGAACGGCAGGGTGTACGCCTCCGGCAGCCCCACCTCGTTCAGCGAGATGAACAGCCACCACCCGGCGATCTCGAACCCGACCGCCACCCAGAACAGCGTCCGCCGCTGGCTCGGGGTGCGGTCCGGCCGGGAAGCGGTCAGGCCCAGCACCGCGCCCCAGGCCGCGAGCAGCGCCGCCAGGTGCACCGGCGACTGGAACGCCAGCACCCCGGCGATCGCCGCCGACGCGTAACCGCTCCACTCCATGACGACCGCCTCGGGCCGGTACTGCGCCAGCCCGAGCCGCGGCAGCGCCGCCTCCAGCGACAGCAGCACCGCGCCGACGGCCAGCACCCCGAACGCCGCCCAGTGCCGTTCCAGACCGGCCGCGATCGACACCGCGAGCACGAACATCTGACCCATC
This sequence comes from Actinoplanes utahensis, assembly GCF_016862455.1. Lineage (GTDB taxonomy): Bacteria > Actinomycetota > Actinomycetes > Mycobacteriales > Micromonosporaceae > Actinoplanes > Actinoplanes utahensis. Next base: position 3,328 of record NZ_BOMZ01000017.1, read on the forward strand.
AGGGCCGCGAACAGCCAGCCCAGCAGCCGGGCCATCTGGGTACGCCCGTTGAGCGCCGCGACCAGGCCGACCCCGACCGCACAGCCCAGCGTGAACAGCGTCATCCGCTTGTCGGCCAGGCTCCCGGCCAGACCGGCGCCACCGGCGAGCAGGCCGATCACGAAGACGGCGGTCCGGGTGGTGCGCAGCAGCGGCGCCCGGGTCGCGATCGGTGGAGGGGTGAGCGCCAGCCCCAGCATCGAGATCGTGAAGACGATCAACGCCGCGCCGGTCGCCGCCGGGAACGGGGCGTGGATGGCGATCGGGGTGATCAACAGCGTCAGCGCGACACCCGGCAGGATCACCGGCACCGCCTCGGACGCCTTGCCGCCGAAACCGATCGCGGCCAGCGCCGCGGCGCCGGTGAGCAGGACGGCGGCCAGAGCGCTGGTGCCGTCGACGTTGCCGGCGGCCGGGGCGGCGAGGGCCGCGACCGGGCCCTTCCAAACCGAGTCGAGCTGCTGCAACGGGTCGAGCAGGGCCGCCCGCAAGGCCGGGGCCAGCGAGAACAGCGCCAGCACGGTGGGCAGCAGGGCCAGCATCACGGCACCGGTCGCTGGGTCGGCGAGCCAGCGCTCACCCCAGCCGGTCCGGCGGATCCGGGCGTACCGGCTCTGCGGCGGGCCGTCGTCGAACGGCGCCACCCGCGGCACCGACGGCGGCGGCGGAACCGAACCGCGCAGCATCTCGGCCAGCACCCCGACCAGGGCCGCGGCGGCCGCGTACAGCGCCGTGGGGTAGTCGGTGGGCACACACGCGACAGCGGTGACCGAGGCGCCGAGGACCACACCGATGGTGGCCCAGGGCAGGTACTGCGGCAGGAACCTGCCGACGGCGGCCAGGATCGCCAGGCCCAGCGTCGAACCGGCCAGCGCGGCGGTGAGGATGACCTGGGCGTCGTGGCCCTGACCGGCGGCGAGCGCGGCGAGCATACCGGGGAGGGCGAGCAGCGCCGAGCCGGTGGCCGCGCCGCCGATCTGGGCCCGGTAGACGGGCAGGATCCGTTCCGTCTCGAACTCGGCGGTGTCGTCGAAACTCGTGGCCGGAGCCCGCGCCGGGATCAGGGCGGTGGCCGCGACCAGCACCCCGAGCAGGACGACCACCAGCAGAGCCAGGGCGGTCGACCAGGGCCGGGCCAGGCCGGCCGAAGTGGCGTGCAGCAGCACCACCGCGGCGACACCGGCGCGGGCCCGGGCGGCGTGCGGCTCGGTCGCGGCGACGGCGGACAGGGCGTAGGCGATGGCCACCGCGCTGCCCACGATCAGCGGGGACCACCAGGGCATCCCGAAGGCGTACGGGGTACCGATGGCGGCCAGGGCCGCCGCGATCCCGGACGCGTAGGGCGACCAGGGGCGAGGCATCGCGATCGCGGCCGTGATCGCGACCATCACCAGGGCGAACGGGGCCTGCCAGGCGCCCTCCGGCGCGGCGGCGGGGTAGGCGCTGAGCTGCGCCTCCCACAGCTTGCCGGGCAGTGCCAGCACCTTCAGCCCGTCGACCACCGCCTGCCAGCCGGCGATCGCGCCGACCACCAGGGCGGCCACCGCCAGGCCACGGGCCGGCCCGGGCCGCCAGTCGTCCGGCAGGATCGTGACGCCCATGCCGACCAGCAGCACCATCACCCCGGCGACGGCCAGCGGGGCGGACGGGAAGGCGAGCGCGGCGACCCGGGCGAGCGCGCCGCAGATCGCCACGGTCGCGGCCGCCGCGGCGATGTCCGGGCCGTCCAGCACCCGGTCGGTACGCCCCCGGTTGTCGATCGACTTGGCGAAGAACAGCAGCCCGGCCGCGCCGAGCAACAGCGCGCCGACCCAGACGTCCGGCGCCGTGGCCCCCGGGGCGAACAGCGCGGCCAGCGCCATCGCCACCGCGCCCAGCCCGGTCCCGATGGTCATCGGCAGGCTGATCTCCCGGCGGGCCACCTGGAAGACGGCCGCATAGCTGAGCGTGCCGGCCACCGCGAGGAACCCGGCCGCGAGCGCCGGAACGGTCGAACCCGCGTTCGGCGGCGGGCCGCCACCCGGGTCGGAGACGGCAAGCGCCGCGGTCACGGCGGCACCCGGAATGGCCAGGGCGGCGGCGCCGGAGGCCCAGTCGCCGACCACCCAGGCGAACAGCCGCACCGGGATCTGCCGGGCCGCGATCGCCACCATCACCCCGGCGCCGGCCAGCGCCGTCAGCACCGCCGCGGTCAGCCAGGAGGCGCTCAGCGCGGCGCACGCGCCGAACAGACCGACCACCCCGGCCGCGGACACATGGGCGAGCGCGATCCGCCTGGTGTCCGCCCACAGGCCCGCCGCGCCCAGCCCGATCGACGCCAGCACCAGCGGCCACGGCGCCTCCGACCAGGGCAGACCCAGCGAGGCGGGCACGGCCAGGGCGGTCAGGGCGATTCCCACCACGGCGCCCTCCCGCCGGATGCCGGCGGGCAGCGCGAGAGCGGCGGCGATCGTCATCAGCAGGGCGCTGAACGCCAGCAGCCAACCGGCGGGACCGACGGCCTCGGCGAGCTTCTGTGCGTACGCCGCGGTGTCGGCGTCCCACACCGGGCGGGCCGCGCCGACCGGGGCGATCGCCGCACGCAGCGCGTCCACCCCGACGACCAGGCCGATCAGGGCGAGCGCGGCGGTCGAGGCGTACTGCGGGCCGCGGCGCACCGGCTCGGCGAGCATGCCGACCACCGCGCCGGTGACCGCCACGGTCGCGGCGGCGACCACCACACCCCAGTGCGGCGACATGACACCGGCGATGCGGGCCATCGCGCCGATCACCGCGAGGGTGAGCACGGCGCCGGCCACGTTCATGGCGAGCGGCTGGCGCAGCAGGCGGGCGGCGGCGACCGCGGTGACCGCGGCGGCGACCAGGATCAGGCCGGACCGCACCGCGTCGGCCACCACCTCGGACTGCAGCAGCGCCACCGAGGAGTAGAGCAGCGCGCCCGCGGACGCGAAACAGAGCAGCGCGAACGTCAGCTCCCGCAGCCAGTCGGCGGACGGCGGGGTGGCCGGCGGGGCCAGCGACATCGAACCGGCCGGCGGTGCGCCCTCCGGACGCGGGCCCGGGAAGATGCGGGTCGGTGACCAGCGGCGGCGGGGCCGGTTCAGCCCCGGGATGATCAGGTCCGGTTCCTCCTGGCGGGACTCCGGGCGGGGCGGGGCGTCGGCCGCGTACGCCGCCGGGTCCGCCGGGTCGGGCGCGCCCGCGCGCCGCGCGAACCGCTCGCCGTCCGCGTCCGCCTCCGCCAGCGAGTCGCGGTCGGCGGCCACCGGCCGCCCCAGCGGCCAGCGCGGCACCAGCCGCCCGCTGCGGATCACCGTGGTCAGCAGCAGCAGGTCCAGCACGGCGACGGCGGTCAGCGCGAGGCCCCAGCCGGCCGGGCTCTCGATCATCGGGTACGCCAGGAGCGGCGCGACCGGCTGCGTCGCGATCACCGTCGCGTACCGCGGTGCGGCCAGTCGCGTCACCCCGGCGTAGAGGAACCCGGCCACCGCGGTGATCGCGAAGGTGGCGCCCAGGTAGAGCGCGGTCGGCACGTCGCCGCCGGTCAGCGGGGTGTCGTGCAACGCGTACAGCGTCATCGGCAGCAGGGCCAGCCCGATCGCGGCGATCGTCTCACCGGTCGAGGTCAGGCCCCGCTTGGCCACACCGGGTGCCGCCGACAGGGCGACGCCGGTGGCCAGCGCCAGGATCATCGAACGGGCGAACGGGTTGGAGACCGCCACCCCGGCGAAGACCACGGCGGCCACCCCGAGCAGCAGGGCGCCCAGGGCGAGCAGGATGTTCTGCACCGACTGGGTGGATGCCTCGGGCGGGTGCTCCAAGGTCGCCAGCGGCGGCCGGCGCGACGGTGGCGGGACCACCCGCTCGGTCGGCGGCGGGTCGTCGACGAGCACGGTCACGCCGTCGGTGGCGGCGCCGGGCGGGCCGCCGGGAGTGGTCGGCGGGCCGGTGTGGGCGGTGCCGGGCTCGGCCCAGTCCGGCGGTGGCTGCGGCCGGCGGCGGGCGCGCGGCGGCTCCTCCTCCGAGGCGGTGGGCGACGTGCCCGGTGGCGGGGGAGGCGGGAAGTCGGCCGGTGGCTTACGTCGTACGGTGCGCCGGCTCTTCGTTCCCTTCGCCTCCTTCTGCTTCTGGGCGTGGGCGAGGATGTCCCGCTGGAACTTCGCGGCCTGGAGTTTGCTGGCGATCTGCGTACGCTCCGTGGCGGCCTGCATGTCCTTGATCTTCAGGTCCGCTATGGAGGCGTCGATGCGAGCCAGTTGTTCCTCAAGGTGATCGGGCTCGTCAGCCTGCGCCACAGAACCTCCTAGACCAGCCGCTCTCTGTAGTTAGAGCATGCCGCTACGACACCTCATTAGAACAGTCTCAAGCGGGGGGAGATCTGTGGAAACGACCCCGAACCCGGCAGTTTTCCAGCATGCCCACGAACGGGCGGCGATATTCGGCACAGTGGGGCTCTGTTGCCCGGGCCACGCTACGCGCCGGTAACATTGCCCCGGACTGGCTTAGGGAAGGTTAAGGGCATGGCTGACTTCGACGTCTACCGTCTTCCGGAGGACCACGAGACGATCCGCGCCGCCGTGCGCGAGATCTGCGACGCGCGGGTCGCCCCGCACGCCGCCGAGGCCGACGAGACCGCTGAGTTCCCCAAGGCGTCGTACGACGCCCTCCGCTCCGCCGACTTCCACGCCCCGCACATCCCGGTGGAGTACGGCGGCGCCGGAGCGGACGCGCTCGCCACCGCGATCGTGATCGAGGAGGTGGCCCGCGCCTGCGCGTCGTCCTCGCTGATCCCCGCGGTCAACAAGCTCGGCAGCCTCCCGCTGATCCTCTCGGGGTCCGAGGAGCTCAAGCAGAAGTATCTGACGAAGGTCGCGTCCGGCGAGGCGATGTTCTCCTACTGCCTGTCCGAGCCCGAAGCCGGTTCCGACGCCGCGTCGATGACCACCAAGGCCGTCCGCGACGGCGACCACTGGGTGCTCAACGGCGTCAAGCGCTGGATCACCAACGCCGGCGTCTCCGAGTTCTACACCGTCTTCGCGGTCACCGACCCGTCCGCCCGCTCCCGCGGCATCTCCGCCTTCGTGGTGGAGAAGTCCGACCAGGGCGTCAGCTTCGGCGCGCCGGAGAAGAAACTCGGCATCAAGGGCTCCCCGACGCGCGAGGTCTACTTCGACAACGTGCGCATCCCCGCCGACCGGATCATCGGCGCCGAGGGCACCGGCTTCGCCACCGCCATGCAGACCCTCGACCACACCCGGGTCACCATCGCCGCGCAGGCCATCGGCATCGCGCAGGGCGCGCTCGACTTCGCCCTGGCGTACGCCAAGGAGCGCAAGCAGTTCGGCAAGTCGATCGCCGACTTCCAGGGCCTGCAGTTCATGCTCGCCGACATGGGCATGAAGCTCGAGGCGGCCCGCCAGCTCACCTACGCCGCCGCCGGCAAGAGCGAACGCGGCGACGCCGACCTGACCTACTTCGGCGCGGCGGCGAAGTGCTTCGCCTCCGACGCCGCCATGGAGATCACCACCGACGCGGTCCAGATCCTCGGCGGCTACGGCTACACCCGCGACTACCCGGTCGAGCGGATGATGCGCGACGCCAAGATCACCCAGATCTACGAGGGTACGAACCAGGTGCAGCGGATCGTGATGGCACGGCAGCTCCTCAAGTAAGCCGCTGGCCTGCGTTTTAGCAGGCCAGCGTCATGATAGACCCCGCTCCGGATGCTGTCGCGGTCCGTCGGGTGCTGGTCCGCCGGCATCCGACGGCACGGCGTGGCATGCCCTGTGTGACGGTCTGTGTGACGGCTGATGTGACAGAGCGGCCGGTTTCACTGGCACCCATTGTCAGCCGTCCACCCTGACCAGATCGCGCAGGAAAGCCGCCCCGACGTTGACACGGTCGATCGCGTCGACGAGAACGCCCGCAACCACGTGCTGCGGGATCGGCAGCATCAGGAAGCCGTCCGTGCCCGTCACCACCCCGTGCCGTTCGAAGACCTCGGTGAGTTTGCCGCGGAGGACCTCGTCGTCGGGTACGTCGAGGGCGAAGCCGCCGTCGACGCCCCGCATGCCGACACCGTTGCCGACCGCCCGCAGCCACCGGGGATCGTCTCGTAGCCGGAGAACCACGGGTCCTCGACCCGTTCGTCAGTGCCGCTGGACTCCCAGACTTGCGGCAGCACCGGGTCGCGGTAGTAGCCGCTGAGCCGTTTCGTCCGCAGCATGCACATCGTGTAGCCGAGGGCTCCGTCGATGCCGAAGTAGATACCAGTTGTGCCGCTCCGCATGTCGGGATACCGGACCAGGTGGTATCGCCAGTCGAAGATCCGGGAATCCTCACGGCCGGCCGGCCAGGCGGCCGAGCCGGAGCTCGGCGTGGACTCGCAGCGCGCCGTAGGTTCCGCGAGAGGCTTCGTGAACGGCGCGGATCCTTTCGGTGAGCCAGGCGTGGCGCAGCGACCGTGCTGACGGGGGCCGGTTGAGCCAGGCGTAGTAGCCGGACTCCGACACGTCCAGTACCCGGCAGCACAGGCTGACGGATAGTCCTTCAGCGGCCAGGGTTTGATGGCCGCGAACCGGTCTTTTGGGGGCACCGCCTCCTTCAGCAGTTCGGCGGCCTTGCGATGGAACTCCAGTTCGGCCTCGAGTTCGGCGATGCGGCGGCGGGCCTGGCTCAACTCAGCCGACTCGGTGGACGTCACACCCGGCAGTAGGCCGCTGTCGATGGCTACCTGCCGGCGCCAGACGTAGATCGTCTGGTCGCTGATCTGTAGATCGTTCGCGAGCTGAGCCACGGTTCTGCAGGATTTGAGCAGGTCAAGAGCTTGCGGCGGAACTCAGGCGGATAGCTTCTCGGCACAGGTCTCCTTCAAGAGCAACTGAGCGTGGAAGATCCAACCGAACCGACTCCACGGAACCCGGGGAAGATCAAAGACCTACCTGTATCGAGGGGTGATCGGCGTAGTTCGCTCGGTTGTTCACTCTCTGTGCCAACGAACCGGGGCCGTGAACCGGGGCCGTGAACCGGCCCGGCGAACATTGGCGTATCGATGAAGCATGAGGTTCAGACAACCGGTGACGCCCCGGCTCGAGACGACGGTGATTGCTGCCGCTGCGGTCGTCGCCAGCCTGGCGTCGCCGTCGGTGGCCACGCCGTCATTCGCCGATTCATCCGAGGCCGGAGTAACGGTGATTGCCGGGAGCGGCGAGCGTGGTGCCGCGCAGGAGGGTGTTCCGGCTCCGCGCAGTCCGATGAACAACCCGACCGGAGTCGCGGTCAGGCCGGACGGCACGGTGTACGTCAGTGACAGCGGCAACCACCTGGTGCGAGCGGTCGGTACCGACGGCGTCATCCGCACGGTCGCGGGGACCGGGCGGGACGGCGCGGGAGCACCTGAGCCGACGAGCGGTACGAGGGCGACGGAGGTGCCGCTCGCCTTCCCCAACGATCTTGCGGTCGGCCGGGACGGGACGGTGTTCATCGCCGACGGCGGCACGGTCCGGGTGTATGCGCTCAAGCCCGACGGCACGATCTCGGTACGCGCCGACGCGAGCACGGGAAACGGGATCCTGCCGTCGCCGATGGGCGCCCCGAGCGGGCTGGCAGTCGCCGCGGACGACACCCTGTACATCGCCGACCGTACGAACTTCCAGGTCATCGCGCTGTCCCCGGACGGGGCTGTGCGGCTGGTCGCCGGCGGCATGGGCGGCGCGGTGTCGACGGCGCAAGGCCCGGCTACGGAGACACCGGTTGGCCCGGTCACCGGCATCACCATCGACGCGGTCGGGGACCTGTGGCTCAGCAGCGCCGGGAAACTGCTCCGGGTCAGTGGGACCACGCTGACACCCGTCGCCGAGGATGTCGGCACCGCCACCACCGTCTCGGCCGGCACTGATGGCGTCTACATCGTCGATCAACCGAAGCGCGTGATCCGCCGGCTGACGCCTGGCCATCGGGTCACCGTCGTCACGACGTTCGACGACGCACAACAGCCGATCCTCTGGGCCGCTGCCGCCTCCGCACCGGACGGCCCGATCTATGTGGTCGACAACGCCGTCAACCAGGTCCTGGCCGCCCGTGCTGCCCCGATCACAGACGCCGGACCGGAGCCGGATGCCGATCGGACATGGCCCTACCTTGCCGGCGGTGTAGTGGTACTGATCCTGGCAGCGGTCACTGCTGCCTGGTGGATGCGCCGCCGTCAGCCCCCGGTGCGTCGAGAATCAGGAACGGAGTGAGCCATGGCTGACGATGTGACCGGCGGCGACCTGTACGTGCTCTGGCGCCTAGGCGAGGTCCACCTGCCGCGGATCGCTGACGTGTTCTACGACGCCAACCGCATGCTCGGCGGTAACGCCACCGGGAGCACCAGCCGGGCCTTCCGGCCCAACGAGGCCGCCTATCCGGGATCGTCGTTCTTGACGAGTTCGGTCGGCGCCGCCTGGGAAGAACTGCGCGTCGAGATGCAGCTGATGATGGAGCAACTCGGCACCACCGTCCTCGACACCGGCCGCGGAGTGATGAACGCCGCGTACGCCTTCGAGGAAGCCGACCAGGCCAACGCCGACCTCCTCAACGACTACCTCCGGGATCCCGCGAAGCACAACGCCGACGACCCGCTCGCCAACCCGCCGGCTGGCTGGGCCACCGACTATCCCGGCATGCCGTACGGATCCTGGGCTTCCACTCCCGCCGACCAACAAGGTGAGGCGCCATGAGCAACCTGGCCCGGACGCCGGCTCACCTTGTCGGCAACGCCTACGTCTCGGCCCTGACCGGCAAAGCGGCGCAACTCCGTGACGCGCTGATCCAGCAGACGCTCAAGGACTATGCCTCCTGGGAACGATCCATCGACGAGAACGTCATCAGACGCCATCCCGAGTTGCGGATCGGAACCCAGGACTACATGCGGGAGGTCGAGACATTCCGGGGCCGGATCGGTGACGCCTTCGATTGGGTCGTCCCCGCCTTCGAGACCTTCGGGACACCCGACCCGGACGACATCGACCCCGCGATCGAGATGTTGGGGACGATCCAGGGCTGGTTCGACGGCGAAGTCGACACCACGAACAACTGGACCGGCGCCAACCCCGCTCTCGAGCGGGTGAACCTCGTCGGCGCCGAGATGATCGCCGGGTGGAGAGGGTCGTTCACCGACAACTTCATCGATCATTTCGTGACGCCACTGGCCACCGTCCTCCCGAACCAGCGGAACCTGGCTCAGCTGGTCCAGGAGCAGCTCACCTGCAACAAGGTCATCTACATCCAGCGACGGCAGTCAGCGATGGACCTCCTCGACGCCTCGATCTACGCGACCCAGAACCTCGACAACGAGATCGACGCGGACGCAGCCAAATGGGCGACCATCGCCGCCGTGGCGGTCGGCACCACACTCGGCCCGTTCGTCGCCGGCTGGGGCATCGGTCTGGCGCTGATGCTGGACGCCGGCGGCACCATCGCGCAGGGCCTCGTCCCGGACAAAGAGGAGAAGAAGGCGATAACCCGGTTCAACATCGGGGGCCGAACGACCGCTGACGTGACCGCGAACATCATGACCGCGATAAGCGCCCTCGAACGGGACACCTACTCACAGGAGCAGCAAGTGGCAACCGCGCTACGCGACATCACCCGGGTCATCGAAAGCCTCCGGCGCCCGTCGATGGTCTCCAACACCTCGGGTCCGTTCTCCCTGGAGAGGTCCGCACTCGCCGACGCCACCGCAGCAGAACTCACACGAAACATGCAGCCCAAGAGGTAAGAGACAGATGTAGGTGAGCGCGATTCCCAGTACCACCAGATAGCCGGTGCGGGTCTGACGGCTGTCGCTCCGGCCAGCCAGGCGTCCCGTGTCCGTACCTGTGCGACGGAGTCCCGCACGGCGGCCTCGCCGGCCACCGGGTCGGTGCCGGGACCCGCTCGACGCGCTGACCGCGCGGGAACGGGAGGCGCTGGTGCTGGTCGCCGAGGGCCGGTCGAACCTCGCCATCGCGACGGCCCTGACCGTCACCGAGGCCGCGGTGGCCAAGCACACCCGGAACATCCTGAACAAGCTCGGGCTGCCGCAGGCGGAGGACACCCACCGCCGGGTCCTGGCCGTCCTGACGTACCTGCGCGGCTGACCGGCCCCGGCCCGAAGAGTGCCGCGCACGATGCCGTATGACCCTGGTCAGACCCCGGATTCCGACCTCGGTCAGACGCGCCGGACCCGGCCCGACCGGCACGATGGAGTCATCAACGAGGCGGCCGCGACACAGGCGCCGCCCGACGACCCGAAGGACGAATGATGACCGCTTTCGCTGCCCCCGACCTCGCCGCGACCTTCGGCGGCATCGGTTTCTGGTCCACTCTGCTGGCCGCCGCCGTCTTCCTGTTCGGCAGCACCCTGGTGAGCATCGCCCGTGCGCCGTTGAGCCGCCGTTCCCGCCGGAACTGGATCTGGCTGGTCGTTCTGGCGCCGGGGATCGGCATCATCCTCTGGTTCGCGTCCGGCCGCCCGGCGGCCCTGAACGGCCCGACCCACGCCTGACCTCCATCAGAACAGCAGGCCGAGCCCGTCGTCGCTGTCGAAACAGTTTCGCGGCGCCGGTCTCGGTGTTGCTGATGTATGTGGGGTCCTGCAGGGCATTCCCCGCTGCCCTCCCACCGGTCGCGGTTCGCTTTTCCTTGCGCCGTTTCCCGGGTTGTACGGGTGAGCCCGCTCTTCTTCGCCATCGGTCGGCCGGGCCTGGTCACCTGTCCGATGCGGCTGCCCATGAGGGCAGGATTCCTGCCCTCACCGACGGTCCGGGAAATCGTCGGACGCGAATCGCATCATGGCGCCGGAGCGCATTTCTCGAGGCTTTCGCATCGTTCATCTGGTGTCCAACTAGGAGACTTAACCTGGCGCGGCACGGACAGGCCGACGCGAGGAGCCCGGAGTGACCCGGCAGGCGCATTTCCACCCGACGACCAGTGCCGGGGCGGGGCGTTCCGTCGCGCCGGGCGTTCGCCGGCACTCGCCGGACACCGAGGCGCTGCTGGCCCTGCAACGGTCCGTCGGGAACGCGAGCCTGTCCCGGATGATCGGCGGGGCGTCGGTGGAGCCGGTCGTACAGCGCGCACCGGTGATGCCGGGCAGCTGGGACGACTCGTGGAACGACGACGACATCGAGCTCGACGAGGTGGCCCCGGCTCAGCAGGAGCAGACCGTGCCGTCTCCGGTGATGACGAACGAGGACGCCGCCGCGGCGATTCGGGCGCGTCTGGAGTCCGAGTCCGAGGTGACCGTCGATCCTGCCGCTATCGCGCTGCCCGCGTCACGGGCCGCCACGCCGGAGCCCGCCGTCGCGCCCTCGCCACCGGCTCCCGTCGAGGAGACCGCGGTCCCGCCCGGTTCGCCGGTGGAGGAGGTTGCGCCGCCCGGATCGCCGGTAGGTGTGCTGCCCGCATCGATCGAGACGGCTGTCGATCCGGCGACCGTTGCGCTGCCGGACTCCCGGGCCACCACGCCGGAGCCGGCCACTGTCGCGGAGCCGGAACGGCGTGGACGGTTGCGGCAGGTCTTCGACGGGGACAAGGCGAAGATGGCGGGCGCGGCGGCGGCGATCGCCGGGCCGGGCGCGGGTCTGGCGAACAACGCCAATCCCTCCTTCGGCCTGATGGCGGGCGCGACCGGCGGCGCCAGCCTCACCGCTTTCGGCGACGCCATGAGCGAGGTGGTCAAGGCGGTGCGGTCACCCGACGGCTACCGGGTGATGAACTGGGGCAAGCTCGTCGGCGGCGTGCTCGCCTTCGGCGGTCTGGTCGTCGCCGCGCCGAGCATCGCCGCGCACGTGCCGGGCGGCCGGGCGGCAGGCATGGCCGCGCAGGGCGCCGGCCTGCTGATCAAGAGTTACGGCGAGGGCTACCGGCTGGAGAAGGGCTCGACCGCCTTCTCCACGCTGCCGGACGGCGACATCGCCAAGGCCGCCGGCAACTTCGTCGCGGCGGTGGCGCCGATCCTGCAGAGCGCCGCCTACTTCAAGGAGCCCGCGCTCGCCACGATGCTGACCTCGGATGCCCTCGCCGCGGGCACGGTCGGATCCAGCCTGCTGAAGGCGGCTCTCTACTTCACCGTCGGCAGTGGGGCGGGCGACTTCGCCAGCGAGATCGTCAAGGGCGTCAAGGAGGGCAGGGTCAACCCGGGCAAGGCCATCGGTGGTCTGCTCCATGCGTCCGGCGCGTTCACGTTCGCGAACGGCGCCGTCCTGCAGAACGTGCGGGCCCGTACCGGCGGCCTCTATCTTCAGGCTTTCGGTCTGGCGGCGAAGAGCGCCGGTGAGGGGATCAAGATGGAGGAGACCGCGCTCAACGCCTGGCCGTCGCGCCGGAAGCCGGCCCCCGCCGGCGAGCACGCCGTCTGAGGCCCGCGTTCCGTCTCAGCCGGCCGGCGCGCTGGTCGGGTTGGTGGTCATCAGGCCGTTGAGGTACAGCGACTCGCGGCACTGGGTGGCCGGCCTGGCGTTGGCCGGAGTGCCCGGCGTCCGGCAGGCCACCAGCATGGTCACCTTCGCCCCGGCCGGAACCCGGATCGGGGTGACCGAGTGGTAGTCCTGGTTGCGGAAGTTCTCCAGCGCGTACGTCACCACGGGGACGCCGTTGGCGGTCACCCGCAGCGTGCCCTCGTCGCCCTGGACGTTGTCCACCAGGAAGTCGGTCAGCAGGAACGTCTTGCCGGCCGGCACGGTGTAACTGCGTTCGGCGGACCCGGCCCGGTTCGTCCGGAACGTGATCGCGGCGGAGAACTGCTGGCCCTGTCCAACGCCCGCGGCGCCGTTGCCGCCGCCGCCCGGCGCGCCACCACCACCGGGCGGCTGACCGCCGTTCCCGGCTCCGGGAGCCGCCGGGGTGGCGGCCGGGGTCGGCGTGGGATCGGGCGGGGTGGTGGCGAGTTCGGTCTCCTCGGCGGCCTTCTGCGCGGTGCTCTGGTCGACGGCTTCCTTCGCCGCCGACTGCACCGCCGGCCGGACCAGGCCGAACCAGAGGGCGAGCAGCGCCAGCAGCAGCGCGAGCAGGGCGGCGAGCAGTTTCAGCAGCCAGGGGGAGATGATCGGGTTCTGGACGAAGGAGCCCTCCATCGCCACCACCCGGCCGTGCTCCGGGCGTACCTCCGCGGTGAACGGGAACTCCCTCGGCGGGCCCCACCAGAGCCAGGTGCGTGCCCGTACCGTCAGGCGGGTCTCCGCTCTCGTGCCGTTGCCGGCCCGGAGGGTCGCCGGCTGGAGCGCGAAGGTCACCTGGTCGGTCCCGTCGGCGGCGGTGAAGGTCAGGTCCTCCGCGACGTTGCCGTGGTTGTCGGTGTCGATGCGGAACCGGCCCTGTCGCAGGCCGGACCGCGACGGCGGCTGGAGCTGGGCGGTGATCTCCTGGAACGGCTCGACGGCGAGCACGCCCTCCTGGACCACCGTGGCGTCCGGATGCTCCGACGGCACGATCCGTACGCCGAACGGCCGCTCGCCGGCGGCGATCCGGGGCGAGCGTGGTGGCGCGAAGGTGACGGTCACGGTCTCGCTGCCGGCCGGGTAGAGGTTGATCTCCGCCGGCTCGACGAGGGCCCAGTCCGCGGTCTCGCCGAGGACCTCGATCCGGTACGCCTCCACCGTGTCGCCCGAGTTACGTACGGTCACCGGAACGGACACTGTGGAACCGGGGGTCACGGTGACGTGGTCACTCCCCAGATTCGCCGAAGCACGCATGTGACTGAGCGTAAAGATCGGCCGGTGGGGTGGTAGGTCCGTCCGGGAACCGGCGCGGGCAGAGCCGCTGCCCGTCCGGTCGGCTCCGGTCCGACTTCACTGTCCGTTAAGTACTTGCTAAGCGGAGCAGGCCACTATGTCGATACCACGGTGAAGGGGGAATCGATCATGCAGCGGCTGCCGGTCTATGTCCAGGCCACGGACCCGATCACGTTGCTCGGCATGAAAAGCCATCTCGCCGGGCGTCCGGAGATCCTCGTCGTGGCCGAGCAGGAGCGGCATGCGGCGGCGGTCACCGTGGTGGTGCCGGACGCGATGACCGAGGAGACTTTCGTCACGTTGAGTGAGCTGCGGCGCGGGTCGAGCCGCCTCGTGCTGGTACCGTCCACATTGGATGACGCGCAGCTCACCCGGGCGGTCGAGTGCGGTGTCGTCGGCGTGGTCCGCCGCTCCGAGGTGTCCAGCACGAAACTCGTGCAGGTGCTGCTCGGCGCGGCCCGTGGCGAAGGCAGCGTGCCCGGCGACCTGCTGGGCCGGCTGCTCGAGCAGATGGGCCGGTTGCAGCGAGAGGTGCTGCACCCGCGCGGCCTGACCCTGCGCGGCCTGACCGCCCGCGAGGTCGACGTGCTCCGCCTCGTCGCGGAGGGCCTGGAGACCCGGGAGATCGCCTCCAAGCTGTCGTACTCGGAGCGCACGGTGAAGAACGTGCTGCACGAGGTGACCACCCGGTTGCAGCTGCGCAATCGCGCGCACGCGGTGGCGTACGCGCTCCGCCACGACCTGATCTGAGGGGCACCCGCCCTGCCCTCGGTCCTGCCCTCGCGCCCGGTGTGGGCGCGGGTACGCCGTACCGAGGATGAAGTTCCCGCCTGTCTTCCTGAGGGACCATACGTGCGTAAGTCTCGGGCCCTGACGGCCCTCGCCCTGGCCGCGCTCGTCGCGGTGCCGGGCGTGTGGGCGATCGCCGCCGGTGAGGCCGGCGCCGCCCCCGGCGATCCACCGCTCACCGCCGCCGAACTCCGGGTCGCCTATGTGGGCACCGCACATCGCTCCATCGGGGTGGTCGCCGGCAGCGGCGCCACCGCCGTCGCGGAGCCGCTGTTCGACGCGGACGTGCAGCACTTCGACGACGAGGCCTCGGCCCGCGGCGCCACCGTGACCTGGGTGAGCCGCCGCACCTCCCGGCTGGCGCAGGTGTGGGTGCGGGTGGGCGACCGCGACCCGGTCCAGCTGACCGCGGAGGCCGGGCAGGTGGCGAGCCACCCGGTGGTCTCACCGGACGGCGACGAGATCGCGTACGCGATGACCCGCGAGGGCCCGGGCAGCGACCGGGACGTCTACGTGGTCCCGGTCGCGGGCGGCGAATCCCGCCGGGTCACCGACGGCACCGGGGACAACCACTGGCCCTCCTGGTCACCGGACGGTACCGAGATCGCCTTCGAGGGCGAGCGCGGCTCGGCCGTTCCACAGGTGTGGTGCGTGCCGTCTGCCGGCGGGCCGATCCGGTACATGACCGATGTCGCCGGTGGCGCCGGCCAGCCGTCCTGGAACCCGGTGGCGAGCCGCAACCTGATCGCCTACACCGCCGCGCCGGGCAGCGCGAACGACCGCAAGGTGCACATCGCGAGCCGGGACGGCAGCAACGACCGGCTGATGCTCGACGCGGACTGGGAGAGTCACCAGCCGGCGTGGTCCCCGGACGGCGTCACGGTCGCGTTCGTCAGCCGCAGCACCCAGCCGAACGGCACGCTCGGCGCCGTCGACCTGCTCTACAGTGGCCAGCCCCGCGACGACGGGTGCGCCTGCGTCGCCCAGCTGCAGTACGACGACGACCGCTCGATCGGCACGCCCGGCTGGTACAACCCCGACTCGGCCGGCGAGCGGCTGCTGATCACCCGGACCACGGCCGCCGACCGGTACACCGCCCACCTCGCCGACGTGCGGCCGGACGGCGTCGACCCGCGCGACCTCGGGGTGACCGTGCTCCGGGAGGATCCGGGCGCGGCCACCGACCCGGACCGGCTGTGGAACCCCGTCGACGGTGATCCGTGGACCTCCCGGCCCTCCTACTCCCCGGACGGGCGGACCATCCTGGTCAGCCGGTTCGAGACCGAGGGCGCCAACCGGGTCGCGCGGCTCTGGACGGTCGGGGCGGACGGCGCCGGAGCGCGGCGCCTGCCACTGCCGGGACGTACCGCCACCGGCTCGGAGACCGAGGCGGTCTGGTCGCCGGACGGCACCCGGATCGCGTACGCGCTGCGTACCCCCGGGGCGCCCGCCCGCATCGTGGTCGTGGACGCGGCGACCGGCGCGCTCGAGGTCACCCTCGCCACCAACGGCGACCCGGTCGGCGACACCCAGCCGGCCTGGTCGCCGGACAGCCGCACGCTGGCGTTCGCCCGCGGGCGCACCGACGGCGCGGCCGCGAACAGCCACATCTGGCTCGCCGCCGCCGACGGCACCGGCACCCAGCGCGACATCACCGCTGTCGCGTCCGGCGCCGGGCGCGCCGACTCCGGCGTGGGCTTCTCCCCGGACGGCAGCCGCCTCGCCTTCGGCCGGGCCCCGGACGGCCTGCTCACCACCGACCTGTCCGGCGGCACCTGCCGGGTGCTGGTCCCGGCGGGCAACGGCTGCGGCGGCCCGCTGACCGCGCCGGAGACCGGGCCGCACCACCCGCGCGACGTCGACTGGTCACCGGACGGCACCCAGCTGGCGCATGCCGCCCGGCGCTATGCCCCGGCCGTCCAGCCCGACTACATCAAGACGTACCACCTGACCGACGGCGTCCGCGACGGCCTGACCTGGGAGATCCCCGGCCGGCACCGGTGGCCGGACTGGCAGCGCGCCAGCGACCTGACGACCGCCGTGGTGGGGGAGCCGGAAACCTTCACGGCCGGGGAGAGCACCACCGTGACCCTGTCCGTCACCGACAACGGGCCGGTGCGGGCGCACGGCGTACGCGTCGTCCTGGACGTTCCGGAGGGTTTCCGGGTCACCGCGCTGGAGGCCGGCACCGGCGCGTGCGACCTGCCCACCCTCACCTGTGACCTGGGGTCGCCCGGCATCGGCGGCACGACCGCGGTACGGGTCACCGTGACCGCCCCGGCAGCGGCCACCGGGGCCCTGCGCTGGACGGCCGGCGGCTGGCTCGCCGACGCCGCCCCGCTCGACAACACCGCCGAGGTCGACCTGGAGGCCGAGGCGCTCCCCGCCCCGTCACCCAGCGTGCCGACCCCGCCGTTCGCGCCCCCGGCCCCGCCCGCGGCACCGTTGCTGCAGGTCAGTGTGGTGATCACGCCGACGCCGACCTGGGTCGGCCACCGGACCACGGTGCGGTACACCGTCCGCAACATCGGGAACGGCACCGCCACCGGCGTCACCGTCCAGCCCCGGCTGCCGGCCGGCATCCCGGTCGTCACCCGCCCGGTGAACTGCGACCCGGCCCTCTGCCGGATCGGCGTCCTGACGCCCGGCACGGCCGCCGAGCTCACCTTCGTGCTGGTTCCCCAGCGGGCGATCACCACCACCGTGACCGGCACGATCACCGGGGACACGCTCGTCGTCCAGGAGGTGAGCACGCCGCTGCGGGTCCTTCAGCCGCGGATCGAGGCCACCCCGGAGATCGGCCCGCCCGGCTTCGTCACGATCATCCGCGGTTTCGACTTCCCGCCCGGCGAACCGGTCCGGCTCGCCTGGGACACCGGGGTCACCGTGGCAGCGAATCCGGCGGTCCCGGACGCCCGGGGCGGCTTCGACGCGCAACTGCTGGTGCTCTGGCGCGACGCCCTCGGCCCGCGCAAGGCGGTCGCGACCGGCGGCGGCTTCACCCCGGTGACCGCCGACTTCCGGGTCGTCGCGCCGGCCCAGCAACCACCGGGCCTGGTGCTGCGGAAATGATCGACGAGGTGGACGCGGCGCTGATGGCGCTGCTGAGCGAGGAGACCCTGCCGGGCACCGACGTCCAGGTGGCGTTCGACGCGCCGACCAAGGAATGGACGGCCCGGCGTACCGCCCCGACGGTGAACCTGTTCCTCTACGACATCCAGGAGGACGTGTCGCTGCGGCAGGAGGGGTCGGCGGCCGAGTACGACGACGACGGCGCGGTGGTGGCCGAACACGCCGCACCCCGCTGGTTCTCGCTGTCCTATCTGGTCACGGCCTGGACCAACCGGCCGCAGGACGAGCACCGGATCCTGTCCGTCCTGCTCGCCGGGCTGGTCCGGCACGACGTCCTGCCGCCCGCGCGGCTGACCGGGACCCTGGCCGGCCTCGGCCTGCCGGTCGCCATGTCGATCGCCGTGCCACCGGCCCGTGACCGTGGCCTCGCGGACATCTGGACGGCCGTCGGCGGCAACCTCAAACCGTCGCTCGACTTGGTCGTGGTCGCCCCGCTGGCGAGCGGCCGGGTGCGGGCCGCCGCGGCCGTCACCGACGGGCTGCGGCTGCACACGTCCGACGCGCACACCGGCGGCGGCGAATCCCGGCGGCTGCGGTTGCCGGACGTGCCGGCGGAGGATCCGGCGGCCGCGATCGGGGTGCCCCGGGAACGGGAGCTCCCGGCCGAACGCCGCCGGCGGGGAGGCGGCAGCCGCCCGATCGGCTCCCGGCCGTGACCGCCGCCGTCGAATACTTCGGTCTGCGGCTGTCGCTCGTGGAACACCGGGTTCGGAAAGCGGTGACGCTACGGCAGAGCACCGACCCGGACCCCGGCGATCCGCTGCGCGGCCTGCACATCTCCGACGCCGCGGCCCGGCGGCTGGCCGAGGACCCGGACACCGGCCCGCTGCCCGACCTGGTCGACCGGGAGGCGCGGGACGCCGCCGAAGAGGTCGCCGACCGGGCCGAGAAGGACGGCGAGCCGGTGCCGCTGCGCCGGCTCGCGGCCGAGTTCGGCCTGTTGGTGCTGGACGTCGAGCTGCTGCTGACCGCGTTGCTGCCGGACCTCGACCGCCGCTACGAGAAGCTGTACGGCTACCTCAACGACGACGTCACCCGGCCCCGGGCCACCGCCGGACTCGCCATCGAGCTGTGCGGGGTCCCGCCGTACCTCGGCGCGGCCCGGGCCCGGCTGACCGCCGGATGCCCCCTCGTCGACGGTGGCCTGTTGCTGGTCGAGGACGCCGATCGGCCGTTCCTCACCCGTACCCTGCGGGTTCCGGACCGGGTGGCGGCACACCTGCTCGGCGACGACCGGCCCGATCCGCGCCTGGCCCGCCCGCTGCGACCGGTACCGGACCCCGGCTGGGAACCGGCCGGTGCCGCCGGACTGGCCGCCGCGATCCGGGCCGGGCACCGGCTGAGCTACGTGCACGACCCGGCCGGCGGCGCGGCCGAGGATCTGGCGGCGGCCGCGCTGACCACCGCGGGTCACCTCGCGCTCCGCCTCGACCTGGACACCGCGGCCGCCGACACGGTGGCGGCGGCGGTTCTCGAAGCCCGGCTGGCCGGAGCGGGACTGATCGCCGGACCGGTCGACCCGGCCCGCCTCACCGTCCTGGACGGCCTGCTCGACGCGGCGGCGCCGGTGGTGCTGACCGGCCGGTCCCGGTGGGATCCGCTCTGGGCCGAACAGTCCCCGGTGCTGCTGACCGCGCCGCCGGTCGGCACGGCGCGGCGGGTGGCGCTGTGGCAGGGTTCGCTGGCGCGGACCGGTGCGCGGGCCGCCGACGGGGTGGACGTGGCACGGGAGCTGTCGCCGTACACCCTGACCGCTCCGCAGGCGAGGCGGGCCGCTGCCGTGGCCGTACAGCAGGCCCTGCTCGACGGGGTGGACCGGATCGAGGCCGGGCACATCCGCACCGGTGTGCGCAGCCAGAACGCCGCCGGCCTGGAACAGCTCGCCCGCCGGGTGGAGCCCGGCGTCACCTGGGACGACCTGGTGGTGCCGGAGGACGTCGGGCGGCAGCTGCACGACCTGGCCGGCCGGGTCCGGCACCGGGAACAGGTGCTGGGCGGCTGGCGGCTGCGGCCCGGCGGCGGCCGCGGGCGGGGCGTGACCGGGCTGTTCGCCGGCGACTCGGGCACCGGCAAGACCATGTCCGCCGAGGTGATCGCCGCGGACCTGGGCCTCGACCTGTACGTGGTCGACCTCTCCACCGTCGTCGACAAGTACGTCGGGCAGACCGAGAAGAACCTGGAACGCATCTTCACCGAGGCGGCCGGGGTCAACGGGGTGCTGCTCTTCGACGAGGCGGACGCCATCTTCGGCAAACGGTCCGAGGTCAGCGACGCCCACGACAGGTACGCCAACATGGAGAGCGCCTACCTGCTGCAACGCATGGAGTCGTTCGACGGCGTCGCCATCCTCACCACGAACCTGCGGGCCAACCTGGACGAGGCGTTCATCCGCCGGCTCGACGTCATCGTCGACTTCCCGGTGCCCGACCAGGCGCAGCGGCGTGCCCTGTGGGACCACTGCCTCGGCGTGGAGCTGCCCCGGGCCGCCGACGTCGATCTGGATCGCTGCGCGCGTGTCTACGAGCTGTCGGGCGGGGCGATCCGGGCGTGCGCGGTGAGCGCCGGCTATCTGGCCGCGGCGGCCGGTGGGCCGGTCACCATGGCGCAGCTGATCGCCGCCGCCGAGCGGGAGTACCGCAAGCTGGGCCGGCTGCTCCCGATCGGCTGACCGCCGTCAGCGGGCCGGCCACGCCGCCAGGTCGAGCATCTGGATCTCCACCCAGGGGCTCATCAGCGTGGCGCTGTCGCGGGCGACGCCCTTCTCCGTGGCCGTCCGGTTCATCCGGCCCTCGGCGTCCGCCATGTCCTGGGTCTCCAGCGGCCAGAACTCGGTCGTCCCGTTGACCTGGGCCAGCGCCCAGAACTGGTAGTGGGTGAGGGTCAGATAGACCTTCTTGCTCTTGTAGTCGAGGACGATCTTGGTGTTGTGTTCGCTGTTCGAGCCGGTCCCGGTGTACTCGGCCAGGCCGCGAGGACCCTGCGCGGCGGTCTGGATCGACGATCCGGCTCCACTCTGTGAGCTGCGGTCGTAGTGGTCGTGCAACAGCGCGCTCTCCGCCGGGACGTCCGCGGCGCGATCCGGCAGCTTCCCCGCGTCGTCCTGATGCCAGCTGCGCAGGGTGCCCGGTGCGGTCGGGCTCTTCACCCTCCGCTGCCGTTCGTCGGGGGTGCGCTCGTCCACCAGACCACCGCTCTCGAGCTGGTACCGCACGTCGAAGAGCAGGTTCAGCATCGGCCGGGGCAGCATCTTCCTGGCCTGCCCCCACGGCAGTTGCCGCACCGCCAGCTGACGGGAGGACTGCGCGGGGACGCTGCGCTCTTTGAACTTCGGATTGCCCAGTGCCGACCCGGTCTTGGCCCACATCTCCCGATCGTCCGCCCAGGTCGTCGTCATGGCGTCCGGATTGAGGGTGTTGTGCTGGTGCCCGTCCTTCGGGGCGACGTTGTAGCGGTTGTCCCGGTTGCGCGTGCTGCTCAGAATCTCGTTGAGGAACGGGACCGCCTCGTTGAGGAACCGGGCCGGCTCCCCGATCTGCTCACCCTCCGGCAGCCTGACCAGAGCCCTCCTCAGGCTCTTGATGTCCTTCTTGATCTGAGCCATCCGGGCCTCGTGCTCCGCCGGGGCCAGTCCTTGCGCCATCTCCAGATCGTCGTGGACGGCCACCTGGAGGTAGTCGGCCATCTGCGACCGGTTGAGGGCGGTCACGTCCGCCACGCCGTGCGCCGCGGCGTAACCGGCCGGGGTGACCTTGATGACCTGGCTCATCAGCCCTTCCCGGCGCTGCTCCTCCTGCGGGGTGAGCGGGACACGCTGGAGCACCTGCCCGACCGCGGCGTTGCCCGCGGTGCGCTGCAGCAGGTGCAAACGGGCCACGGCCGGGGAACGATCGGGACTCCGGTCGGCGCGGACCGCCGCCGCCGTGTTCTGCCGGGGTTCCTGCCTGGTGGCGTCTCGTCCGTGGAACATCCCGCCAGTCAACACCCCGCACGCCCCGGCGCCCGGCATCCGTGCGGGCAACGTTTCTGCCCCCGCCGACGCCCCGACGGACCTTGGCGGGGCAGGACCGTCCCGGCGAGGCTGGCAGCGTCCACCATTACGGGTCTGAAGGGGTTCCGCATGCCGACGTACCTGTCTCCCGGCGTCTACGTGGAGGAGGCGCCGAGCGGTTCGCGTCCCATCGAGGGCGTCGGCACCGCTGTGGCGGCGTTCGTGGGGTTCGCGGAGAAGGGTCCCTTCCACACGCCGACGCTGGTCACCAACTGGAGCCAGTACGTCCAGGTGTTCGGTGGCATGGTCGAGGGCACCTACCTGGCCAACTCGGTCTACGGCTACTTCGCCAACGGCGGCGGTGTCGCGTACGTCGTCCGCGTCGGTGGCACACCGGCCGCCGGCGCCGCGAGCAGCAACGGTCAGAAGAGCCTGCCCAACGGCACACCCGCCAAGATCGGTACGTTCCGGGCCGCGGCCCTCCCCGGCTCCGGCGCCGAGGTCACCGTCGAGATCGCCGACCCGGAGGGCGAAGGCGCCGGCGACGACCAGTTCCGGCTGATCGTGCACCAGGGCGGCCAGCAGGCCGAGACCTTCCAGGGCTCGTTCCGCCGCCGCTCCGACAACAACGTGGTCAACCAGGTCCGTGAGCACTCCAAGCTGATCGTGCTGGAGGAGGCCGCCGCCGCCAACGCGCTGGCCCGGCCCGCCAACCAGACGATCACCCTGCCCGCCCCCGCACCCGGCACCGACGTCGTCCCGGCCGGCCTCTCCGTCGACGAGTTCGCCGGTGACGTCGACAGCCGCTCCGGCCTCGGCGGCCTGGAAGCGATCGACGAGATCACCATGGTGGTGGCGCCCGACCTGATGGCGGCGTACCAGCAGGGCGCGCTCGCCCTGGAGGACGTCAAGGCCGCGCAGCTCGCGCTCATCTCGCACTGCGAGCAGATGGGCGACCGGCTGGCCATCCTGGACACTCCGCCGGACCTGACCGCCCAGCAGGTGCGCGTCTGGCGGCAGGAGACGGCCGGTTACGACTCCAAGTACGCCGCCCTCTACTACCCCTGGGTCAAGGTCTTCGACCCGGCCGGCGGCCGCAACGCGCTCATCCCGCCGAGCGGACTGGTCGCCGGGCTCTGGTCGCGTTCCGACAACGAGCGCGGCGTGCACAAGGCCCCGGCCAACGAGGTGCTGCGCGGCGTCGTCGAGGTGCAGAACAACGTCACCAAGGGCGAGCAGGACCTGCTCAACCCGATCGGGGTCAACTGCATCCGGGCGTTCCCCGGCCGCGGCGTCCGGGTGTGGGGCGCGCGCACCCTCTCCTCCGACCCGGCCTGGCGGTACGTCAACGTGCGCCGCCTCTTCAACTACATCGAGGAGTCGATCCTCCTCGGCACCCAGTGGATCGTCTTCGAGCCCAACGACCAGCGGCTCTGGGGCACCATCCGGCGCAACATCGGCGCGTTCCTGACCGAGGAGTGGCGTCGCGGCGCCCTGTTCGGGGCCACCGCCGCCGACGCCTTCTACGTCAAGTGCGACAGCGAGACGAACCCGCCCGAGGTCATCGACCGCGGGCAGGTCGTGTGCGAGATCGGCATCTGCCCGGTCAAGCCGGCCGAGTTCGTGGTCTTCCGGCTTTCGCAGTTCTCCGACAGCACCAGTCTCGTCAACGAGTAGTACGAGTAGTCAGGAAAGGCGGCGACCATGGCCGGTGGCGACACCCTCATCGTCCACAGTTTCTCCATCGAGCTGGGTGGCATCCAGGTCGAGTACGTGCAGGAGGTCAGCGGGCTGACCTTCGAACTCGACGCCATCGAGGTCCAGCAGGTCACCCCGACCGGCGAGCTGGTCATCCGCAAGATCCCGGGCGCCCGCAAGGGCGGCGAGTGCACCATCACCCGCGGCCTCGACAAGAGCAGCGCCTTCACCGACTGGATCAAGAAGACGTTCCTGGACGGCGCCGTCGACGACGCCCGGCGGCACATCAGCATCATCATCAACGACTCGCAGCGCCAGGAGGGTCGGCGCTTCGAGCTGACCAACGCCTGGGTCAACAAGTGGGAGGGCCCGAGCCTCAAGGCCGGCGACGCCACCGCCGCCACCGAGAAGGTCACCGTGGTCTACGAGGACATCAGCACGTCATGAGACGGCGCAGTGTCTCCGGCGGAGATCTCGACACGCTCACGGCGGAGCACGCGGTGGCGCCGGACGTTCCGGCGCCGCCGCGGCTGCAGACCGAGTTCACCTTCCAGCTCCCGCGCGGGTACGTCGACGAGGACGGCGGCGTGCACCGGGACGGCACCATGCGGCTGGCCACCGCTCGCGACGAGCTCGCGCCGCTGATCGACTTGCGGGTCAAACAGAACCCCGCGTACCTGTCGGTGGTCCTGCTCAGCCTGGTCGTCACCCGGATCGGCACGATCACCACGATCCGGGCCGAGACGATCGAGCGGCTGTTCGCCTCCGACCTGGCCTTCCTGCAGGACCTGTACCGGCGGATCAACGCGGAGGGGCACACCCTCGCCGAGGTGACCTGCCCGCACTGCGACAACTCCTTCGACGTCGACCTGGCCGGCAGCCGCCTGGGGGAATCGTGACGTACGGGGCCGACCGGCTCCACGAGGAGGTCGCGTACGTCGCCTACCACTTCCACTGGCCCCGCCCCGAGATCCTCGACCTCCCGCACGCCGAACGGGTCCGCTGGGTCGACGAGATCGCACGGATCAACACCAGGATGAACGAGGTTCGATAGCACCATGGCGGTATGGGACAGGCTGCGGCGCCGCGGGCCGCGGACCGAGCCCGCCGAACCCGGGCCGGCACCCGCGGCCACCGGTCCGGCGGACGCCGATCCCGGACGGTCAGCCCGCGCCGCCCGCGATCCCGGCTGGGCGTCCCTGCCCCCGATCCGGCCCGTCCTGGCGGCCCGGCAGGTCGGCCTGCTCAGCGACGGCGACCGGTTCAGCGCGGGTCTCAGCACAAGACGAGACCCTTCCTTCCGTACGCCGTACGAACCGCGCCGTGACCCCGCGGCACCGGCCGGTGTCATCGGCGACCTGCTCCGTCCCGCACCCGCAACCCGGCCGCCGTCGTCGGCCGCCCCCGCCCCGGCCTCGACAGCCGCACGGCATCCACAGAGCGCCCCGGGGGATGCTCCGGCCCCGCGACGAGCCCCGGCCGACGCCTCGCTCGTGCAGCGTGCCCCGGCCGAGGGCGCCCGGCTGCACGCCGCCGCCGGCGCGGAACCGGGGGAGTCCCGGTCCGGCTCGCCGGATCCGGCGACAGTGGCAGGATCCCGTTCCGCACGGGCCGCCGTGCCGGTACAGGCCACGGCGCGGAACCGGTCGCTGGTGTCCGCGCGACCGCCCGAACCGGTTCGGCGGCTGCCCGCGCGGCCCAGGTCGGCGGCGCCCCGCCCTTCCGTGCCGAGGCTGCCGGTCGCGAGGGCTGCCGGTTCCGAGGACGGCGGATCCGGCGGGGCCGATCGAGGCGGCCCGGCTTCCGGTGCGGGCCTGGCCTCCGGTACGGGCCTCGCCTCCGGTACGGGCCAGGCCTCCGGTACGGGTCATGCCTCCGCTACGGGCGCCGGAGAAACGGGACGGCAGGCCGCGCGGCTGAACCGTCCGGCACAGCGCCAGAACGCCGGGCAACCGGCCGGGGCCGAGTCGCCGACCACGGCACGGCCTGAGCGTCGGGCGGAACCGGTCGTGCAGCGCGCGGTCGACATGCCGGAACGTCAGGTCGAACCGCTCGTGCAGCGTGCGGTCGACACGCCGGAACGTCAGGCGCATCCGCTCGCGCAGAGCGCGGTCGACATGCCGCAACGTCGGGTCGAACCGCTCGTGCAGCGGGCGGCCGACATGTCGATGTCGCGGCCGGTGGATCCGTCGTCTGTGGACAGCGGCAGGGCTCCGGCGCGGCGGGCACGTCCCGTGGGCCTCGGCGAGCCGCTCGAGGGAGCGCCGCCGACCGCGCGGTTCGGTTCGGCCGCACCGGACGGTGGAACGTTCCGTCCTGCCGGGCCGGAGACGCGGCGATCCAGCGGACCGGTGAATCCGCCGGCCCGGAACACACCGGGTGCCGTCCCCGGGGCGACAGCCGGGCCTCCCTCGAGGGCCGGCTCACCACCCACCAACTCGACGGGTTCCGGATCGCGGGAACCGGTGCGGCCCGGAACACCGAACCCGACGTCTCCCCCGACCGGCGGCCCGAAGCCGCCCGCGGCGCGGACCGCCCGGCCGGGCGCGCCCGGATCCCCGGCGACTCCCGGTGACAAGGCCCCGGCCGGCGGGGAGGAAACTCGTGGCCCGGTGCCGCAGCCGTCGTCCGCCGATCGGGGCGCCGGCCGTGGGTCGGATCCGGTGCCGCCTTCCGCCGCCGGGCGGGATGACGCGCGCGGGCCCGGCCCTGTCATGCCAACGCTTTCCCCTGCCGGTCAGGGAGAGACCGGCGGCCCTGGCCAGGTTGTCGCGTGGTCCTCATCGGCCGAGCGAAGCCGGTCCGGCGGATCCGGTCCCGTTTCGCCGTCGTCCTCGTCCAGTTCGGGCGCGGCCGGGCTTGCGGGCGGCCGGGCGGGCTCGTCCTCGTCCGGCGGCCGTGTTGGACCCGAGGCGTCCGGGCAGATCGAACCGCCGTCGGCGACGGACCCAGGCGCGTCGCTGCCCATTCCGCCGGTGGTCGCCGCGCGGCCGGTTCAGCGCAGCCCGATGGCGGGCCCGGCGGAATCACCGTCCGCAGTGGCCGGAACTGCCGGCTCCGGGCCGGGCGGGGCGTCCGGGGGTGACAGTGCCGTTGGTCCGGGAGCGTCCGCGGGCCGGCAGGAGCCGGGTGACGGTGGGCGGATGCCTGGCGTACGCCCGCGGGTCTCGCCGGACGCCGGCACGCCGCGCCGTGCCGGGCTCGGGGCCCCGCTCGCCGGGACGCCGTCGTCGATGTCGGATTCGCCGCCGGTAGGCCGGGCAGCCGGAGCCGCTGAAGGGGTGCGACCGGGCACGACGCCCGTGCAGCGTGCCAACGCACCGGTGCAGCGTGCCGGCGAATCTGTCCAGCGTGCCACCGCGCCGGCGCAGGCCCCGGCGTCTGTCTCGCCGGCCCTCGAGGCGGCTTCGCCGCAGGGCGTGGTGACGCCGCGTTCGGCTCCGTTCGTGCGGGACTCCGCGACTCCCGAACCGGGGATGCGGCCGGCGGGTGATGCGGCCTCGCCGAGCGAGCAGTCCCGTCGTGTGGTCACGCCTGTGCCGCTCGTTCGGCGGGCGGGTCTGCCGAGCTCGGCCGGATCCGGCGGGGTGCCGCCGGTACAGCGGTCCGTGGCCGATCCGGCACATGCCACGTCTGAGTCCGGCACGGGCCGCGGTGCTGCCGGGCGAGGCGATATATCCGCATCTGGCCTCCTGGTGACCGGGCCGGGCCTGAGCAGTTCCTCCGGTTCGGCGGTGACCGATGCAGATCAGAGCGAATCCCCCGGTGCTCCGGTGCGGAGCGGTGGGCGTGGTGCTGCGGACCGGGGCGGTGGTTCCGGTGCTGCGCTGATGGGCGAGGGCCGGGACGGTGGCTCCGGCGCTGCGCGGCCAGGTGCCGGCAGGAGCGGTGGTTCCGGTGCTGCGCTGACGGGTGCGGGCCGGGGCGGTGGTTCCGGTGCGGGGACAGGTGGGCTGGTCGTTGCGAGGGCGGGTGCGGGCCGCGGTGGTTCGGACGGTGGCCCGGCGCTGGGCGGTACGCCTGCTTCCGCGGCCGGTGGTACTGCGCCGGGTTCGCGGCACGACGATGGGCCGGCCGTGGGCGGTGGTGCTGCGCCGGGTTCGGGGCACGGTGATGGATCGGCCGCGGCGGGCGGTGGTGTGACGGCGGGTTCGGGACGGGGCGCCGCGGAGGTGGCGCGGCCGGTGGTCCGGGCGGTGCCGGCGCGTACCGGAGCGGGACCGCGGGCGGCGGGTGGTGAAGGGACCGGGGATGCGGTTGCTCGGCGGCCGGCTCCGGTACGGCCGGCGCCGCCGCGTTCCGGTACGGCCGGACCGGCAGGGGGCGGCGCGGATCCGGTGCGCCCGCGTGCCGACCTGATTCAGCGGGCTGTTCCGGCCGACGGCTCGTCCGCCGGTGCGGGGAGTGCGGGCCGGCGTGCGGATTCCGTACCACAGCAGGGTTTTCGGAAGCCGGACCGACCTGCCGCCGGGCAGCCGCCGGTCGTGCGGCGTGCGCCGGAGCCGCCGGCGGGGAGTGGTTCCCCGGCGCCGGCGCAGCGGGCGGGTGGGTCACGGCCCGCGGCCCGTGGTGGCGCGTCGTCGACGGGGGCCCGCGGTTCCGGGGCGCCGTCCACGGCCCGGGAGGCGGCTGCGGCGCCGCCGGATCTGGACACGCTGTTCAACCGGCTGGAGCCGCGGCACGTCGACGCGCTGCTGAAGCGACTCGACGACCGCCAGCTGCACAAGTTGATCAAGCTGTTCCGGCGGGAGCATCTCGATGCGCTCGCGCACCGGCTGACCGATCCGGTTCAGCGTCTGCTGCGGGCCGAGATGCGCACCAGCCGGGAACGGTCCGGTCGGCTGCGGGACGGCTGGCGATGACCGGTAGCCGTGAATGTGTCAGAGGTCCCGGCGGGAAGACCCCGGCTGGTCGTCAGCGCTGTCTCACGCCCGTGGAGACAGCACTGACGACCAGCAGGGTTCGGAGGAGTGGCAATGAGTGATCCGGGGACCAGCGTCCACTTCCGGTTGCGGATCGACAGCATCGATCTGGGCGAGTGGAACTCCTGTGAGGGGCTGGGCATCCAGGTGGAGCTGGAGGAGCACCAGGAGGGCGGCAACAACGACTTCGTCTGGCAGCTGCCGTCTCGCCTGATCTACACCAATGTGACCCTGACCAGGCCGTTGACCGACGACACGGCGAAGGTGTTCAAGTACCTGTCGAAGCTGCCGCAGCGGGTGCGCCGCGGCACCGCCGAGATCGCCGCGCTCAAACCGGACCGGTCGCTGCTGGTGCAGTGGGGGCTGGCCGATGTCGTGCTGGTGCGCTGGTCCGGGCCGAGTTTCGACCCGAGCCGGTCCGAGGTGGCCACGGAGAGCATCGAGCTCGCCTATCACGGGTTCACCGAGGTGAGCGACTGATGGCCCGTACCGGGAAGGTGACCGCGGGCCTGCAGCTCTATCAACCGCCACCGGCCGGTGGGGATCAGCCGGGTGGGCCGGTCGGCGGGCCGATCCGGTTCATGTTCAACCCCAACGAGCTGTCGCTCAGCAAGTCGGCGAACTGGATTCCGCACGTGGTGCGGGCGGCGGAGGACGTCGGGGTGGCCGAGTTCAGCGGTTCCGGGCCGCGCACCCTGAGCCTCACCGTCTTCCTGGACGCCACCGACACCCACGACCGGTCCGTGCAGGAGCGGGTGGAGAAGCTGCTGACCTGCTGTGTGCCGACGAAGGCCAGCATCGCGGCGAAGGCGCCGTCGCCGCCGTGGGTGAAGTTCAGCTGGGGGCAGTTCCAGACGGTGTCCTTCTACTCGTACGTCAGTCAGATCGACGCGACGTACAAGCTGTTCGACCCGGACGGTACGCCGCTGCGGGCGACCTGCTCCCTGACTCTCACCGAGATCAGCGGGTCGACGCCGGGCCAGAACCCGACCTCCGGCGCGCTCACCGCGCAGCGGGTGCACCGGCTGGTCGCCGGCGACACCCTGGAGATGCTCGCGTACCGGGAGTACGGCGATCCGACCGCCTGGCGTGTGATCGCGGAGGCCAACGACATCGACGATCCCGTGCGGCTGCGACCCGGCCGGCAGTTGCTGCTGCCCGCCGTGGAGGGATGAGGCGTGGCGGGAGCCGGCACCGATCACGTCAACAACCTGCAGGTCGGTCTGCCGGGGCAGTTGCCGAGGAAGTGGGAGCGGCGGCTGGTCTCGGCCACCGTGGAGGACAGCAGCAACCTGGCGGCGGTGGCTGAGCTGCGGTTCCGGGACGAGCACGGGGTCTTCTACGGCGAGAACACCGTGAAGATCGGGACGAAGGTGACGATCCGCGTACGCCGTGGGCGTACCGCCCCGATCCTGCTCTTCCAGGGCGAGATCGTCACCCTGGAGTCGCAGCACGACGGGCACGGCACGTTCTCGGTGGTCCGCGCGCTCGACCTGTCCCACCGGCTGATGCGCGGGCAGCGGGTCCGCGGCTTCGTCAAGCAGACGCCGACGATGATCGCCCGGAAGCTGGCCGGCGCCGCGGGCCTGCCGATCGGGCGGATCGACTCGTTCACCAGGTCGTACGACATGGTCACCCAGCCGAACGTCAGCGACTGGGACTTCCTCAAGATGCTCGCCGTCGACAACGAGGCCGAAGTGCTGATGGTCGACGGGAAGTTCTGTTTCCGGGCCAGTGAACGGGCCGCCACCGCGCCGGGCGCCGGGCTGACCGCCGAGCAGAGCCCGAAAGTGGTCGAGGCGGGCAACAACGTGCTGTCGGTCCGCTCCACGGTGACCTCGGTCGGGCAGGTGCCGGCGGTGACCGTACGGGGATGGGACCCGGTCCGGAAGAAATCGATCAAGACACGGCTGCCGGTCACCGGCAGCACCGAACTGGACATCAGGACCACGCCGCAGAAGGCGATCCAGGCGTTCGCCAAGGGCGGGGCGGGCCTGAACGTCTCCGATGTGCCGTACGAGACCGAGGCCGAGACCCGGGTGGTGGCGCAGGCCGTCGCGGCCGACGTGACGGCGGCGCTGGCCGAGCTGGAGGTCGGCGTGCGCGGCCGTCCCGAGCTGCGGGCCGGGGTGCCGATGTCGTTGCAGAAGGTCGGCCCGGAGTTCGACGGCAGATACACGATCACGTCGAGCCGGCACGTCTTCGCGCCGGGCGCGGTCTACGAGACCTGGGTGACGGTCAGCGGCCGCCAGGACCGGTCGGTCTACGGCCTGGCCGGTGGTTCGGCGGCGCCGGCCAGGCCGGTCCGGGTGCCCGGCATGGCGATCGGCATCGTCACCGACACCAAGGTGGACGCCGATCCGCGGCAGGCCGGGCGGGCGTCCAGGCGGAAGAACCAGGGCTGGGTACGGCTACGGTTCCCGTGGCTGACCGACGACGCCGAATACCAGACCGATTGGGTACGGACCGTCCAGCTGGGCGGTGTCGGCGGAGGCGGCGTCTTCTGCCCGGAGATCAACGACGAGGTGCTGGTCGGCTTCGAGCAGGGTCTGCTGGACCGGCCGTACGTCATCGGCGGCCTCTACAACGGCAAGGACGACCCGTCGCCGCACCAGCCCGACCTGATCGACCGGACCACCGGCAAGGTGAACCGGCGCTCGTTCGCCTCCCGCGCCGGCGACCGGGTCGAGCTGCTCGACGCCCGGCTCAACCCGAAGGGCATCCGGCTGGCCACCGCCAAGGACAAGCTCGTCGTCTTCCTGGACCGCGGCAACAAGAAGATCGTGGTGCACGCCGACGGCAAGATCGAGATCGACGCGACCGGCTCGATCGAGGTCCGTGGCACCGGCATCACCCTGGACGCCGGGCGCGGTGACCTGACTCTCAAGGGCCGGCGGGTCGAGGTCGCCGGCGCGCTCGAGGCGAACATCCACGCGCCCATCGTGAAGCTGAACTGACGGGGGACTCCCATGCCGCACCTGCCCGCCGCCCGCATCGGCGATCCGATCAGCGACCTGGCCGCCCCGATGGTGCCCGGGCCGCCCACCGGCGTGCTCGGCATGCCGGGAGCCGGCCTGCCCCCGGTGATGGGCGTGGCGTCCGTGCTCATCGCCGGCAAGCCGGCCGCGGTGGTCGGCACCGCCGCCGTCTGCACGCCGCACCACGCGCTCCTGGCCACCAACGTGGTCCGGCCGCCCACGCCGCCCCGGATCGGCGGGCAGGTGATGATCGGCGGATTCCCCGCGGCCCGCCAGTTCGACCAGGTGGTGTGCAACGCCCGGATCGTCGCCGGCGCGCCGACCGTCCTGATCGGAGGCTGAGGTGGCCGAACAGTTCATCGGCAACGGCTGGGCGTTCCCGCTGCGGGTCGACGCCACAGGCGGTATCGCGCTGGTCAGCCGGGAACGGGAGATCGCCGAGGCGATCCGGCTGATCCTGGCGACCGCGCCAGGCGAACGGCCGATGCGCCCGGAGTTCGGCTGCGGCGTGCACGAGTACGTCTTCGCGCCCGCCGACGAGAACACCGCCGGGCGGATCGCCTTCGAGGTGCGCCGGGCGCTGGACCGCTGGGAACCGCGGATCGACGTCACCGACGTCGTGGTCGGTTTCGACGACGAGGACGCCGGAGTCCTCTACATCGATGTGCGGTACGCCATCCGCGGCACCAACGATCCGCGCAACCTGGTCTTCCCGTTCTACGTCATCCCGTCGCACGACGACGGCCCCGCAGAGAGCGCCGCCTGATGCCGTTGCCCACCCCGAACCTCGACGACCGCCGTTTCCAGCAACTCGTCGACGAGGCCAAGCGATTCGTCCAGCAGCGCGCCCCGGAATGGAGCGACCACAACGTCTCCGACCCCGGCGTGACGCTGATCGAGGCGTTCGCGCACATGGTCGACCAGCTGATCTACCGGCTGAACCGGGTGCCCGAGAAGAACTACCTGTCCTTCCTCGACCTGATCGGGATCCGGCTCTTCCCGCCGGCCGCGGCCCGGGGCGGCGTCACGTTCTGGCTCTCCGGCCCGCAGGAACAGCCCGTGCTGGTGCCGGCCGGTGCCGAGGTCGCCACCGAACGCACCGCCACCGAGGACGCCGTCGTCTTCACCACCTCGGCCGACCTGGCGATCGTGCCGTGCCGGCTCACCCGGCTCCGCCGCCACCCCGCCGCCGGCCCGCCCGCCGACCTGCTCGACGCGGTCACCGACGGCCGGGACGTGCCGGTCTTCCAGGAGACGCCGACGGCCGGCGACAGCCTGCTGATCGGATTGTCCGCGCCGGTGCCGTCCTGCGCGGTGCTGCTCGAACTCGACAGCCGGGTCGAAGGCGTCGGCGTCGACCCGCGGCAGCCGCCGCTGGTCTGGGAGGCGTGGACCGGCGAGGGCTGGACCGCCTGCGACATCGACCGCGACGACACCGGCGGCCTCAACCGGCCCGGCGACGTGATCCTGCACGTGCCGGCCGGGCACGTCACCTCGGCGCAGGGCGGGCAGGCGGCCGGATGGCTGCGCTGCCGGCTCGTCGAACCCGGGCCGGGACAGCCGTTCTACACCCAGTCGCCGACCGTGCGGGCGGTCGTCGCGGCCACCATCGGCGGGACGGCGCCGGCCATGCACGCCGAGACGGTCACCGAGGAGACGCTCGGCGACGCCGAAGGCGTACCGGGACAGAATTTCGTGGTTTCCCGCCCGCCGATCGTCGCCGACGGGGAGCCACTGGTGGTCGAGACCTCCGACGGGGAGACCTGGACCCGGTGGACCGAGGTGGACGACTTCGCCGCCTCCGGGCCGTTCGACAGGCACGTCACCGTGAACCGGACCACCGGCGAGGTCGGCTTCGGGCCGGCGGTGCGGCAGGCCGACGGCACCCTGCGGCAGTACGGGGCGGTGCCGACGGTCGGCGCCCGGGTACGCATCCAGCGATACCGGACCGGCGGCGGGCGGCACGGGAACGTGGCCCGGCGGGCGCTGTCGGTGCTGCGCAGCACCATCCCGTACATCAGCGTGGTGGAGAACCGCGGCCCCGCCCTCGGCGGCGTCGACGGCGAGACGGTGACCGAGGCCCGCACCCGCGGCCCGCTGCAACTGCGGGCCCAGGACCGGGCGGTCACCGCCGCCGACTACGAACTGCTCGCCCGGCAGGCCGCGCCGGCCGCGGCCCGGGTCCGGTGCCTGCCCGCCGGGGACGGCAGCGACGCCGGCGGGGTACGGCTGCTCGTCGTCCCGGCCGCCGTGCCGGACGAGGCCGGGCGGCTGCCGTTCGAGGATTTGGTGCCCGGCGACGACATGCTCGCCGCCATCGCCGCCGACCTCGACCGCCGCCGCCCGATCGGCGCCCGCCTCGTCGTCGAACCGCCCTACTACCAGGGCGTCACCGTGGTCGCCCGGTTGCGGCCCCGCCCCGACGTCTCCGCGGTACGGCTGCGGGTCCAGGCGGAGGGCGCGCTGTACCGGTATCTCGACCCGCTCCAGGGCGGGCCGGACGGCCACGGCTGGCCGTTCGGGCGGCCGGTGCACTCCGGCGAGGTGTTCGGGGTGCTGCAACGGCTGCCCGGCGTCGAGGTCGTGGAGGAGGTCCGGATGTTCCCGGCCGACCCGCTCACCGGCCGGCGCGGCGACGAGGTCACCCGCCTCGAACTGGACCGGCACGCGCTGGTCTTCTCACACCAGCACCAGGTCCGGGTGGAGGAACGATGAGCGAGCGAGCCGCGGTGCCGGAGCTGCGGTCGCCGGATCCGCTGGGGCGGCGACTGCCCGCGGTGTACGCGGCCGACGATCTGGCGCAACGGATGACCGACGGGTTCGACCAGGTGATCGCGCCGGTCCAGGCCACTCTGGACAGTCTGTGGGCGTACCTGTCACCGGATCTCGCACCCGAGGACTTCGTCGACTGGCTGGGCGGATGGGTCGGCGCCACGGCCGGGCCGGACCGGCCCGCCGCGCAGCGCCGGAACGCGGTCCGCACGGCGGTCGCCACCCATCGGGTCCGCGGCACCGCGGCCGGTCTGGCGGCGGAGATCCGGGATGTGTTCGGGGTCGAGGCGGAGATCATCGAGAGCGGTGGCACGGCCTGGTCCGCGACACCGGGTTCGCGGCTGCCGGGAAGCCCCCGACCCGATCTTCTGGTACGGGTACGGGCCACCGGCCCGTCCACCGCGTTCACCGAACGACTCCGTGAATTCGTCGAGGCAAACCGGCCGGCCCACGTGCCGTGCCGGGTCGAGGTGGTGCCGGCATGACCCTGTGCGACAACTGTGGATCCCCGGTCACCCGGGGCGACGCCTTCTGCGGCGTCTGTGGCGCCTTCCTGGACTGGCCGGACCCCACTCCGGCACCCCCGCCCCCGGTCGCCGCCCCTGCCCCCGCACCGCCGGCGCCCCCGGTTTCAGCCCCCGCCTCCGCACCTCCGGTCCCTGCCCCGGAGCCCGCGTCCTCGATTCGTGCTCGCACATCCGCGCCTTCGGCGCCCGCGTCTCCACCTTCCGCCCCCGAGCCCGCGCCTCCGGTCTCGGCGCGCGAGCCCTCGGGTTCCGCCCCCGCATCCGCGCCTCCGCTTTCTGCGCCTGCGCCCGGCGGCTCAGTTCCTGCCCGTACCTCCGCGCCCTCTTCCGCCCCTACCTCCACGTCGGCGTCCACGCCCGCACCCGCACCCGGGTCTGCTCCCACACCCGCGCCCGCTTCCGCATCTGCGCCTGCTCCCAAACCCTTGCCCGCTCCCACTCCTTCGGTTCCAGCTGCGGCGTCGGCAATGAAGGACGAAAGGGGTATCTCGGTCGACAAGAAGGCGGTGAGGGAAGCAGCGAAGGCAGCCGTGAAAGACGTGGCCACCGAAGCGGCGGCGAGGGAGGCCGTGAAGGAGGCGGCCACCGAAGCGGCGGTGAAGGCGGCTGCGAAGGGTGCGGCGAGGGAAGCTGCGAAGGAGGCGGTGGCGGAGACCGTCAGGGAAGCGGCCGCCAAGGATGCGGTGCGGGAGGTCGCGAAGGACGCGGTGCGGGAGGTTCTGAAGGAGGCGGTGGCGGAGACGGTGAAAGAGGCCGGGAAGGCTGCGGAGGCGCCGCCGTCCGCTCGTAGCCGGGCCGCCGCTCTCGTCATCCCGGTCGCCGAGGCCACCCTCCGGCCGATCGCTGAACCCATCGTCGTGCCGAAGGAGAGTTCCGGCGAGCAGCCCGGCGCGGTCCAGCCGGGCCGTCCGGTCGCCCCGCGCCCGGTTCTGCGCGAGTTCACCGACGTCCCGGACACTTCCGGCGAGGTGACCTGCCCGAACTGTGCGGCCCCCAATCCCGCCGACCGGTCCTTCTGCCGCCGCTGCGGTCAGTCGCTGCGGGCCGCTCCGCCGGCCACCCGTGCCCGCCGCCGGTTCCGTCTGCGCTGGCCCAAGGGCCGTGGTCGGCTGCGCCGCCTGCTGGCGATCCTGCTGGTGCTGGTCCTGGTGGCATTGCTGGCCTGGGCGGGTCTGCGGTACGGCCCGGGCCTGCTCGAAACCATCCGGGACCGGACGGCCACCCCCAAGCTGATCACCCCCTCGGCGGTGACCGCCTCCAGCGCCGCCCGCGGGCACGACGCCCAACTGGTCAGCGACGGGCTGAGCAACCGGTACTGGGCGCCGGCGGCCGGGAAGGGCGGCGGCGCCTGGGTGGAACTGGCCTTCGACAAGCCGATCCGGGTGCTCAGCGTGATCGTCCACGGTGGTGTGTCGCCGCAGCAGCAGAAGTACGCCGCTGACGGCCGGCCGGCTGATGTGCTGTTGTCGCTGTGGTCACGGGACGGTTCGCGTACCGATCAGCGGTTTCACCTGGTCGACCGGGCCGGCCCGCAGACTTTCGAGACGGCGGTCGGTGACGTGGCGAGGATGCGCCTGACGATCGAGTCGGGTTACGGCCTGGGCGGCGGCAGGGTTCCGGCGATCGGTGAGATCGAGGTGTTCAGGCGACCCTGAGCGCGCCGTCCGGTGAGACGCCGAGGGTGTGCAGGACACTCTCGTACTGGCGGCGGGTCCGGGCTGCCGCGGCCTGGTCGCCGGCCCGCACCTGGGCCGCGATGAGCAGTCGCCAGCCGGCGTCGTGGTGCTGGTCGAGGTCGAGGGCGCGCCGGGCCGCCCGGGCCGCGGCGACCGGCCGGCCGGCGCCGAGTTCGAGGTCGGCGAGCATGCCGGCGGCTTCGGCGGCCTGTGCCCGGTACCGTTCGCGGGCGGCGACGGCCCAGTCGGCGGGCCCGTCCTCGGGGAGCAGGTCGTCGGCGTGCAGTTGCAGCGCGGCCCGGAACTGCCGGATCGCTTCGGCCGGGTCGGTCGTGGCGGCCTGCCGGCCGGCCCGGTACGCCGCGGCGAACGCCGCCACGTCCAGGTCGGCCG
Organism: Actinoplanes utahensis; assembly: GCF_016862455.1. GTDB lineage: Bacteria > Actinomycetota > Actinomycetes > Mycobacteriales > Micromonosporaceae > Actinoplanes > Actinoplanes utahensis. The sequence goes on from NZ_BOMZ01000017.1 coordinate 39,996, forward strand.
TCTCGGTCTCCAGCCGGTAGGTCGCCCCGTCCCGGACGATGTGCCGGGACGCCCCGCGGGCCACGCCGGGCTCCAGGAAGGTGCGCAGGGTGGAGACCGCCACCTGGAAGTTGTTGAGCGCCGCGGGGCCGGTCATCTCCGGCCAGAGCGCGTCGATGATCTGTTCGCGGTGCACCGGGCGACCCGCGGCGGCGGCCAGGTAACGCAGGAGGGTGCGGCTGCGTGGGCGGATGGCGCCGAGATCCCGGCCCCGTCCGTCGTCCTCCTCGATCCGGAAACCGCCGAAGCAGTACCAGTGCAGCGTCATGATCTCTCCCGTGGGCATCGGGTCGTGGTCGGCCGTCCGGGCAAGGAGTGGGGGCCTTCGTGGACGGTCATCGTGGCCGACCCGGACGAGTATCAACGACTACCGGGCGAGAACGGGAGATCTCGTATGGGAAACTTTCTATTACGCATGATCTTGGGAAAGTCGCCCGGATCTGGTCTTTCCGGGCCCTCAGCAGGGCCGATGGATGATCGTCCGGGTGATCCACAGGGGCTTTGGGAGCGGTCCCATTGTCGCCTAGTTCACAGCGTCGCGTTGTGGCGCAGATCCTATTTCTCGCCGCCGGTGACCATGCTGGACCCGCCCGCGGCGATGCGCCGGGCGTTCGCCTCGGCTTCCCGCTCGCCGCTGCCGTCCGGATCGGTCACGTCCACCCCGCCGATCGCCGAACCCACCGTGGTGATCGGCTTCACCACGTGGGTGAGCTCGTGGATCCGTGTCTCCCGGCTCTGCCCGCCGGCTCCGTACACGATGGAGTCGCCGATGGTGAAGGCCTTGGCGTCGACCGCCGCGGCGGCCCGCTCGGCGGCTGCCCCGCGGAACTCCCGGACACCGGACAGATCGGACTGGAACGCCGACTCCATCTCCCGCTGGAACGGCGTGTCCAGCGGCCGTCCGGTACCCCGCAGCGCCGTGTCCACCAGGTTCGTCGCGTTCTCCGTAGCACCGCCGTGCCCGCAGCCGTCGCCGCATCCGGTGTCGTGGCTGCGGGCCGCGAGCATTTCGCCGACGGCCCGGTTGCCGGCCAGTCGCTGCAGCGCCGGGAGGCCGCGTCCGCCCGAAGCCGTCCGCGGTGCCGGCGCGGCGGGTGTAACCGTCCGCCCGGTCTCCGCGGACCTGTCGGCCGACCGCTGGCTGCCCATCTGCGCCTCTTCCTCACGCGGCGTCGTCAGTCGGTCCGACGCTAACCGGTTCGGTCGCCGTCGTGCCGCCGTCCGCGCCCTTCCGGCCCGTCCGGGCACCCTTTCTGCCCCGATGGCCGTCGGCGGCCCGCATCCGTCATTCGAGTGCGGGGACCCCGGGCGCCGTACGCGGCCGGAGTCCCCACCCGGGAAGGGTCGTCAGGGGGTGAAGGTGATGCCGGCCGGTTTCGCCTCGGTGAGCAGGCCGGTGAAGCTCCCGTCCTTCAGGCCGAAGTTCGCGCTGCCGAAGTTGTAGCCGCTCAGCGTGTTGCGGATGGCGGTGGACGGGAAGCCGTTCCAGCCGACCAGGGACGGGTACTGCCAGGTGCCGTGCCCGTTCTCCGGCGGCTCGTCCCCGGTGCCGGCGAGCCGGAACGCGTGGGTGCCGGCGCCGTCCTTGTGGTAGACGATCTTCGGGTGGGTGCCGGTCCACCGGACGCTGCTCGCGGGGTGGATGTCGAAGTCGCCGTGCGCCGAGGTGGCGACGTACTTGGCGACGTCGTTCTGCACCCAGACGACGACGTGTTCCCAGTCGTGGCGGTGGCCGCCGATGGGGGTGCCGGGGAGTGCCTGGTCCTTCTCGAAGTAGAGGCCGTACGCGATGGCGCACCACCCGTTGTTGCACTTGTACCGGGCGTACCCGTTGGTGTTGTCCAGATCGGAGTTGTCGCGGCAGTTGCCGTTGAGTGCTCCGGTCGGGTTGAGGCCGCCGTTGACGACGCCGGTCGGCCCGATGGCCGGGGTGGGATAGCAGCCGTCGGTGTCGTAGTCGTACGCCGGCTGCCATTTCGTCTCGATCGCCTCGGCGTTGCCGGGTAGTTCGGTGGGTGGTGCGGCCAGTGCCGGGGTCGCGGCGGCGACGACCATGGCGAGGGCGGCTCCGGCGACGACGGCGGTGCGGCGGGTTCTGCGGGCCATGCGCGGGCTCCTTGCCTAGCGGTGACAACCGCGCTCAGCCTCGCGCCGCCGGATTGATCAGGTCAATAGCTGATCTTCGATTTAACCAGCCGCTTCCGCAGCAGTAGATGGACGGCAACCAGGGGGACGACACCGGCCGGATACCAGAGCAGATCGACCGGGTCGAAACTCGTGCCGAGCGCCAGCCGGACCAGCGCGCTGTGCTCGGACAACGCCGCCGGCACGCCGGTCAGCTGGAACAGTTCGGCGCCCCAGCACCAGGCCAGAGCCGCCGCTCCGGCGGCGACCGGGGAGAGCCGCGGCCACAGGACCAGAACCCCCGCCCAGATCATCGAGGCGTAGAGGGCGGTCGCCGAGGACTGCTCCAGCCGGCCGCCGATCGGGGCCACCGCGCGGATCGCCAGGGCGACGGCCACGAAGCCCAGCCCGGCCCCGGCCATGGCCAGCCGAAATCGCGGATTGCTGACCGACATGCCGCGATCCTAAAGCCGGGGGCCGTCTCGGGGTTCCTCCCGATGCGACTCCGGCCGGGCCTCCCTACCGTCGAAAGTATGAAACTGCTGTTCAGAGTCCTCAGCGTGATCGTCGCGGGGTATTTCATCGTGCGGGCGGTCGCCGAGCCGTTCCTCATCGACGTGACCGATTCGTCCACCTACGCGGGCGACTGGGGCGGTCCGAGCCTGCTCGGGGTGCTGGCCGTGCACTGCGGTCCCGGGGTGCTCGCGGCGATGTTCCTCTACGGGCTGGTGGTGCGATGGCGCCGCGAGCGGACCGAGCGGAAGCAGATCACTCAGCCCGTCTGAGCCGGGCCAGCAGTTCGCCCTCGGCGGCGTCCGACACCGGGTCGGACCAGAAGCCCAGGGGTACGGCCCGCAGGTTCCGCCCGAGCGGATCCAGCAGATGGCCGCCCAGTTTCAGCACCCACAGCGCCACCGCCCGGTCGATGATGGTCAGCTCCGGCGCCTGCACGCCGAGCCGGGCCTCGAACGCCGCGAGCTCGTGCACCGACCGCAGCCAGACGATGACCAGCAGGTTCGCCGTGCCGGACAGGGTGGCGCAGAACCGGGTCTCGCGCATCCCGTTCAGCTTGCTGACCGTCCGCCCGGTCTCCGCGGGCGGCAGTGTGCACCACAGTGACACCGAGATCGGATAGCCGGAGACGTACCGCGCCACCTCGCAGCGGTAGACGATCGACCGTTCCGCGTCCATTCGGTCCAGCCGCCGCCGGACCGTCGTCGGGCTGAGCCCGGTCCGCTGCCCGATCCGGACGGCGCTCTGCCGGGGGTCGGGACTGAGCGCCTGATAGAGCGCCAGGTCCTCGGCGGTGAACGCGCGGCCGGACCACGGCTGCTGCGGCCGCCCGGCGAGCAGCCGCCGGGCCGGTTCGCTGAGCCGGTCCAGCCGCCACCGGCTGCCCTCGGTGTGCACGGTGACCGCGATCTGGGTGCGCGACGCGGCGACGCCCGGCAGCATGCCGAGCCGCAGACTGAGGTAACGGCCGAGCTGCACGTGGTCGGCGAAGGCGGCCTGGACCAGCAGATCACGGGCGCCGGTGACGTGTTCCAGGGTCACCACGTGCACATCGTCGGCGAGGGTGGCGGCGACCTCGGGCAGCCGCCCGGCGACACAGTCCACCTCGATGATCGCGAAGACCACCGTGGCGATCGCCATCTGGGCGGGCAGGCAGCTGATCCAGGCGTGCCCGGACCGGTAGAGCCGGTTCCATCGGCGGGCGGCTGTCGACCCGTCCACTCCGAGGGCCGCTCCGATCCGCTGCCAGTCGGCGCGCGGCGCCAGCTGAAGCGCGGTGATCAACTGATAGTCGAGCTCATCCAGGGTGAGCGTTTCCGGCGTGTCAGCGGCCGTCATCGGCGGATCTCTGCAATCCAGCGCCGACAGCGATCATTCTGCCGACCATACCGCCATGTTCTCCTCGCTTGACGCCCTTCCCCTGGCGGACCGACTGATCAGCCTGCGCCACGCGCTGCACCGCGCACCCGAGCTCGGCCTGGACCTGCCGAACACCCAGGCCAAGGTCCTCGCCGCGCTCGCCGGGCTGCCGCTGGAGATCACCACGGGCACGGCGCTGACCTCGGTGACCGCGGTTCTGCGGGGTGGGCGGCCCGGCCCGGCGGTGTTGCTGCGCGGGGACATGGACGCGCTGCCGGTGCAGGAGGAGAGCGGGATTCCGTACGCCTCCGAGCTGCCCGGCCGGATGCACGCCTGCGGCCACGACATCCACACGGCCGGCCTGGTCGGCGCGGCGCACCTGCTGGCCGGTCGGCGCGAGGAGCTGGCCGGGGATGTGGTGTTCATGTTCCAGCCCGGTGAGGAGGGCCAGGGCGGCGCCAAGCTGATGATCGACGAGGGCGTGCTGGACGCGGCCGGGCCCCGGGTGGTCGCCGCGTACGCCGTCCACGTCGCCGCCACCACCCTGCCGCTCGGCCTGACCGCCACCAGGGCCGGCACCGTGCTCGCCGCCTCCGACACGGTCACCGTGACCGTCACCGGCCACGGCGGTCACGGCTCCTCGCCGCACCTGGCCGTCGACCCGGTTCCGGCGCTCTGCGAGATGGTCACCGCGTTGCAGAGCGTGGTCACCCGCACCATCGACGCCTTCGACCCGGCCGTCGTCACGGTCGGCTCGATCCACGCCGGGTCCGCCGCGAACGTCATCCCGGAGAGCGGCACCCTGCAGATCACCGTCCGCAGCTTCTCGGCCGCGACGCACCGGGCGATCCGGGGCGGCATCGAGCGGGCGCTGCGCGGGATCGCGGACGCGCACGGGGTCCGGGTCGAGATCGACTACCAGGAGAACTATCCGGTCACCACGAACGACGCGACCGAGGCCGACTTCGCGTTGCGGACCGCGCGGGAGTCGTTCGGCGAGCAGCGGGTGTTCGTCGCGCCGCGCCCGATGGCCGGTTCGGAGGACTTCTCCTTCGTGCTCGACGAGGTGCCCGGCGCGTACCTGATGCTCGGCGCCGTGCCGCCCGGCACCGACCCGTCGACCGCCCCGATGAACCACGCGCCGCAGGCTGTCTTCGACGACCGGGCCGTCCCCGAGGCGGCCGTCCTTCTCGCGTCGCTGGCCGCGAACCGTCTGGAGCTGGCCGCGAACCGCCTGAAGAAGGAGGCCGGCGCATGACCGCCGTCCTGGACCGGAGCAGGGTGTCGGCGGTCGTCGGCCTGCTCGTGCTCTTCGAGGTCACCAGCGGGTTCATCCAGGGCGGGGTGGCTCCGCTGCTGCCCGACCTGGGCGCCGAGATGAACATCTCGGACGCCGACCTGAACTGGGTCATCTCGGTGCAGTTGCTCGCCGCCGCGGTGTCCGTGCCCGCGTTCGGCCGGCTCGGCGATCTCTACGGGCACCGCCGGATGCTGCGGGTCGCCCTGATCTGCGTCGCGATCGGCGGCCTGCTCGTGGCGCTCGCGCCGAACCTGATGGTGCTGCTGCTCGGCCGGGCCCTGCTCGGCCCGCTCGCCGCGCTGCTGCCGCTGGAGATCGCCCTGGTCCGGGACCGGCTCCCGGCCGAACTGGCCCGGCGCGCGATCGCCCGGCTGGTCGGCGCGCTCGCCCTCGGCACCCTGCTCGGCGCGGTGATCACGGCGGGCCTGCACTCGATGATCGGCGACGCCCGGCTCACCCTGCTGATCCCGGCGGTGCTCGCGGTGCTCTGCGTGCCGGTGTCGTTCGTGGCCGTACCCGAGAGCGAGAACCTCGCCACCGGAAAGCTGGACGTGCCAGGCGTCCTGGTGCTCAGCGTATCGATGGTCGCCCTGCTCGCCGGGATCTCGCTGATCAGCACGTCGACGGCGCTCGGTGCCGGGCTGCTCGCCGCCGGCGCCCTCGGGCTGGCCGGGTGGGTGCTGCTGGAACTGCGCACCGCCGAGCCGCTCGTCGACCTGCGGGCGCTGACCGGCCGTGAGGTCGCGCCGTTCTTCTTCTGCTCGTTCGTCTTCGGCATCGTCTACTTCGGCAGCCAGGCGCCGGACTCGACGTTCCTGGCCGCCGACCGTGCCGCCACCGGGTACGGCTTCGGCTTCACCGCCCTGCAGATTTCCCTGGTCGCCCTCCCGGCGGCGGTCGGGGCGGTGATCGGGTCGAGCCTGACCGCGGTGATCGCGAGTCGGTTCGGGTACCGGCCGACCCTGGTCACGGCGTTCGCGGTGATCGGCGTGACGTTCGTGGCGATGGCGCTGTTCCACGACCAGCTGTGGCAGCTGCTGCTGTTCAAGGTGCCGGTCGGGCTGGCCGCCGGTGTCGCGCTCGGCGCCATGCCGACGGTGATCGCGGAGACCGCCGAACCGTCCCGGACCGGCATCACCACCGCGCTCTACAACAACGTCAAGACGCTCGGCGGCGCGGTCGCCGGAGCGGTGGTCGCGGCGATCCTCGCGGCGCTGGTGCAGGCCGGCGGGGACACCCCGACCGAGGGCGCGTACGTCGCGGTCTGGCTGATGTGCGGCGTGCTGTGCGCCGGCGCGGCGCTGGCCGCCCTCGTCGCCCGCCGGGCGGAAGCGGTCTGAGTGGGCACTTCACCGACGGAAGACCGGGCGGCCGCCCGGTCTTCCGTCGTTCTCAGGATTCGATGGCCGGTGGCTGGCGCTGGGCCGGGATCAGAGCGGTCGCGTCGGGGTCGGGCGCCCTCGCCGGGGTACGGTCGTCCGTCGGCCGATCCAGCTGAACGGTCTCCGCGTCCCGTTCCACCTGCTCCACCGGCCTCGTGACGGGCTCGTCAGAGGGCGGTTTCGCAGCGCCCATGTCGAGCGCGACCGTGGGTTCCGCCGGGGCGGGCGCGGTCGGCTGGGCCGGGGGAGCGGTCGCGGGTTTCGCGGGCGGCGGGGTCACCGTGGCCGGGCGGTTGATGCTCGGCAGGGCGACGGTGGGATCGGCGGACGGCGGGACGACGGCCGGGGGTGTGGTCGCCGGGCGGATCACCGTGGTCTGCTCGGCGGCGACCGGGGTGCCGGCCACCTTCGCCGCGCCGCGGAACCGGCCGATCTCACCGATGATCGGCAGCACCGGCGGCTCGTAGCGGGCCCAGCGGCGGGCGCTCAGCGCCGTGCCGAGCAGCGGGATCGCCAGCAGACCGGCCAGACCGTACCCGGGGCGGCTCAGGTCGAAGCCGTCCTTGGCGACCTCCGGCGCCCACAGCGACGCGTACGCCTCCGGGGAGTTGAAGGCCCAGATCGTCACGCCGAGGAACGCGGCGCCGGTCAGGACCGGGCCGGCCGGTGAGACCGGGGCGAAGGTGAGGATCGCGTAGAGGATGCCCGCGAAGATCAGGAGCAGCAGTCCGCTGATCGACTCGGCGGAGAAGAACTCCCGGCCACGGCTGCTCAGGTCGTTGGTGAAACCGACCCCGGCGAGCACCCAGATGGAGGGGCCGAGCACAAGTGCGTAGAAGATCGACCTGAGGTGGCGCATGATCCGGCACGGTACCGGCCACGAGCAAGAACTACCGTACCGGGCATGGAAGAACAGCACCCCGGCCGGCCGACCGCGCTGTCCCGGGTCACCTTGAGCCGCATCATGACGGCGGTCGACGTGAACCTGTACGGGACCGTGCACGGCGGCGTACTGATGAAGTTCGTCGATGACGTGGCCGGCGCGGCCGCGGCCCGGCACAGCGGCGGTACCGCCGTGACCGCGGCGATCGACGAGATCGTCTTCCTCGAACCGGTCCGGGTGGGCGACCTCGTGCACGCGTACGCGCAGGTCAACTGGACCGGCGCCAGCTCGATGGAGATCGGGGTGCGGCTGGCCGCCGAGCGCTGGGACACGGTCGGGCCGGCGCCGACCCCGGTGGCCACCGCCTATCTGGTGTTCGTGGCGGTGGACGTGGCCGGCAACCCGCGGCGGGTGCCGCCGGTGCTGCCCGAGAACGACGAGGACAAGCGCCGTTTCACCGAGGCGATGATCCGCCGGGACCACCGCCTGGCCCGTCGCGCGGCCATCCAGAAGGCCCGCGCGGAGCACCGATCAGTCGGCTGATCGAGCGTTAAGGTGTGGGGATGACGACAGGAGTGGTGACGGCCGGCACAGTGCTGTGGGAGCCGCCGGTGGACATCCGGGACACCTCCCGGATCGGGCACTATCTGGCGTGGCTGGAGTCCGAGCGCGGGCTCCCGTTCGCCGACTACGCGTCGCTGTGGGAGTGGTCCGTCACCGACCTGTCCGCCTTCTGGCAGTCGATCTGGGACTACTTCCAGGTGATCGGGCACGAGCCGGCCACCGCCGTGCTGGACGGCGCCGAGATGCCGGGGGCGCGCTGGTTCCCCGGAGCCACGCTCAACTACGCCGAGAACGTGCTGCGCCTGCCCGGCTTCGCCGACGAGGATCCGGTCGTTCTGGCGTACTCGCAGACGCGTGAGCCTGTCACCCTGACCGCCCGTCAGCTGCGTGACGACGTCCGCCGGGTCCGTGCCGGGCTGAAAGCCCGCGGGGTGACCGCCGGTGACCGGGTGGCCGCCTACGCGCCGAACATCCCGGAGACCTACGTGCTGATGTTGGCCACCGCCAGCCTCGGCGCGGTCTTCTCGTCGTGTGCGCCGGAGTTCGGCGCCCGCAGCGTCATCGACCGCTGGAGCCAGATCGAGCCGAAGGTGCTGGTCGCCACCGACGGTTACCGGTACGGCGACAAGGACGTCGACAGGCGTGCCGAGATCGCCGCGATTCGGGCGGCCATCCCGTCGATCGAGCACGTGATCACCATCGGTTACCTGCACGGCGGTGGTGACTGGGACACCCTCGCCGGCTCCTCGGACGAGCCGATGGAGTTCGCGGCGGTGCCGTTCGACCATCCGCTCTACGTCCTCTACAGCTCCGGCACCACCGGCCTGCCCAAGCCGATCGTTCACGGGCACGGCGGCATCCTGCTGGAACACCTCAAGATCCTGGCGCTGCACCACGATCTCGGTACCGGCGACCGGTTCCTCTGGTTCACCACCACCGGCTGGATGATGTGGAACTACCTGGCCAGCGGGCCGGCCGTCGGCGCGGCGATCGTGCTCTTCGACGGCAATCCCGGCTGGCCGTCGCTGGACGCGCTGTGGGACCTGGTCGACACCGCCGGGATCACCTATTTCGGCACGTCCGCGCCGTTCCTGCTGGCCTGCCGCAAAGCCGGGCTGACCCCGCTCTCCCGGTGCGCGGGACTGAAGGGCGTCGGCTCGACCGGCGCGCCACTGCCGCCGGAGGGCTGGGCCTGGGTCTATCAGGCGGTCGGCGCCGATGTCCGGCTGGTGTCGCTGTCCGGCGGCACCGACGTCTGCACCGGTTTCGTCGGCGGTGTGCCGCTGTTGCCGGTCCGGGCCGGGATCATCACCAGCCGGATCCTCGGCGCGCGGGTCGAGGCGTACGACGGCGCCGGCAAACCGGTCACCGGGGAACTCGGCGAGCTGGTCATCACCGCCCCGATGCCGAGCATGCCGGTCGGGTTCTGGAACGACCCCGACGGCAGCCGGTTCCGGGAGGCGTACTTCGACGTCTTCCCGGGCGTCTGGCGGCACGGCGACTGGATCACCATCGAGCCGGACGGCGGCTGCGTCATCACCGGCCGCTCGGACGCCACCCTCAACCGGGGCGGCGTCCGGCTCGGCACCGCCGAGTTCTACTCGGTGGTCGAGAGCCTGCCCGAGGTCGCCGACTCCCTGGTCGTGCACCTGGACACCCCCGGCGACCCGAACGGCGAGCTGCTGCTCTTCCTCGTCCTGGCCGACGGGGTGGAACTCGACGACGCGCTCCGCGCCCGCCTCGCCCGGGAGTTGCGCGCCTCCCTCTCGCCCCGGCACGTGCCCGATGCCGCCCATCAGGTACGGGCCATCCCGCGCACCCTCTCCGGCAAGAAACTGGAGGTGCCCGTGAAACGTATCCTCACCGGCACCCCGGTCGAGTCGGCCGCCGCCGAGGGAGCCCTCGCCAACCCCGAATCCCTGACCGCCTTCGCCGAGCTCCGGCAGCAGCGGGTCAGACCAGCGTCAGCGTGACCTTCTCGGTGGCGGCGCGGGCCTCGGTCTTCGACGGGTCCAGGTTGGCGCAGAGGACGATGCTGGCCCCGGCGACGAGCGGCGCCAGCAGCCAGTCGGTGGCGTCCGGGTAACCGGCGGTGTCGATCAGCACCCGGGCGCCGGCGGTGATGCCCAGCTGAGCGGCACGGTCGGCGGCCTCGGCGACGGCGTCCTGGTGGCTCAGCTCGATCGGGCCGGCCAGGGCGCGGTCGGCCGGGTCGACCGGCGCGCCCCGGAAGTGGTCGCCGTGGTTGCGGACCTCGAGGACATAGTCGATGTAGCCCTCCGGCGGGGTGCGCAGCGGCATGGCCAGCGGGAGCAGGCCGGTCGCGTACCGGTCGAGGGTGGACCAGCCGGCCGCGGACGTGAGCCGGTCCAGGCTGGTGAAGAGCGCCTCCACCGGCTGCGGGTCACCGCCCAGGTCGGCGGCCAGGCCGGCGGCCGACACGCCGAGCAGCAGCGCAGCGGTCTGCCAGTGCGGCGGCAGCAGCAGCGCAACCGTGTCGCCGTGGCCCAGGCCGACGCCGTCGACAAGCAGGTTCGCGGTCTTCGACACCCAGTTGTCCAGGGTGATCCCGGACAGCTCGGTGCGGTCGCCGGTGGCGTCGTCATACCAGGTCAACAGGGGTGCGGCCGGGTCGCGGCGGACCGCCTCGGCGAAAACCTGGGGAATCGTCGTCTTCATCGCTCCCCAGCGTAGGCGCATCACGCACAGTAGTTGGCGCGTAAGGGCCGCGACGATCGGCAGTGTCGTGGACACCTGTCTGAAGCCTTCCGGGCGTACCCTCGAATCGTCGGTAGTCCCATTGCCGCATCGGTACGTCAGAGACGCCAAGGAGATGCCTCGTGACCCCCGGTCGCCCCCCGCGAGTGCTCGTCGACGCAACCAGTGTCCCCGCCGACCGTGGCGGGGTCGGCAGATATGTCGACGGGCTTCTCGGCGCGCTGGGGCAAATGAGCCCCGAGCGTGTCGATCTCGCTGTCGTGTCCCAGCGCGCGGATGCGGAGCGTTACCGCCGCATCCTGCCCAGCGCCGAGGTGATCCCCGGCCCGGCGGCGATCGTGCACCGGCCGGCCCGCCTCGCCTGGGAGCAGACCGGCCTGCCGCTGCTCGCCCAGCAGGTCGGCGCGGACGTGCTGCACTCGCCGTTCTACACATGCCCGTTGCGGGCCGGCTGTTCGGTCACCGTCACGGTGCACGATGCCACCTTCTTCACCGAGCCGGAGCATTACGAGAACACCAAGCGCACCTTCTTCCGCAGCGCGATCAAGACGTCGCTGCGGCGCGCCGCCCGGGTGATCGTGCCCAGCAAGGCCACCCGGGACGAGTTGATCCGCCTGCTGGACGCCGATCCGACCCGGATCGACGTGGCCTACCACGGTGTCGACCAGGTGGCGTTCCACGCGCCCACCGAGGAGGAGAAGGCCCGGGTCCGGGCCCGGCTCGGTCTGGGCGACTCCGGCTACGTCGCGTTCCTCGGCGCCAAGGAGCCCCGTAAGAACGTGCCGAACCTGATCCGCGGCTGGGCCCGCGCGGTGGCCGACTGGCCGCACCCGCCGGCTCTGGTGATCGCCGGTGGTCAGGGGCACGACGACGACATCGACCGTGCGGTGGCCGAGGTCCCGGCCCACCTGCGGCTGCTGCGCCCCGGCTATCTGCGGTACGCGGATCTCCCCGGCTTCCTCGGCGGCGCCCTGGTCGCCTGCTACCCGTCGTTCGGCGAGGGTTTCGGCCTGCCGATCCTGGAGGCGATGGCCTGCGGCACGCCGGTGCTCACCACGCCCCGGCTGTCGCTGCCCGAGGTCGGCGGGGACGCGGTCGCCTACACGACCGAGGCGCCGGACCGGATCGCCGTCGATCTCGCCGACCTGCTGCACGCCGAGGACCGCCGCCGGACCCTCGCCAAGGCGGGCTTCGACCGGGCGAAAGAGTTCACCTGGGAGTCCAGTGCGGAGGTACATGTAACCACGTGGAATCGGGTTGCTGCTTGATCATCAACTAAACTCTCCGCGCATGAGCGACGAACAGGCTGTGTTGTACGGAGTGGTTCTGGCCGGCGGCACCGGAACCCGTCTCTGGCCCCTGTCACGCGCCGGTCATCCCAAGTTCCTGCACCCTCTGACCGGTACCGAGGCGTCGCTGTTGCAGGCCACGGTCGACCGGTTGGACACTCTGACGTCACCCGACCGGGTGTTCGTGGTGACCGGAGTGGCGCACGCCGCGGCCGTCTCGCGGCAACTCTCCGCAGTGCCCGACGAGAACGTTCTGGTCGAGCCGTCGCCGCGGGACTCGTGCGCGGCCATCGCCCTGGCGGCCGCCGTCATCGCCCGCCGCGACCCGGAGGCGATCATGGGCTCGTTCGCCTCCGATCACCTGATCGCCGACAAGGAGGCGTTCACCGGCGTCATCCGCCAGGCGATGGAGGGCGCGCGGCAGGGTCTGCTGATGACTCTCGGCATCACCCCGACCAGGCCCGAGACGGGGTACGGCTACCTGCAGTGCGGTGGCGCGATCGGGGACGGGCCGCAGCTGACCGTCGAGGAGTTCAAGGAGAAGCCGACGTACGAGGTGGCCGAGGGCTACGTGAAGTCCGGTGGCTACCTGTGGAACGCGGGCATGTTCGTCTGGCGGGTCGACGCCTTCCTGGCCGAGCTGCACCGGCAGCAGCCGCAGCTGGCGGCGGGGATCAGCCGGATCGCGGCGGTCTGGGGCACCGCCGAGCAGGAAGAGGTCATGGGCGACGTGTGGCCGACGCTGCCGAAGATCTCGGTGGACTACGCGGTCATGGAGGGGGCGGCGGCGGTCGGCCGGGTCGGGACGGTTCCCGGCGACTTCGGCTGGAACGACGTCGGTGACTTCCACACGCTCGGTGAGGTTCTCACCGCCGACCAGGCGGGGAACGTGGTGGTCGGGCACCAGGGGTCGTCGGAGAAGCACACCGTTCTGCTGCGGGACACGGAGTCGCTGGTCGTGGTGCCCTCGTCCGGGCGTCTGGTGGCCGCGATGGGGGTCCGGGACCTGGTCATCGTCGACACGCCGGACGCCGTGCTCGTCTGCCCCCGGGAGCGGGCGCAGGAGGTCAAGCAGCTCGTCGACCATCTCAAGGAGCTCGGGCAGCACGGCTACATCTAGGCGTTTCCCGGCCGCGTGTGTGGTCCGGCTGCACATGGCGGCCGAACCACACACCTGGCCGGGGTCCTCCGCGAGGGCCCGGTCGCGGTTCGTGGGGCGGGTTACGGCAGGCGGGACAGGGCCGGTGCGATCTGCTGGACGGTGCCGGAGGCCAGCGGCGTCGGCAGATCGCCGGGGTGGAACCAGGCCAGGGCGGAGGACTCGTCGCTGATCTGCTCGACGCTGCCCTTCGGCGCGCGCAGCATGAAACGGACGTCGTAGTGGGTCGAGGGTTCGGCGGGCGCGCCGTCGTGTGCGCCGCACCGGACGTCGTGGATGTCGATGTCGATCGGGGTGGGGTCGAGGATCAGGCCCGGGATGCCGGACTCCTCGGTGGCCTCGCGGAGGGCGGCGGCGGCCAGGGTCTCGTCGCCGGGCTCGCAGTGGCCGCCGAGCTGCATCCACAGGTTGAGGCGGCCGTGCAGGCAGAGCAGGATCCGCTCGGTGTCGTCGACGATCAGGGCGCTGGCGGTGACGTGGCCGATACGGTGGGCGCGCGTCATCGCGGCGGGGCCGTCGGCGAGCAGGTCCAGGGTGCGTTTGCGGGCGAGTTCGGCGTCGTCGGACGTGGCGGTCCAGGTGGAGAGGACGTCGACGGTGTTCTCGTAGAGGGCGGTCATTCCGGGGCTCCATCGATGTAGATCAGGGTGACGCCCTCGTCGTCGATCACGGCTTCGGTGCGGACACCCTCGGCGGCGAGGGCGGCGCGCAGCCGGTGGGCTTCGGCGCCGGTGCGGATCAGGGCGGCGGGGCCGTCACCGGTGGGAGTCAGACGGATCCCGTCGGCCAGGAGGACGCTCGACGTGAGCAGATCGCCGAGCGTGCGGAGCGCGCGAGCCGCAGCGGCCGGATCGACCGCGAGGGGACCGGCAGGCGGAGCGCCGTCCAGGGGCGTCTCCCCCCGGGAGCGGCCGCCGGTGTGGGGAGGTTCGGGGAGAGTGGCGGCGGCACGCAGGCCCTCGGCGCGGGCCTCGGCCGTGCCCAGGCCGAACATGTCGCTGGCGGCGTCGCGGATCAGGACCGACACGCCGGGGCCGTCGCCGGTGATCAGGGCGGGATAGCCGCGGACCACCGCGACCGGGACCCGGCCGGTCTTGCCCTTGACCAGTTCGGCGGCGGCGGCCAGCTCGTCGACCACGGCCATCTGCGTCAGGCTCAGCTCGTTGCCGTACGGGTCCAGCTTGCCGCGGTGGTCGAGCAGGGCTTCGATGCCGGCGGCGCCGAGGGCCACGTCGGTCAGGCCGTTGCGCCAGGCCCGGCCCATCGTGTCGGAGATGATCACCGCGACGTCCAGGCCGCGGTCGCGCAGACCGGCGCGCAGCTCGCGGGCCGAGGCGTCGGGGTCCTCGGGCAGCAGGACCAGGTGAGTCTTGTCGACGTTGGAGGCGTCGATGCCGGCGGCGGCCATCACGAAACCGTGGTGGGTCTGCACGATCGTGGTGGGGCCGCGGCGGGCCACCACCCGGGCGGTCTCGCCGGCCAGCGCGTGCTGCCGGGCCTCCTCGCGTTCCGGGCCGTCGGCCGGCACCTCGACCAGGCGGCCCTCCGCCTTCGACACGATCTTGCTGGTCACCACGAGGATGTCGCCGTCGGCGAGCCAGGGCGCGGCCGATGTGATCATCTCGGCCAGATCGTCGCCGGCCGTGACCTCGCCGATCCCGTGGATCGGGAGGACCTCCAGCCGGTCGGTCATCGGGCCAGCTCCAGGGCGTCGGCGACCATCCGGGCGGTGAGCGTCTCGTCCTTCATCCACAGCGGGACGGCGCGGGTCCGCACGCCGGGGACCTGGGCCGCCGCGTCGGAGGTGTCGACGAGCCAGCCGTCGAGCAGACCGCCCTCGGCGCGGGGGCCGTACATCCGGCCGACGCCGGCCGCGCTCACCTCGACGTCGAGAGTGGCCAGGCACTTGTCGGCCATGCCGCGGACCGGGGCGCCGCCGATGATCGGGGAGATGCCGACGACCGGGGCCGGGCCGTTCGACACGGCGTCCTTCAGGGCGGGCACGGCCAGGATCGGCGCGATGCTGACCACCGGGTTGCTCGGGGCGACCAGGACGACGTCGGCGCCGGCGATCGCCTCCAGGACCCCGGCGGCCGGTTTCGCCGACTCGGCGCCGCGGAAGACGAAACGGTGCGTGGGTACCTCGCCGCGGTGACGCACCCACCACTCCTGGAAGTGGATCGCCTTGCGCTCGCCGTCGACGTCCACGACGACGTGCGTCTCCAGGCGGTCGTCGGAGGCCGGGATCATCTCGATGCCGGGCTGCCAGCGCTCGCAGAGGGCCGCGGTGACCGCGGAGAGCGGGTAGCCGGCGTTCAGCATCGTGGTGCGTACCAGATGGGTGGCGGTGTCCTTGTCGCCCAGGCCGAACCAGGACGGTTCCACGCCGTACTTCGCCAGCTCCTCCTTGACCACCCAGCTCTCCCCGACCCGGCCCCAGCCACGTTCCGGGTCGGCGGCGCCGCCCAGTGTGTACATGACGCTGTCCAGGTCGGGACAGATCTGGAGGCCGTGCATCCGCACGTCGTCTCCGACATTGACGATCGCCGTGACATCGGCGCCGATGTCACGGGCATGTGCGCGCACACCGAGGAGGAAACGGGCACCGCCGATGCCCCCGGTCAGGACCACGATCCGCATTCCCTCATCCTCGCGCACCGGCGTCGTCCCACGGGTTGCCGGGTCTCGGTTTACTCTGGGCCGACCTCGATCACCGCACCGGGAGTAGACGTGACCACACCACCGCAGCCGGATCCGGCCGCCGAGAAGCCTGTCGGGCAGTTCCTGCGCCCTCTGCGCGACCTGGCCACCTACGCCCTCGTCGGCGCTGTGGCCGTCTTCCTACTGGTGGACATCATCAACGGGTTCCGCAGCGACTTCATCGGCGGGCTGCCGTGGAGTTCCGGCGGCATCGTCGGCCTGGAGACGATCCTCTTCCCGATCGCGGCCGTGCTGCTCGCGCTCGGCGTCCAGCCGGTCCACTCGAAGGCCAAGCTGATCACCCTGATCGCGCTCGTCGAGTACGGGGTCGCCGCCCTCTTCGGAGTGATCTTCGACGTCTTCTTCGGGGTGAGCAAGATCGCCGCGATGGACGCGGGGGTGGCGTTCACCGCCCTGCTGGCCCGGGCCGCCTGGCTGGCGCTGCTGGCCGTCCCGGCGTACGCGGTGGTCCAGATCTGGCTCGGTCTGTTCAACGTGCCGAAGCCGAAGCCGGCCCCCGGTGTCTACGGGCAGCCCTACGGCCAGCCGCCGTTCGGTCAGCCGCAGTACGGCGCCCCGCAGTACGGCCAGACCCCGCCGCCCGCCGCGCCGTACCAGCCGGGGGCCGTTCCGCCGCCCGCCGCGCAGACCTACGGGCAGCCGGTGGCGACCCAGCCGTTCAACCCGCAGGCCTCGCCCTACGGGCAGTACCCGGCCGTGCCGGCGCCTCCGCCGCCCGGCTGGGGGCAGCCGCCGGTGTCCGGCGCTCCGGGGGTCCCGGGTGCGCCGTTCGCGGAGCCGACCCAGGCGGTGCCGCCCACGTCCGCCCCGCCGTTCTCCGCGCCGTCCGTCTCCGCGCCGCCGGCCTACACGCCGTCGACCTCCGCGCCGCCGGCCTACACGCCGTCGACCTCCGCGCCGCCGGCCTCCGCGCCGCCCGCTTCCGTTCTGCCGGCCTCGGCGCCGCCGGCCTCCGCTCCGCCGGCGCAGCCCGCGGGGACGCCTCCGACGGATCGAACCGAGGTTCTGCCGCAGGATCGGCCCGGCTTCGGACCCGCCGATCAGGATCCGCCCCGGCAGTGACAGGTGACGCCGAGCGCGCGGGAAACCGCGCGCTCGGCTTTTGTTCCGGGTCCGAGGGTGTTTCAGGACACGGCCCGGGGCCGGTGACCACGGGCGACAGGCGAAACGAATCCGGCCTAGGCTGCCTGGTGTGGTAGAGGTCAACGTGGAAACCGTACCGACCGAGGCGAGCATCCGTCGCGCACTGCGCCGCGCCGCCGACGGTAAAGCGATCGACGCCGACGAGGCGACCGCGCTGCTCGCGGCCACCGGAGACAGATTCGACGAACTCCTGGCCATCGCCGGTGGCATCCGGGACGCGGGCCTGCGTGAGGCGGGGCGGCCAGGCGTCGTGACGTACTCGCGCAAGGTCTTCATCCCGCTGACCCGGCTCTGCCGGGACCGGTGTCACTACTGCACGTTCGCCACCGTGCCGCACAAGCTGCCCGCGCCGTTCCTGGAGCGCGACGAGGTCCTGGAGATCGCCCGGCAGGGCGCGGCGCAGGGCTGCAAGGAGGCGCTGTTCACCCTCGGCGACCGGCCGGAGGAGCGCTGGCCGGCCGCCCGGCAGTGGCTCGACGAGCGCGGTTACGACTCGACGCTCGACTACGTGCGGGCCTGCGCGATCGCCGTGCTCGAGGAGACCGGCCTGCTGCCGCACCTCAACCCGGGCGTGATGAGCTGGGCCGAGTTGCAGCGGCTCAAGCCGGTGGCGCCGAGCATGGGCATGATGCTGGAGACCACCGCCACCCGGCTCTGGTCGGAGAAGGGCGGGCCGCACTTCGGCTCCCCCGACAAGGAGCCGGCGGTCCGGCTGCGGGTGCTCGACGACGCCGGCCGGGTCGGTGTGCCGTTCACCACCGGCATCCTGATCGGCATCGGTGAGACGGTCGCCGAGCGGGTCGACTCGCTGTTCGCGATCCGCCGCGCCGCCCGGGAGTACGGGCACATCCAAGAGGTCATCGTTCAGAACTTCCGGGCCAAGCCGGACACCGCGATGCGTGGGATGCCGGACGCGGAGCTGCGGGAGCTGGCGGCGACGGTGGCCGTGGCGCGGATCATCATGGGTCCGCGGGCCCGGATCCAGGCCCCGCCGAACCTGATCGACGACGAGTTCTCGCTGCTGCTGCGCGCCGGGATCGACGACTGGGGTGGCGTGTCGCCGGTGACTCCGGACCACGTGAACCCGGAGCGCCCCTGGCCGCAGATCGACATTCTCGCCGAAATGTCCGAGAAGTCCGGATTCACCTTGAAGGAGCGGCTCACGATCTACCCGGAGTACGTGCGCCGGGGCGACGAGGGCTGGCTGGACCCGCGGCTGAAAGCCCACGTCGCCGCGCTGGCCACCGCGGACGGCCTGGGCGCCGACGTGAAACCGGCGGGCCTCCCGTGGCAGGAGCCCGACGAGTCGTTCGGCAGCGGTCGCACCGACCTCTTCCAGAGCATCGACACCGACGGCCGGACCGGCGACCGGCGTTCCGACTTCGACGCCGTCTACGGCGACTGGGACGAGGTGGCCGCGCACGTCAAGAGTGCTCCCGAGCGGATGCCGACCGACGTGCTGGCCGCGCTCAAGCTGGCTTCTGACGACCCGGGCGCCCTCCTCCTGGAGAAGAACGAGGACAAGGCGATGGCGTTGTTCAACGCCGACGGAGCGGCTCTGGACGAGCTCGCCCGGATCGCCGACGGGCTGCGGCGCGAGGTCAACGGCGACGACATCACGTACGTGGTGAACCGCAACATCAACTTCTCGAACGTCTGTTACGTCGGCTGCCGGTTCTGCGCGTTCGCCCAGCGGGAGAAGGACGCCGACGCGTACCGGCTGTCGGTCGAGCAGGTCGCCGACCGGGCGGAGGAGGCGTGGCGGGACGGCGCGTCCGAGGTGTGCATGCAGGGCGGCATCGACCCCAAGATGCCCGTCACGGCGTACGCCGACCTGGTCCGTGCCGTGAAGCAGCGGGTGCCCGGGATGCATGTCCACGCGTACTCCCCGATGGAGATCGTCACCGCCGCCGCGAAGGCGGGCGTCTCGCTGCGGGAGTGGCTGACCGAGCTGAAGGAGGCCGGTCTCGGCACCATCCCCGGCACCGCCGCCGAGATCCTCGACGACGACGTGCGCTGGGTGCTGACCAAGGGCAAGCTGCCCGCCTCCACCTGGATCGAGGTGGTCACCACCGCCCATCAGGTGGGCATCCGGTCCAGCTCGACGATGATGTACGGCCACGTCGACCACCCCCGGCAGTGGCTCGGCCACTTCCGGGTGCTGGCCGGCATCCAGGACGTGACGGGCGGCTTCACCGAGTTCGTGGCGCTGCCGTTCATCCACACCAACGCCCCGATCTATCTGGCCGGCATCGCCCGCCCCGGCCCCACCTGGCGGGAGAACCGCGCCGTGCACGCGATGGCCCGCGTCCTGCTGCACGGCCGGATCGACAACATCCAGTGCTCGTGGGTGAAACTCGGCGACGAGGGCACCCGGGTGATGCTCAACAGTGGATGCAACGACCTCGGCGGAACCCTGATGGAGGAGACGATCTCCCGGATGGCCGGCTCCGAGCACGGATCCGCACGGACCGTCGCGGAGTTGAAGGAACTGGCCGCTTCGGCGGGCCGTCCCGCTGTGGAACGCACCACGGTGTACGGACGCCGCTGACTGGGCAAGATCCAGTGTGTGGAGTTCGGCCGTGACGCGTGCCCGAACCTCGCACGCCGCACCGCTCGCAGTCCCGTGTGTGGAATTCGGCCGTCCTCGACGCCCGCATTCGACACACTGGGCTGGTCGCGGTGCGGTGTGCGGGGTTCGGGTGTCATGCCTGCCCGAGGTCGGCACGGGGGTTCGCATGATCCATTCGGTTGACCCGGGTTGGGGGACCCCCTGCCCCTAGGTCACAAAACGGGTTAAATTGGACGCGTAGGTTCTGATTCGCGTTACCTTCCGGCGGCCTGGACAGATATGGCAACAACGGGTCCGCGATCCGTCCGCAAGCGTCGGTGAAGCGGGCTCAATTACCAGGTTCGGGTTGACGGCGCACGTCTTACACGCGTGTAATTTTGGTGGGGTTGCGGGGACGATGCGGCATAAAGGCGTCGAACCCGCATAAACACGCTGCGTGCGTGGGGGGTCAGCGCCGGCTTCATGCTGGCGCGGAAATTTGGAGGCACGCCGATGGAAGCGCAGGTTGAAGGGGTAGACCTGCTCGGGGACGCGCCCGAGTGGCAGGAACGGGCACTGTGTTCACAGACCGATCCCGAGGCTTTCTTCCCTGAGAAGGGCGGCTCGACGCGCGAGGCGAAGCGCATCTGCGGCCGCTGTGATGTGAAGACCGAGTGTCTGGAGTACGCACTCGGCCACGACGAACGTTTCGGGATCTGGGGTGGACTGTCCGAACGTGAACGTCGCAAGCTGAAGCGGCGAGTGGCCTGAGCAAACCCTAGGCCAGCTCGTCGGGATCCACCCCGAGCAGGTTGGCAACCTGCTCGATGATCACGTCGTGGACGAGGTCGGCGAGGTCCTCCCGATCCATCGCCCGGAACTCCAGCGGGCGCCGGTACAACACGATCCGCGGTGGCAGCTCATGCCGCCCCGGACGACCCGGCAGCAGCCGGGCCAGGGGCACCTCGCCGTCCTCGAGCACGTCGGAGTCGTAGACGTTCAGCTCCGGTGGCACGTCCTCGACCGCGAACTCCACGCCGGCCAACTCTTTGGCATAGCGCCGCTCCAGGCTCTCGACGGTGTCCAGCACCAGGTCGTCGAAGATCTCCGCTTTGGTACGCGCCAGCGGCACGGTCGCGGGCACCAGGCGGCCGCGCAGGCCACGCCCGTGCCGATCCCGTCGTGCGGGATGGCCCGGTCCGGGCTTACGCGTCGTCTTACCGTCCGTCCGGCGGCGTTCGGGGCTGGTGGTCACGCGGCCAGCGTATCCCCACCCGGCCGATGTACGTGGTCAGCCCGTTGTCCCCGTGTGTCCGCGCCGTTGATTCGCCCGCACGGGGCGGCGTGTCTAACGACCGTCGCCGAATTCGTGATGCGCTCCGTCCGGCGTGTCGCGGGGCAACACGACCCAGAATCGCGAACGGGGAGATAAGTTGCCGCCGTGAGGTCACCACGGCGCTGCTCCCGGAACGGCTGTCCCCGACAGGCGGTCGCCACCCTGACCTACGTCTACGGCGACTCGACGGCCGTCGTGGGCCCCCTCGCGGCCTTCGCCGAACCCCATACGTATGACCTGTGCGAGACGCACGCCCGCAGCCTCACCGCCCCGCGAGGCTGGGAGCTGGTCCGCCACGACGGCGACTTCGCGCCCCCACCCCCCACCACCGACGACCTGGTCGCCCTGGCCGAGGCCGTCCGCGAAGCCGCCCGTCCCGTCCCGCCGCGTCCCGACGACTCCGACCACACTCCGGGTCACCAGACCGGCCGCCGCGGGCATCTGCGCGTCATCCCACCGTCGCACTGACGGCGTGGAGGACGCCCACGCCGCGTCGTGACCCGGCGTGGACGTCGCGTGGGCTCAGGTGAGAGCGACGAGCTGGAAGCGCTTGCGCAGGTACGGCAGCAGGGTGCGGAAGGCGGCGATGGTCTCCGGCTGCGCGTAGTCGTGGGCGAGCACGATCGCGCCGGGCCGGGTCTGGCCCTTGACGATGCGAATGATCTTGTTGCGGTGCTGGGCGCCGGACTGGCCGGGCAGGTGCTCCCAGTCCCGGGGGTCGACCTTCCAGTAGATCGAGTGCATGCCCATCTCGGCGGCGACCTTGACCATCGGCGGGGTGAAGTTGCCGCCGGGCGCCCGCATGTAGCGGATCTTCGCGTTCGGGACGGCGGCGCGGATCGCGGCGTTGGCGCGCTCGAAGTCGGCGCGGATCGCCTTCGGCTGGCGCTTGCCCAGCTTGAGGTCGTGGTTCCAGGAGTGGTTGCAGAAGCTGTGCCCGCCCGCGGCGATCGCCTTGACCAGATCCGGATGCCGCCGGGCCTGCGTGCCGACCAGGCAGAAAGTGGCCTTCACCTTCTCCTTGGCGAGTAACTTGAGGAGAGCGGGTGTGTACTGCGGGTCGGGTCCGTCGTCGAAGGTCAGCGCGACCCCCTTGGTGCCGGTGACCAGCAGGCTCCCGGCCGGCCCGGTCTTGCCCTTGCCCTTGGGCTTGGTGATCGTGACCGCGCTGATCGGGGCGCTCTCGGTGCGCGGCTTGGTCTTGGTCGGCTTCGGCGCGGGCTTCGTGGCGACGGGTCTCCCCGGCGCCGGAGTGCTGGGCCCGGGGCTCGCCGAGGTGACGGGCGCCGCGCTGTCCCGCGCGGCGGTGGTGGTCGCCGCGGTCGCTTGACCGACCAGGCCCGTCAGGATCAGCGCGACGCTGATCGCCAGAGCCTTCCGGGTGTGCGACAGCCGTATCAAGAGACCTCCCCAGGTCGGTTCGCGAGACTGCCGACGATGCCTCGCGATCGCGCCGGCCGCCAGCCCGCATGTTTCGTTTGGCGCGAATCCGGTAACTCTCTCAAGTTTCGTCGAAGCCGGATCGCGAGTCACCGATGGGGTGCGGTCAAGATGTTAAATGTCCGAAAGGTCTAACCGGGCAGGGGGCGGACCGACGCGGCCCCGCCCCCTGATCGATGCCGGGTCATCCCAGCTCAGCCAGCTCCCGCTCGGTCAGCAGACGGGAGCGGATCAGAAAACGTACGCCCTCCGGCGCTTCCAGCGAGAAACCGGAACCGCGGCCGGGGACCACGTCCACCGTCAGGTGCGTGTGCTTCCAGAGTGCGAACTGCGCGGCCGACATCCAGAACCTGATCGGCTCCGGCACCCCCTCGATCGCCAGAGACTCCAGCAGGACGTCGGATCCGCCGGTACGGAACTCGCCTTCCAGGTAGCACATCGGCGCGCTGCCGTCGCAGCAGCCGCCGGACTGGTGGAACATCAGCGGGCCGTGCGCCTCCCGCAGCCGCCGCATCAGATCGGCGGCCGCGGGAGTCACGTCTACGCGGCTAGCCATGGCCGACTGCACCGCAGCGAAGCAAGGGCCGGGAGGACATGGCGAAGGTCGGCACAGTGGCCATCTCTAGAAGAAGCCGAGGGCTTTGGGGGAGTAACTGACCAGCAGGTTCTTCGTCTGCTGGTAGTGGTCGAGCATCATCCGGTGGTTCTCCCGGCCGATGCCGGACTGCTTGTAACCGCCGAACGCCGCGTGCGCCGGGTACAGGTGGTAGCAGTTGGTCCACACCCGGCCCGCCTTGATCGCCCGCCCGGCCCGGTACGCCTGGTTGCCGTCCCGCGTCCACACGCCGGCGCCGAGGCCGTACAGCGTGTCGTTGGCGATCCTGATGGCGTCGTCGAAGTCGCTGAACGGCGTGACCGACACCACCGGCCCGAAGATCTCCTCCTGGAAGATCCGCATGGTGTTGCGGCCCTCGAAGATCGTCGGCTGGATGTAGTACCCGCCGGCCAGGTCGCCGGGCATCTCCGCCTTCGCGCCGCCGACCAGGGCGCGGGCGCCCTCCTGCCGGCCGATGTCGAGGTACGACAGGATCTTCTCCAGCTGGTCGTTGGACGCCTGCGCGCCGACCTGCGTGTCGGTGTCGAGGGGATTGCCCTGCTTGAGGTTCTCCACCCGCTTCACCCCGGCCGCCAGGAAGTCGGAGTAGTGGCTCTGCTGGATCAGCGCCCGGGACGGGCAGGTGCACACCTCGCCCTGGTTGAGGGCGAACATCGCGAAGCCTTCCAGGGCCTTGTCGTAGAACTCGTCGTCGGCCCGGCTGACGTCGTCGAAGAAGATGTTCGGGCTCTTGCCGCCCAGCTCCAGGGTGACCGGGATCAGGTTCTCCGAGGCGTACTGCATGATCAGGCGGCCGGTGGTGGTCTCGCCGGTGAACGCCACCTTGGCCACCCGGCTCGAACTGGCCAGGGGCTTGCCCACCTCGACGCCGAAGCCGTTGACGATGTTCACCACGCCGGCCGGGATCAGGTCGCCGATCAGCGAGAACAGGTAGTGGATCGAGGCCGGGGTCTGCTCGGCCGGCTTCAGCACCACCGCGTTGCCGGCGGCCAGGGCCGGGGCCAGCTTCCAGACCGCCATCAGGATCGGGAAGTTCCACGGGATGATCTGGGCGACCACACCGAGCGGCTCGTGGAAGTGGTAGGCGACGGTGTCCTCGTCGAGCTCGCCCGCGGTGCCCTCCTGAGCGCGGATCGCCCCGGCGAAGTAACGGAAGTGGTCGATCGCCAGCGGCAGGTCGGCGGCCAGCGTCTCCCGAACCGGCTTGCCGTTCTCCCAGGCCTCGGCGACGGCCAGCTTCTCCAGGTTCTGCTCCATCCGGTCGGCGATCCGGTTGAGGACGTTCGCGCGCTCGGTGGGCGAGGTGCGGCCCCAGGCGGGCGCGGCGGCGTGCGCGGCGTCCAGCGCCCGTTCCACGTCGTCGGCGGTGCCGCGGGCGACCTCGGTGAAGACCTGGCCCGTCACGGGGGAGGGGTTCTCGAAATACCGACCCTTGGCCGGCGGGACGTACTCACCGCCGATGTAGTGGTCGTAGCGGGACTGGTAGCTGACGATGGAGCCATCGGAACCGGGCGGGGAATAGACGGTCACGGTCTCGCCTCCTCATTCGGGGCGGACCCTAGTCACGGCCACGTTGCACGGACGTTGCACGCGTATTCCCGGGTCAGCGCGGCGACCCGGCGGGCGGCCAGCGGATCGGCGGGCGTCAGGGCGGCGTACGCCTCCCAGAGGTCCAGATCGTCGCTTCCCCACGAGCTGTTCAGCCAGGTCCGCAGCAGCCGCCGGTCGCCGCTCTCCAGCAGCGCCGCCCGCAGCCGGTCGTCCAGCAGCCGCCGCAGCCGGACGATGCCCGGCGCGTCCGAGGCGGGCAGCAGCGGCCCGGGATAGGCGGCCAGCGCGTCGGCGGTCCGGCCCGCCTCCAGCAGCCGGGTCACCGCGCCGAAGTCGGTCTCGACGCCGGCGCGCAGCCGGTAGGGCCGCGAGTCGAGCAGCTCCGCGCCGAGGATGCGCCGCAGGCGGGACAGCTCGGCCCGGATCGTGACCGGGTTGATGTCGTCGCCGTACAGATCGATGCCGAGCTGATCCCCGGTCCGGCCCTCCGGATGCACGGTGAGCAGCACCAGCAGCTCGGAATGCCGCCGTTTGACGCGGATCCGCCGGCTTCCCAGCGCCAGCACCGCCTCGTCCCGGCCGAGTGCCGCGACTCGCGGTTGCTGCCGCACCGGCTCACTTCCGCGGAGGTACGCCTCAGCGGCCAGCGCCGTGGCCCGGACCAGGGCCAGACTGTGCGGATTGGCCAGATGGTCCCCACCGGTCACGTCGATCGCCCCCAGCAGCCGGCCGGTGCCCGGATCGTGCACCGGCGCCGCCGCGCACGTCCACCGCTGCACCGGATGGCTGAAATGCTCGGTCGCGAAGATCTGCAACGCGTGATCGACGGCCAGGGCGGTGCCGGGCGCGTTCGTTCCGGCGTGAGCCTCGTCCCAGCGGGCGCCCGGCACGAAATTCATCGACGCGGCGCCGCGCAGGGTGGCCGGATGGCCCTCCACCCACAGCAGGCGGCCGTGCGCGTCGCAGACGGCCAGGATGTGCTCGCCGTCCTCGGCCAGGCCGCCGAGCAGGTCCCGGAGGATCGGCATGACCCGGGCCAGCGGGTGCGCCGACCGGTACGCCTCCAGGTCGTCGTCGGCCAGGTCGATCGGGGCGGTGCTGTCGGCCCGCACGAACGCCGCCGACCGCGCCCAGGAGTCGGCGACCACGGCACGCATCCGGCCTCGCTGCCGGTCACCGGCCAGGAACCGTTCATGGGCGCGGCCGATCTGGCGGATCCGCTCAGCGGGATCGTCTCCGGGGGTCAGGGCAAGCCACGGGTTCACGGGCGGCACCTCCTGCCCCATCGTGACCGCCGTCACGTCAAGAGACAACAGTAACTAGGCTGCGGGCCGTGCAGCCCTGGCCCCGTACCGAAGAAGAAGCCCTCGCCGTGCAGGACACCCTGCGTGCCCGCCTGGTCCTCGACGACGATTCCCCGGCGGCTCCGGAGACGGTGGCCGGACTCGACGTCGCCTACTCCCTCGATGATCAGCGGCTCGCCGCCGCGGTCGTGGTGCTGCGGACCGCGGACCTCTCGGTCGTGGACACCGCGGTGGTACGAGGCCGCCCGGCCTTCCCGTACGTCCCCGGGCTCTTCGCCTTCCGTGAGATCCCCGCCCTGATGGAGGCGCTCGGCAGCCTGAGCGTGCGGCCGGACGTGCTGATCTGCGACGGGCACGGGCTGGCCCACCCGCGCCGGTTCGGTCTCGCCGCGCACCTGGGCGTGCTCACCGGCCTTCCGGCGTTCGGCGTCGGGAAGACCCGCCTGGTGGGAGACTGGGAGCCGGTGGGCGAGCCGCGGGGCGCCCGGTCGCCGCTGGTCGACGCGGGCGAGACGGTCGGCGCCGTGCTGCGGACCCGGACCGGGGTGAAACCGGTCTTCGTCTCCGTCGGACACCGGATCAGCCTGGACCGGGCCTGTGCGCTGACATTGGACCTGACCCCGCGATATCGCCTGCCGGAGACCACGAGGGCCGCTGACCGTGCCTGCAGGGATCTTCTGAGTTGACCCTCCGGCCGCGCGGTTGAAACCTGGGGAGACAGGACGCTCCGATACCCTCAGGCTCAAAGGGGACTTTTGCGCAAGGGGTGAGCAGTGTCTGATCTGTCGCAGATCATCAAGGCGTACGACGTGCGGGGGATCGTCCCGGACCAGTTCAACGAGACCGTGGCCCGGGCGATCGGCACGGCGTTCGTCGAGATGTTGCGCGAGTCCGGTGACGAGCCGGATCAGATCGTGATCGGGCACGACATGCGCGAGTCCGGTCCCGGTCTGGCCGCCGCCTTCGCCCGCGGCGTCAACGCGGCCGGCGCCGCCGTGATCAACATCGGGCTGGCCTCGACCGACCAGCTCTACTACGCCTCCGGCGCGCTCAGCCTGCCCGGCGCGATGTTCACCGCCAGCCACAACCCCGCGGAGTACAACGGGATCAAACTGTGCCGGGCCGGCGCCCGCCCGGTCGGTCAGGACAGCGGCCTCGTCATCGTCCGCCAGCGCGCCCAGCAGCTGCTCGCCGACCTGAACGCGGAGGCCGACGGCGTGTCCCGGGTGGAGCAGCGGGACCTGCTCGCCGATTACGCCGCCCACCTGCGCTCGCTCGTCGACCTCTCCGGCATCCGGCCGCTCAAGGTCATCGTCGACGCCGGCAACGGCATGGGCGGTTACACCGTCCCCGCGGTCCTCGGCGACCAGGTGCTCCCGGCCCTGCCGCTGTCCATCGTGCCGCTCTTCTTCGAACTGGACGGCTCGTTCCCCAACCACGAGGCCAACCCGCTGGACCCGCGCAACCTCGTCGACCTGCAGAAGGCGGTCCGCGAGCAGGGCGCCGACATCGGCCTCGCCTTCGACGGCGACGCCGACCGCTGCTTCGTCATCGACGAGAACGGCGACCCCGTCTCGCCGTCCGCGATCACCGCGCTGGTCGCCGCCCGTGAGCTGGCCAAGTTCCCGGGCAGCACGATCATCCACAACCTGATCACCTCGGCCGCGGTCCCCGAGATCATCGCGGAGAACGGTGGGAAGCCGGTGCGCAGCCGGGTCGGCCACTCCT
Source organism: Actinoplanes utahensis (assembly GCF_016862455.1). Taxonomy (GTDB): domain Bacteria; phylum Actinomycetota; class Actinomycetes; order Mycobacteriales; family Micromonosporaceae; genus Actinoplanes; species Actinoplanes utahensis. Next base: position 67,716 of record NZ_BOMZ01000017.1, read on the forward strand.
TCATCAAGGCGGAGATGGCGGCGACCAACGCGGTCTTCGGCGGCGAGCACTCGGCGCACTACTACTTCCGCGACTTCTGGTTCGCCGACACCGGCATGCTCGCGGCCATGCACGTGCTCGCCGCGCTCGGCGGCCAGCCGCAGCCGCTGTCGGAGTACGCCGCCGAATACGAGCGGTACGCCGCCTCCGGTGAGATCAACTCCACGGTGGCCGACTCCGCCGCCAAGATCGCCGAGGTGCGGGCGGCCTTCCCGGACGCCGCCGTGGACCAGCTGGACGGTATGACCGTGCAGGTCGGAGACGGTTCCTGGTTCAACCTGCGGGCGTCCAACACGGAGCCGCTCCTGCGTCTCAACGTGGAAGCGCCCGACGCGGATCGGATGGCAAAGCTACGTGACGAGGTCCTCGCCATCGTTCGTGGATAGGATCGCCACGACCGGAGTTTCACGTGGCGATGAGGAGTAACTCGGTGGCGCTCGATCAGCAGTTGCTGGAGATTCTGGCCTGCCCGGACACCCATCACGCGCCCCTCGAGCACGATGCCGGCGCTCAGACGCTGACGTGCACCGAGTGCGGCCGGATCTTCGAGATCCGGGACGACATCCCGATCCTGCTGCTGGACGAGGCCCGCTCACCCGGCGCCTCGTCCGCGGCGCCGGGTGAAGCCGCTTCCACCGCTGCTTCCGGTGCTGCTTCCACCGCCGCTTCCGGCACCGCGGGTGCTTCTGCTCCTGCCGCTTCCGGCGCCGGGGACGCTCCCGCCACGGTTCCCGCCGCTGCCGCTGCTTCCGGTGCCGGGGATGCTGCTGCCACGGTTCCGGCCGCTGCCGCTGCCGCTGCTTCCGGTGCGGGGGAAGCGCCTGCCGCGGTTCCCGCCGCCGCCTCCGGCGCCGGGGATGACGACGCCGCTGAGGAGGGGAAGAACTGATGGTCAGCCCACTGAGCGGATCCTCCGGGGTCAACGGTCATCGCGTCGCCGACGAGTCGCTGCTCAACGACGAGAAGTCGATGCTCGGCAACGACCCCGGCGGCATGCTGCGCGCCACCGCCTCGGCCGGTGCGCAGGTGCGCGAGGCCGCGGCCCTGGCCTCCGAGGTCGACCTGAGCATGCTCGCCGACGAGGGCCGCCCGCGCGCCGTCGTGGTCGCCGGCATCGGCACGGCCGGTCTCACCGGCAGCATCCTGGCCACCGTCGCCGGCCCGCGCTGCCCGGTGCCGATCATCGGCCACCGCAGCGCCGGCGTGCCCGGCTGGGTCGGCGCGGCCGACGTGGTGATCGCGGTCTCCGCCTCCGGCCGCAGCCCCGAGGCGCTGGCCGCCGCCGAGGCCGCCGCCCGCCGCGGCGCCCGCCTGGTCGCCATCGGCAATCCCGGCTCCGACCTGGAGGCCCTCGCCGAACGGGCCCGCGCCCCGTTCATCGGCGTGCCGCGCCGGGCCCCGGCCCGCGCCACCCTGTGGGGCCTGACCATCCCGGTGCTGTTCGCCGGCCGTGCGCTGGGCATCGCCAAGCTGGCCGAGGCGGACATCGCCGAGACCGCGACCCGGCTGGACGCCGACGCCGAGCGCTGCCGTCCCGGCGCCGACTCGTTCGTCAACCCGGCCAAGGAGCTCGCTCTCGGACTGGCCGGCTCGGTGCCGATCGTCTGGGGTTCCTCGCCGCTGGCCACGGTCGCGGCCCGGCGGTTCGCCGACACCCTGGCCGCCAACGCCCGTTACCCGGTGATGGCCGGTGCGCTCGGCGAGGCCGGCCGGGGCCGGGTGGGCCTGCTCGACGGCGTCTTCGGCGGCCTGGCCGAGGGGTCCCGGGACATCTTCGCCGACCCGGACGAGGACACCGACGAGAGCGTGACCCGGCTGCGCCTGGTGGTCTTCCGCGACGGCGGCCTGAACCCGGAGGACGACGCCGACGAGCCGGTCGCCGTCGAGGAGCGGCGCGCCGACGCCATCCAGACCATCGCCGACCGCCGCGGTGTCCGCTGCGACGTGCTCACCGCCGAGGGCGGCTCCACGCTGGAACGGCTCGCCTCCCTGGTCGCGGTGCCCGACTACGCCTCGCTGTACCTGGCGCTGGCCCACGGCCTCGACCCGATGGCGGTGCCCGCCATCAGCGAGATGAAGGAACTGTCCAACCCGATCGCCGACGACCTGCGGTGAGTGCTCGCCGTCCGGGTCTGAAGGGCTGTCCAACCGGTTAGGTGGCGGCCTGCGGTGAGTGCTCGCCGTCCGGGTCCGAAGGGCTGTCCATCCCGTTGGTCGGCGGCCTGCCCTTCGGACCTCGGCGGAAAGCGGTAAGTGCAGGTCACGCCGCGGAGCGTTAACCGCCGTGACCCGCAAAAGTGTGCGGCAGACTGCTAATTTGCCGGGTATGACCGTGTATCCGTTGACCGGAGCCATCCGGCCGTATGCCTGGGGATCCCGGACCGCGATCGCCGAGCTGCAGGGCCGTCCCGCCCCCACCGAGGACCCCGAGGCGGAGCTGTGGCTCGGCGCGCATCCCGGCGATCCCTCCACCGTTCCGGGCACGGACGGGCCGGTCGACCTGATCGCATTGATCGGCGGCGACCCGGCCGGGCAACTCGGCGACGACGTCGTGGCGACGTTCGGCGCGCGCCTGCCGTACCTGATGAAGGTCCTGGCGGCCGCCGCCCCGCTGTCGTTGCAGGCCCATCCGGACGCGGCGTACGCGAAAGCCGCGTACGCCCGGCAGGAGGCCGATCCGGCCGCCCCGAAGAACTACACCGACGCCAACCACAAGCCCGAGATGCTGGTGGCGCTCACGCCGTTCGAGGCGCTGTGCGGCTTCCGCAACCCGGCGATCGCCGCCGCGGCCATCGCCGGGTTCCAGGTGCCCCGGCTGGAGCCGGTGGTGACCGCCCTGACCGGCGGTGACCTCGCCGAAGCGGTCCGGCTGCTGCTCACCTGGCCGGCCGGCGACCGGGGCCCGCTGATCGACGAGGTGGTGGCCGCGGCCCGCGCCGTGCCCGGCGACCACGAGCATGCCGACTCGGCCACGCTGGTCCTCGACCTGGCCCGCCACTACCCGGGCGATCCGGGGGTGCTCGTCGCGCTGCTGCTCAACCGAGTGCGCCTGGCCCCCGGCGAGGCGATCTGGATGCCGGCCGGCAACCTGCACGCCTACCTCAGCGGCCTCGGCGTCGAACTGATGGCGGCCAGCGACAACGTGCTGCGCGGCGGCCTCACCCCGAAACGCGTCGACGTGGACGAGCTGATGCGGGTGCTGCGCTTCGAGGTCCTCGATGACCCGCTGCTGCCCGCCACCCCGATCGAGCCCGGCGTCGACACCTGGACCGTCCCGGTGCCCGACTTCGTCCTCTACCGGATCGACCTGAACGGCACCCGCCCGCCCATCGAGGTCCCGGCCCACGGCCCCCGCATCGTCCTGTGCGTCGAAGGAACCGTCTTCACCGGCCAGAGCGAGGACGGCACCCCGGTCGAACTCACCGCCGGAACCGCCGCCTACATCCCCGCCGCCGCCGGCGCCATCAAGGTCGCTGGAACCGGCCGTCTCTTCGTCGCCGCCGTCCCCACCTGACGCCCACCTGCCCATCATCCGACGCCCACCAGCTCGCCGCCGCCGTCCCGGGCCGGCCGCCCTTTTCGCTGCGGCCGTCCCGGGCCGACCGCCCGCCTCTGCGCCGCCATCGTCCCGGCCGGCGGTTGGCATAACGCTTTCGATCAAGGCATGAGCTGCGGTGATGCCCGATTTCGAGTCAGCTGTGGCGGCCAGCCGGGAACGTCGGCTGGCTCTCAGGGCTGTCTCGAGCGGCGGGAGGCGGCAGTGAGAGCCAGCCGGGCAAGAGCCGCCGCGGCACGGACGGTCCAGCGCCGATCTCTCCTCGTCGTCCCGGGTCGGTAGGCACTGGGGCGGTGGCTCCCCGTAAGCGAGCCACGACCGAAATTTCTGCAAATAACTTGACATGACGGTTGCGGAGTGTGAATCTAAGAGCACGCAGCGTCATTGGTGATCGGGGGGTCCCACGGACGCGCGCGGTACCAAACCGGGGGGATGAACGGGGCGGCGGGCTTAGGCCTGTCGCCCCGTTCGCTATTTCCGACTCGGATGACGGCCCGGGGATGAGCTTCGGATCATGAGCCGGGGGTCCGGATTGTAGGAACGCAGACCCGGCAGCCGGGATGGGGTTCGAGCGGCTCGAGGTGAGCGGGCGTGCGGCAGTCGGGGTGAGGTCAAGTGGCGACGGGGGGACCGGAGGCGCGGCGGTCGGGATGGGGCCAGGTGGCGGCTGGGGGTGAGCGGAGGCGCGGCAGTCGGGGTGAGTGACGCGTGGTCGTCGCGGGGGACCGGCACGGGACGGGTTGAGGTTTTCGGGGCGATTCAGGTCGTACAACCTGGGTTGGAAGGGTTTGATCGGCCCGCGGAGAGCCGTCGCGGAGTACCCCGTCGGGGTGTATGTGCTGGGCGGCCCGCGCCTCGGCCGAGGCCCGGCGAGCAGGCCGCATGTCGCTGCGTGACGGTCGATCGGGTGCGGCGCCGGTACCGAAGAGTGTGTGCAAGTTGCACCGAGGGGCCGATGCGTCGATATGGTGGGCGGCGTGGCGAGGCCGACATCGACAGCACGCCGGGAGCTCGGCGGTGAACTGCGCCGGCTTCGCGGTGAGCGCCGCGCGGTCGACGTCGCTACGGCGCTCGGATGGTCGGAGTCGAAACTCAGCCGGATCGAGACTGCGCACACCGGGATCAGTGAGCCGGACCTGGACCGGCTGCTCACGTTGTACGGCGTCGCGATCGAGGACCGTGGGCGGCTGCGTGACCTGGCTCGTCGGGGCCGGACGCGGGCGTGGTGGACGGAGTACCGGTCGTCGGTGCCCGATCCCTACGACGAGTACCTGGCCCTGGAGGGCGAGGCGATGCGGATCGCCGAGTGGGAGGCGCAGGTGGTTCCGGGCCTGCTGCAGACCGACGAGTACGCGCGTGCGGTGATCGAGGCCGGCGCGGACGTCGACGACTCGGAGATTCTGCGGCGCCGGCTGGCGTTGCGGATGGCCCGGCAGAAGTCGCCGATCCGGCCGTTGCCGCCGCACCTGCGGATCGTCCTGGACGAGGCGGTCCTGCACCGGCAGATCGGCGGGCCGGAGGTGCAGCGCCGTCAGCTCGACCGGCTTTATGAGGCCAGTGGGAGTCCGGGGGTGGAGTTGCTGATCCTGCCGTTCGGGGCGGGGGCGCACGCCGGGCTGACCGAGTCGTTCATGATCATGGAGTTTCCGCCTGGCACCCGTAACCCGGTGGTGCACATCGAAGGGCTGACCGGCGGCCTCTTCAGGGTGAAGCCCGAGGAGATCGACGTCTATCAGAACGCCTTCGATGACCTGCACGAACGCGCTTCGTCGCCAGAACAGAGCCGAACGGCCATCGCTGAGACGAGGGATCAATTGGCTCGGTGATCTTCGTCCGTGGGGTCCAATGGAGTTGCATTCCACGGTAAGGAGATGACCATGAACGACACCACGCTGACCTGGCGCAAGAGCAGCCGCAGTGGCGCTGCCGGACACTGCGTCGAAGTCGCCGAGGCCCCGGCCGCGGTGAAGGTTCGCGACTCGAAGGACGTCACCGGCCCGGTGCTCTCCTTCGGCACCGGTGACTGGACCGGCTTCATCGCCGGAGTTCGTGCAGGGGAGTTCGACCGGCCCGGCGTGTGACCGGTGCGCGCCACGGGCGGTCCCGGTCCGGGGCCGCCCGTTTTTCTATGTCTGCGAGTAGGCTCCCGGGCAAGATCGCCCCCCAGGTAGCGCGAGGACCGGGAGGACAGTGCAATATTGGACCGCATGAGAGCCCGGGTACTGGTCGTCGATGACGATCCCGCGTTGGCCGAGATGCTCGGCATCGTCCTGCGCAGCGAGGGATTCCTTCCCTCCTTCGTCGCGGACGGTGAGCGTGCCCTGGCCGCCTTCCGGGAGAACCGCCCGGACATCGTCCTGCTCGACCTGATGCTGCCGGGCATGAGCGGCATCGACGTCGCACGGGCGATCCGCGCCGAGTCGGGTGTCCCGATCGTGATGCTGACCGCCAAGAGCGACACCGTGGACGTGGTGCTGGGCCTGGAGTCCGGCGCCGACGACTACGTGGTGAAGCCGTTCAAGCCCAAGGAACTGGTCGCCCGGATGCGGGCCCGGCTGCGCCGCGGTGAGGACGCCGCGCCGGAGATGCTGACCATCGGCCCGCCCGGCAACCAGATCACCATCGACGTCCCGGCGCACACCGTGGCCCGCGACGGCGAGGAGGTGAAGCTCACCCCGCTGGAGTTCGACCTGCTGGTGGCGCTGGCCCGCAAGCCGCGCCAGGTCTTCACCCGCGAGGTGCTGCTGGAGCAGGTCTGGGGTTACCGGCATGCCGCCGACACCCGGCTGGTCAACGTGCACGTCCAGCGGCTGCGCGCCAAGATAGAGCCGGATCCGGAGCGGCCGGAGATCATCCTGACGGTCCGTGGTGTCGGCTACAAGGCGGGCACCGGGTGACCGCTTCCAGCGGCTAACCTTGCCGCGAGATGCGTGCTCCGACCTGGCTCCCGATGCCCGTGCGCCGTGCCCTGCGAGTGGTGCGGCGCTGGTGGCGCGTGGTCGCCCACCACCTGCAGCGTTTCACGGCGCCGGCCCGCCGGGCCTGGCGCCGTTCGCTGCAGCTGCGAGTGGTGGCGCTCACCCTGGTCGCGTCCAGCCTGCTGGTCGGCACCTTCGGGGCGTACATCGCCAATCGCAGCGCCGAGATCCTGCTGAGCCGTGCCGAGCGTGAGGCCGACACGGTGATGAGCAGCAAGGTGGAGTACGCGTTCCGCCAGCTCACCCTCTACCCGCAGGCCCGTGACCCGGAGCTGCCCAGCGCGATCAACGACCTGGTCAACGAGCTGGCCGACGGCGATCCGGCGGCCCGCGGCAAGACGATCATCTCGATCCGGGCGGAGCGGCACACCGACCAGCTCCAGGCCGTCGCCGTGCCCAGCGACGTGGATACCCGGGCCCTGCTCACCGCCGAGATGATCAGCAGGGTGTCGTCCGGCTCGGGGCGCAAGGCGAGCCAGATCCGGACCGCCGAGATCAACGGCGAGACGATCAAATACCTGGTGTACGGGTCACCCGTGCCGACCAAGTTCGGCCATGTCGAGCTCTACTACATGGTCCCGCTGACCAGCGAGGACCAGGACGCCAACCTGATCCGCACCACGGTGCTGGCCACCGGTCTGGCCCTGGTGATCCTGCTGGGTGTGGTGGCGGGCCTGGTCACCCGGCTGGTGGTGACCCCGGTCCGGGTCGCCGCACGGACCGCCCAGCGGCTCTCCGCGGGCCTGCTCGACCAGCGGATGAAGGTCAACGGCGAGGACGACCTGGCGCTGCTGGCGGCGGCGTTCAACCAGATGGCGGCCAACCTGCAGCGGCAGATCGTGCGGCTGGAGGAGATGTCCCGGCTGCAGCGGCGGTTCACCTCGGACGTGTCGCACGAGCTGCGGACGCCGTTGACGACCGTACGGATGGCCGCCGATCTGATCTTCTCCGAGCGGGAGGATTTCGATCCGGCCGTCGCGCGCAGCGCCGAGCTGCTGCAGGCCGAGCTGGACCGCTTCGAGGAGCTGCTCACCGACCTGCTGGAGATCAGCCGGTTCGACGCCGGGTTCGCCGCGCTGGACGCCGAGCACACCGACCTGGTCCCGATCGCCGAGCGGGTGGCCGAGCGGCTGTCCGGCCTGGCCGAGCGGGTCGGTGTCGAGCTGGACCTGCGCCTGCCGGACACCCCGGTGATCGCCGAGGTCGACCCCCGGCGGGTCGAGCGGGTGCTGCGCAACCTGGTGGGCAACGCGATCGAGCACGGCGAGGCGAAACCGGTGCAGATCACCATGGCGACCGACGACGCGGCGGTGGCGATCACCGTCCGCGACCACGGCATCGGCTTGAAACCCGGCGAGGAGCGCCTGGTGTTCAACCGGTTCTGGCGGGCCGATCCGTCCCGGGCCCGGCAGACCGGCGGCACCGGACTCGGCCTGTCCATCAGCGTCGAGGACGCCCGGCTGCACGGCGGGTGGCTGGAGGCGTGGGGTGCGCCCGGCGAGGGCGCCCAGTTCCGTCTGACCCTGCCGGTGCGGGCCGGTGACCGGCTGGTCGCCGCGCCGTTGCCGTTGATCCCCCGGGACCGGACCGCGGAGGTGAGCTGATGGTGCGCCGTGTGATCGCCGGTGCGGCAGTCGTCGTGCTGTTGCTGGGCGGCTGCGGGATCGCCGACGAGTCCGGGGTGACGGACCTCGGCCCCGGCCCGTCCGGCGGCACCTCGACGGGCAACGGGAGTTCACGCAACCAGGTCACCCGGGATTCGACGAGCGACCGGGTGCAGTTCGTCAACAACTATCTGCGGGCCGCCGCCGGCGACTACGACGGCGCCCTGGAGCGGGTCAAGCAGTTCATGTCGCCTGCCGCGCGGGCTAGATTCAGCCCGGCCGCCACTCTGCGGGTGATCCGGCTCACCAGCTCACCGCTGCTGGACGCCGGACAGGAGCGGGTCAGCATCGACTACGAACTGGTCGGCACGCTCGGCAAGAACGGCCTGCTGGAGCCGGCCGCCGAGCGCTCCAACACGGTCAGCCGATATGAGTTCGGCTTGGAGGAGGTCACCGGCGACGGCCTCTACGTCACGAACGCGCCGCCGTTCCTGCTGCTCAGTGACACCGCGCTGGCCGACTTCTACGACGAGCGGACGATCTACTTCTGGAACACCGAGCGCACCGGCCTGGTTCCGGACGTGCGGTACCTGCTGAACGACGTGCCGATCGAGCAGGAACCGACGGTCATCCTGAACTGGCTGATCGCCGGCCCGGCACCGTGGCTGCGGGACGCGGTCGAGGTCCTGCCGGACGGCACCAAGCTGGAGGGCAAGGTCCCCGAGATCGATCAGGACCGCTTGGTGATCACGCTGAGCGCGCAGGCCCTGCCGACCGAGGGCACCGAGCAGGCGCTGGACCGGTTGCGCCGGCAGGTGCAGTGGTCGCTGCGCCGGCTGCTCCCGGAGTTCCTGGATCTGCGGGTCGGCCACCAGGAGACCCGCAGCTACTCCGGCACCGACTTCCTGACCAGCAACCTGGCCTACCGCTCGGGCTCGGTCTCCCCGGAGCGGTACGTGGTCTACAACCGCGCCATCCGGCGGCTGGAGGACATCGAGCGGCCGAACGCCGACTCGGTCCCGGGCATCGCCGCGGAAGCCAACAAGGACATCTCCCGCGCCGCCCTGAGCACCTCCGGCACGGACATCTTCACCGCCGTGGTGACCGGCTCCGGCAAGGGCGAGCAGCTCCGGGTGGGCACCGCCCCGCTCGGCACGACGGCCGCGCTGAAGGACGTCTCCGGCCTGCCGCCCGGTATCGGCTACCCGGTGTGGGCGATCACCCCGGTCGCGGGGACCGAGGGCGGGGTCGGGCTGGTGATAGCGGACGGCAGGCTCTGGCGCTTCCAGGCGCAGGGCGGCCCGGCGCAACTGGTCCAGTGGCAGGGCGTGGACGGGCCGATCAGCGCGATAACCGTCGCGCCGGACGGGCACCGGGTGGCCCTCGTCGCCGGCGGCCGGCTCTACCGGGCGGTCCTCACCGTCAGTGGAGACCGGCTGGCGCTGGCGCTGTCCGGGCTGGAGGAGCTGGAACCGCCGTTGCGGACCGTGACAGCGGTGGACTTCAGCGGCGAATCCTGGCTCACCGTGAGCGGCGTGGGCAACGGCGACCGGACCGCCATGCTGAACGTGTCGATCGACGGGGCGCTGCAGTCGGACGTGGTGCGGGACATGGGCAAGGTCTCGGTGACCTACCTGACGGCCTGCCCGGCGAACCCGGCGCTCAGCGCGTTCGGCACTTCGGTGCTCTACTCGACCGGCAGCGACGCGTGGGAGGCGTTCACCACCTCCCTGCAGATCACCGCCGAGCACCTGGCCGGACCGCCCGAGCAGAAACGCGACGGCGTGGTGCCCGGCGCGCCGCTGTTCCTGAACTGACATGGTTCTGGGGGAGCTGGCCGATCTGGTGCTGCCCGGCGTGTGCGCGGGGTGCGGGGCGGAGCGGGTGCGGCTCACCTACGGGACCTGTGCGGGCTGTGTGGCGGAGCTGGAGAGGCTGCGGCCCCGGGTTGCCGTGCCGACCCCACCGCCGGCCGGGTTTCCGTCCTGCGTGGCGGTCGGGGCGTACGGCGGGGCGCTGCGGGGCGCGCTCCTGGCGTACAAGGAGAAGGGCCGGCACCGGCTCGCCCGGCCGCTCGGCGCGCTGCTGGCCGGCGCCGTCGCGGCGCTCGCGCCCCGGGACCGGCCGGTGACCCTGATCCCGGTGCCGTCCACGTCGGCGGCGCGCCGGGAGCGGTACGGCGACCACATGGCCCGGCTCGCCGGCCACGCGGCCCGCCGGTTGCGGACGGCCGGTTACCGGGTCGACGTCGTGCAGCCGCTGCGTGCACTGCCGCGTCCTGACTCAACGTCATTGGATGCATCCGAACGGGCGACCGTAGCTGTCAATTCCCTGCGAATGACACCCCGAATCAGCGTTCTGCGGCGCGACGGGAGATCCCGAGGCACGCTTGTGGTGGCGGATGACATCGTCACCACCGGGGCCACTCTGGCGGCGGTGGCACGCCGGCTTGAGGAGGCGGACATGCAGGTCACAGGTGCCGCAGTGCTCGCAGCGACGCAATTGCGCGGAACCCGTCCCGGCATTGGCCTCTGACCTGACCTTCGGGTGCCGATAGAGGCGAAGGTCAGCCTTCCGGTATCCCGAACGAGGGGTGACGGGCGGGCATAGGCAGGTTAGCGTCTAGGTGACGAGGACGAGTGACATACCCGTCCGCCACCGGGAGCGCTTCCGCCGCACCGGAAAGGAGTCGTCTCACTCTCATAGGCCGTGTCAGGTGGTCGATCCCGACACGGCGTTTTCACCCAGTAGCCGGCTGCGCCGTGAATCGGCGCCCGCAAGCACAACGTTGGGGGAGGTCACGAGTGGACATTGTCGTCAAGGGCCGCAACGTAGAGGTTCCCGACCACTATCGAGAGCATGTCGCCGACAAGCTGAGCAAGGTCGAGCGTTACGACCAGAAGCTGATGAGGGCGGACGTGGAGTTGTTCCACGAACGCAACCCGCGACAGGCCGACATCTGCCAGCGTGTCGAGATCACGGTCATGACCAAGGGACCGGTGGTACGCGCCGAGGCCCAGGCACAGGATTTCTACGCAGCTCTGGACTGCGCCATCAACAAACTGGACGCCCGGCTGCGACGCTCCGCCGACCGGCGCCGGGTGCACCGCGGGCGGCACGCGCCGATCTCCGTCGCCGCCGCCACCGCGAACCTCCCCACCGACCTGACCACCGGCCGGACCGCCACGCTGACCGAGCCGGCGCTCGACACCGAGCCGACCGAGCACGACGAGAACCAGCCGTGGCGCATCGTGCGGGAGAAAGAGCACCCGGCCGAGCCGATGACCGTCGACGACGCCCTCTTCCAGATGGAGCTCGTCGGCCACGACTTCTACCTGTTCCATGACAAGGAGAGCGGCCGGCCCAGTGTCGTCTACCGCCGCCGTGGCTACGACTACGGCATTCTCAGCCTAGGCATGTGACGTTCCGTTCTCGCCGGAGACCTGTGCGAGCAGGTCTTCGGCGAGCAGCACGTACTGCAGGTCGTCGGTGCGGGTCCCGCCCGGGCCCGGCAGCCGCGAGCGCAGGTACGCCTCCCGCGTGAAACCGGCCTTCTCCAGCACCCGCTGCGACCCGACGTTCGTCGGCAGGGTGCCGGCGATCAGTCGCGCGATGCCCGTCTCAGCGAAGGCCCACAGCGCGACCAGCTGTGCTGCCCGGCTGGTGAAACCCCTTCTGCGGTACGACGGGAGCATGCTGTACCCGATCATCGCCTGACCGGTCGGCGGCTCCTGGTAGTACAGGTCGATCTGGCCCGCCCGCTCGCCGGTCGCCGCGTCCAGGATCACCATGTCGGCCCGCTGCCCGGCCAGCCAGTGCGCCGCCGACCGGGTGCAGCGCCGGTGGATCTCCCCGGCCGATTTCACCTCGGCCGGGACGCTGGTGGCCACCACGTCCGGGATGCCGTGCAACTCGGTGTAGAAGTCGATGTCACTCGCCCCGAGCGGCCGCAGGGTGACCACGCCGTCGGTGAGCACGCCCTCCGGCAGGTCGGGGAGCAGGCGCGGAGTCGGGCCCTCCGGGTCGCCGGGCAGCCGCGACCAGACCAGCAGCTCCGGGTCGCCACGCCGGACGCCCTCCCGGGTGTAACCGGCGGCGATGGCGGCCCGCTGCGCCGCCACGTCCTCCCAGCGGGTCAGCAGCTCCAGGCGGCCGGCCTGCCCGCCCACGGCCGTGCCGGTCTCCTCGTCGACGACCGCCCACGACCCGGGGGCGACCTCCCGGAGCCGGACTCCACGGCCGGAACCCGCGTCCTCGACCCGCTTCCCACTGTTCTGATCCACATGGCCCATCCTTCCCGGGACGCGCCCGGCCGCCAAACACGTTCAGAACGAGTCGGAGGCTGCGCTGTCAGCGAACTTCACGGTGCCTTTCGCCCCCTTTGCATCTTTCAGCGGAGGCCAGGGTCACAGGTCTTCGGTGAAGGTGCCTACGATGGTTCGGCAGACTGTCTAGGGGAGCGTTGACCCGTGTCGATATTGGAAAAGATCCTCCGCGCCGGCGAAGGCCGCATGGTGCGACGGCTCAAGGCGATCGCGGACGCGGTCAATTCGATCGAGGACGACTACGTCGACCTGACCGATGACGAGCTGCGCGAGTGCACCCAGCAGTTCAAGGAGCGCTATCAGGACGGCGAGTCGCTCGACGACCTGCTGCCGGAGGCCTTCGCGGTGGCCCGCGAGGGTGCCAAGCGCGTTCTCGGCCAGCGGGCGTACGACGTCCAGCTGATGGGTGGGGCCGCCCTGCACTTCGGCAACATCCCGGAGATGAAGACCGGTGAGGGCAAGACCCTGACCGGCGTGTTCCCGGCCTACCTCAACGCGTTGAGCGGCAAGGGCGTGCACATCATCACGGTCAACGACTACCTCGCTCAGCGTGACGCCGAGTGGGTGGGCCGGGTGCACCAGTTCCTCGGCCTGTCCGTCGGCGTCATCCTGCCGAACCGTCCGGCCGCCGAGCACCGTGCCGCCTACGAGTGCGACATCACGTACGGCACCAACAACGAGTTCGGCTTCGACTACCTGCGCGACAACATGGCGTGGTCGAAGAGCGAGCTCGTGCAGCGGGGGCACCACTTCGCGATCGTCGACGAGGTCGACTCGATCCTCATCGACGAGGCGCGGACCCCGCTGATCATCTCCGGCCCGGCCGAGCACTCCGCCCGGTGGTACGGCGAGTTCGCGCAGATCGTCGCCCGGCTCCAGCCCGGTAAGGACGGTGAGGGCGACTACGAGGTCGACGTCGCCAAGCGGACCATCGCGATCACCGAGCGCGGCGTCGCCAAGGTCGAGGACCGGATCGGCATCGACAACCTGTACGAGTCGGTCAACACCCCGCTCGTCGGTTACCTGAACAACGCGATCAAGGCCAAGGAGCTCTACAAGCGCGACAAGGACTACATCGTCAGCCCCGAGGGCGAGGTCCTGATCGTCGACGAGTTCACCGGCCGCATCCTGCACGGCCGCCGCTACAACGAGGGCATGCACCAGGCCATCGAGGCGAAAGAGGGGGTGGAGATCAAGCAGGAGAACCAGACCCTCGCGACCGTCACCCTGCAGAACTACTTCCGCCTGTACGACAAGCTCGGCGGCATGACCGGTACCGCGCAGACCGAGGCCGGCGAGTTCAACAGCGTCTACAAGGTCGGGGTCGTGAGCATCCCGACGCACCGCCCGATGATCCGGGTCGACCACCCGGACGTCATCTACAAGACCGAGCGGGCCAAGTTCAACGCCGTCATCGAGGACATCGCCGAACGGCACGCGACCGGCCAGCCGGTCCTGGTCGGCACGGTCTCGGTGGAGAACTCGGAGATCCTCTCCCAGTTGTTGCGCCGCCGCGGCATCCCGCACAGCGTGCTGAACGCGAAGTTCCACGCCCAGGAGGCGACGATCATCGCCCAGGCCGGCCGGAAGGGCGCGGTCACCGTGGCCACCAACATGGCCGGTCGTGGCACCGACATCCTGCTCGGCGGCAACCCGGACTTCACCGCCGCGGCCGAGCTGCACCAGCGCGGCCTCGACCCGGTGGAGAGCCCGGAGGAGTACGCGAAGGCCCTCGAGGAGATCCTCCCGATCGTCAAGGAGGCCACCGAGCGGGAAGCCGCCGAGGTGCAGGCCGCCGGCGGTCTCTACGTGCTCGGCACCGAGCGTCACGACTCCCGCCGCATCGACAACCAGCTCCGCGGCCGGTCCGGCCGGCAGGGCGACCCGGGCGAGTCCCGGTTCTACCTGTCGCTGCAGGACGACCTGATGAAGCGGTTCCGGGCCGGCGCCGTCGAGGCGGTCATGGAGCGGTTCAACATCCCCGAGGACGTTCCCATCGAGTCGAAGATGGTGAGCAAGCAGATCCGCAGCGCGCAGACGCAGATCGAGGCGCAGAACGCGGAGATCCGCAAGAACGTCCTCAAGTACGACGAGGTGATGAACAAGCAGCGGCAGGTCGTCTACGCCGAGCGCAAGCGCGTGCTCGACGGCGAGGACATGCACGAGCAGGTCACCCACATGATCGACGACGTCATCACCGACGTCGTCACGGCGGCCACCTCCGAGGGCTTCGCCGAGGACTGGGACCTGGACCAGTTGTGGACCAACCTCAAGCGGCTCTACCCGGTCAGCCTGACCATCGAGGACATCGTCGAGGAGTCCGGCGGCGAGCGGAACACCATCGACCAGGAGTTCCTGATCGAGCAGCTCAAGCAGGACGCGCAGGCCGCGTACCAGGCCCGTGAAGAGGAACTCGGCTCGGAGGCGGTCCGAGAGCTGGAGCGTCAGGTGCTCCTCGCGGTCATCGACCGGAAGTGGCGTGAGCACCTCTACGAGATGGACTACCTGCAGGAGGGCATCAGCCTGCGGGCCTACGCGCAGCGCGACCCGGTGGTCGAGTACCAGCGCGAGGGCTTCGACATGTTCAACCAGATGATGGAGGGCATCAAGGAGGAGGCGGTCGGCTTCGTCTTCAACCTGGAGGTCCAGGTCGAGGAGGCGCCCACCGTCACGCTCGACCCGAGCCAGGCCTTCGAGCTGCCCAAGGTCGACGGCGGGGAGGTCCCCGACGACGACCTGGAGCCCGAGCACGTCGAGGTGCGCGCCAAGGGTCTCGGCGGTTCCGGCCGCCCGCAGAACCTGCAGTACACCGCGCCGACCATCGACGGTGAAGCGGGCGCCGGCAGCCCGTCCATCCAGCAGGCGCCGAAGGCCGAGCCCAACCCCACGGTGATCGGCCCGGGCGGCTCGCCGGTCCCGGCCAGCCCCGCGCACACCAGCGCCGGGACCCGGAGCGGGCGGCACGCCGCCTCCCAGTCCGAGTCGAACGGGCCGTCCCGCAACGCGCCCTGCTACTGCGGCTCGGGCAAGAAGTACAAGCGTTGCCACGGAGCCCCGGGCGCGGCCTGATCTTCTGAGCGCCCGCCAGCTCTACTGACGGCCCGCGGTGGCCCGGCTCACGCTGGCCCCGCGGGCCGTCCGCATGCCGGGCCGTCCGCATGCCGGGCCGTTCGCATGCCGGGCCGTTCGCATGCCGGGCCGTTCGTATGCCGGGCCGTCCGCATGCCGGGCCGTCCGCATGCCGGGCCGGCGTGGTGGCCCGGGACGGCCGCCGCCGTGTGTGCTGCCGGACGCCCCGGGAGTTCTGCGGTCAGATGATCAGCAGGGTGGTGGCGGACCAGGCCTGCCGGTGCATCTCCAGGCGGAAGGCCATGGCCCACGCGCGGTCACCGGTCACCAGCGTGACGGCGGCCTCGACAGCGCCCGCCCGTGGCTCGCACAGCATCACCTTGATCACGGCGACCGGGGCGGGGCGCTGCGGCGGCCGGGACCCCGGCCGGTTCGACTTGCGCAGCTCGGCGACCCGGCGGGCACCGGCCAAGCCCTGCGCCACCACATGGGCCGCCTCGGTGGGAAGCGACACCCGGCGCAGGTGGGCGGCGGGGCGGAACCCGTTGAGCACCTCGAGGCAGAGCCGTACGAATCGGCGGGCGGCGAGCCTCGCGTCACCGGACACACCGCTGACCACCGGCAGCGCCGGCCGCGGCAGCAGGGAGGGCGGTGGTCCACCCGGCCCGGGGCTCGCGGCTGACCGTGGCCCCGCCGGCCGTTCCCCGGCTGTTCGGGTCTTCGGCGGCCACTCCGCAGCCGTCCGCGTGTTTCCCTGCCGTTCGCCATCTGCCCGGGTGTTCGGCGGCCACTCTCCCGCTGTCTGGCTGGTGGGCGGGCACGCTCCAGCTGTGTGCGTGGTGGACGGCCACTCCCCGGCTGTTTGCGTGGCCGGTGGCCACTCCTCGGCTGTTTGCGTGGTGGACGGCCACTCCCCGGCGGCCCCAGTGGTTGGCGGCCACTCTCCGGTCGTTCCAGCGGCTGGCGGCCACTCTCCGGTCGTTCGGGCGTCCTCGCCTGCTCTCGAGGCTGGCGACCGGTCCCTTTCTGCTTCTCGCCATTCCCCTGTCAGACCCGCGGCCGGAGGCCACTCCAGGGCTGATCGTGGGGAGGCCGGCCACTCCAGCGGTGCGGACTCGTCGTCGAACGGGGGTTCATACCGGGGAACCGGGCGCAGGCGGATCGCCGGCCGGGACCCGGTGGGTGCAATCTCGATCGCCGATCGCATCGCCACCGCCAATTCTTGTGTTTGCCTCCGTTTGCTTTCGATAGCCTCGATTCTGGCCGGTTCGGCTACGTCCCGGCAACTGCGGGTCATCGATTCGGGAAGAGGCGCAAAAGCCGCCAGAGGGTCAATCCGCCTCGCGTTCGGCCAGCGGGTTGTCACGGACCCAGGCGGCCGTCTCGGCGTACTTCTCCTCGATATATCTCTCCAGCATGGCCCGCTCGACGCGCCACTGACCGCGCCCGCCGACCTTGATCGCGGGCAGCTCGCCGCTGCGCACCATGTGGTAGACCTGCGAGTCCGAGACGTTCAGCTCGGCGGCCACGTCGGACAGCAGCAGGAAGCGGGGCTCCGGCATGGTCCCTCCTATCGACAGCCTCAGTTTGCCATCGTTTGCCCTCACCAGCGTCCGCCGGACCAGGCCCTGTCCCGATCCCCGCCGCTGCCGGCCCCGGCGTCGGGATCATGGGCAGTACCCGGCGGGAGCTGCCAGGTCCAACGCTGGCGGCGGAGCGGGTGTGCTGCCAGATCCCACGGCGGCCCGGGAGTGGTGGGCTGTCTAGGTCCCACGGCGGGCCGGGAGTGGTGGGCTGTCTAGGTCCCACGGTGCGGGCGGGTGTGCTGCCAGGCCCTTCGGTGGGCCGGGGGTGCGCTGCCACGATCCGGAGACTCCTGATGGAATGGTGCGTTCGCGGGCCGAGATGACGGTGTACTGTGCTCGCCCGAGCGCCGAGTGCAGGAGGATTCACGTGCCGATCACCGACCTGGTCCGGGTCTATGTCCCGGCGACTCTGCCGATGTTGGCGGCCCTGCGGGCCGACGGCCGGCTCGGCGAGCAGACCACGGTCGCGCACGCGGTGACGCCCGCGCTGCGGGAGTGGTACGCGGAGGGTGACGAGGAGGAGCTGGAGTACGTCGCCTTCACCCGCGCTGCCCAGGGTGCCCTGCAACTGCTGCGGCACGATCCGTCCGCGCCGCGCCGCCGGGTCGTGCTCTCGGCTGACGTGCCGGCCGCCGGCCTGATCCGGGAGGACACCGAGCTCGGGTCGAGCACCGTCCGGCTACCGCAGCCGGTGACTCTCAAGGAGCTCGCCAGCATTCACGTCGACGGCGCGGATGCGGTGGAGGCGGTCGCGGCGGCCGCCGACGTGGTCGAGGAGGCTCTGGCCGGCGACCCGGACGCCCAGTTCACCGTCGACGGCGCCGAGGATCACGAGCTCGAGTGGTACGCGGTGTCCGAGCTCGACGAACTGCTCTGAACCGTCGGCGCGTCCCGCTCTCAGTCCTCTTTCCTGCCGGCCGAGGCCGGCGCGGAGGAGTGGGAGCCGGCTGCGGCCGGTGAGCCCGAGTCGTCGGGGGAGGCGGACCGGGCCGGGGATCCGGAGCCGTCGGGCGATGCTGAGTCGTCCGTGGAGCCGGGGCCCGCCGGAGTGGCGGCGCCGGGTTCTGCCGGGGAGGTGGCGCCGGGTTCTGCCCGGGCGGTGGCGCCGGGTTCGGCCCGGGAGGTGGAGCGGGTGTCGGCGGGGGAGGCGGAATCGGAGTCCGCCGGAGTGGTGGTGCCGGAGTCCTCCGGAGTGGTGGAGCGGGGGGCCGCCGGGGAGGCGGGGTCGGAGTCCGCCGGGGAGATGGTGCGGCCGACCGCGACGAGCGCGGTGAAAGCGCCGACGAAGAGCACGATCAGCCCGTTGTTGAGGCGGGCTGAGCTGAGCATCTCCTGGACCACCAGTTCCAGTTCGCTGACTTTGCCGGCCAGTTCGAGCACCTGGGCGCCGGCGGTGCGGGCCAGCAGCTCCGCGATCACGATGATCAGGCCGGCTCCGGCGCCGGCCAGCGCGTACAGCGGCCAGCGCAGGTCGGCGCCGGTGCGGCGGCGGGCCCGGCGCAGCAGCGCGAACGGGATGAGCCCGGCCGCCAGGCCGCTGAGTGCCGCCTGGCTGTAGGAGAACCACTGTGCCGCGTCGGCCGAGGACGCGGTGTCGCCCGCGCCGTAGGCCTCGAGCACCGGGTCCTGGAAGAGGTTGAGCAGGAAGCCGACCAGGAAGACACCGACGGCGCCGGCGGCGGCCGCGGCGATCACCGGTGGGATCCGGAGCCCGGCCAGCGCGCCGCCGATGGTGGCAGCCGCGGCGACGGTGCCGCCGACGATCGCGTACATCGTCCCGGCGGTGTTGATCGTGATGATCGGCAGTGCGCTGACCAGACCGGTGAGCAGCCCGGCCCCGGTGGCGACCGCGAACCGGGCGCTGGCGCCGAGCGGCCGGCGGGCGCTGAGCAGGGTGAGCGCCAGCAGGGCCACGGCCGCGCCGGCCACCAGGTCGGCCGAGACGGCGCCGGGCAACGCGTACGCCGTCGAGGTCACCTCCATCGCCGCGTCGTCCCGCCCGGTGATGGTGGCCCGCGCCGACCAGAGCATCGCGCCGGTCCAGCCGAGCGCGGCCAGCGCGAGCAGCGCCACGGTGAGCGGGGACTCCTCGACGGTCTCCGGGGCGGTCTGGCGGTCTGTCATGGGGGTCAGGGTAACCGGCGAACCTGCGCAGGCCCGCTCGGTGGTCTCGTCGCCGGGGGTGTGGAAAGGGCCGCCCCTGATGGAGGGAGGGCGCGGGGCGCGGGGGACTGGGGCTCTGAAGGAGACCGTCGACCGGCCGGTCACTTGGCGCTATTTGCACATGGGTGGAATGTCTGGTTTCGCGTGTCGCAATCGCCGCTTTGGCCGGAATCCTGCCCGCAACGGTTCGTCTGACCGTTTGCCTGCGCCATATTACCTGGTCAATGGCCGTTTCGGCGCCGAAACGCCAGAACCGCACGCTCGTTGTCGGACTGTCTGTGCGGGACAGTCGTTTGTGGAGGCGCAAACTGGACGGATCGGGCTAAATCCTGGACGGCGGCGCGACAAAGTGGCAGCTTAGAAGGCATGCCCGACTTCCAGATCAATCCGACGGCGGCTGCCCTCCTCGGCCTCCTCCACGAGGGGTCGATGACCGGTGGTCAGCTGATGGCGGCTGCCGAACGCCGCCTCGGGCCCTACTGGTCTATGACGCGGAGCCAGGTCTACCGCGAACTGCCCGTACTGGCCGAAATGGGGTACGTCCGCCTCGGAAAGCCGGGCCCCCGATCCAGTCAGCCCTACGCCATCACCGCCTCCGGCAAGCGTGCCTTCAGCCGGTGGCTCACCGAGGCGCCCGGCCGGGACGCGCTGCGCAACCCGGTCGCGCTCCGGGTCGCCTTCGGCTCGCAACACTCCGGCGACCAGTTGCAGGAGCTCTACAGTCACGCCAACCAGTACCACGCGGAGGCCATGGCGATGGCGAAGGAGCAGGCCAAGGAGGCCAAGAAGAACGGGGACCCGTTCGGCGCCGCGGCGCTGGAGTTCGCGGTCGCCTATCACAAGGCCGCTCTCACCTGGCTCAAGGCCGTACCGACGGGCTGAACATCGACCGCCCCGGCCAGCTTTCTGGCCGGGCGGCGTAGTCTTGAGTGTCGTGACCGCTGCCGACTTTCCCGAGCAACTGAAGTCCCTCGACGCGACCCTGCGCAACATCGAGAACGTCCTGGACGTCGAGAAGCTGCGCCGGGACAAGGCGGACCTCGAGGAGCAGGCCTCCGCGCCGGACCTCTGGGACGACCAGGCCCGTGCGCAGGAGGTCAACAGCCGTCTGGCGTACATCTCCGGTGAGATCTCCAAGCTGGAGCGCCTGCGCTCCCGTCTCGACGACGCCGGCATCCTCTTGGAGATGGCCGAGGCCGAGGGTGACGCCGACTCGGTCGCCGAGGTGGGCGAGGAACTCGTCACGCTGACCAAGGCGATCGACGAGATGGAGGTTCGCACCCTCCTCTCCGGGGAGTACGACTCCCGTGAGGCCCTGGTGGCGATCCGGGCCGGCGCCGGTGGCGTGGACGCCGCCGACTTCGCCGAGATGCTGATGCGGATGTACCTGCGCTGGGCCGAGCGGCACGGCTACCCGACCGAGGTCTACGACACCTCCTATGCCGAGGAGGCGGGCCTCAAGTCCGTCACCTTCACGGTCAAGGTGCCGTACGCGTACGGCACCCTCGGCGTCGAGTCCGGCACCCACCGCCTGGTCCGGATCAGCCCGTTCGACAACCAGGGCCGTCGGCAGACCAGCTTCGCCAGCGTCGAGGTGATGCCGGTGGTCGAGCAGACGGACTCGATCGACATCCCGGAGAACGAGATCCGCACCGACGTCTACCGCTCCTCCGGCCCCGGTGGGCAGAGCGTCAACACCACCGACTCGGCGGTCCGGCTGACCCACATCCCGACCGGCATCGTCGCCTCCTGTCAGAACGAGAAGTCGCAGCTGCAGAACAAAGCGGCGGCCCTGCGGGTGCTCCAGGCCCGCCTTCTGGAGCGCAAGCGCCAGGAGGAGGCGGCGAAGATGGCCGATCTGAAGCAGGACACCACCGGATCGTGGGGCGACCAGATGCGTTCGTACGTCCTGCACCCCTACCAGATGGTGAAGGATCTGCGCACCGAGTACGAGGTCGGCAACCCTTCGTCGGTCTTCGACGGCGATGTGGACGGCTTCATCGAGGCCGGCATCAAGTGGCGGAAGCAGAACCAGCTCGCCGGCTGACGCGCCAGTGACCGAGCGCAACCTCGCCTGAGCGGAAAGTCAGGCGAGGTTGTGCGCGAATACGCCGTTACCGCAGCTCGTGAATATTCCCGACCCCGGCGGGGTTGGCGATTTCGTTACACCGCGTAGACTCCAGTCCCGTGATTCAGCTCGAGAACGTGACGAAGACGTATCCGAAGGCGTCTCGGCCGTCGTTGGACAATGTCAGCGTCGGGATCGAGAAGGGTGAGTTCGTCTTCTTCATCGGTCCCTCCGGTTCCGGTAAGTCGACGATCGTCAAGCTGCTGCTCAGAGAGGTGCAGGCGACCCGCGGCAAGGTGGTGGTGAACGCCAAGGACGTCACTTCCCTGCGCTCCTGGAAGGTCCCGCACTTCCGCCGCTCGATCGGCTGTGTCTTCCAGGACTTCCGCCTGCTGCCCAACCGCACGGCGTACGAGAACGTCGCCTTCGCCCTCGAGGTGATCGGCAAGACCAAGGCCGTCGCCCGCCGGGTGGTGCCCGAGGTCCTCGAGCTGGTCGGCCTGGGCGGTAAGGAACACCGGTACCCGCACGAGCTCTCCGGTGGTGAGCAGCAGCGTGTCGCGGTGGCCCGGGCCTTCGTGAACCGGCCGCTGATCCTGCTGGCCGACGAGCCCACCGGTAACCTCGACCCGGACACCTCGATCGAGATCATGCGTCTGCTGGACCGGATCAACCGGACCGGCACGACGGTCGTGATGGTCACGCACGACTCCAACATCGTCAACCAGATGCGCCGCCGGGTCATCGAGATCGAGAGCGGACGAATCGTCCGGGACCAGGCGCGCGGTGTCTACGGATAAGCCCGGCTCCGCCCTTGTAACGCAGGCTGCAGCACCGACACGCGGAGTCCCGGAAGGATCCCCCCGATGCGCGTGAAGTACGTACTCAACGAGGTCCTGGTGGGCCTGTGGCGAAACGTCACGATGACGGTCGCCATGATCATCACCATGTCGGTCTCGTTGTTCATGCTGGGCGCCAGTGTGCTCATGTACATGCAGGTCGACCAGATGAAGGA
Organism: Actinoplanes utahensis; assembly: GCF_016862455.1. Lineage (GTDB taxonomy): Bacteria > Actinomycetota > Actinomycetes > Mycobacteriales > Micromonosporaceae > Actinoplanes > Actinoplanes utahensis. The sequence continues at coordinate 90,119 of NZ_BOMZ01000017.1, forward strand.
CTACTACTACGGCAACATCCAGGTCTCCATCTTCCTGGCCGACGACGTCAACGACGGTCAGCGTCAGGCCATCGCGGCGGCGATCGACAACAGCCCGCTGCTCGCCGAGAAGACCTACGAGACCAAGGAGCAGGCGCTCGAGCGGTTCAAGAAGCTCTGGGCGGACTCGCCGGACTTCGTGAACGCGATCAACGCGAACAGCCTGCCGGAGTCGTACCGGGTGAAGCTCAACGACCCGGAGAAGTACGAGGAGTTCGCCAAGACGGTCGAGGGCCTGCCCGGGATCCGGCAGATCATCGACCAGCGCCAGACCCTGGAGAAGGTCTTCGAGATCTTCAACGCGATCCAGGTGGGCGCGCTGTTCGTGGCCTCCTTCATGGCGCTCGCGGCCCTGCTGCTGGTGGGTAACACCATCCAGGTGGCGGCGTACAGCAAGCGGCGTGAGGTCGCGGTCATGAAACTGGTCGGCGCCTCGAACTGGTTCATCCAGGCGCCGTTCGTCCTGGAGGCGATGGTCGCCGGCATCGTCGGCGCGCTGCTCGGCTTCGGTCTGCTGTTCCTCAGCAAGGTCATCCTGCTGGACAACAAGCTCCAGGCCCTGACCACGATCATCACCCCGGTGCCGACCGGCAACCTCTGGCTCATGCTGCCACTGCTTGCCGGCATCGGTTCGCTGGTCAGCGCGATCACCGCCTGGGTCACGCTGCGTTTCTACCTGAAGGTCTGACGCGCCGGACTTCCGCGATGGCCGCAACCGCTTGGTTGCGGCCATCGGGCGTTTTGGGGCATTGCAGGCGATTAGTCGCGGTAGCGTGATCTCCGTGAGGTATCGCCGTCTGATCGCCGCCTGCCTCAGTCTCCTCGGTATCGCGGCACTCGTCCTGGTCGTGCCCCGGCCCGCCGTCGCGGACCCGGGAGACGACGCCGCCAAGGCCGTGCGCCGTGCCGAAGCCCTGCTGGAGAGCGTGAGCGTCACCGCCCGGACCGCCGCGAGCAACCTGGCCCGGGCCACCGCCGCCCTGCCGGCCGCCCAGAACCGGGTCGCCACCACCCGCGGCATCGTCGTCGCCACCCAGGTCGAGGCGAACACCGCCCGCCGGGCCGCCGACGCCGCCCGGCTCGAGCACGAACGGGTCGCCGCCGATTTCGCCGTCGCGGCCGGGCAGGTCGAGGCCGCCCGGAAACGAGTCGACGAGATCGCCTCCTCCAGTTACATGGGCAACAGCTTCAACCGGCTCAACATGCTCGTGGGGGCGGCCGGGCCGCAGGACATGATGGACCGCCTCGGCTTCGTGGAACATCTGATGGATCGGGAGCAGGACGAGGTCCGTGCCCTCGTGGCAGCCCGGCGCGCCGCCCGCATCGAGCAGGACCGGGCCGCCGCGGCCAAGTACGCCGCCGAGACCGCCGAACACGCCGCCGCCGGCAAGCTCCGTGCCGCGCAGGCGGCGCAGACCGCCGCGATCCAGGCCCGGCAGGCCCTCGACCACCTCGTGGTGGCCCGGCAGACCGCGCTGCGGGCCGCGGAGTCGCAGCGCGCCACCGTCCTCGCGCAGTACCGGGCGGCCCTGCGGGCCGAGAGCCGGGTGCGGACGGCCATGCGCGGCTGGGAGAGCCGGTCCGGCGTCGGCGCCGCCTACTCCGGGGGCCGGCTGCTGATGCCGGTCAACGGATGGAAGTCCAGCGACTTCGGCAATCGGTACGACCCCTATTACCGGGTGTGGCAGCTGCACGCCGGCACCGACATCGCCGCCTCCTCCGGCAGCCCGATCCGGGCCGCCACCTCCGGCCGGGTGATCCAGGCCGGCTGGAACGGCGGTTACGGCCGGTACACCTGCATCTCGCACGGACGGCTGGCCGGGAGCACCTTCAGCACCTGCTACGCCCACCAGTCCCGGATGTACGTCCGGGTGGGGCAGTACGTCCGACGCGGCGAGATGATCGGCCGTGTCGGCAGCACCGGCGCCTCCACCGGGGCACACCTGCACTTCGAGACGCGCTTCGGCGGCGTACCCCGAAACCCCCTCGTTTACCTGCCCGGCTGCCTCTGCTGAACCACGGGTAGTCTTTTTGCTCATGCCACGGGAACAGGGCCGCAAGGTCGTCGCCTCCAACCGCAAGGCGTACCACGACTACACCATCCTGGACACCTACGAGGCCGGCATGGTCCTCACCGGCACCGAGGTGAAGTCGCTGCGCGCCGGCCGTTCGTCGCTGGTCGACGCGTTCGGCCACGAGAACGACGGCGAGATCTACCTGCACGGGATGCACATCCCGGAGTACACGCAGGGCACCTGGACCAACCACGAGCCGCGCCGCGTGCGCAAGCTGCTGCTGCACCGCGAAGAGATCCACAAGATGCTCGGCAAGCTGCGCGACGACGGCGTCACCCTGGTGCCGCTCTCGGTCTTCTTCCACAACGGGTACGCGAAGGTCGAGATCGGCGTCGCGAAGGGCAAGAAGAGTTACGACAAGCGGCAGGACATGGCGAGCCGGGACGCCCAGAAAGAGATCAACCGAGCCATGGGGCGGCGTGCCAAAGGCATGGACTGACGGGTATTCTCGCCCGCCGGACCCCTCCATCCTCTGCTGCCACTAGGGAGCCCACCCGTTGGCGAAGCATGCCGAACGTCAATTCATCATCGCCCGGACCGTCTTCGGTTCGGCCGCCGCGCTTCTGCTCGGTCTCGTCGGCTGGGTGGCGATCCGATCCGGCGGGGGGCCGGAGGACGGCAGCGGCCAGCCGTTGCTGGTCCAGCCGACCACCACCCTCCAGGCGGCCGAGGGCGTCCTGCCCGCCGTCGCCGCGCCGCCCGTCGAGTCGTTCCGGGTCACGCCGTCCGCCTCGTCGTCGCCGACCCCGTCGCCGTCGAAGTCGTCGCCCTCACCGTCGCCCTCGAAGTCGTCGCCCACGCCGTCGCAGAGCACCGGCAAGCCCAGCCTCAGCGTGTCGTCGTCGCCGTCGCGCACCAGCCCGTCGCCGGTCGCGGAGCCCCTGGCCGTGACCTACTCGACGAGCGCCTCCTGGCGGGACGGCTTCATCGCCGCGGTCAGGGTCGTCAACAACGGCACGTCCGCCCGGGATTGGACGGTCACCGTGACCTACCCGGGGAGCGCCGACATCGACGTGCGCGGCACCTGGAACGCCGCGGTCAGCCGCAGCGGCGACACCGTCACCCTGCGCGGTAAGTCGCTCGCCGCCGGAGCATCGGTCACCGCCGGCTTCCAGGCCGCCAAGGACACCGACGGCCTGGTGAAGCCGATCTCCTGCGCCCTTGGTGGCGGAGCCTGCCGGATGAGCTAAGATTGCGACGCTGTGAAACAGACATGGGGGTGACTGGTTTCGACTTCGTACGTGGAGACAGGGGAAGCGAGCCGAGGAAGCCGACGTCGTCTCGAGAATCGGTCGTCGGAAACTTATAAGCGCCAACGATAAGTTTGACGCTGACCAGTACGCTCTCGCCGCCTGAGGCAAGTAGCGTGGTCTGTCGGTCTGGGAGCGCCTCCGTCCCAGCTGCCGGCATCAGCTAGGAGGCTGGCCAATGGGTCCCGGTCACGGGGACCTTGCGGCGAGATCAATCAGTGACTGGGCCCGTCATCCGAACTTGCTCACGTGAGTCGGAGGGCCGAGTAGAGGCATAGTGAGCTGCGCTCGGAGAAGCCCTGACAAAGCAACGAAGGACCCGGGTTCGATTCCCGGCACCTCCACGGCATGACGGCCCCCTGTTCGCGGAAAGCGCGAACCGGGGGCCGTTTCGGTTTGTCTGCTCCGGGGGCCGAGCCCCCGGAGACCCCGCGTTACGGTGGCTGCGGTCGGCGGCCCGCTCGCGGTCAC
>NZ_BOMZ01000018.1 GCF_016862455.1 Actinoplanes utahensis
CGTGGTCGTCTCGCGGGCAGTGGCCGGCTGCTGCGGTCGCGGTTCTCGTGGCCGCGTCCGGTTCTCTGTGATTGTGTTTCGATAATCATCGATTCGCGGGTTGCCGCCATCTCATGGCCGTGCGCGCCCACCTCGCTCTGTTGACGAGGTTCCTCTCGGTGGCCGCTGGTGCGGTTGTTTCTCTCTGGTGCGGCTGCGAGTTCTGTGAATGCTGAGGCGGCCGTCAAGGGGTGGCCCGCGATGGGATTGTCGGGTCGGTCAGGGATTCGTTAAGTTCATTGGCTGATCTTTTCGGTGGGGGTCGATCGTCCTTTCGGGCAGGGCTGCCAGCTGGGGTTTCAGCGGAGTGCAATGCCGCGAATGCATGGAGTGACTATTGCTGTGAGTTGCGGCATTTTGGCGATTCGGGCCTTTCTTTGCGGCGCTGAAATAGGGATTCTTTGGGTACTCCAGGCTTACCTAAGGAATCCACGTGCGTAGACTTCCGCGTATCCGGACCATCACCGCGATGACCGCGCTCAGCGTGCTCGTCAGCGGGACGTCCGTCGCAGCGGCGACCGACACCGCCGCGCCGAACCCGGTGCGCAACCTCGCGACCAGTGCGGACAAGAGTCGCGTGAAGCTCGACTGGTCGTCGAACTCGGAGAAGGACCTGGCCGGCTACCTGGTCTACCGGGCCGCGGCTGCCGACGGCGAGTTCGTCAGGCTGACCAGCTCGCCCTTCACCAGTTCCGAGTTCAGCGACTATGCGGCGCCCGCCGGCGTGGTCTCGTACTACCGGGTCACCGCGATCGACAAGACCGGGAACGAGTCGGCGTCGGCCGGCGCGAGCGGCACCCGCAAGGACACCGTCGCGCCGAGCGCGCCGAAGGGCCTGACGGCCACCGGGTCCGCCGCCGCGGTCACCCTGGAGTGGGCCGACGGCTCCGAGCCGGACCTCGCGGGGTACGTGGTGTCCCGCGCGACCAGCTCCGGCGGCACCTACAAGCCGCTCACCGCCACCCCGGTCGACGCCTCGGAGTTCACCGACACGACCGCCCCGGCCGGTTCGGTGTCCTACTACCGGGTCAGCGCGGTGGACCGCAGCGGCAACACCTCGGTGGTGGCCGGCGTGAGCGCGCTCCGGCCGGACACCGCCGCGCCGGCCACTCCGCGCTCGCTGAAGGCCACCGTCAGCAGCGGCAAGATCAAGCTGAAGTGGTCGTCGAACTCGGAGAAGGACCTGGCCGGCTACCTGGTCTACCGGGCCACCGCCGCGGACGGCTCCTACGCGCGGCTCACCGCGAACCCGGTCGACGACACCGAGTTCACCGACGGCACCGCCCCCGCCGGGCTGCCCGTCCTCTACCGGGTGATCGCGGTCGACGCGAGTGGCAACGAGTCGGGCCCGGCCACGGTCAGCGCCACCCGCCCGGACACCGTTGCTCCCGCCGCGCCGTCCGGCCTCACCGTCACCGCCGGAGCCGGGGCCGTCGTCCTGGACTGGGCCGGCAACACCGAGACCGACCTGGCCGGCTACCTGGTCTCGCGGTCCACCAAGTCCGGCAGCGGGTTCAAGGCGCTCACCGGCGGCCCGATCACGGCCTCCGAGTTCGCCGACACCACCGCCGAGCCCGGGGTCGTCCACTATTACCGGGTCACCGCCGTCGACACCAGCGGCAACGTCTCGGGTGTCGCGGCGGCCAGCGCCACCCTGCCGGACGTCGCCGCGCCCGCAGCGATCACCGGGCTGAAGGTCAGCGCCGACAGCTCCAAGATCAAGCTGGACTGGTCGTCGAACTCCGAGTCCGACCTCGCCGGTTACCTGATCTACCGGTCGGCCACGGCTGACGGCGTCTACACGCTGCTCACCCCGGCGCCGCGGACCGGCTCCGACTACAGCGACAGCACCGCGATCCCCGGCCTGCCGACGTACTACCGGATCACCGCGGTGGACGAGACCGGCAACGAGTCGGCCTCGGTGAGCGTCTCCGGCACCCGGCTCGACAAGGTGGCTCCGGCCGCCCCCACCGCGCTCGCCGCCACCGGCACCGCCGCCGGAGTCACCCTGGACTGGGCCGACAACGGCGAGGCCGACCTGGCCGGCTACCGCGTCTACCGGGGTGGCACGCTGCTGACCGGCGCCCCGATCACCGGCTCCGTGTTCACCGACACCACCGGGCCGACCGGCTCGGCGGTCACCTACAAGGTGGTCGCGGTCGACCTGAGCGGCAACGCGTCCGGCTCGGCGACGGTCACCGCCACCCGGCCCGACGTGACCCCGCCCGCCGCCCCGGAGGGTCTGGCGGCCGCTGCCGGCGACGCCCGGGTGGTGCTGACCTGGACCGCGAACGGCGAGTCCGACCTGGCCGGCTACCGGATCCACCGGGACGGCGTGACGGTCGTGACGGTCACCGGGACGACCTGGACCGACACCGCGGTCACCAACGGGACGACGTACGCCTACACGATCAGCGCCGTCGACTCCACCGGCAACGAGTCCCCGGTCTCCGGTGAGGCGCGTGCCGTGCCGGCCGACGTGACCGCGCCCGCAGCCCCGGCCGGCCTGGTCGCGGCCGGCTCGGCCACCGGCGTCACCCTCGACTGGGCCGACCAGGCCGAGACCGACCTGACCGGTTACCTGGTCTACCGGGCCGGGGCCGCGGACGGCGAATACGTTCGGCTCACCCCCGAGGCGGTGACCGTCTCGGCGTACATCGACGCGGCGGCGCCCGCGGACGCCGTCTCCTACTACCGGGTCACCGCGGTGGACCGGGCCGGCAACGAGTCGCCGCTGTCGGGTACGGCGTACGCCGCCCCGCGTGATGTCACCGCACCCGCCGCACCCTCCGCGCTGACCGCGACCGGCACCGCCGCCGGGGTCACCCTGGACTGGGCCGACCAGGCCGAGGCCGACCTCGCCGGGTACGTGGTGCACCGGGACGGCGTCGCACTGACCCCCGCCCCGATCACCGTCTCCGGCTTCGAGGACACCACCGCCGTCGCCGGGGTCACCTACGCCTACACCGTCGCCGCGGTCGACACCTCCGGCAACCCCTCGGCCACGGCGACCGCCTCGGCCGCCCGGATGACCACGCACGACCCGGTCGAGGGCGCCGACGTGACAGTCGCCCAGGACGGCACCGGTGACCACCGCACGGTCGCGGCGGCGCTCGCGGCCGCCCCGGCGGGCGCGACCACGCCGTACGTCATCGCGATCCGGCCCGGCACCTACCGTGAGGTGATCACGGTGGACAAGCCGAACGTGACCCTGGTCGGCGCGACCGGCGTGGCCTCCGACGTGGTGATCAGCTACGGCAACGCGGCCGGCACGGCGAAGCCGGACGGCACCGCCTACGGCACCTCGGGCAGCGCCACCGCCCTGATCAAGGCGAACAACGTCACCGTCCGGAACCTGACGATCGAGAACTCCTACGCCGAGACCGGCACCGGCTCCGAGCAGGCGGTCGCCCTCAAGACCACCGGTGACCGGCTGGTCTTCACCAACGTGCGGCTGCTCGGCGACCAGGACACCCTCTACGTGGACTCGCCGAAGGCCGGCGCGCTGGCCCGGTCGTACTTCGTCGACTCCTACATCGAGGGCGACGTCGACTTCGTCTTCGGCCGCGGCACCGCGGTCTTCGACCGCAGCACCCTCAAGGCCGCCACCCGCGGCAGCACGTCCAACAACGGGTACGTCACGGCCGCCAGCACCGACAAGAGCCTGCCGTACGGCTACCTGATCACCGACAGCGTGATCGAGAGCGACGCCCCGGCCGGCACCTTCCACCTGGGCCGCCCGTGGCAGCCGAGCGGGGACGCCAACGCCGTGGCCCAGGTGGTCATCCGGGACACCGTGCTCCCGGCCGCGATCAAGGCCGCGCCCTGGACCGACATGAGCACCACGTTCTCGTGGCGGAACGCGCGATTCGCCGAGTACGGCAACTCCGGCGCCGGCGCGGCGGTCAACTCCGACCGGCCGCAGCTCACCCTGGCGCAGGCAGCCCAGTACACCAAGTGGAACTACCTGGCCGGCTCGGACAACTGGAACCCGACCGGTGAGGCCGCGCCGCCGCCGCCCGCGGACACCACCGCCCCCGCCGCGCCGACCGGCCTGGCCGCGACCGCCGGGGACACCGCGGTGACGCTGTCCTGGGCCGCGAGCACCGAGAGCGACCTGGCCGGATACCTCGTCCAGCGGGACGGGGTGGCGCTCACCACCAGCCCGGTCACCGGCACGGGTTACACCGACCGGACCGCCGTCAACGGCACCACCTACACGTACTCGATCACCGCGGTCGACACGTCCGGCAACGAGTCCACGGTGTCGCCGACGGTCCAGGCCACCCCGGTCGGCGTCGTCCTGCCCCGGTACGACCACCTGGTCGCGGCCGACGGCACCGGCACCCACACCACGATCGCCGCGGCGGTCGCGGCGGCCGCCGCCGGAACCGCCGCCAAGCCCACCGTCATCGTGGTCAAGGCCGGCGTCTACCGCGAACTGGTCAGCGTCACGAAGAACCACGTGCAGATCGTCGGCGCCACCGGCAACGCCGCCGACGTCGTGATCACCTACGACAACGCGGCGAAGACGGTCGTCAACGGCGTGGCACTCGGCACCGGCAACAGCCAGACCATGCTGGTCCGGGGTAACAACGTGACGGTGAAGAACGTGACCGTGGAGAACGCGTTCGTCGAGACCGGCGCCTCCTCGGAGCAGGCGGTCGCCCTCAAGACCACCGGTGACCGGCTCGTCTTCGACAACGTGCGGCTGCTCGGCAACCAGGACACCCTGCTCGCCGACAGCGGCAACGCCTCCACGGTGGCCCGGTCGTACTTCGTGAACTCCTACATCGAGGGTGACGTCGACTTCATCTTCGGGCGCGGCACCGCGGTCTTCGAGAAGTGCACCATCCACGCGCTGAACCGCGGAAGCTCCAGCAACAACGGCTACATCACCGCGGCCAGCACGTCCGATCAGAACCGGTACGGCTTCCTGATCACCGACAGCACGATCACCAGCAACGCCCCCGCCCAGACCTTCCACCTGGGCCGGCCCTGGCGCGGCTGGACCGACGGGACGCAGGTGCAGAACGGGGTCACCCACAACTCCCGCGGCCAGGTGACCATCCGGAACACCTCGCTGCCGGCGGCGGTCAAGGCGACGGCGCCGTGGACCGACATGTCCCCGAACCTGTGGACCGACGGCCGGTTCTCCGAGTACGGCAACACCGGCGCCGGCACCGCCGTCAACGACCGGCGGCCGCAGCTCACCGACGAGCAAGCGGCCGAGTACACCGCCGAGAAGTACCTGGCCGGCGCAGACGGCTGGAACCCCACCGGCCGCTGACCCCGCGGATCCGGACGTCCCGGGCTCACCACGAGCCCGGGACGTTCTCAGTAGGAACCGACGTCCTGGAAGTGATTCCAGGCGCCGCACGGGGAGTCGTAGCGGCCCTTGATGTAGCCGAGGCCCCAGGTGATCTGGGTGGCGGGGCTGATCTCCCAATCGTCGCCGGCCGAGGACATCTTGCGGCCCGGAAGGGCCTGCGGGATGCCGTAGGCGCCGGACGACTTGTTCTCGGCCTTGTAGTTCCAGCCGCTCTCGTGATCCCAGAGCTCGTTCAGGCAGGAGAACTCGCTGAACGGGAAACCAGACTTGATCATCAGGGCGCAGCCGATCTCGCGGCTGCCGCTGAAGGACTGGCAGGCGGCCGGGATCGTGCCGGTGTAGGGGACCGGGCCGGTGCGCGCCGCCTTCTCCGCCGCGGCCTTGCGCTCCGCGGTGTCCTTCTTCTGCGCGGCGTCCAGCGAACGGGCGTGCGCGGCGTCGGTCCGGGTCAGGGCCGCGGCCTTCTGCTCGGCGGTCTGCTGCGACACGGCGCGGGCGGCCCGGTCGGCGACGTGCTTGGCCTTCCGGGCGACGGTGAGCTGCTGGGCGACGATCCGGGCACGCACGGCGTCGTCGGCCGCGCGGTCCCGGTCGGCGTGCCGCCCGGCCAGTTGAACGCCGCCGGCCAGGCCGGCCAACAGCAGCGCCACCGACGCGGTCCGGGCGCCCACGCTACGAAGTCGATTCACCGGTGATCCCTTCAACGACCATGGATCTTCCCCGGCGACGGGGGCGGTGTCCACCGGCGTTCTGCGCCCCGAAGGTGACGGCCGTCATGAACCGGGAGATCACGGGCGTTTTCGGTACGGCGTACCGCTCAGGGAAGCTCGAAAGGCAGTTTGATGCCCGTCAGGGCGTCGGGGCAGGGACAGGTGCGCTCGGCCGGAAGCTTCGCGACCGCGTCGAGGAGCACGTCCCGCAGGCGGGCCGTGTTGCCGGAGAAGACCGAGAAGACCTCCTTCTGGGTGACGCCGTGATCACCCTCGACGCCCGCGTCCAGATCGGTCACCAGAGCGATCGCCGTGTAACAGAGCGCCAGCTCCCGGGCCAGCACCGCCTCCGGGTGACCGGTCATGTTCACGATCGTGCCGCCGATCGAGGCGAACCAGCGGGACTCGGCACGGGTGGAGAACCGCGGCCCCTCCACGACGACCATGGTGCCGCCGTCCACCGCGTTCACCCGGGCGGCGGAATCCAGCACCGTCGCCCGGCCCGCCGGACAGTAGGGATCGGCGAACGACACGTGCACCGCGCCCGAGTCGTAGAACGTCTGCTCCCGCCCGCTGGTGCGATCGATCAGCTGATCCGGGACCACGAACGTGCCCGGACCCAGCTCCGGGCGCAGGCCACCGACCGCGCACGGCGCGACGATCTGCCGCACACCCAGCGAACGCAGCGCCCACAGATTGGCCCGATAGGGAATCCGATGCGGCGGAAAGCGGTGGTCACGGCCGTGCCGCGGCAGGAACGCCACCCGGCGCCCGCCCACCTCGGCCACCGTCACCGGGTCCGACGGCGGGCCGTAAGGAGTGTCGACCACATGCTCGGTGGCATCGTCGAGGAGCGCGTAGAGCCCCGATCCGCCGATGACGCCGATCTCTGCTGCCGTAGGTGGCGGGTTCATGCACAGACCTTATCGGGGGGCGGAAACCCAAGCTAATGTGCTGAGCATGGCTACGTCGACTGGACGGCGGTAATCACGTGTTCGGTGAGCAGCAGCGGATCGGAGGCCGGTCGGTGGAGTCGATGACCGGTCAGCTGCTCGTCGCCACGCCCACTCTCAAGGACCCCAACTTCGACCGTACGGTCGTGCTGCTGGTGGCCCACGAGACGGGCGGCGCACTCGGTGTCGTGCTCAACCGCGCGACCGAGGTTCCGGTCGCCGAGGTCCTCGGCAACTGGGGCGAGCTGGCCGGCGACCCCGCGGTCCTCTTCGAGGGCGGCCCGGTGCAGCCGGAGTCGGCCATCTGCCTGGCCCGCACCAGACCCGACGTGAAGAAGCGGCTCTCCGGCTTCCACCCGGTCAGCGGCGCGCTCGGCACCCTCGACCTGTCCGCCGACCCGGAGCGCCTGCGCGAGAGCGTCACCGGCATCCGCGTGTTCGCCGGCTATTCCGGCTGGTCCGCCGGCCAGCTGGAGGACGAGATCGAGGCCGGCTCCTGGTTCGTGTTCGACGCCCTCCCCGGCGACCCGTTCGTGGAGCGCCCGGACGACCTGTGGGCCATGGTGCTGCGTCGGCAGGGCGACATCCTGGCGGCCGTCGCCCACTTCCCCCCGGACGTCTCCCTCAACTGAGGGGGGTCCTTCGACGGCCCCCGCTGGGGTGTGTAATATTTCCAGCGTGCCCGGGGGAAACACCGGGGACGCAGCAAGAACGCAGTGCAAGGGGCTGTGGCGCAGCTGGTAGCGCACCACACTGGCAGTGTGGGGGTCAGGGGTTCGAGTCCCCTCAGCTCCACCCTTGAGAATTATGTAGCGATACAGTTCAGGCCCGGTCTTCCGACCGGGCCTGATTCGTTATAGGGGACTGGTAGGGGAACCGGGTCTCAGTTGAGGTTCGGATCCACCGGCGGCAGAGGCGGTTCGTCCGTCCCCCGGATCGTCAAGCAGTCCACGTACCCATCGGCGTACCCCTCGCGATACGCCGCCAGCCGGGTGCCGGGGTCCGGCGCGTCGGTGCAGTAGGTCGGGACGGTGCAGCGTCCTACCGCCGCGCTGCGGCGCTTGATGACCTGGGTCCGTTCGCCGGCGATTTCAGCGGGCCGATCGCTGCGGTGTTCCGCGCGGGCCACGACGACGACTACTCGGGCGCCGTTGCGGCCGAGGAAGAGGTCGACGTCGTTCCAGTCCCCAAAAATCGCGCAGAGCTTGTATCCGCGGCCGACCACGTAAGACATGCACTCCTGGGCGTAGAGGCCGTCACGCTCGATGGTGGGCGGGATGAAGATGACTGCTTGGTCGCGCATGGTTCTCCCCGAAAGCCTGTCCCGGGCTCTCCATCCCAGGACTTGCAGGGCTCTTGCTAGATCCTATTCTGCACTCTCTGCAATATCATCATCGCGTCCCGTGCATATAACCCTCATGATTGATTCGTATCAACCGATCGGTCGAGAGTCATCTCGTACACTTGATCGAGTAAGTTTGAACTGATATTGCACTGTGCAAGGGGCCAAGTGGGCACTGCGCTAGTGCACAGTGCCCAAGTGGCCAGGGTCCATGTGGACCCTGGGCGTGCGCATAGCGTCAGACACCATGCGCACGGGACGGCTCATGGGGGCGGCTGAGATCGCTCGCCGCCTTGGCATGGGCCGCACCCGCGCCAAGGTCTACATGAACCGTCCAGACTGGCCCGACCCTCTCGATGAGCTGGAGATGGGACGGATCTACTGGGCCGCCGACATCGAGGTGTGGATCGCCCAGCACCGCCCCGACCTGCTGCCCGACGCTGAGGACGGATAGGTCGGCGGCCGGGCCGCCCATCTGGACCCGGCCGCCGACCTGGCGAACGACTACCTGTCGTGCTCCTCGCCTGTCCACCGCTTGGCCTGGTGGTGGCTGAACGCCGCTCCTCGGCCGCGCTCACCGCGGCTATCAGCGTCATCACGGCAGCATGACCGTCGTACTGGCTACCGGGGGACAGCGCATATGCGGTCGCGCTGATCAACCCCGGTCACGCAGGCCACGCTGCCCAGAACCATCCACAGCCGCCAGATGGACGCCATGGTCTCAGCCCTGCCGGTCGAACTCGCCGTCCTTCGCGCCGGCCAGGAACGCGTCCCACTCCGCCGACGTGAAGATCAGAACGCCGCCGGCTGGGTTCTTCGAGTCGCGTACCGCGATGCCCTCCCCGGCGTTCGCCGCCTCCACGCAGTGGCCGGCCGCGCCGGACCGGCTGCTCTTCTGCCACTTCGCGCCGTTCAGGTCGAGCGTCATGCCCTTGCTCTCGACGATCATGCCGTGCTCCTTCTCTTCGCCCGGCCGGGCCGAATCCCGGCCGGTGGCTTGTTCCATCAGCCGCATGTCGGCGTGGGGCGGATAGAAGTCCACCCCAAGGACTCGTTCGAGCCCGCCGAGGATGGCCCTGATCCGGACGAGTTTCTGATCATCCGTCATCTCGGTGTCGACCACGGCCGACCGGATCAAGGCCAAGCCGAGCTGTCCGCTGTAGGAGGGCGGCACGTTCCCGATCACCCATCGACGGAATCTTGCCTCCCAGCGGTCGGCTTCTACTGGATCAACGGTCACGGAACTGTCCTTTCCGGGTATGGGCGCCTTTCCGGGTATGGGCGACCTCGGCAGTACCTCCATCGCACGCGCCACCCGGATCACCGCCGCAAACTCCAGCAGGCCCGCGTCATGCGTCAGCGGCAGCTCGACGATCACGTCGCCCTCGCATGTCACCCGCCACTCGTCGACGGCCCGATACCCGGACTCACCGGGAAAACCGACAGTGATGGAGATGCTGGGCCTCGACCCGCCGGGCGCCATCGCGACCAAGAAGATGTCGCCCGCGTCGGATTCAAACTCCGGCACCCGCCAGTCGGGGATGAGGTCAGCGAGCTGTCGAAGGAACCGATCCGGTGCGGTACCGGCGGGAAGCGGGTAGCCCGGAGACTCGACGACCTGCCGTAGCGTCCACGGGGCGTTGCGCCCTTCACCCACGGGGATCATCTCCGGCCTGGGCCGGGTGGTACAGCATGTAGAACGCGCTCGTGCCCTGGCCGTCGTCCAGGTCTGCCGCGAGTTCGAGCCGGCACGTGCGTACGCGGCGGGTGTGGCCGGGGCCGGCGCCGCTGTCGATCCACACATCGACCCAGCCGTCGCACGGCAGCTCCCGTGGGCCCACCGTTGGGATCGGCCAGGGACTCACGACGCCACGACCCCGGACGTGGCCGGGCCGTGAGTGCCCCGGCAGGTCTTGCACAGCGGCCGGATGGCGTCCCTCGGCGGCACACCAGGCGCCGGCTCGTACAGGTGGAGTCCGTAGTCGATGGCCTCGACAACAACGTGCGGGGTGTCATCGAGGTTTCCGCACAAGCACCAGCGGAAGCTCGGATAGTCGGCGATGGCCTTCAAGGTCGGCAAGGTCGCCTTGTTGCCATCGCCCGCATCGGGGCAGTGCGGCGCGTGCAGGACGACGCCGGGCGGGAAGTCGCGCGGTTTCATGCGCGCTTTGTCCGCTGGCCAGCAGGGTCGGGAATCGCAGCTCCCTGATCCAGAATCCGGCGAACGGCTGCGTCGTGTTCGGCGGCTTGCTCCCGCTCTGCGTCGCGCCAGGCGTGAGCGGCTTCAACGCCTTCGCGCCAGCGCAGGTGGTGATCGTGCTCAGCCAGCATCGGGGGTCTCCCTGCCCGTGATGAGGAGAGTCAGGCTGCGGGCCGGGTCATTCCACGTCTCGGCCCGCCACGTTCAGGCGCGGCGGCGGGCGTCCAGTTTGCGATTCCGGGGCCCGCCGTCGCTGATCGGACGCTACGGAGCCAACAAGATCAACTACCAGCAGTTTGCAGAAGTTTGCAGATTGACCAAGGGGATTCGGTCCGCAACTATGGGTCACGGAGCACGCGGAACGAACAAAGGAGCACCATGAAACTCCAGTTCATCGCCAAGGACCCGAACTCCGAACCCTCCGGCTCGCCCACCCTCTACCGCACCGACCGTGACTCCTGGGTGGTACAGGGCTGGGTCGTCACCGACCCCGACGCCCTGGCCGCCATGAACATCCCCAAAGGCGAATCCTGCGTCGAAATCCCCGACCGGCTCATCCCCTTCTTCCAGCACCAGCCGTGATGCAGTCCGCCACCTACGACGACCTCAACAACCTCTGCCGCGGCATTCGACACTCCTTCGTACACCTGGAGACCCGCGACGCCTACGGCACCGAGGTGGAACTGCCGCACATGGCGAAGTGGGCCCGCGGCGAGACCGACGACTACGCCTGGCTCGGCTGGTGGCTGGAGATGCTGCGCGGCCACCGGGCCGCCGGCCGAACCTGCCGCCGCGCCCGCATCGTGTCCGAGCCGCTGAGCGCATACCAGCGGTGGACCCGCAGCCACGTCCAGATGTTCACCGACGCCGGTGAAGACATCCGGTACGTCAGCCGTTCACGGCTCGTAGACGTCCTGCTGCCCGGCTCGGGCGACTTCTACGTGTTCGACAACGAGAAAGCCCTGTTTCTGCACTACGCGGGTACCGGGCTGAATGCTGCGTTCGAGATCACCGACGACCCCCGGATCGTTCAAACTTGCGTGACAGCATTCGAGAACGTCTGGGGCCTGACGAAACCCGATGAGCACCGACCCGAGTAGCTCCGTCCACCAGTCGCGCAAGGAACTCGGCGCGCGCCTGCGGGTCATGAGGAAGGCGGCCGGCCTCACGCTGAAGGAGCTGGCCGCCTCCACCTCAATGCACTTCACCCGGGCGAGCCGAATCGAGAACGGCGGCCAACCGCCGACCGAGCGAAACCTCATCGACTGGTGCACGGCGTGCGGCGCCGAGGACCAGCTACCCGACCTGCTGGCCACAGCCCAATCGATCGAATCCGCCTACCTGGAATGGTCGCGGCAGGCCCGCGCAGGTTTGCGGCGTCTGGGCGATCTCCACTCCATCGCCACCTACCAGGCCACCACGACGTTCCGAATCCACGAGCCGCTTGTCATGCCGGGAATTTTCCAGACCGAGGCCTATATCCGGGCCATGCTCCGGTGGTGGTACGACTTCCTCGACTCGCCAGACGACTCCGACGAGACCGTCGCGATGAAGGCCGACCGCACCGCCGTAGCGCTCACGCCGGCGAAACGGATCGTGGCCGTCCTCGGTGAGCAGGTGATCCATACTCGGCGGGGAACGCTGGAGGAGCACGCCGCCCAGCTGCGCCACCTGCTCGACATGATGCGGCTGCCGTTCGTGTCGGTCGGGATCATCCCGGCAGACGCTCAGAGGTTCGCGATCGCCAGCGTGGGATTCTGGATCTTCGACCAGAATGCGGTTGCTCTGGAGACACCCACCGCGGGCATCAAGGTCACACGGCCGCAGGAGATCGGGCGGTACGTGGCGATGTTCGAGAGGCTGCGTGCCGAGGCGGTGTACGGGCAGGAGGCTCGCCAACTGGTCGCCGCGGTCATAGCGAAATGCGAGGGGTAGCCCGAACGGATCGAGATCCACGACATTCGTCCGTCAACACTGGCTGCACCGGGCCGCCAGCATTCTGCTCTTGCATGGCCGTCGCACCCTAGGTCACGGCACACCGCCACCCCAATGCCGCCCGGGAGCCGAACGTGTCCTACCCGCCACCCTCGTATCCCCAGACGCCGTATCCGCCCGTCGGCTCGCCACCGCCGGCACCGCGGTCCCGGTTGTGGCTGTGGATCGGGCTGGCCGCCATGGCCGTCGTGACAGCGGGCGTCGCGGTGTTCCTGATGCTCGGCGACCGAGAGCCGTCCCGCGCCGAGCAGGCCGCCGCGGTCGTGCTCGAGCCGACCGTCACCACCCCGGTTGCGCCGACCGCGACCGACCCGGCGCCGGTTGCGACGCCGCCGCTGTCGGCGGTGAAGCTGACCCCGAAGATTCTCAGCAAGAAGTGCTACGGCTCGGCTGGCTGCAACCTCGAGGTCGAGATCGATCTGGGGTGGGAAGGCGCACGAGTGCCGACCGGGTCGGTGTGGCGGGTGACGTACGAGATGAGCGGGGTCGAGGACGGGCCGGTGATCGGCAACTTCGAGATCACCGACTCGCGTTACGACATCAAGACGGAGCTGGTGCAGACCACGTCGTCGAAGGCGAAGATCGTGATCAAGGCGACGGCCATCGAGCTGATGTCGTCCTGACCCCGGACACGACGAAGCGCCCCGCCCCGTGGTTGTCCACAGGGCGGGGCACGATGTCGTACGGGCCGTCTACGGTCGCCAGATGGATGACGACCTGCAGGGGCGGTAGGGGAAACCGTAGGGGAATCCAGCGGGGAAGGTTTAGAAAGGATTGGGAAGATCAAGCGTGTATCAGCAGGTCAGGCGGCATGACGACCTGCCAACCAGGAGCGGTAATGGGGTTCGAGTCCCCTCAGCTCCACCCTTGCAAAACGCCCGGGCTTCGGTCCGGGCGTTTTCGTTTGTGCCGGATCCGTGTCAGATCACTGCTCGGCCTGCTTCCGAGCCTCGATGATCAACGTGTCCAGGGCGCCGGCGATGGCTTGATCACGTTCCCGGTCGGCGTGCTGATAGATCAGGGCTGCCCGAGTGCAGGAGTGGCCCATCCAGCCATCAGATCGCGGAGTGTGGCACCGTTCTGTGCCGACCAGGTGCTCCCGGTGTGCCGTAGGTCCATCTCCGGTGAGATGCCGGCACGCTTCAGGGCGGCCTTCCTGGACAAGTTGACGCGTGCGGCCGCAGTCCAGCACGCGCCGCGCCCGTGGAGATCTCTGACCGCATGACGCCTGAACGACGGAGCGCGCCGCCGAGACCGTGATGCGAGGATGGTCGCGTGGCTAGCGTCCTGGACCGAGAGATGTACACAGAAGCCCTGGCTGCGAGGCTGCTCGGGGTTCCGCAGTCAACGCTGCACTACTGGCTCGAAGGCGGAACCCGTCGCGGCAAGTCCTACAAGCCGATCATCAGGCAGGAACCACTGGGTCGTCGCGTGGTCACCTGGGCAGAGTTCGTCGAGGCCGGCTGGCTCAGCGCTTACCGCAACCTCAACGTCCAGATGACCGAGCTGCGGAAGTTCATCGACGAGCTACGCGAGCGGTTCGGCGTCCCGTACCCGCTGGCTGATCGCCGACCGCTCGTTTCCGGCCGCAACCTGGTCTATGACGCTCAGACGTCGGCCAAGCTGGGCGTCGAGTTCTATCTCGTGTCGGTCATCAATGATCAGACGATGCTGACTCCGCCGGGCGAGGCGTTCGTCCAGCGAGTCGAATGGGATGGCGACGTGCCGGTTGCCTACCGGCCGGACCACAATCCGTTGTCACCTGTTCGCATAGACCCGGACGTGCGCTTCGGTAAGCCGTCGATCAAGGGCATCAGCACCGAAGTGATCTGGGAGCAGAGCGATGTCGGCGAGGATGTCGAGACGATCGCCGAAATCTACCGGCTTGATGTCGCTGACGTGAGGTGGGCGCTGGCGTACGAGAACGCGCAGAGCGCCCAAAAGGCAGCGTGAGCCGGGTCAAGCCGGCCGAGGTCAGCTTCTACCTGGATGCCGATCTCCTCGGTCTCGCCCACGTACTGGCTGCGCTTCGCCCGGATGTGACGTTTCCGGGCGATCCAGGAATAGTGATCCACAAGCGGGAGCGCCCGCCGTGTCCGGTTCTCACCCCAGCCGCGAAGGACACTGAATGGATCCCTGTCGCGGCACAGAACCGGTGGCTGATCATCACCCGTGATCGGCGCATCCAGGAGCACCGAGGGGAGATCATCGCCGTCCGCGAGAGCGGCGCACGGATGGTTGCCCTCTCGGGGCCCGATGCTCGCGGTACGTTCGAACAGCTCGAGATCGTCATGATTCAGTGGCGCGCCATCACGCAACTACTGACGAAGCCCGGGCCGTTCATCTACACGGCAACGAGGACCAGCCTGAGAGCGGTCAGCCTCGACTAGAAGCGGGGTGGACCGGGGCGACACCTATGCTTTACTCCGAGGCGGCGGACTGGCGGGAGCCGAGTTGCCAGGCGAAGCGGTACTGGTTGGTGAGGGCGGGGCGGGTGGTGCTCCAGTCGTAGTAGCGCATGCCGCCGGCGACGCGGGAGACGATGCGGGTCGGCAGGGCGCGGTCGCCGCCCCAGGTCACCTCGTGGGCGGTCAGCCGGACGCCGAGGCGCTCCGGGAAGCCGATCGAGACGGACAGGTGCTCGGTGGGCCAGCGGATCTCGCGCTCGAACCAGTCGCCCCATTTCGTGCAGGGCACTCGGTACCGGGTCTCGATCATGGCGGACTCGCCGGGGTAGAGCGGCGTGAGCATGCCGTGCGGTTCGAAGCGGACATGCAGTTTCTTGTACGCGTCTCGGTCGCGGACCAGGTCCCAGCGGGTCGGCTCGCCGTTGAAGGCGGCGCGGAAGTCGAGCTCGTCCAGGGTGACCGGGTTGTCCCGGTAGAAGAGCCGGGAGCGGCGCGGGTCGGCCGGATAGACGTCGACCTCGATGTGCACCGGGAACCGGGTCACCGGCTGCTGCGAGCTGTTGTGGATCTCTCGCTGGATGGCGATCAGATAGAAGCCGCTGTCGTTGCGGGACAGCTCGGCCCGTTCGTGATGGACCACCAGGCCCGGTGAGATGCCGGGCAGGGACCGGCGGTCGGCGGGAACCGCGGCCGCCGGGTCGTCGGCGGTGCCGAGGAACGCGGAGACCAGTGTGCCCTCGGCGTGCAGGACCGTGTCGGCCCGGACGGCGAACTCGTAGGTCGGGCGATGGCGGCCGCTCTCCATGTGACTGACATAGGACGGGTCGAAGCCGATCAGCCGGGCCAGTTGTTTCTTGTTGAGGCCGTGCGCCTCGCGAAGGCGGGTCAGCGTCTCAGGAAACGTCATCCGGGTCACCTCAAAGCGGGGCCTCAAGTATCCAGGGACCACCGTCGATGACGCAAAGTAAGATTCCCGTCACTCAGGGGAGTGAGGCTGCGGCTGCGGAAGAGCGCACGGGTGATGGGTGGCCCGCGCCGCTACGGGGGGAACGGCGCGGACCGTGCGTAACGATATCGATGGTTTCGGGGGAATGCGAGAGGTTGGCGCGGATACATAGGAATCGCACAGCGATCCGCTGTGTCCCGGCGGCGGTACGGATCAGGAGCGCCCGCCCGGCTTCCGCTGCCCGATGACCTCCTGAAGCCTGGCGACCACGGCCTTCGGGGTGAGCGGCTTGGTGACGTAACCGTCGGCGCCCGCCTCCAGGCCGGCGTCGACGTCGTAGGCGTGGCCGTTGCCGGAGACCATCAGGATCGCCATGTCACGGATCTCCGGGTTCGTCCGGGCCAGCTGGCACAGCTCCATGCCGTTCATGGCCGGCATCCGCACGTCGGTGATCATCCCGATCGGCTTCGCGACGGTGAGGATGCGGGCGGCGGTGTTGCCGTCCTTGGCGCCGAGCGCCCGGTAGCCGGCCGCCTCCAGCGAGACGGTGAGCATGTCACGCACGTCGTTGTCGTCGTCAGCGATCAGGATCAGGTTCTGGTTCATGGGGGTTCCCTTCTCGTGGACGTCCTGACGATCGGCGGGGACGGCGGGGCCATCAGTGCCGTCCGGTTGCTGTCCGGTTGCGCTGGAGAACCGAGAAGCCCCCGCTCCGAACGGAGCAGGGGCTTTCGGGGTACGGGTCACGAGCCGAGGGGTACGGGTCACGAGCCGAGGGGTACGGGTCACGAGCCGACGGTCATGGTCTCGGTCGAGGTGATGAAGGCGGTGAGGGACAGCGACAGGTCCCAGCCGGCGTCGCCGGTGGCGAGCCGCGCGTTCTCGATCAGGACGGCCCGGGGCTGCACGGTCTGCAGGTGTTTCAGGAAGCGGGTGATGTTCTCGACCTTGCCCTCGACGTTCAGGGTCATCGGCAGTTCGGTGACGGTCGGCACGGTCTCGGAGACCTGCGGCGCCGAGGCGCCGTACCCGCTGACCTCGACCTGGTACGTGGCGCCGAGGGTCTGCAGCTGCTTGAGGAACTCCGGGATCTTGTTGGTCGTCGTCCCGTACGGCAGAGCCTTCTGCGCACTGACCAGGGCGGCCTTGTAGGAGGCCACCTTCTTCTGGTCCGCCTTGAGCTCAGCCAGCTTCTTGCGTTCGGTGGCCAGTTGGACCTCGGTGTCGGCGATGTCCGAGTTGACGGTGTCGCGGGCGGTGTGCTGCGGCTTGATCACCATGAACCAGCCGCCCAGCACGAACACGATCACCAGGGCCAGGCCGCCGAAGAGCCAGAGCTGGTCGATCCGGCGTGCGTTCCTCATCACTTGCCTCCGCTCGGGCAGCTCTTGGCGAAGCGCCCGCAGAGCGCCTTGTCGGTGATCGTGACGGAGAGGGTGAACGAGACGCCGTCGGCCTCGGTGGTCACGCTCGTCACGAACGGGTTCGCGAGGTCCTCCAGTTCGCCCAGCTCGTTGACGAAGTCCGCGACGACCTTCTTGTTCTCGGCGGAACCGGTGAGGGTCAGCTCGCCGATCTTGCTGGTGTCGGTGGTCTCGGCGCCCGTCTCGATGAGCGAGGCGCTCATCTCGGAGAGGGACACCCTGGTGTCGGTGGCGCGGTCGCCGAGCAGGTTGATCAGGTTGGTCCAGGAGAGGTCCTTGGCGAGGACCGAGGTCAGCTCGGCGCTCAGCGCCTCGTCGCCGTCCTGGTACTGGACCAGCGCCTTCAGCTCCTTGGTCTTCTGCGCGGCGCGGATGTCGGTGAGCGTCGCGAACGTCTCGTTGTACGTCTCCTCGGCGTCCTGCTTGGCGACCGTCGCCTGCCAGTACCAGGCGCCGAGCGCGCCCAGCGTGGCGACCAGCAGGAACACGATCAACGAGCGGGTCCGCACGGCCCGCCGGCCGTCCCGGATCTCCGGGGGCAGCAGGTCGGCGCGGATGGTGAGGATCCGGGCCGCCTGTTGCGGCGACACCGAGGGATCCACGGGCATCAGGGCGGTGGTGGTCATCAGGCCGCTCCGAGGGTGAGGCCGATCGACACCGCGGCCGATGGCACGAAACTGTCGAAACCGCGTTCCCGGGCCTTGCGGGTGTCGCGGAGACGGGCGGCGCTGTCGGCGTACATCACCGCGACGCCGAGCTGCTCCTGCAGGTGCTCGGCGAGGCCGGGCATGAGAGCGCTGCCGCCGCACAGCGAGATCCGGGTGACCTGCTTCTGCCGCTCGCCGGAGGCCAGGTAGGTGAACGAGCTGCGCAGCTCGCTGGCGAGCGGGCGGACCGCGTCGACCAGGGCCGCCACGGTGTCCGGGTTGCCGTCGCCGTGCAGGCCGTACCGGCACTTCAGCGCCTCGGCCTCGATGGCCGGCAGGCCCAGCCGGGTGGCGATGTTCTCGGTGATCTCGGTGCCGCCGCGGGGCAGGGTACGCACGAACAGCGGCTCGCCGTCCGCGTGCACCACCACGCTGGTGATGTTGGCGCCGATGTCGACGATCGCCTCGACCTGGGCGTCCAGCCGGGAGGCGGCACGCAGCATGGCGAACGAGGCGAGGTCGACGCCGGAGACCTTGAGGCCGGCCTTCTCGACGGCCTGAACCAGGGTGAGGACCGCTTCCTTGGGCATGGCGATCAGCAGGCCGCGGACGGTCGGGCTGTCACCGGGCTGCTCGAGCGGGTAGAAGTCCAGCAGCGAGCGTTCGACCGCGAGCGGGAGCTGCTCCTTGACCTGGAACGGCAGGGCCTGGCGCATCTGGCTGGCCGGCAGGTTGGCGATCGACGTCTCGCGGACCACCAGCTGCGGGTTGGTGACCGCCAGGCGGACCCGCTTGGTGCCGAACTTGCTGGCCGTCCAGAGCTGCTTGAGGGCGGCGGTGACGGCGCCCGGGTGCTGCACCACGCCGGCGACCACGGTGCCCGCCTCGAGCGGGAACTGGCCGAAGTTGATCAGTGTGTAGTCGTCCTTGTTGCGCCGGACCTCGACCGCCCGGATGGAGGACGAGCCGATGTCGAGCCCGATCGGCGGTGAGCCAGCCATCGGTTTCCTTCCTCTACGAGTGTGCCCGCGCAGGCGGGATCCGCCTGTTCTTGATCGGTAGTTGACGTCGGCGCTTAAGTGGCGGGAAGTAGCAAGTTGGTGTACCAGTCGGCGAGCGGCGCGGCGGCGAAGACCGCCAGGAAGGCGCCGGCCAGCATGTACGGGCCGAACGGAATCCGGCTCTTGCGGCTCGCCGGCTTCGACGCCAGGAGAGCGCCGCCGACCAGACCGCCGAGCAGGAATCCGGCGAAGGCGCCGACCGCGACCGCGCTCCAGCCGAGCCAGCCGAGGTAGAAGCCGAGCAGCGGGGCCAGCTTCACGTCTCCGCCGCCCATGCCCCAGACGGCGAGCACCCGGTAGAGCACGTAGAGGACGACGGCGGCGGTCAGGCCGCGGAGCAGGTCGGCCGGGTCGCCGGCGGTCAGCGAGACCGGGACGAGCAGGGCGGCCGCGACGCCGTACGAGGGAAGCACGATCTTGTCGGGAAGCCGCATCACGTCCAGGTCGATCATCGCCAGGGCGATCGCGATCGCGGCCAGGTAGAGGTAGGCCGGCAGTTCCCAGGACCAGCCGAAGCGGGCCGCGACGGCCGCGAAGAGGATCGCGGTGCCGGCCTCGACCAACGGGTAGCGGGCGCTGATCCGGGTGCCGCAGTCGGCGCACCGGCCGCGCAGCATCAGCCAGCCGAGCACCGGCACGTTGTGCCGGGCCCGGACCGGGTTGCCGCACTCCGGGCAGTGCGAACCGGGTGCGACCAGCGACTCGTCGCGGGGCACCCGGTGGATCACGACGTTCAGGAAGGAGCCGATGGCGAGCCCGAGGAGGGCCACGATGCCGATCAGCAGGGCTTCGGGCACGGTGGGCTCCTCCTCGGGTTCGTCAGGGGATGGGTTCGGGTGGCGCCGGGAGCGGCGCCACCCGAGAGCCGTATGTCAGACCGCGCAGTTGTCGACCTTCACACCGGCCGCGGCCTCCTTGACCGAGCCGCCGGCCTTGCTGTCGTACAGGTAGACCTTGCCGCTGCCACCGGAGTTGGTCGCGCAGATCTTGTAGGTGCCGAGGTCCGCGCCGGTGCCGGGAACGTAGGTGAGCTCGGTCTTGTCGGACAGGGTGATCACCTTGGCGTCCGCGGCGGTCGACATCTTCAGCGACGGCTTGTTGCCGTCCGCGTTGTCCTCGGTCAGCTTGGTGGTCGGGTACTTGTTGCCGTTCTCGGTGTAGAACTGCTCGATGGCGCTGATGGCGCCGCGCACGTCCGACTGAGCCGACTTGTCGGCAGCACCCTGCCGGTAGTTCAGGTACACCGGCACAGCGATCGCGACCAGGACGCCGATGATGACGACCACGACCAGAAGCTCGATCAGGGTGAAGCCCTCGTCGTTCTTCTTGCCGGCGCGGAGTCGGGCGATGATGTCCTGCATACGCATTCGGGTTGCCTCCATGGGCATAGGGGTGGTGCGGGGATGGGTGACCGGGCTCGGGCGCCCGGGTGGTGCTACGGCCGTCGGGAGTCGGCCGGGAAGGGTGGCGGTGCGTCGTCGCGGACCGTCAGCCCTGGATGTTCTGGTAGATCGTGAACATCGGCAGGTAAAGGCAGATGACCATGCCGCCGACCACGGTGCCCATGACGAGCACCATGATGGGTTCGATCGAGGCGGTCAGTGACTCGGCGGCTTCGTCGACCTCCCGGTCGTAGAAGTCGGCAACCTTGTCGAGCATCTGACTGATCTGACCGCTTTCCTCGCCCACTTCGATCATCTGAGTGACCATCGCGGGGAAGATCGGGTGGTTACGGAGTGCCGAGGACATCGGGTTGCCGTCCCGGACCGTCGCCTGGACGTCCTTCATGGCGGCGTTGATGACCTCGTTGCCGGTGGTCTCGCCGACCACGGAGAGCGCCTGCATGACCGGAACGCCGACGTTCAGGAGCAGGCCGAGGTTGCGGGAGAACCGGCTCATGGCGAGCTTGCGGAGCAGCGGACCGAAGACCGGCAGACCGATCTTGATCTTGTCGACCCGGAGCCGGAACTGCTCACTGACGCGTATCTGCCGTTTGTAGAGCACGCTGACGGTGACGCTGACGCCGATCACCAGCGGCCCGATCCAGCCCATGTTGTGGCTGGTGGTGACCAGGAACTGGGTGATCGCCGGCAGTTCGCCGCCGAGACTTTTGAACATCGCCTCGAAGATCGGGACGATGTAGATCAGGACACCGGCGATCATGACGAAGGTGAAGCCCAGCACGATCGCCGGATAGGTGAGCGCGCCCTTGATCTTGCCGCGGAGCGCGGTGTCCTTCTCCAGGCTCTCGGAGATCTGCTCCAGGGCCTGGTCGATCATGCCGCCGGTCTCACCGGCCCGGATCATGGCGATCATCAGGCGCGGGAAGACCCGGTCGTGCTTGGCCATCGACGCCGAGAGCCCGCCACCGCCGGCCACGTCGGTGCGCACCTCGGCGATCGCCTTCTTCAGCGGCGCCGAGGAGGTCTGCTCCTCCAGGATCGACAGCGACCGCAGCAGCGACATGCCGGAAGCGGTCATCGTGGCGAACTGCCGTGCGAAGACGGCCAGGTCCTTCAGCTTGACACGGTTCCCCAGCCCGGGGATCTTGATGTCGCGCTGGAGGCCCTGCCCGGACTCGATGACGCCGAGCGGCACCGAGCCCTGGGTCCGCAGCATGTGGGTGGCGGCGGCCTCGTTGGGGGCCTCGATGGTCCCCTTGGTCTTCTTGCCCGTGGCGTCGAGCGCCTCGTAGTGGAAGGTCTTGGTGGTGGCCATCGGATCACACCCGGCCAACGAGGCGCTTGAGTTCCTCGGCCGAGTGGCAGATCTCCAGCGCGGTCGCCATGTCGACCTTGCCGTCCCGGATCTTCTCGGCCAGGTGCTGGTCGAAGGCGAGCATGCCCTCGCTGCCGCCGGCCTGCATGAAGGACGGGATCTGGTGGGTCTTGCCCTCCCGGATGAGGCTGCGGATCGCCGGGGTGCAGGTGAGGATCTCGCAGATCACCGCACGCCCCTTTCCGTCGGCTGTCGGAGCCAGCGCCTGCGTGATCACGCCCTGCAGGCTGGCGGCCAGCTGGGCGCGGATCTGCAGCTGCTGGTGCGGCGGGAAGATGTCGATGACCCGGTCGATGGTCTGGGTGGCGCTCTGCGTGTGCAGGGTCGCCATCACCAGGTGACCGGTCTCGGCCGCGGTCAGCGCCGTGGCCGTGGTCTCCAGGTCCCGCAGCTCGCCGACCAGGATGATGTCCGGGTCCTGCCGCAGCGCGTGCTTGAGCGCCGTGGCGAAGGTCCCGGTGTCCGAGCCGACCTCACGCTGGTTCACCACGCAGCGCTTGTGCGGGTGGAGGAACTCGATCGGGTCCTCGATGGTGATGATGTGGTCGGCGCGGCTGCGGTTGGCCAGGTCGAGCAGGGACGCGAGGGTGGTGGTCTTGCCGGAGCCGGTCGGGCCGGTCACCAGCACCAGACCACGCGGCAGGTGGGCGAAACGGGACACCGACTCCGGCATGCCCAGCTCGTCCAGCGGCTTGATCTTGTGCGGGATCGACCGGAAGACCGCCCCGCACGAGGTGCGCTGCCGGTAGAGGTTCCCGCGGAACCGGGAGACGCCGACGATGCTGTGCGCGAAGTCCATCTCCTGCTCGACGAGGAACGTCTCCCACTGCGCGGGGGTGACGGCCGCGCGGGCCAGCAGCTCGGTGTCGGAGGTGTTCAGCTTGCCGTAACCGGGCACCGGCCGCAGCGCGCCGTGCACCCGCATCATCGGCGGGGAGCCGACCGTCAGGTGCAGGTCGGAGCCGCCCGACTCGACCAGGGTCACCAGCAGCTGGTCGAGCACGTCCAGATCGTCCGCGGTACCGGCGGAGCCCGCCTCGCGTACGTCGTGCTGGAGCGTGTCCATCTGCTCTCCCCGGCTTTTCGGTGTGTTTCTCTCCGACGCTTGTTGATTCGGCATCGCGGGGAACGGATTTAGTAGCGGAACCGGTGCGCTGGTAGCCGTACCGGTGCAGTCACACCGCGATCCGGGAGACCTCCCGCAGCGAGGTGAGCCCGCCGACGGCTTTGACCAGGCCGTCGGTGCGCAGGTCGTACATCCCCTGGGCGAGGGCGACCTCGCGGATCTCACCGGCCGAGGCCCGTTTGATCGTCAGCGTCTCGATCTCCGGGCTCACCGGCATCACCTCGTGCACCGCGATCCGGCCCTTGTAACCGGTGTTCGCGCAGTTACGGCAGCCCACCGGCTTGTAGAGCACGTCCGGGAAGGGCAGGTCCTGCAGCGGCCAGTTGGCGCCGAGGATCTCCTCCTCGGTCGGGTGGTACGGCTCCTTGCACCAGTCGCAGATCCGCCTGGCCAGCCGCTGGGCGAGCACGCAGTCCAGCGACGAGCCGACCAGGAACGGCTCGATGCCCATCTCGGTGAGACGGGTGACCGCGCCGGGGGCGTCGTTGGTGTGCAGCGTGGAGAGCAGGAGGTGGCCGGTGAGGGCGGCCTCGACGGCGATCTGCGCGGTGTTGCCGTCCCGGATCTCACCGATCAGGACCACATCCGGGTCGGTACGCAGAATCGCCGGCAGAACCGCCGCGAAGGTGAGCCCGGCCTTCGCGTTGACCTGCACCTGGTTGATGCCGCGCAGCCGGTACTCGACCGGGTCCTCGACCGTGATCACGTTGACCTCCGGCCGACTGATCTTGCCGAGGGTGGCGTACAGCGTGGTCGACTTGCCGGAACCGGTCGGGCCGGTCACCAGCACCATCCCGTGCGGCTTGCTGAACGAGGCGCTGAACCGCTGCAGGTTGTGCTCGGTGAAGCCGAGTTTGGCCAGGTCGAGGTCGATGCCGCCGGTGTCCAGGACGCGGAGCACGATCTTCTCGCCCCAGACCGTGGGCAGGGTGGCGGTACGCAGGTCGACCGTACGGTCCCGGATCATGGCGGTGATCCGGCCGTTCTGCGGGATCCGCTTCTCGGTGATGTCGACCCCGGACATGATCTTGATGCGGGAGATCAGCGCCGCCATCACGCCGCGCGGGACCAGGTCCACCTCGTGCAGCACGCCGTCGATCCGGTACCGGACCCGCATGTCGTCCTCGGTCGGCTCCAGGTGCAGGTCGGAGGCGCGGTTCATGACCGCCTGCTCGATCAGGCTGTTCACGTACCGCACGATCGGGGCGTCGTCGGCGCTGGTGGCCTGCGCCGACATGCCGGCCTGGTCGGCGCCCGACTCGTCGGCCAGGTCGGCCAGGTCGGCGCCCTCGCGCTGGAGCCGTTCGATGATCCGGCGGACCTCGCCGCGGGCCACCACCACCGGCCGGATGGTCATGCCGGTGGCCGCGCGCACGTCGTCCAGCGCCACCACGTCGGCCGGGTCGGTCACCCCGACCACCAGCTCGTCGCCGTTGATGGCCAGGCCGAGGACCCGGTGCCGGAGCACGACCGGCAGCGGGATCCGTTTCAGGGCGGTCGGATCGGGGGTGAACCCGACCAGGTCCAGGGTGTTGAACCCGAACGCGGCCGCGGCCGCCTGGGTGAGCTGCTCCTCGGTGACGACCTGGTCGTTGATCAGGACAGCGCGGATCGATCGGCCACTGCGCTGGGCCTCCGCGGCCGCCCGGTCGACCGCGTCAGCGTCCACGCCGATCTGCTTGAGGGCGTCGAGCAGCGGGCGGAAGGTCTGGTCCATGGAATCCTCGGCCGGGGGCGGAAAAGAGATCTCAGTGATCCATCGGACGAATCCGCCCCGATCTGAGCCAGGGGAAGATCAATGGCGGAAGGTGCGGCGGTACGCCGTAGGCGCCACCCCGATGGTCGCGTGCATGTGCTGGCGCAGGGCGGTCGCGCTGCCCAGCCCCGCCCGCCGGGCCACCGCCTCCACCGCCAGGTCGGTCGACTCGAGCAGGATCCGGGCGTGCTCGACGCGCTGGCGCAGCAGCCACTGCCGAGGGCTGAGCCCGGTCTCGTCCCGGAAGTGCCTGGTGAACGTCCGCACGCTCATCCGGGCGTGCCCGGCCATCTCCTCCAGGGTGACCGGCTCGGCCAGCCGGTCGAGCACCCACGCCCGGGTCGGCTCGGTGCCCGCGCCGTCGGCGGCCGGCACCGGCCGCTCGATGTACTGCGCCTGGCCGCCGTCCCGCCACGGTGGGACCACGCAGCGCCGGGCCGTCCGGTTGGCGACCGCCGCACCGTGGTCGGAGCGCACGATGTGCAGGCAGAGATCGACCCCGGCGCCGACCCCGGCCGAGGTGAGGATGTCGCCGTCGTCCACGAAGAGCACGTCGAAATCCCATTTGACCTGGGGATAGAGGCCACCGATGACGGGTGCCCAGGCCCAGTGGGTGGCAGCCGGCCGCCCGTCCAGCAGCCCGGCCGCGGCCAGCACCGACGCCCCGGTGCAGATGGAGACGATCCGGGCGCCCCGTGCGGCGGCGGCCACCAGCGCGTCCCGCACCTCGCCGGGCAGGGTGCCGTCGGTGACCGGGCCGCCCTGGTGGATCCCCGGAACGATCACCGTGTCCGCCCGGCCGAGCTCGGACAGGTCGTGGTCGGGGGTCAGGGTGAAACCGGACTCGGCGTGGACCGGGCCGGTCCCGCAGACCTTGACCCGGTAGAGCCGCTGCCCGCTCTCGTCCCGCGCCGAGAGGAACACCTGCGTGGGGGTGCCGAGATCGAACGGGACGAGACCGTCCAGGACGAGGATCGCGATCCGATGCTTCTCCATGGCCCGATTCTTGCGCATGATGGCCTCCCGGCCACTCGCTCGCGGTCCCCGCACGCACCAGGATCAGAAGGTGTGAGACGCATGCATCCCGCCTGGCTCGTCGCCGCGGTCGCCTTCATCGCCCTGCTCGGCGCCGCCGGCTTCCGGGCCAC
The DNA here is from genome assembly GCF_016862455.1 of Actinoplanes utahensis. GTDB lineage: Bacteria > Actinomycetota > Actinomycetes > Mycobacteriales > Micromonosporaceae > Actinoplanes > Actinoplanes utahensis. The sequence goes on from NZ_BOMZ01000018.1 coordinate 25,866, forward strand.
CCCCTCCGTCATGCTCCAGCCGCTGCACGACGAGTTCGGCTGGTCGCTCGGTACCATCTCCGCCGCCGTCTCGGTCAACCTGCTGCTCTACGGCCTGACCGCGCCGTTCGCCGCGGCCCTGATGAACAAGTTCGGCGTCCGCCGGGTCGCGATGGGCGCGCTGCTGCTGGTCTCGGCCGGCTCCGGGCTCACCCTGTGGATGACCGAGAGCTGGCAACTCGTGCTCTGCTGGGGGGTGCTGGTCGGGCTCGGCACCGGCTCGCTCGCGCTGGGCTTCGTCGCGACGATCACCGGGCGCTGGTTCGTCAAGCACCGCGGTCTGGTCACCGGGGTGCTGACCGCGGCCGGGGCGACCGGCAACCTGATCTTCCTGCCGGTGCTGTCCCGGATCGTGGAGTCGGACGGCTGGCGGACGGCGGCGCTCACGGTGTCGGTGGCCGCGCTCGCCGTCGTACCCCTCATCTTCTGGCGCCTCCGCGACCACCCGGCGGACCTGAACGTGCCGGCCCTCGGAGGCACCGAGATCGAGGCGCCGGCGAAGCCGGCCGGGGGCGCGGCCGCAAACGCCCTGCGCGCGCTCCGCGACGCCGCGAGGACCAGGGCGTTCTGGCTGCTCGCGGGCGGGTTCGCGATCTGCGGGGCGACGACGAACGGGCTGGTCGGGACGCATTTCATCCCGGCCGCGCACGATCACGGGATGCCGCCGACCACCGCGGCGACCCTGCTCGCGCTGGTCGGCGTCTTCGACGTGGTCGGCACCATCGCCTCCGGCTGGCTGACCGACCGGGTGGACAGCCGGCTCCTGCTCGGCGCCTACTACGTGCTGCGCGGGCTGTCGCTGCTGGTGCTGCCGTCGCTGTTCGCGGCCACCGCGCACCCCAGCATGCTGATCTTCATCCTGTTCTACGGGCTGGACTGGGTGGCCACCGTGCCGCCGACCGTGACGCTGTGCCGGGAGTACTTCGGCGCGGCCGGGCCGATCGTCTTCGGCTGGGTCTTCGCCTCGCACCAGTTCGGCGCGGCGGCCGCCGCGACCGCCGCCGGCCTGGTCCGGGATCGGTTCGGCGACTACGACCTGGCCTGGTACGTGGCCGGCGGGCTGGCGATCCTCGGGGCGATCCTGAGCCTGATGCTCTATGCCGGCAAGCGCCTGCCTTTGAGACTCGTCACGGCGTGACCGGGACGACCTCCAGGAGACCGCTCAGCACCAGGATCTGCCGCACCTGAGCGGACGGATGCGCCAGCTGGAAGCCGATCCCCTGGTCACGGGCGCGCTGGAAACCGGAGATCAGCGCGCCCAGCCCGGTCGAGTCGATGAACGACACCCCCGCCATGTTCACCACGATGCGCCGGGGCCGGGCGGCGACGGCCTCGCCCAGCGCCACCCGAACCTGCTCGACGGTGAGGATGTCGATCTCCCCGTCCAGCTCCAGAGTGGTCGTGCCGCTCTCGTCCGTCACCGGGCCTCCTTTTCTGTGGCCAACGTTCCACGTACGGTAATCGGCATGCCGATCCGTGGTGGTGTGCCGCCGCGCAACCCGCGCTTCGCAGGCCGAGAGGACCTCCTGGCGCGGGTGCGCGACATGCTCGGCAACGGCCCGGTGGTGCTGCTGCCGAGCCCTGAGCATCAGCTCGGCGGCACCGGGCGTACCCAGCTGGCGGTGGAGTACGCCCACCGCCATGCCGCATCGTACGACTTGATCTGGTGGATACCCGCCGAACAGACCGCGGGAACCCGTGCGGCGCTCGCGGGTCTGGCCCAGCGGCTCGGCCTGCCCGAGGCCCGTGATCTCAACCGGACCCTCGGCGCCGTCCGCGACGCGCTGAGCCGCGGCGAGCCGTTCCGCAACTGGCTGGTCGTCTTCGAGAACGCGAACCGTCCCGAGGACATCACCCCCTACCTGCCGTCCGGCGCCGGGCACGTGCTGGTGACCAGCCGCAACCCACGATGGACCGCCGAGGTCGCGCAGTCGCTGCCGGTGCCGGTCTTCGACCGGGCGGACAGCGTGGACCTGCTGCGGTCCCGTGCGCCCGAGCTGTCCATCGGCGACGCCGAGCGGCTCGCCGAGCGGCTGGGCGACGTGCCGATGGCCCTCGACCTGGCCGCCGCGGTCCGCGACGCCACCGGCCGCCCGGTCGCCGGTTACCTGGCGGACTTCGAGCGCCGCTCCGGCGAGCTGGCGTTCCCGACCCCGGTCCGGGTGGCGTGGGGCCTGGCCGCGGAGGCGCTCGGCGCCGACTCCCCGGCCGACCGGGTGCTGCTGGAGCTGTGCACGTTCCTGGCCAGCGCCCCGATCTCGTGGCGGCTGCTGTGGGCGGCGCGGACCCTGCCGCTGGATCCGGAGCTGGCCCGGACCGTCCGGGTGGAGCGCCGGTTGCGGGCCGCGATGCGCCGGATCGGGCGGTACGGCCTGGCCGAGCTGGACCCGGCCGGCGAGCGGCTCACCGTGCACCCGCTGATCCGGGGCATGTTCGGTCAGGAGCTCAGCTCGGAACGGCACGCGGAGCTGCTGCGGACGGTGCGGGGCATGCTGGCCGCCGCCGACCCGGGCGACCCCGACGACCCGGCCGGCTGGTACCGGTACACCGAGCTGGCCCCGCACCTGATCCACTCCGATCTGCTCGGCGGCGACGCCGAGGAGGTCCGCCAGCTGGTGATCAACTGCATCCGGTTCCACTACGCCCGCGGCGACTACGACTCCAGCCGCGACCTGGCGAGCTCGGCGGTGGCCCGCTGGCGCGACGCCCTGGGCGAGTCCGCCGAGCAGACCCTGCTGGCCTCGTTCCACCTGGCCAACGCGTTGCGGGCGGTCGGCCGCAACGCCGACGCCCGGAGCCTGAACCTGCAGACCCTGCGCACCCAGCGGGAGGTGGTCGGCGCCGACGACGAGGCGACCCTGGCCACCGCCAACAGTGTCGGCGGCGACCTGCGGATGCAGGGCCACTTCGGGCAGGCCCGGCAGCTCGACGCCGACAACCTGGTGCGCTACCGGCGTCTCTTCGGGGAGAGCTACCCGACCGCGCTGCGCTGCGCCAACAACCTCGCCGCCGACCTGCGGCTGCTCGGCGACTTCCGGGGCGCGCGGACCCTCGACGAGCAGGTGCTGCGGCACCGGCAGGCGATCTTCGTGGACGGGCACCCGGAGATCGTGGCGTCCCGTGCCGAGCTGGGTTTCGACCTGTTCGGGCTGGGCGACTACGCCGGGGCGGCCGAGGTGCTGGCGGCCTGCCCCGGAGACGACGACCACCCGTTCGCGCTGTGGGCCGGGCGGTGCGCCGCGATGGTCGCCCGCCGCCGTGGCGATCCGGCGGCCCGTGCCCTGGCCGAGGCGAACCTGGCCGTCTACCGGCAGCGGTTCGGTGATCTGAGCGTGGACACCCTGGCGGCGGCGGTGTCGGCCGCCAACTGCGCCCTCGCCGACGGCGACCTCGACGCAGCCCACGAGCTGCTGGAACGCGCCGTCATCAGGTACCACGCGGTGCTCGGCGACGAGCACCCGTTCACCCTGGTCGCGTCGGCCGGGCTGGCCGGGGTGGTCCGGGCGTCCGGCCGGACCACCGAGGCGCGGACCATCGACCAGGAGGTGCTGAGCGGTCTGCGGCGCAGTGTCGGATCGGATCACCCGTTCACGCTGAGCTGCGCCAACGGGCTCGCCGCCGATCTCGCCGCGGCCGGCGAGGCCCAGCAGGCCCGCGAACTGGCCGCCGACACGCTGCGCCGGTCCCGCGCGGTCCGCGGCGCCGACCATCCGGACACCGCGGCCTGCGCCTGGAACCTGGCGCTCACCGGCGGCGACGAGGCGGCCCGGCAGCAGGCGCTGGACGGGCTGGTGAAAGTGTTCGGCGACGGTCACCCGGTGTTTCGGGTGACCGCCGCCGAGCAGCGACTCGAGACCGAGGTGGATCTGCCGCCGCTGTAGGACCCGCCTACCAGACCTGCGCCGACTGCTTGTCGAGCAGCTCGGTCACGTCGACCGCCGGCATCGGCCGGGCGAAGTGGTACCCCTGCGCGCGGCCGCAGGCCAGCTCCTTGAGCCGTTCCGCCTGGCCCTCGTCCTCGACGCCCTCGGCCACCGGCGACAGGTTGAAGGTGCGCGCGATGTGCAGCACCGCCTCGGCCACCGAGGCGCCGCCGGTCTCCGGCATCGCCTGCACGAACGAGCGGTCGATCTTGACGACGTCCACCGGCAGGGTGCTGAGGTGGCTGAGCGACGAGAACCCGGTGCCGAAGTCGTCCAGGGCGATCCGTACGCCCAGGTCCTTCAGCGCGCTCAGCACCCGGGCCGACTCCACCAGATCGGTGAGCGCCACCGACTCGGTCAGCTCCAGCACCAGGTCCTGGGGCGGCAGCCCGGTCCGCTGCAACACCTCCCGCACCTCGTCCACGAGGCGAGGGTTGCTCAGCTGCGAGGCGGACAGGTTGACGTTCATCTCGAAGCCCGGGAACCGGCCCTGCCAGGTCAGCGCCTGCCGGCAGGCCTCCTCCAGGACCCAGCCGCCGAGCCGGGGCACCTGGCCCAGCTGCTCGGCCAGCTCCAGGAACAGCGCCGGCGGGACCAGGCCCTTCTCCGGATGACGCCAGCGGACCAGCGCCTCCACACCGACGGTGATGCCACCCTGGTTCAGGTCGACGATCGGCTGGTAGTGCACCTCGAACTCACCGGCCTCCAGGCCGCGCAGCAGATCCTGCTCGGCCAGGCGGCGCTGCTCGGCCTTCGCGAACAGGACCGGGTCGAACCGGCGGGCGACCCCGCCGCCGTCCCGCTTGGCCCGGATCAGGGCCTGGTCGGCGCGCCTCAGCACCCCGTCCAGCCCGTCGCCGCCGTCGGTGATCGCCACCCCGGCGCTGGCCCGCATGTTCAGCTCCATCCCGCCCACCTGCAGTGGACGGTGCAGCTCGGTGAGCACCCGCTCGGCCACCGCGACCGCGGCCTGCTCGTCCTCCAGGCCGGGCAACAGCACCACGAACTCGTCACCGTCCAGGCGGGCGACGGTGTCGTTGGCCCGCACGTTCACCGACAGCCGATCGGCCGCGGCACGCAGCAGCTCGTCGCCGGTCGCATGGCCGAGGACGTCGTTCACATCCTTCAGCCCGTCCAGGTCCACCACGATCACCGCGGTCTTGGTCCGGGACGGTTCGGCGAGAACCTCCTCGGCGTACTCGACGAACATCCGCCGGTTGCCGATCCCGGTCAGCGGGTCCCGGAAGGCCTGCTGTGCCAGCAGCGTCTGCTGCCGGTTCCGGTCCGGGTCGATCCGGCTGCCCAGGAACTGCCGCAGCAGCCCGGCGGCCCCGATCAGCAGCAGCAGCCAGAGCGCGCCCGGAGCCAGATCACCGCTCAGGTGCCGGATGGCGACCACGAGCAGCGCCGCCGCCACCGTCACCAGCCGCAGCACGCCGCGGCGGGTGTCCAGCAGCACCACCGCCAGACCCAGACACAATGCCGCCAGCAGGGGCATGATGCGGCCGGTCAGCCCCCAGGGCTGTCCGGGATCAGCCACCGGCCAGGCGAGCAGTACCAGCGACGCGAGCGTCACGGTGTCGTCGACGACGATCCGTACCCGGTCCCAGAGAGCGTTGCGGCCCACGATCCACCTCCGGGGAGTCAGATCGGTCCCGGCCGGTCGTGGTTGAGCTATCCGGGCCGCCGGTTCTCACCGCTGTCTCCGGGCGCCGCGACAGCTGTCCGGGCGGCTGCTCCTCACTGCTGTCTCCGGGAAGCCGAGGCAGCCGTGGGAATCAGCCGGGGTTCGGTCAGGACAGCCAGGCGGCCAGGGCGTTCAGCGGCGCTTGCGGAAGAGCGGTGGCGGCGGCGCGCACCACTTCCGGCCGGCGTCGCAGGGCCGGATGCGGAGAGACGAGGGCGAGGCCACCCCAGTCACGACCTTTCTCGTACGCCGGGAGAGCGGCCCTGTCGTCGCCGCGCACCGTGGCGGCATCCGCGCCGTCCCCGGGCTTCGACCCGTGCAGCACCGCCCGGATCAGCGGCAGCCGGGGGCTGTTCTCCAGCGCCCGCCCGCCGCCCGGCACCAGCACCGGGGTGATCTCCGGCGGCTCCGAGCCGGCGTCCCAGGCAGCCACCAGCCGGGCCGTGTCCGCGTCGTCGACGGCGAGGTTGCGCAGCCGCCAGCGGGCCCGGTGGTCGGCGTTCGCCAGGTCGGCCAGCCGCTGGATCGCCGGGTCGACCGGCTCGTCCAGCCACGGCGTCACCTCGTCGCGCAGCGCTGTGACGAACCGGGTCCCGGCCGGGGTCAGCTCCCCGCCGGTGAGTAGCGCTTCGGCCGCCTCCGCTACCGCGCCGCGCCAGCGGGCGAACTCGAACGCCGCCGCGGCCCCCGGCGCGGACCGGCGGAACCGGGTCACCGCGAGATAGGCGTACGCCCCGTGCAGCACCCCGAACGCCGGCCGCGGATCGTCGCGCCACGGCGAGTAACCCGGCGGACCATCCGGCTCGACGAGCGGGAAGAGCAGGTGGGTGGCGTTCAGGATGCTGTGCTGGGTCTCGTGGAGCAGCCCGGCGGCCAGCGCGTCCGGGGTGGCCGGCGCGGACAGCGCGACCGCCCCGAACGCCTCCGCCGAGGTGGCGCTGATGCCCTCGGCGACCGGATCCGGCAGCACCGGGACGATCACCCGCAGCACGGCGGCCAGGACCTCGGCGGCCGGGCGGTGCCGGCCGGCCAGCAGCTCCCACGCCCGGTCCAGGAGCTCGTGCCAGCGGCGGGCCTGGTCGGCGGCCAGCGGGGGAGCGGGCGTGAGGCCGAGCCGCGACCGGATCGGGTCGGTGTCCTCCAGCCGGACCGTCAGCGGCAGGCCGTTTCGGGTCACGGTCAGCACGTGCGGGCCGCGCGGGCCGGGGTCGCACGGGCCGGACCGCAGACAGTGGGCGGCCCACAGGGCGGTCATCGGATCGGTGACCCAGCGTGCCGCCTCTTCGGGGGCGGTGGCCAGCTGGGCGGCGTACCACGCAGGGGTGTCGGAAACCTGGCGGCGCACCTCCCGTAGGAGAAGCAGTGACCGGCTGTGCTCGGCCCGGCGCAACGCGCCGAGGGTGTCCCCGTCGGGCCGTCCGGCGCCGAGCCTGGCGAAGGCGGTGTCACCGAGCCGGAAGGGCTGTACGGTCATCTCCGTCACAGCGCGGAGTTGAAGCCGGCGATCGGCTCGCCGGGCGCGGCGTCACCGGTGACCCGGCGAACGGCGCGGACCAGGGCCGAGCCGTCCTGCTCGACGAGGTCCGGGAGAGGGACGGCGGAGAGGTCGATCATCACGGAGCGCCACTCCTCGGGCTCGTCGCCGTCCGGGTCCGCGTGCACCGCTACCTCCTCGGGTCCGCTCGTACCCATCGATCCGTTGCCTGAAGGTTACGGCGGTCGTCGGGTCGGGTGACCACCGGGAGTCACCAAAGCGGGTGCTCGCGGGGTTTGCGCGGGCGTGATCTCATGGGACTTCATCACGGCGAGTCGGTAACGGAGGACGAAACGTGCTGGATGGTGAACGGACGGTCGCTGGCGGCGAGGACGTGCAGTCGGTCGACGTCGAGGAGCCGGTGATGCCGGCGCCGGAGTTCCCGACTTTCAACCACACTCCGACGCTGCCGCACCAGGCGCCGGGCAACGGGTTCGAGAGTGGGCGCGACAGTCGTGCCCGGTGAGACCGGGGCGTCGCTGCCGCGCCGAGGGCCGGCCCCGCCGGTCGACCGGATGGGCAACGCCGAATTGGCCCGGATGATCGAGTCGGAGCACCCCTATCGGGGGAAGGCTCTGTTCGAGCTCTGCGACCGGGTCGCGCTGGACGACGACGCGGCGACCAAGGTGGCGATGCTGTCGCGGCTCACGTCGCTGCGGCAGGCGCGGCTCTTCGACCGGGTGTCGCTGGCCTGGCAGGCGATCATCGCGCTGCTGGCGGCGCAGACGGCACACGCGCGGCAGGAGGCGTACGCGGCGTTCGCCGCGCTGGAGCCGGCGGAGCAGCGGGACATGCTGGATTATCTCGAGGTCAAGACGATCGAGGAGGCCCGTCCACGCATCACGTGAGCGGGCCCCCGGTGTCGTCAGGCCTGGATCAGGACGTCTCTGCGGAACGCGACCCGGTCGCGGACCGCGGAGGCATCCGGTTTCGGATCCGGGTAGAACCAGGCCGCGTCCGGCGCGGTGTGCCCGTCCGCCCGCAGCGAGTAGTAGGACGCCTTGCCCTTCCAGGGGCAGACGGTGTGCGTCTCCGACGGGACGAGCACGTCCCCGCGGACGCTGGCGCGAGGGAAGTAGTGATTGCCCTCGAGCACCACCGTGTCTTCGCTCTCGGCGATCACTTCGTCGTTCCAGATGGCCTTCGGCATGTCCCGAACGTAGCGCGTAGACGGGTTTGTGTCTGATATGTGCGATTTATTCACCTCTCGTGGGTGAATTGCCGCAGCTCGGTGGAAGATCTAAAGTCGATTCCCTATGTCACAGAGCAGCAGGCTGGACCAGTTGCGCGGCTCCGGGCGGGCCAAGCGCCACAACGCGCGGACCATCGCCGCGCTCACCGGCAATCCCGGCTGCAACCGCCGGGCCGTCCTCGACGCGGCAGGCGTCGACAAGACCGGACTCGCCGAGCGGATCGGGTTCCCCGGCAGCTTCGGGCAGTCCCGGTTCGCCCTGTCCCGCGGCAACGCCTTCGAGGCCATGCTCAAAGCCGACGACTGCGCCCTGCTGCGGTCCGTCCTCGACGTGCGGGACGACCTCGACTACACCGACCTCGGCGAGGACAGCGACGGCACCCTCGGCGACCGGTCCGCCCGGACCGCCGACCTGCTCGCCGGAGCGCGGGCCGCCCTGATCGACCACCCCCTGCTCACCCTCGACATCGCCGGTCAGACCGTCTACCTCGAACCCGACCTGATCGCGTACGCCCACCACGGCCGCCTCCAGGTCGTCGAGATCAAATCCTTCGCGATCATCGACGACCAGGCGGAGAGCGCCAAGGTGTCCGCCGCCGCCGTGCAGGCCGCCGTCTACGTGCTCGCCCTGCGCGCCCTCCTCACCCGGCTCGGCCACGATCCGTCCCTGGTCAGCCACGAGGTCGTACTGGTCTGCCCGCGCAACTTCAGCTTCCAGCCCGTCGCCGTCGTCCTCGACGTGCGCAAACAGCTCTCCACCCTGCGGCGCCAGCTGTCCCGCCTCGCCAGCGTCACCACCCTGGTCGACGCGCTGCCCGCCGGCCTCACCTTCGACCTGGCCCTCGAACCGTCCGAACTGGTGTCCGCACTCGGTCACATCGAGGCCCGCTACGCCCCGGAGTGCCTGTCCGCCTGCGAACTCTCCGTCTACTGCCGCAGCGAGGCGGCCGGCAGCACGGGCGCGCTCGGCCGGACCGTCCGGGAAGCCCTCGGCGGCATCGAATCGGTCGAGGAGGTGCTGGCCCTCGCCGAAGGGCGGATGGCGCCCTCGGAAGAGCAGACCGAGGCCGCGGCGGTGCTCCAGGCAGCGTTGCGGTTGCGGTCCGAGGCCCTTTCTTGAAACCCCTTCCCGGTACGCCCACCGCGTGGCCCTCTCTCCCCGGCCCGCCCTCGTCCGGCCGCTCGCGCTCGTCTTCCTGCGGTCCCCCGCGCGCGTCTTCCCTCGGCCGCTCGCGCGCGTCTTCCCGCCGCCGCTCGCGCTCGTTGGTGGTGTCGTGAGCACTCTGACCGCGCTGGCGCGGGCGCAGGCCGTCGTCGCGGGCCGCGCGCAGCCCGTCGCCACCGTCCGCCACCTGCACCTTCATGACCACCCGATGGTGTTGATCCCGCTGACCATGGCAGGGGAGGCGAACGCGCCGCTGGCCGCGATGGCCGGCACCGACCCGGCCCGGCCCCGGTTGCTCACGGTGGCGCAGCCGCGGAACCGGGACGACCGTTTCACTTTCGCCGCCGACCTCGCCGGCCTCCTCGTCCCGTACCTCGACTCGTTCGCCACCGACACCGAGGACGTGCCGATCGACCGGGGCAAGGACGTGCGGCAGCGTTACGTCGACGCCCCGCAGATCTGGGTGCCCAACCCGGGCGGCGCCGACTTCCTGCGGCTCTTCGGCCGCTCCACCCGCTTCCTCAAGATCGACGGCGAGCACCCGGTGCCGCCCGCGGTCCCGCTGCTCGGCCGCTGGCTGACGTTCTTCGCCAACAGCGCCGAAGTCCCCGGATCATCGTTGCTGGTCAACGCGATACAGGCGCTCGGACTGCACTGGGTGACCGGCCAGAGCAGCGCCGAGGACGCCCAGTTCGCAGTCCAGCTCGCCTGGATCGAATCCGGTGCCGAAGCCGCCCGTGAAGCCGAGAACGGCCCGGTCGCCGGCCCCGCCACCGACCCCGACTTCGACAACCGGGTCCTCGCCCCGCTGATCGAACGCTCCGACCCGGCGCTACCCCGGGTGCTGCACGACCTGCTCCTGCCGACATGGGAGCGGATGTGGCGTACCCTCGCCCTGCTCCGCCGCCTCCCCGCCGGCGACCGGGTGCCGCTGCGCTGGGACACCGACCGGGACGCCTTCACCGCCTTCGCCCAGAACCTCGCCGAAGGCGGCCCGCCCCAACCCCGCCGGGACGGCGCGGTCGCCGCCGCCGCACGCCTGCAACGACTGGAGAACGCGGCCGCCCGGTACGCCGTCCAGCGCGCTTTCGACGACCCCCTGGTCCTGGCCGAATACCGGCTGTCCGGCGCTGCCTTCGCCGGCGTCGTGACCCTCGCCAATCCGGACCGCGTCGACGACAGCGGCAAACGGCCGGTCCTGCGGCCCCGGATCATGGTCCACACCACCGAGCCGGTACGCGTGGAACCCGGAACCTCCCTGACCTCCCCGTCCCGCCCGTCCCAGAAAGCCCGGGTGATCTCGATCAACCCGGCCGGCGACGGCCACGATGTCCTCCTCGAACTGTCCGGCGGAATGGGCCGCAGACTCGTCGCCGAGCCGGGCAGCGTCCCGACCGTCGGCGAACGCCTGATCCTGACCACCCTCAGCGAGGCGTACCGCCCCGGTGGCAGTCTCCCCGACCCCGCCGAAACCCCCTGGACCCACGGCGGCCCCCCGACCTACGACCCGCCCCCGGACCAGGCCGCCCCCACCGCCGAACCGGACGCCTCCTCGCCTCCGCCCGTCCTCGCTCCGGACGCCGCTTCGCCTCCGGCCGTCCCCGTCCTCGCTCCGGACGCCGCTTCGCCTCCGCCCGTCCCCGTCCTCGCTCCGGACGGCGCTTCGCCTCCGGCCGTCTCCACAGCAGAGCCGGAAGCCGCTGCTCTCCTGGCCGTCCCCGTCGCGGATCCGGACTCCGCTGTCTCGCCGGCCGGGGCCGCGGTCGATCCGGCTCTCGGCGGCGATCTCGCCGCGGTCCGGGATTCGGTTGTCAGCGTCGAGCCGGCGTTCGCCGCTGATCCCGTCTCCCCGGCGCACCCGTCCGACACGGACACTCGAACCTGATCTTCGATCCAAAGGCTTCGTGCAGGATCGCGACGGGGTGGGATCGAAGGTCGTCGTGGCGATCCGGTTCAGGTCAGGTGGATGAGGAGGAGAGCGATGTCGTCGCTGCGGCGTGGGGCCGCCGCCAGCAGGTGGTTGCACAGGTCGTCGGTGGGGCGGCCCGCGGCGTCGCCCAGGACTGCCGAGAGCCGGGCGATACCGTCGTCGATGAGCTGCTCGCGATCCTCCACCAGGCCGTCGGTGTAGAGGACCAGCGTCGAGCCCGGTGGGACGTGACGTTGCGTGGTGGTACGTGGCTCGTACGGGAGCAGCCCCAGCAGCGGCTCCGGCTGAACCCACCAGACCTCGACGCTGCCGTCCGGCAGGAGCAGCAGCGGCGGCGGATGCCCGGCGTTGGCGAAACCGACCGTGTACCCGGCCCGGGACCGCCGCACCCGGGCCAGCACCATGGTCGCGGACGCCCCCACCCGCAGGCCGAAGAGCGCCTGGTCGAGGGCGGTGAGCAGTTCGCCGGGCTCGTCGTTGCGACCGTAGGCGTCGCCGCGCACGAGATTGCGCAACTGTCCCATGCCGGCCGCGGCCTCGATGTCGTGACCGGAGACGTCGCCGACCGCGACCATGACGCTGCCGTCCGGCTGCGCGAAGGCGTCGTACCAGTCGCCGCCGACGGCCGCGCCGTCCTGCGCCGGCAGGTACCGGGCGTGCAGCTCGATCCCGGGGATGGCCGGTAGTTCGGTGAGCAGGCTGCGCTGCAGAACCTCGGCCATATGCCGCTGCTCCCGATAGAGGCGGCTGTTCTCCACGGCCAGGCCGGCCCGGCGGCCGATCTCCGCCGCCGTCCACTCCTCGGAGGCGGTGAACGCCTCCCGTTCCGGTCGTTTGACCAGCAGAAGAGCCCCGAGCGGGCGCCGTCGCACCGGCGAGACGATCGGGACGATCATCGACGCTCCGAATCCGGCTCGGGCGGTGATCGCGGCCAGGTCGGCGTCGGAGATCCGGCTCCGCAGGTCGGCGTCGCCGTTCGAGGTGCGTACCGTGCGGCCGGCCCGACGGACGGCGAGCATCATCGCCCGCAGGTCGGCCCGGGAACCGGTGGCCGTCGCGGTGAGTCGTTCCATGTCGCCGGCCCGGGCCGGATCGCGGTGCGCGGCCGTGACCCGGGCCGAACCGGCCGGTCCGTCGGCGACCGCGACCCGGGCCGAACCGGCCGGCCCCTCGGCGACCGCGACCACGCACCAGTCGGCGAGAGCGGCCGTGGCGATCCGGCAGAGCCGGCGCATCGCCTCGTCCACGTCCATCGTCGCGGCCAGCGACTCGGTGAGCTGAGCGAGTAGCTCGAGCTGGTGGTGTGCCGACTCGGCTGCCCGGCGGGCGTCCTCCGCGGCCCGGCGGGCGTCCTCCGCGGCCCGGCGGGCGTCCTCCGCGGCCCGGCGGTCCTCCTCCGCGGCGGCCCGGGCGATCCGCAGGCACACCTCCGACGAGCAGACCTCGGCCAATTCGCTGAGCAGGGCGATCTCACTCGGCGTCCAGACCCGGGGCTCCTGGTCGATGGCGCAGAGAGTGCCGACGACCAGCCCGTCCGGGTCGGTGATGGGCGCACCCGCGTACGCGATGGCCCCGACCTCGTGGATCGCCGGGTTGTCCCGCATCCGCGGGTCGGTGCGCACATCCGAAATGATCTGCATGGCGCCGGCCGCGACGACGTGCCGGCTGAACGAGTGGGTGAGCGGCATCTCCCGTGCCGAGGCCAGCGGATCAGGAACCCCGGCCTGACCGGCCAGCACCTGCCGTTCGGCATCGACCAGGCAGACCGCACCCATCGGCGCGTCGACGAGCGTGCGAACCAGCATCGCCACCCGGTCGAACGCGTCGTCGGGCAGCGGGCCACCGACGATCCGCCGCACCGACCGCAGACGCAGCGGGTCGGTGAGCACATCGCGGTCAGCGCCGCCGATCACGTCCCACTGAAGCACATCGCCCCCCGGCCGTTCCGCTCGCCAGGTTACCGGCGATCAGCCCGTTCTCCCGGAGGCCCGATCATCCGTTTCCCGCGCCCGAACGGACGACAAGTCCCGCACGAGCCCACCCGCTGATCACGGCTCCGAGCCCCCTGCTTCCACGTGCCGGTCTCCGAGCGCTCCGTGCGCCGCCCGATCAACCATGTGCGGGAAGCACGACGGTGCAGGCCGCGAGCGGCTGGTACTGCTACGGCGGCTCCCGACGTGCGGCGGCTCCCGGCCGGTTGCGGTTTTGTCCGGCTGGTCGTGGCTGCTGTCTCAAGGCGCTCGAGACAACACTGAGCCAGCCGGGGGTGGCCGGGGTGGGCGTGCATGGCCGGCGGCTCAGGCGGTGCACTGAGAGCCGGCCGGGGTGGGCGTGCATGGCCGGCGGCTCAGGCGGCGTGTGGGGGAGGGGTGTGGAAGGGCTGCCGGCGGCCGGCCGTCAGGCCGGACCGGAGGGTGCCGCGGATCTCCGACCACCCCAGCCCCGCCTGCAGCGCCGCAGCCGTCAGCTCCCACCGCACCTCCGCCTCGTCGAGCAGGCCCGCGCCGACCAGCCTGCCGAGCGCGAACGCCGCCCGGTTCAGCGTGTCGTTCCTGGTGCCTTCGACGGCGCGGGCCACCCGGCCGACCTCGGCGTCGAGAGCCGCCTCCGCGTAACGGTCCGGATGGGTCAGGGTGCGGGCGGGGCCTCCCGCGGGCGGGGGCGGCGGGCCCGCGATCAGCTCCCGCAGCCGTGGCGGACCGGGTGGCAGGGTCACCGCGGGCCGCCGGATCCAGTGGTAGACCGCGCCGCTGGCGTGTCTCGACGGCGGGGCCAGCACGTAGCCCCCCGCTCCGCGCCAGTCCACGCCGGGTAGCAGGCGGACGCGATTGCCGTAACCCGTCGGGCGGAACCACAGATGCCGCCCGCCACTGCCGGTGCGCACCTGCGGGCCGGCCGGGGTGTCGCCGCCGAGCACGTGGCGCAGCCCGCGCCAGCCCTCCGGCGAGTCCACGTCGGCCACATCCATCACCACGCCGGTGCGCAGCCCCACGTTGGCCCGGGGCCAGAAGGTCCACCACAGCCGGATCTGATGGGGATCGGTCGACGCCTCGGTCAGGCCGTGCCGGAGCCGGGGGTGTTTGCCGGGACGCTCGCATCGGGCTCCTCTGTCGCAGGAACAGGCGCCACCCAGGTCAGGCGTGTGCACCGGCAGGACGGGGATGCCGTGCCGGGCGTACGCCAGGGCAGCCGTAAGCGACATTAGAACAACCGTACGACACTTTTCAGGGCTCCGGCAGGCTCCGCACGACGTGCGCGATGTGGTGCGAGGTGCTCCATGCGATCCAGCTGGCGGAACTCCCGGCGCCCCGCGCGGTCCTGGCACGTTTCGCGATCTCGGCGTCGCCCCAGGAGAACCGCGCGCCGGCCGCGGGCCATCGGGGCGAGGTCACCAGGGCCCGGCACAGGTCGTGGCAGCGGTCGTCGCTGCGGCCGCCGCGCCGCGCCCAGCGGTAGATCCACCACTCGTCGTCGGTGGTGTAGCGCAGCGTCGGCAGTTGCCGGTGGTTCTGAACCCCGTACCTCCGCACCGGCGAGGTGACCCCGTAGTCCGCGTATCCGACGCCGGGTGCGCCGAGCCGTGCCCACACCCGTGCGTCCAGCCGGTCCACCGGCACCGGCCGGTCCGTCGGGAGATCGTCGAGGTTCGGCGGCATCGCGCCGGAAGCGATGCTCACCGAGCGCCACGGCGCGGCCCGCGCCCACCGCAGCACCCGCCGCGCCCGTTCCAGCACCTCGGTGGCGTGCGCCCGGCAGGCCGTCTCGGCCAGGTCGATCAGCAGGTCGACGTCATCGGAATCGAGTTTGGCGGCGCGCAGCATCCGGTCGATGACGGTGTCGGCCTCCGCCGGATTCCCGGCGTCCGCATGTGGGCGCAACCGCAGCAGGGCGCGGCGTTGATGCATCCGTGCGGCATGGCCGTGGGCGAGGAGGCGAGATCCGCTCTCGTACGGCCGGAGCACCGGAATCATCGTGAACCCGAGCCCCGCCAGCCGTTCGGCGAGCCCTTCCGGATCGCCCGCCGGCTCGGGGATGTGACCGAAGTCGACGGCGATCTCCGGTGTCCGCGGCCGCAGCTCCCGCACCAGCGGCAGGATGCTCGCTGCCGGTTCCAGCTCGATGATGGGCGTGACCCGGCCGATCTCCTCGGCCGACAGGTGCGCGAGCGCGGTCAGCTCGCCCCGCCGGGGCCGCAGGATCGGGTGATATGCCCGGTCGTTCATTCATCAACGTTAGCGTCACCGTCGGTACAGATGAGCGAGCATCGATTGGTTCGCCTCCCATCCGTCCGGGAACCGCACCGGCACGTTGAGGTGCATCGGCTCGGTGGACGGATGCGCGTCGAGCAGTTCGGCGATGCCCGCCCGGGCCACCATCACGCAGGCGTGCCGGTGTCGTGAGGTGAGCACGCAGAGCCGCCCGGACTCCAGGTGGAAGGCGGTGGCGTCACGCCGTCCGGAGAGCGGATGCAGCACCACGGTCAGGTCGTACTCCCGGCCCTGCAGCCGGTTGGCGGTGTCGACGGTGACCTCGGCGGCCTCCGGCGGCAGCAGCGACCGGATCACCGCGACCTGGTCGCGGTGCGCGGCGCCGATGGCGATCCGCTCCGGGGTGAGCGGGCCCGTCCCGGACTCGGAGGTGGCGACCGCCTCCCTGGTCAGGGCACGTGCGGCAAGGGTGGCGCAGGCGGCGGCGGCCTCCGCGTCGGTCCGCACGGTGAACCGCTCGGCCAGCTCGTGCAGCCCCCAGCCGGTCGCCGCCGCGGTGTCCAGCACGGCGTCGAGCGCGTCGCGGGCGGGCTGCTCGAAGGCGAGGGTGCGGTCGCCCGGCCCGGTGCCCGACCGGAACCCGGTGAACGGGTAGAACGCCTCGGCCACGACCGGCGCCGCCGACGCGGGCAGCCGCCAGGAGACCGGCAGCCGATGCACCGGCAGATCCGGGTTGTGCCGCAGCAGCACGGCCACCGCGCTCTGCATCGGATCCCAGGAGAGCCCGATCCACCGGTCCACCTCCACGGTCGAGAACGGGTCGAGCTGGCCGGGGTCGCCGACGAACAGCGCCCGCTCGAAGCGTGGCGCCACACGCAGCAACGCGTCGGAGCGCATCTGGTACGCCTCGTCGACGATCGCCCACGGCCAGGTGCCCTCGGTGACGGTGGCCCACTTCGCGGCCGTGCCGATGGTGACCGCGGGTGACCCGAGGTCACCCACCTTCGCCGCCACCCGGCAGGCGGGATGCGCCCGGACCCGTGCTGAAGGCTCGTAGTCGACGGCTGACAGCCGGCCCACGGTGATCTCCGGCGAGCGGGCGGCCAGACGATCGATCAGGTCGTCCACCTGCTCGTTCGTCTGCGCGACGATCATCAGAGGATCGCCGGACGCGGCCAGCTCGCCGGCCGCGCGCACCACCAGGGTCGACTTGCCGGCGCCGGGTGGGGAGTCGACCACCACCCCGCGATGGTCGCCGCCGGCGAGGTCGGCCAGGACGGCGGCGATGACGGTCGCGGCCTCCTCGGCCGGGCTGACGTGCGCGTTGGAACCCACCCCGGCACGTTATCCCGCACCCCTGACACCACCGGGGCAAGGGATGGCCGTCATCCACAGCGCCGAGTTGTCCACAGGCCGCCCGCCGCCTTCGCGCATCACTGGCTACCTTCGGCCGCGAACCCATCACCGATGGAGGAATGTCGATGTTCGACGGGCGAGAACTACGTGAGGCACAGCGACTGATCGACGAGTGGCGCAGCGTCATCGAGGAGCGGGCCGGCCTCGCCCGCGCCCTCTCCATCCGCCTGGCCCGGCTGAGTGAGACCGTGCGAAGTCCCGACGGCCTGGTCGCCGTCACGGTCTCGGCCGGCGGCGACCTGATCGCCCTCGACCTGGCCGAGGGCGTCCGGCAGCGTCCCGCGGCCGTCACCGCCCGGGAGATCGTGGCGACCCTGCGGGCGGCCCGGACCGCGATGATCGCGTCGGTCACCGCCGCGACGGCGGCGACGGTGGGCGCGGATTCCGCGACCGGACGAGCGATCATCGAGACGTACGCGGCCCGCCTCCTCCCGGACGGCCGTGGTCGTGGCTGAGCCGGTCGGGGTCCGTCATCCCGACCTGGTGACGCATGCGGGCACCGTCGAGACCGCCGCTGACCGGGTCGCCCAGGCCGGCCGGGCCGGGCGGGCGGTGCGTGCCGGGCCGGACTCGTACGGCCGGTTGTGCGCGATGGTCCCCACCGTCCTCGGCGCGCTGCAGGACACGCTGATCGCCGCGATCGAGGCCGCGGCGGCGAGCCTGGACGACACCGGCGCCCGGCTGCGGGCCACCGCCGAGGGGTACGCCGCGTCCGACCAGCGCCGCGCCGACGCCTTCCAGGCCATTCCGGGCCGGCGATGACGGCCCCGGACAACCCGCTGGTCGCCGAGCCGGTCCGGTCCGGGCCGAGCCCGGGGGCCGGGGTCGCCGTGCTGGAGGACGTGCGGGAGATCCACACCGCGGTCCGCAGCCGGGAGTGGGTCGACGCGACGCTCGCCGGGGCGGGCGGCGCGCTCGACGGCCTGGTGCTGGCGGTGGATCCGTTCGGCAGTCTGCTGCAGTTCGGGATCGCCTGGCTGCTGGAGCAGGTGGAGCCGTTCGCCGCGGCGCTGGACTGGCTGGCCGGGGACGCTGCCCGGATCACCGCACATGTGCGGACCTGGAACGATGTGGCCGCGGCGCTGACGGCTGAGGCGGACGGGCTGGCCGTCGCGGTGCGGTCGGAGGTCGCCGGCTGGAGCGGGGCGGCCGCGGGGGCGTACCGGGTGTGGGCCGCCGATCGGGAGGCCGAGCTCCGGATGCTCGGTGCCGCGGCCGGGGTCGTGGCGGCGATCGCCGAGGGCGCCGGCGGCCTGGTCGGCGCGGTCCGGTTGATGGTCCGGGACGCGATCGCCACGGTGGTGGCCCGGCTGGTCGTCTACGCGGCGGAGGTCGCCGCCACCCGCGGGCTGGCGCTGCCAGTGGTGATCGGGCAGGTCACCACCCTCTGTACGGCGTGGGCAGCGCGGATCAGCGACTGGTTGAAAGCGCTGGTCGACAGCGTCCGCCGGCTGCTCTCCCGCAGCGACGAGCTGAACGGACTGGTGGACGG
The DNA here is from genome assembly GCF_016862455.1 of Actinoplanes utahensis. Classification (GTDB taxonomy): domain Bacteria; phylum Actinomycetota; class Actinomycetes; order Mycobacteriales; family Micromonosporaceae; genus Actinoplanes; species Actinoplanes utahensis. Next base: position 44,452 of record NZ_BOMZ01000018.1, read on the forward strand.
CGCCCGGAGAGCCGCGAGCCGGCCGGGCGGGGAGAACGGCGGAAGGAGCGACCCGGGTGGGGATACCGGCAGAGGGAGCGACCCGGCTGGGGACCGGGAGGGGAGGAGCGCGGCCGCACCGGCTCGGGACTTCGACGCGGGTTCGGAGCGGCGGCCGCTGGGCGGTGACTTCCGGTCCGGGGTCGAGGACGCCGAGGGCCTGTTCGTGGACAAGGAGCGGGCGATCGCCGACGTGCTCGCCGCCGAGGGGAGGATGGTGCACCCGCGCCGCCGGGTCGACGACGTGACCGGGCTGTCCAACCCGGACGCCATGGTCCGTGCCGGGCCGGACGATCCCGGGGTGGTCACCGAGTTCAAGACCCTGGAGAGCGCCTCCAGCGGCAGTGTCCGGGCGAACATCCTGACCGCGGGTGGGCAGGTCGGCAAGCACGGCGGCGGTGACGTGGTGATCGACGGGCGGCCGTCCGGCCTGACCGAGGAGGTGGCCCGGCAGGGGTTCGCCCGGGCCGCGGGCCAGGCCCGGCAGCACGGTTCGGACATGCCCGAGCATGTCCGGGTGATCCTGGCCGATGGGACAATGCTGGAGTTGCCTTAGGAGGCGCTGACGTCGTGTCCGATCTAGAGCACGTCTACTTCCTGTCCCGGAGCAGCCCGCCGGCGTTCGCCGCCGAGATCGCCGGCCCGGTCGGCATGACGGTGATCCGGGGTGAGCGCGGGGAGACCTATCTGAGCCGTCCGTCGCCCGAGGGCGGCGCGATGGGCGGCGAGCTGCGCCGCAACGACCTGGCCGATCCGGAGGAGCCGTCGTTCCTGGACGTCTTCCCGCTGGTGCTCGACCTCGGGGTGACCGGCGCCGGCCGTGGGCGCCGGCTCGCCGAGGCACGGGGATTCTTCACCGAGCTGGCCGGGATCTCACCGGTGCCGGTCGCGCTGGTGCGCGGTTTCGACTTCCTGGTCGGTGTCGCGGCCCGCGAGACGGGGCTGCTCTGGTTTCCCGAAGGCGTCACTCCCTATGCCGAGCATCGGCGGGTGTGGTCGCGATTCCAGCCGGCGTCACTGGCCGGCTCCGGTGATTGATTGCGGCGGGAAGAATACGTTTCGGTCGTGGGGCCGGAATCGATCTGGAGCGGTATTCGGCGATTTCCCGGAAACTATCGTCGCGTAGGTTTGGATTATTGCTGGTACGGGGAGCGAAGACGATTGCCGTGAACGGGACGAATCGGGTGTCCCATTGATCTTCGCCTCTCGGACAGTGACTGTCCGTGTTGTCGGACCCTGGACAGTCGGCCCGGCGGGCGGGTGTGCGGTCTGGTTTCCGGGTCTCGGCGTGACCAGCGGTGGGCTGGAGAGCGCTTGCGCGGGTGGGCGCGCACAGCATTCGGGAACTGACGGGTATCCGACACTCCCGACCTGTCCCGTCGGGGCCATTGATCAGCTGTGGACGCTTCGGCGGCCGTTCTGGAAACGGGACGCGCGTACTGCAATTGTTTGCGCCCTCTGCGGAGTGGGGCCCGGGTGGTGGGGCGGTGATCATTCGGCGTCTCGCATCGCAGGTGAGACTGGAGTTGATCACGCTGCGTGCTGCGCTGTTTGCCTCGGTGTCACCACTTGGAAATAACTCTCCGGTTGAATATCCGGTACCGGCGAATAGCGAAACGGCCGTGCAAGTTGCGCGAGGGCCGCGATGCGCAAGTTGCATGTTTCGCGGTCCGAGAGCCCGCCGCCCCATCGTTGTGGCCATGGATTGATCCACAAGTTCCCATTCATTCATGGTTGTATTTGTGATCTCGTTGTTGCCCCTTCCAGTCGATCATTGGAAGTGCAACTCTTCTAGCCAGCAGTGACGTCGGCATCACGGACGGTGGTGGTGAGGAATGCGTCCAGACGTTCTCGTCGGTCCGAGCGATTGGCTGATCGAGCAGTTCGGCGACAAGGTCGCCGACGAACTGTGGACCCGCGTGCCGGAAGCATTGAGCACGGCGATCGATCGCGAGGTCCACGCTCACCCGGCCATGACCCAGACCATGGAACGTGTGCTGGGGAATCCCCGATGGTCGTTGCCGTACGAGGAGCTCGTGCTCTTCCTCGGCACACTGCCGGGAGCCGAGATCATCAGTGTGCCGCGCTCGGTCTATCAGCTGGTGCTGATCAACGGCCATGTGATCGTGCCCTGGTGCTACGGGCAGTCGGCCCGGATGTCCATGCGGGACGCCGAGGTCGGCCGTTCGTTCGGCCGGCTCGCCCGGGAGTTGCTCCGCCGGTTCGGCCCGCCGTGGCGCCGTTCCCCGGTCGAGTCTCCGCTTCCGCTCGACGCGGTCGACGAGCGCGAGGTCGCGAAGATCTGCGGCGCGATCGCCCGGATCGTTCCGAAACCCGAGGTGGTCATCGCGGGCTATGCGGGCGCCCCCAACCTGGGCCTGCTCCGCGCCTGCCTCGGCGAGATCAAGTCCACTGACAACGGCACCCTGAGCTGGAGCCATCTCGACGATCTGCCGTTGCCGCCTCCCGTGATCCCCCGCCCACGACGCATGCAGTTCCCCTGACGGGGAGACGAGACGGGCCGGCCCCTCGGGCCGGCCCGTCTCCGTGGACCCGTCCGAGGGGCCCGACCCCGGTTCGGCGTGTGGAGTTCGGGCGGGGCATGGCGGCCGAACCACACACACCCAGCCGGGGTTGACCGGGACGGGCCTGCAGGAGTGGCACCGGGGGACGATCGGGAGGGGACGCCCGCCGCAGCCGCGGGGAGGCACGGGACCTGCGTGGCCCGTACCGGGAAGCGGTTTTGAGAAGTGCGGCGGACCGGAGGTGACAGGCGGTGTCAGTGGGGTGGTGGGGCCAGGTACGCGGTGGAGAACGGTTCCAGGCGGGCGCGCATGTCCGCGTATGCGGTGACCAGCATCGGGGGCAGGATGATGCCGGCGGCCAAGGTGAAGGCGCCGTCCATCAGGGTGGCGACGGCGAGGCCGCCGGTCGTGCCGAGGGCGGTCGTCAGGACCGCGCCGGCCAGGCCGAGGCCGACCGCGGCGGCCACGGTGATGCCGAAGATGGTGGCGACGCGGGCGACGGACGTGCCGAAGTCGGCGTGGAAGATGGCGAAGCAGCGGCCGATCCCGGACCCCGGTTCGAGGGTGACGACGACGGTCAGGACGGTCAGCACCGCGGCGACGTAGAAGACCGGCAGGACGCACAGCAGCACGGACGCCCCGGTCAGCAGCCCGCCGAGGAGGCCCCAGCCGAGTACCGCATGGGTGCGGCGGAGCCCGTAGCCGGCGGCGGCCCGCAGGCTGACCGGCTGACCGGTGGCGGCGAGGACGACCAGCCGCACGGCGATCGCCGTGGCGATCGCCGACACCAGGGCGCTGGCCAGGAGGGCCGCCAGCAGGACGAGGTACGCCTGGAACAGTTCGACGAGCGGGGCGAACCCGGCGGTGGTGGCGCCGCGAACCGCGGTGGCCTGGAGCCGCTCGTTCTCCGCGGTGAAGTACGCGTCGGCCGGGACGGTCAGGGCGAGGGTCGGCAGGACCAGGATCGCGTGCAGGACCAGTGACGGCTTCCAGATCCGCGCGGCCAGGGTGACGCTGCGCCGCCACCAGCCCTCGTAGTTCGGGCTGACCAGCGGGTCAGCCGGTGTCGGGTAGAACGACGCCGGAATGAGCGGCGGTTGCCCGGGCCAGTAATGCCCGTTCCCGTCGCGTTCCGCCCAGTCCTGGTTCACGTGCTTCCCCAATGACGCTCGATTTCAAGATAAGCGGGCGTCACCTTAGCGGCTCCTTAAGTCGATCCGCCGCCCCTGGGACCCATGGCCGCGCCCCGAGAATGATCCGCTCACCAGGGCCTAGACTTCTGCGGATGGCCGAGCAGCGGGAATCGCCCACGACGATCCGGGATCGGGCCGTGGCGGTCGCCGACTATCTGCTGGCGGTGCGAGCCCAGATGGACCGCCCGGCGCGGACCGTGCCGTCCGACGCCCAGTGGCTGCATGCGCTGCCCCGGCACGCCGACTGCCAGGCCGGTCCGGCCGCCGACGGCGCCTCCTGGCTGCGGGTCGGCCGCCCCGAGATGCCCGGCCCGGTGGCGGTCCCCGCCGGCCTGCGCCGCCGCCTGCGTGGCGAGGTGACCGCATCCGAGGAGCCCGCGGCCGAAAAAAGCCAGGTGACCGCGGCCGAAAAAGGCGAGGCGGCGGCTGGGAAGGGCGAGGCAGCGGCCGAAAAAGGCGAGGCGGCGGCTGGGAAGGGTGAGGCAGCGGCTGGGAAAGGCGCGGCGAGCGCGCCTGGAGAAGAAGCCGGTGACGCGGAGTTCGACGCCTGGCGGGAGGAGGTGTGGCGGCCGTGGTCCGAGCTCACCGCCGCCACCGAGCAGACTCGTGAGCTGCACCGCCGCCTCTTCGACCGGATGCACCAGCTGGACATGGCCGCCGCCACCACCGAGCTGGTCTGGGGCCACGGCCTGCTGGAGACCGTGGTCGACGGCAACCGGGTGCGGTACCCGCTGGTCGCCACCCCGGTCCTGATCGAGTACGACGCGGACCGCGCCCTGATCTCGGTCTCCCCGGCCGGCCCGTCCCGTCTGCAGATCGAGGCCCTGACCGGCCTGGACGAGCGGTACCTGGCCCAGCTGACGAGCCTGACCGGCCCGGGCGGCACGCTCGAGATCGACCTGTGGAACGACGCCGACCGCCGAGAGCTGTTCGAACGCGCCCTGACGAGGCTCGGCTTCGACCGGACGGTGATCACCGGCGCCGCCGCGAAACCGGACGCGGAGGCCAGGGGCGCGGAGGCGTACATAAGAGATGTGGGGGTGCTCTTCGCCCGCCCGAAGCAGCGCCATCTCCGGGGCTTCCTGGAGAACATGCGGGACCGCCTGACCGAGGGCTCGCCCGGTGGTGTCGGCGCGCTCGCCGCCGTGGTGGCGCACGAGCCGAGCCGCCTGCGGATGCCCGACGACCGCCCGGAGACCTGGGAACGGGTGGGGGAGCGGCTGCTCATGCCGCTGCCGACGAACGAGGCGCAGGAGTCGATCGCCCGCCGCCTGGCCCATCACCGCAACGTCGCCGTGCAGGGGCCGCCCGGCACGGGCAAGACGCACACGATCCGCAACCTGATCTGTCATCTGATGGCGAACGGGAAGCGGGTTCTGGTGGTGGCGCAGAAGGAGGAGCCGCTGCGGGTGCTGCGCGACGGCCTGCCGGAGGAGGTTCAGCCGCTCTGCCTGGCGGTGCTGGGCCGCACCACCGATCAGCTGGTGCAGTTGCAGCTGGCGGCGCGGGAGCTGTCGGACCGGGCGGCGACGCTGGACCGGGTGGCCGAGGAGCGCCGGGTGGATCGGCTGACCCGGAACCTGGAGGAGGCGGAGCGGGAGCTCGCCGCCGCGATGGCGGGACTGCGGCTGATCGCCGAGAGCGAGGCTCAGACGTACCAGATCGGTGGTGTCGCTCTTCTGCCCGCCGAGGTGGGCGCGTGGTTGCGCGAGCGTGCCGCGGCGCACGGCGGCATCCCGGATCCGGTCGCCGGTCCGCCGCCGTTGACCATCGAGGAGTTCACCACCCTGCTGAAACTCGCGGTCCGGCTGACGTCGGAGGACCGCGCGGCGGCGATGCGGCCGTTGCCGGAGATCTCCGACCTTCCGGATGCCGCCGCTGCCGCGGCTTCCCGGGAGACGGCGGCGGAGGCGGAGGCGCGCCTGTCGCGGCTCACCGACCAGGGCGTCGATCTCGCGGCGGTACGGGCGGAGCGCCGCCCCGGCATGTCCGAGCTGTTGACCGAGCTCCGCGACGCGGTGGCCTGGGTCCGCCGGCGGGAGGGCACCTGGACCGACCGGTTGGGCCGGCTGCTCGACGATCCGCACTGGCGCACGCTCTGGAACGACCAGGTGGTCGCGACCGAGACGTTGTTCGCCGAGCTGGCGACGCTGACCCGGGAGGTGTCCGGGCACCGGATCACGGTTCCGGAGCACATTCTGGCCGAGCCGAAACTGCTGCTCACCCGGCTGGCGGAGGTCCGGCAGCGGTTCGAGGCGGGTAAGAGCCTGAGCCGGTTGCTGCAGTCCGGGCTGTACCGGCTGGCCGACGAGGTGCGGGTGGACGGCGAGCCGTTGCGTACCACCGCTGATGTCGATCTCGCGGTGAAGGCCGTCAAGCGGTCGCAGGCGCGGAGCCGGCTCGGCGAGTCGTGGTTCGAGTGGGTCGAGCGGCTGGCGATCCCGGAGCCGCCGGGCGGCCGGGGTGATCCGGAGATCTGGGCCGGTGCGCTGCTCGCCGAGGCGACCCAGTCGCTGGACTTCGATCTGAACCGGTGGCCGCCGCTGGCCCGCCGGATCACGGCGCTGATGCCGCAGCACGAACTGGCCGTCGACGCCGCCGCGCTGGCCGCCGCGGCCGAGGCGCTGGACGCCGCGACCGAGATGTTCGCCCTGGACAAGGCCGAGGCGGTGGAACGGGCGGTCACCGAGCGGGTAGCGGCCTGGCCGGAGCTGGCCGAGGCGTGGCGGACCCTGGACGACTGGGACGAGCGGATCGCCGAGGTGCGCCGGCTGGTGCTGTTGCAGCCGGACGTGCTGCGGTTCGACGCCGCCTACCACCGGCTGGCGGTGGCCGCGCCGGAATGGGCGGCGCTCATCGCGAACGGCGAGCATCCGGTGGTCTCCGGCCAGGCGTGTCTGGAGGCGTGGGAGTGGCGACGGGCGCAGACCTGGTTCGACGGTGTGGTCGGTGACGTCGACCCGGCGGTGCTGGCCCGGCGGGTCGAGCGGGCCCGGGACCGGATCCGCCGGCTGACCGGTGAGCTGGTGGTGGCGTCGGCGTGGCTGGAGGTGTCCCGGGCGCTCGACGACCGGCGCCGGGCCGCGCTGGCCGACTGGACCACTGCGCTCCGCAAGATCGGCAAGGGCACCGGGCGGGGCGCCGCGGCCTGGCAGGCGCACGCCCAGCGGGCGATGGAGTCGGCGGTCACCGCCGTGCCGGTGTGGGTCATGTCGGTGGACCGGGCGATCGAGCAGTTCGCCGGGGGCGCGACGTTCGACGTGGTGATCGTCGACGAGGCGTCGCAGGCGGATCTGTTCGCGCTGCCGGTGCTCTCGCTCGCCGAACGGGCCGTGGTGGTCGGCGACGACCAGCAGATCGGCCCGCAACTCGGGTTCGTCGGCTCGGTGGACGGCCTGATCCGGCGGCATCTGACCGGGGTGCCGTCGGCCGAGCACTTCGATCCGGAGTCGTCGCTGTACGACCACGCGGTTCGCCGTTCCCCGGAGCGGATCCTGCTGACCGAGCATTTCCGCTGTGTGCCGCAGATCATCGAGTTCTCGTCGCGGCACTACTACGACGGCCGGATCCGGCCGTTGCGGGCGGACCGGCCGGCCCTGCCGCCGATCCAGACCGTGCACTGCCCGGACGGGGTGCGCCAGCCGCTGGCCGGGTACGGCGACGTGAACCTGGAGGAGGCCGCGGCGCTCGTCGAGCGGATCACCAAGATCGTGGCGGATCCGCGGTACGACGCCCGGACCCTCGGCGTGATCAGCCTGCTCAGCAGCAGCGGGCAGGCGGCCTGGCTGCTGGAGCAGATCCGCGAGGCGATCGGGGAGGACGAGATCCAGGCGCGGCGGCTGCGGGTCGGCGACGCCTACACGTTCCAGGGCGACGAGCGGGACGTGGTGCTGGTCTCGATGGTGGTGTCGGAGCGGGATCCGCGGATCGCGGCGTTCACCAAGCGGGACTACCACCGGCGGATCAACGTGGCGGCGTCGCGGGCCCGGGACCAGCTCTGGATCTTCCACTCGGTGCGGCCGGGCGCGCTGCCGGCCGACGACGCGCGGGGGCGGCTGCTGGCGTACGCCATCGATCTGCCCGGGGAGGCCGCCGCGGCCGACACCGGCGCGCCGTGCGAGACCGACTTCGAGCGTGCGGTGTTGAAGGCGCTGGTGGGCCGGGGGTACCGGCCGATCCCGCAGTTCCGGATCGGCGGCTACCGGATCGATTTCGTGCTGAACGCGCCGGACGGCAGGCGCCTGGCGATCGAGTGTGACGGCGACGCCTATCAGGGGCCGGAGCAGTGGGAGAGCGACGTACGCCGGCAGGCGGTGCTGGAACGGGTCGGCAACTGTGTCTTCGTGCGGATCCGGGGCAGCGTCTTCGCGCGGGAACCGGAGGTGGCGATGCGGCCGGTCTGGCAGCGCATCGATGAGCTGCAGATCAGCCCGGCCTGAGAGTCACGCAGCGCGCATCGGTGAACGCGGTGGGTGCATGTGGGCGGCGGGGAGCGGGTAGGGGACTGCGGAAGGTTCCGTAACAGACACTCGTAGTGACAGTCTGTCATGGAAGGGGTCGGGGTTTTCGGCGGAAATGTAAGGGAACGAGGTCATCCATTCGGTTGTTTCATTACTCTGGATGGGCGATAATTCCCTGCTCCCGGCCTTGCCCGGCGGATACGTCAAAACTTTGACGCCTACGTCCACTGTTACCACGGCCTGGTGACAGGTCGTAATAGGTGAGGGGTCTTGGTGGCGTCGACGGGAGCGGCCGTGCGCACGGGGGGAGGTGGCGGGGGATGACGGTGCCCGACGAACGGGAACGCTGGACGCCGGCGCCGCCGCAGAGCCTTCCCGAACCCCGGCAGCCCGCCGACGACCGGGCCGCGTGGTTCACGTACACCGCCGCCGGCGATCAGATCGTCTGGTCCGCCGCGATGTCGGCGATGGTCGGCCGCGAAGCCGAGGAGAAGGGCAAGACCCGCCAGATCCTCTCCCGGCACGTGCACCGCGACGACCACGCCAAGGCGCTGGGCGCCATCACCGAGGCCTGGACCAGCCGGCGCACCGTGCACACCACGGTCCGGCTGATGCGTGCCGACGGCGGCTGGTTCGACATCGACTGCACCCTGGAGCCGATGGACGGCCCGGACGGCGCGGTGTGCGGGATCCGCGGCACGGTCCGCGACGTCTCGGCCCGCGAGCGGGCCCGCCGCGAGTCGGCCCGGCTCACCCGGCGCGGCGAGACCGTGCAGGCCTCCCTGATCGAGCCGGACCCGGCGACCGGTCTGCTGACCCGCGCGCGGTTCGCCGACGAGATCGACCGGGCGTTGCGCGGCGCGGGCGGCGCGCTCCTGGTGGTCCGGGTTCAGGCCGGAGACACCGCCGAGGGGGTACGCCCGGAGCGTAACGCCGATCTCCTGCACCACACCGCCCACCTGATCGAGGAGAGCGCCCGCCCGGAGCACCTGATCGGCCGGGTCGGCCCGAACGAGATCGCCGTCCTGCTCGCCCGGACCACCTGGCGCGCCGCCCGCGAGCAGGCCCGTGCCCTCGTCACCGTGCTGAGCGGGCACGTCCGGGTGTGGGGCGGCCTGGTCCGGTTCGAGCGCGACGCCGAGGCCGGCAGCCACGGCCTGCTGATCGACGCCGAGCAGGCCTGGCGGCAGTCCCGGGAGGCGGACCGCCCGATGACCCTGGTCGCGCATCCGGTGCCGGTCCGGGACCGGCAGGGCTCCTACCGCAGCCGGGTCGCCGACGCGCTCGGCACCGACCGGTTCACCCTCTACGCGCAGCCGATCCTGGAGTTGCAGACCAACCGGGTGACCCGGCACGAGCTGTTGCTGCGGGTGCTCGACGAGACCGACGGGCCGCAGTCGCCGATCCAGGTGCTGGACACCGCCGAACGCCTCGACGCGATCTTCGACATCGACCTCTGGGTGGTGGAGCGGGCCATGCGGCTCGCCGCCGAACAACCCGGCCTCTGCCTGCAGGTCAACCTCTCCGGCCGGTCGGTCGGCGACCCGCGGCTGACCAACGAGGTGGAGAAGCTGCTGGACCGCTACCGGGTGGATCCGGCGCAGCTCACCTTCGAGATCACCGAGACGGCGCTGATCGGCAACCTGAGCGAGGCGCGGCGATTCGCCGACCGGGTCCGTGACCTCGGCTGCGGCCTGGCGCTGGACGACTTCGGCTCCGGCTACGCGTCCTTCCGCTACCTGCGGCTCTTCCCGATCGACCTCGTCAAGATCGACGGGGAGTACGTGGTGGACCTCGTCGACAACCCGCAGGACCAGGTGCTGGTGCGGGCGCTGGTGCAGGTCTGCCAGGCGTACGGGATACACACCGTCGCCGAGTTCGTGCAGGACGAGCCCACTCTGCGGATGCTGCGCGAGCTGGGCGTCGACTACGTGCAGGGCTATCTCATCGGCCGTCCGTCGCCTGTCGTCCCGGGCCGGTTGCGAAAGGCCTGACCTGGGTACGGTCCAAAGCCATGGAGCACTTCACGATTGCCACTGTCGCTGAGCAGAGCCCCGACTTCCGCCGTGTGCTCTGGACCGGGAAGCACACCCAGCTCGTCATCATGACCGTCCCGCCGGGTGGCGAGATCGGTGAGGAGGTCCACGAGGTGGACCAGATCCTCACCTTCGTCAGCGGGATCGGCAAGGCGGTCGTCTCCGGGCAGACCCGCAAGGTCGTGCAGGGCGACCTGGTGGTCGTGCCGGCCGGCCGCAAGCACAACTTCATCAACGAGGGACCCAACCCGCTGGTCCTCTACACCGTTTACGGCCCGCCGGAGCACGCCGACGGCGCCGTGCACAAGACGAAGGAAGAAGCCGACGCTCTCGAGGAGGCGGGCAAGGACGAGCCGCCCGCTCAGTGAGCGAGTCACCCAGGTACACGACGCCGGAACCGGCCGAGGCCCCCCAGCCAGCCGGTTCCGGCGTCGTGTCGGGGTTGAGGTCCTGGGACAGCCTACCCGGCGAAGTTCACGGAAGTCGATCGAATCGAGCACCTATCCGTGATGCCGTGCGGGGGATCTCGGCCGTCCGGTCCTCACCACGGTCATGGATCGCCACTAACCTGCCAGCATGGACGAGCCGCGCTGGTTGACCGATGAGCAACAGCACATCTGGCGGCAGGTGGTCGAGGTGCTCGTCCGGGTCCCGGCCGCGCTCGAGGCGCAACTGCAGCGCGACTCCGGTCTCACCCACATGGGATACCTGGTGCTGATGTCCCTCTCCGAGCGCCCGGACCGCCGCCTGGCCATGAGCAAGCTGGCGAAACGTGCCTGCGCGTCGCTGTCCCGGCTCTCCCACGTGGTGGCCCGGCTGGAGGAGAAGGGCTGGGTGCGGCGGGAGCGCGACGCCGCCGACGGGCGGGTCCAGATCGCCGTGCTCACCGACGAGGGCTGGGCCAAGGTGGTGGAGTCGGCGCCCGGCCACGCCGAGGCCGTTCAGCAGCTGATCTTCGACCGGCTGACCCGCGCGCAGGCCCGGCAACTCGCGAAAGTCGCCGAAGCCCTCCTGGATTCACCGGTGGAGGTGGCAGGGTTGTCCGCACTGGACCGGTCGTCTTCGTCGAGGAGAGGTGTGCGCGGATGAGTCAGCGGGTGCGGGGCGTGATCGCCCGGGAGAAGGGCAAGCCGGTCGAGGTGGCCACCATCGTGGTGCCCGACCCGGGGCCGGGCGAGGCGGTCGTCAAGGTGCAGGCCTGCGGGGTCTGCCACACCGACCTGCACTATCGCGAGGGCGGGATCAACGACGACTTCCCGTTCCTGCTCGGCCACGAGGCGGCCGGCGTGGTCGAGGCGGTCGGCGACGGCGTCACGGACGTGGCGCCCGGCGACTTCGTGGTGCTCAACTGGCGGGCGGTCTGCGGCAACTGCCGGGCCTGCCTGCGTGGAAAGCCGTGGTACTGCTTCGCCACCCACAACGCCACCCAGAGGATGACCCTGGAGGACGGCACCGAGCTGTCCCCGGCCCTGGGCGTCGGCGCGTTCGTGGAGAAGACGCTGGTGCACGCCGGCCAGTGCACGAAGGTCGACCCGTCGGCCCGGGCCGCCGCGGTCGGCCTGCTCGGCTGCGGTGTGATGGCCGGGATCGGCGCCGCGATCAACACCGGCGGGGTGACCCGCGGCGACTCGGTCGCGGTGATCGGCTGCGGCGGGGTCGGCGACGGCGCGGTGGCCGGGGCTGCCCTGGCCGGCGCCACCACGATCATCGCGATCGACACCGACGACCGGAAACTGGAGTGGGCACGCGGGTTCGGGGCGACCCACACGGTCAACGCCCGCGAGCACGACGTGGTGGAGAAGGTGCGTGAGCTGACCGGCGGGCACGGGGCCGACGTGGTGGTCGAGGCGGTCGGTCGCCCGGAGACGTACAAACAGGCCTTCTACGCCCGTGACCTGGCGGGGACCGTGGTGCTGGTCGGTGTGCCCACGCCGGAGACGACCGTCGAGCTGCCGCTGCTCGACGTGTTCGGCCGGGGCGGGGCGCTGAAATCCAGCTGGTACGGCGACTGCCTGCCGACCCGGGACTTTCCGATGCTCACCGAGTTGTACCGGCAGGGCCGGCTCGACCTGGACGCGTTCGTCACCGAGGAGATCGCGCTCGACCAGGTGGAGAACGCGTTCGCCAAGATGCACACCGGCGACGTGCTGCGCTCGGTGGTGATCTTCTAGCTGCTCCCGCCGCGGCGCGGGATCTCAGGGCGGTGGGATCCGCATCCACAGCCGGCTCGCGCGGCCCGGCAGGTACGGGGAGTCCAGGCGCTTGGCGACGATGCCCGGCAGGCCCTGCGCGCGGGCGGTCTCCCGGGCGAACTCGCCGCCGCCGGAGAAGAACGGCGGGGTCTGCCAGTTCGGGCCGGCCAGCGACAGGCTCTCCAGCAGCTCCCGGCGCTCGGCGTAACGAACCAGTTCGACCGTGCTGTGGCCCTCCAGCCACAGCAGGTCGTACAGCATCAGATGAGCCGGGGTGCGGTCCGCCGCCCGCCGGGCCGCCGCGGGGTCCTTCGGCGCGGTGCGCCGGGCCAGCAGGCCCGGATCCGGGCGGGGCCCATCGAAAGTGACGATCTCACCGTCCAGCACGGCCTCGGCCGGCGCCAGCGCCGCGCCCAACGCGCGGATCTCCGGGTACCACGAGGTCACATCGGCGCCGGCACCGTCGGTGAGACGCACTCTTCCCCCCGAGATGTACGCGAGGACGCGGCGGCCGCCCCAGTCCATCTCGTAACCCCAGTCCCGGTCGTCCAGCGGCAGCCCGGCGGCCCGGGTCGCCAGCATCGGCCGTACCGCCTCGGGCATCGGCTCCCAGCCCGGCTCGGCCGGATCCATCCGCCGGACCCGCCACTCCCGGTCGTCGATCCGGAAGAAGACGTAACGCCCCTTGGTGCGCTCACCGTGGAAGGTGACACCGATCTCGTCGTCGCGCCACTTGTCGGCCTCGTACGTGCCCCGGTCGAAGATCGTCATCAGGCCGCCGCCGTACTCGCCGGCCGGGATCTCCCCGGCGAAGTCCAGGTACTCCAGCGGATGGTCCTCGGTGGGCCGGGCCAGGGCGTTGCGGGCCGGCTCCCGGGGCAGCCCGCGCGGTACGGCGAAGGAGACCAGCACGCCGTCGCGTTCCAGGCGGACGTCCCAGTGCAGGCTGCGTGCGTGGTGCTGCTGGACGACGAAGCGCGGATCCTTCGTACTCTGCCGCCCCGGCTCGCTCTGCCGCTCCGCCTCACTTCGCCGCTCCGCCTCACTTCGCCGCTCCGGTGATCGGCGGGGCGCGGGGATCGGCTCGGGGGTGCGCCGGGCGTCCCGCCTTCTCCGGTACTCGTCGAGACGGTCGCTCATGACGCGATTGTCTGCCCGCGAACTACCGGCGTGTAACTCGGCGCCGGAAAGTGTCATACCCCGGTGGTTGAGTGTCCACATGGAAACCTTGTCGCCCCGCACCCGGCACCGCTTCTACCGGCGCCGGCGTGCCGTCGCCCTGGCCCGCGCCGGCCGTGCGTTCGCGGCGGCGATGGCGATCCCGCCGCCGGAGCACGACGCCCCGGTTCCCGCTAACGGATGATCGCGGGTGTTCCCCCACATTGGTTGCTGGGGGTAATGTCGTCACTCCGACGCGTATCAATCGACAAGAAAGCGTTGGTGTCATGAGCTTGCGCATCCTCGTGGTGGGCGCCGGCATCGCCGGCTTGGCCGCGGCCCGGGGGCTGCGAGTCGCCGGTTTCCGGCCCGAGGTGGTGGAGGCTCTGCCCGCCACCATGCTGCCCAGCGCGGGCATCTATCTCCCCGGCAACGCCACCCGGGCGCTGCGGCAGCTCGGCCTCGACGTCCCGCTGCGCCCGCTGGGCGACCTGATCTTCCGGCAGGTGTTCCTCGACACCCGCGGCGGCAAGCTGTTCGAGATGGACGTCGCGGGCCTGTGGTCCGGTGTCGGCGAGTCCCGGGTGCTGTCCCGGGCCGATCTGCAGCAGGTGCTGCTCACCGGTGTCGGCGGCGGGGTGCGCTTCGACACCGAGGTGCGTGACGTCCAGATCGTCGACGGCGCCGCCAAGGTCGAGTTCTCCACCGGCGGCATCGCTGAGTTCGACCTGGTCGTCGCCGCCGACGGCCGGCGCTCCACGATCCGCGACAAGGTCGGGCTCGGCGGACCGGCCGTGCCGACCGGGCAGATCGTCTACCGCGCGGTGGTCAGCGGCGGTCCGCCGGTCACCGACTGGACGGCGGTGCTCGGCCGCCGCTCGCAGTTCGTGGCGATGCCGATGGGCGGACGCCGGCTGTATTGCCATGCCGACGAGACCGCGCCCGACGCCCCGAACCCGGCGGATCCGGTCGAGCGTCTGCGCGAGTTGTTCGGATCGTTCGGCGGCCCGGTCCCGGCGATCCTCGACAAGATCGAGAAGGTTCAGGTGGCCCGCACCGACGAGGTCGTGCTGCCGTCCTGGTCCACCGGGCCGGTCGTGCTGGTCGGCGACGCCGCGCACGCCACCGCACCGACCCTGGCCCAGGGCGCCGCGATGTCCTTCGAGGACGGCTGGGTCCTCGGGCAGGAGCTGCGGGACGCCGCCGGGGACATCCCGGGCGCGCTGCGGGCGTGGGAGGAGCGGCGCCGGCCGCGCTGCGCCGAGGTGCGCGAGCGGACCCGGGAGCGGGACCGCACCCGCGACGTGCCACCGGCTCTGCGTGACCCGATGCTGCGGCGCCGTGGGGTCAGCATCTTCACCGATCACTATCGGGCGCTGGTGTCCCCGGTCTGACTCGTCCTGACCCGACGGGTGATCTGGTGTGCTCTTTGGTCACCCCGCGACGGCTGAAAGTACGCGGGGGACTATTCTGCCACCCAGGTACGCCCGATCTTCGGGATATCCCGAGAGGGACGAACGAGACAACGGAGGCAATTCGTGACGACCGTTGCGCCGTCGCCGATCGCGACCCGACCATACCCGGTCCGGCGGCAGGTCAAGGGCTCGGCGTTTGCCCGGATCCTGCGGACGACGGACGCGAAGCAGATCGGGATCATGTACATGATCACGGCCTTCGTGTTCTTCCTGCTCGGTGGCCTGATGGCGCTGCTGATGCGCGCGGAGCTGGCCCGCCCGGGCATGCAGCTGCTGTCGCCTGAGCAGTTCAACCAGCTGTTCACCATGCACGGCACCATCATGCTGCTGTTCTTCGCCACGCCGATCGTGTTCGCGTTCGGCAACTACGTGGTGCCGATCCAGATCGGCGCCCCGGACGTGGCGTTCCCGCGGCTCAACTCCTTCGCTTACTGGCTCTACCTGTTCGGTGGCCTCATCACCATCGGCGGGTTCTTCACGCCGGGTGGCGCCGCCGACTTCGGCTGGTTCGCCTACACGCCGCTGAGCAACAGCCTGCACTCGCCGGGTGTCGGCGGGAACATGTGGGTCGTCGGCCTGGCCCTCTCCGGTCTGGGCACGATCCTCGGCTCGGTCAACCTGATCACCACGATCCTGACCCTGCGGGCCCCGGGCATGACCATGTTCCGGATGCCGATCATGACGTGGAACATGCTGGTCACCGCGCTGCTCGCGGTGATGGTCTTCCCGTTCCTGGCGGCCGCGCTGTTCGCCCTCGCCGCGGACCGCGTCCTCGGCGCGCACGTCTTCGACGTGGAGACCGGCGGCCCGATGCTCTGGCAGCACCTCTTCTGGTTCTTCGGCCACCCCGAGGTGTACATCATCGCCCTGCCGTTCTTCGGCATCATCACCGAAGTCATCCCGGTCTTCAGCCGCAAGCCCGTCTTCGGCTACAAGGGCCTGGTCGCCGCGACCCTGCTGATCGGCGCGCTGTCGATGTCGGTGTGGGCGCACCACATGTTCGCCACCGGTCAGGTGCTGCTGCCGTTCTTCAGCTTCCTGAGCTTCCTGATCGCGGTCCCGACCGGCATGAAGTTCTTCGTCTGGATCGGCACCATGTGGCGGGGCCAGATCAGCTTCGAGGCGCCGATGCTCTTCGCGGTCGGCTTCATGGTGACGTTCCTCTTCGGTGGTCTGTCCGGCGTCCTGCTCGCCTCGCCGCCGATCGACTTCCACGTCTCCGACTCGTACTTCGTGATCGCGCACTTCCACTACGTGCTCTTCGGCACGATCGTGTTCGCGGTGTTCTCCGGCATCTACTTCTGGTTCCCGAAGATGTTCGGCCGGATGCTCGACGAGAAGCTCGCGAAGATCCACTTCTGGCTCACGATGATCGGCTTCCACGGCACCTTCCTGGTGCAGCACTGGCTGGGCACGAAGGGCATGCCGCGGCGGTACGCCGACTACCTGCCGGCCGACGGGTTCACCTTCCTGAACACGTTCTCCACGATCGGCTCGTTCGTTCTCGGCCTGTCGACCCTGCCGTTCATCTACAACGTGTGGAAGTCGTACAAGGTCGGCAAGCTGGTCACCGCCGACGACCCCTGGGGCCACGGCAACTCGCTGGAGTGGGCCACCACCAGCCCGCCCCCGCTGCGTAACTTCGACCGGATGCCGCGGATCCGCTCCGAGCGGCCCGCCTTCGACCTGAAGTTCCCGGAGCTGGCCGCCGGCCAGACCATCGCCGGCCCGCCGGAGGGTGGCGCCAGGCCGCTCAGCGCCGAGTCCGACGGCGGCGCCACGTACGCCGAAGACGTCAGCACCGATCGCGACCGCTGACCCGATCCACCCCGAACGGCCCGTGCTCACCGAGCGCGGGCCGTTCGCGTCTCGTGACCGGGCGGTTCCTGTCCCGTGGTGAGAGGCTCGCCCCTCGGTGGGCGCGGGCCGTTTGTGTTTCGTCACATCGCGCCGGTGAGCAGTCTTAACCATTGGCTTTTCGTCGTACCCCCACGGCAGGATGGGCGGCGGAGGTCAGGATCCAACATGCTGCTCACGCCTTACCGCGAAACACTCGCGCTGCCGAAGATCACGTCCGTGCTGGTGGTCGCGACCCTCGCCCGCGTGCCCATCGCGGCGGCGACGGTGGTGCTCACCCTGCACGTCGTCGAGGGTCTCGGCATGAGTTACGGCGCGGCCGGCCTGGTCGGCGCGGCGTCGACGATCGGCGGTTCGATCGGCGCGCCGGTGATGGGCCGTCTCATCGACCGCTGGGGGCTGCGGCCGGTCCTGGTCCTCACCACGGTCGCCGAGGTGATCTATTGGCTCGTCGCGCAGGCGCTGCCCTATGGGGCGCTGCTCCCGGTCGCCGCAGTCGGCGGATTCCTGGCGCTGCCGGCCTTCTCGGTGGCTCGGCAGGCGATCGCCGCGCTCACCCCCGAATCGCACCGGCTGCCCGCGTTCGCGCTCGACTCGATGACCACCGAGCTGTCATTCATGGCCGGGCCCGCGCTCGGCGTGCTGATCGTCACCACCGGCAGCTCCCGAGGCGCGATGTTCGCCCTGGCCGCCGGCATCCTGCTCGCCGGCATCGGCCTGTGGCTGCTCGACCCGCCGGTCCGGGCCGCCCACGAGGCCCCCGTGTCCAGCGGCGAGCGGGTGCCCCGCAGCACCTGGCTCAAGCCCCGGTTCTTCGCCGTCCTCGCCGTCACCATGGCGGCCACCCTGGTCCTCTCCGGCACCGACGTGGCAGTGGTGGCCACCCTGCGGGCCTCCGGCGACCTGGAGTGGGCCGGTCTGGTGCTGGCGCTCTGGGCGCTGTTCTCGCTGATCGGCGGTTTCCTTTACGGCACCGTCCGCCGCGGCCTGCCCATCCTGGTGATCTTCACACCGATGGCCCTGCTGACCATCCCGGTCGGCCTGGGCGGCGACCACTGGTGGCTCCTGGCGCTGCTGCTGATCCCGGCCGGCGCCCTCTGCGCCCCGACGATCACCGCCAGCTCCGACGCGATCAGCCGGATGATCCCGGCCACCGCCCGCGGCGAGGCGATGGGCATGCACAACTCGGCCCTGACCGTCGGCGTGGCCTGCGGCGCCCCACTGGCCGGCCTGGCCATCGACCACTGGGGCCCGGCGTGGGGATTCGCCGCCGTCGGCACGGTCGGCGTCCTGGTGGCCCTGCTGGTCCTCCCCGCCGAGCTGCGCCGCCGCCGCGACACCCCTGCCCACCTCGAGCCTGACTCGTCTGTCGACGGCGAGCCTGCCGTGTCTGCGCACGGCGACCGTGCCGGCGAGCCTGGCTTGTCTGTCGACGGCGAGCCTGCCGTGTCTGCGCACGGCGACCGTGCCCGGTCCGTTCGCGGCGAGTCGGGTTCGTCCGCTTAGCACTGCTGCGGCGGATCTCGCCGTCGAGCGGTTTCGGGTCGGCGGCGCGTGCGCTCATCGTCGGCCGCTCCGCCATTCCGGACGTGCTACCGCCACAGCCGCTGTGGTCCGCTACGGGCCCCCGACGACGGCCAGAATGCCACGGATCAGCGGATCAGCGGATCAGCGGATCAGCGAAGGCGGGGCCGTAGCTGTCCACGCATGTCGCGAGAGTGGTGGTGTGGGTGGTTGTGGCGCGATTTGGCCCGTAGCTGTCTACGCATGTCGCGGGAGCCGTGGTGTGGGTGGTTGTGGCGCGATTTGGCCCGTAGCTGTCTACGCATGTCGCGGGAGTGGTGGTGTGGGTGGTTGCTGCGGTCCGCTACGGGCCGTAGCTGTCCACGCATGTCGCGGGAGTGGTGGTGTGGGTGGTTGTGGCGCGATTTGGCCCGTAGCTGTCTACGCCTGTCGCGGGAGTGGTGGTGTGGGCAGTTGCGGTTCGATTCGGGCCGTTGGTGGCCACTCACTCTTGCCGGGAGCTGCGTGGTTCGCGCGATTCCCGCGCCGGCGTTATCGGCCCGGTGTTCTGCGGGATCGATCTGCCGGCACGGTCCACCGGGACGGCCAATCGTGGGTGAGACCGTGCCGGGCCTGCACGGGAGGCGCCGGGGGACGATCGTGAGGGAGCGCCTACCGCAGCCGCGGGGAGCCACGGAACGTGCGTGGCCCGTACCGGGGAAAGGTTGAAAGAGGGAGAGCCGCAGACCGGAAGCGGAGCAGGCGGTGGAGATGCTCAGAGAGTCGCCGCTGTAGCTGCCGACGAGACGGTGCCGACGGGCGAAGATCAGATCAATCTTGGCGCTGCCGCCGCACGGCGGGGTGGCGCCGCACGGCGGGGTGGCGCCGCACGGCGGGGTGGCGCCGGGGGTGCCGGGGGCGGTCCACTCGCCGTACCCGAGGCAGTTGCCCGAGTCGTTGTCGTCCAGCTCGCGGTAGGCGCCGGTGTTGCCGTTGTTGTTGGCGACGTTCAGCGTCGGCGAGTATCAGTTGTCGAGCCGGCCGTAGCGGGCTGGCCGTTGAAGTCTCCGGCGATGACGGCGGTGTTGTAGGCCTCCATGCGGGCCGGCCTGTAGTCGAGCTGGTTCACGTTGTGGCCTTGCCGTTCGCGGCGATCTCGTTGCTGGTGGTGATGTGGGTGCCGCAGAAGTCCGGATCGAACATTGTGAAGATGTGAAGTCACGCCGATGTGGAGGGGCTCCGTCAGGCGTCCACGACGGGCGTGCCGGTGGTGCCGACCGAGGCGGCGCGCAGTTGCTCCAGGGCGGCCTCGGTGGTCGCCCGGGCCACGCCGGCGGTGAGTTCGAGGACGACGGTGGTGTTGAAGCCCTCTCGCGCGGCGTCGAGCGCGGTGGCCCGTACGCAATGGTCGGTGGCGATGCCGACCACCTCGACGTCGGTGACCCCCTTGGCCCGCAGCCACCCGGCGAGGGTTTCGCCGTCTTCGCCGTGACCCTCGAACCCGGAGTAGGCCGCCTGGTACTCGCCCTTGTGGAAGACCGCCTCGATGCGGTCGGTGACGAGCTCGGGGTGGAAGTCGGAGCCGGCCGAACCGGCGACGCAGTGCACCGGCCAGGAGTCGACGAAGTCCGGGGTGTCGCTGAAATGCGTCCCCGGGTCGATGTGCCAGTCCTTGGTGGCGACCACGTGGTCCCAGCGGTCACCGGCCTTGTCGAGCACCAGCGAGATGCCCTTGGCGACTGCCGCGCCACCGGCGACCGCGAGTGAGCCGCCCTCGCAGAAGTCGTTCTGAACGTCCACGATGATCAATGCGCGTGACATGTGTGCCCCCATGCGGTGGAAACGAGGCTAGGCGGTGGGAACGATCACGACCGGGATGGCCGGGTCGCCCGCGGAGAGCTTGAGGCCCTCCCACGGGATGGAGATCAGATTCTGCCGGAGGTGGTCGCGGGACTCGGTGAGACTCGGCGAGTCCTGCACCGTGCCGGCGGCGATGTAGGAGCGCTGCAGCAGCCGGTCGTTGGCCTGGTGGTCGGGCACCCCCTGGGAGAAGATGATCTCCTCGGTGGCGGTGCCGGTGGGCTTGTGCCGGCGGATCGCGACCTTGCGGCCGCCGACGGTCGCCTTGTTCTCCGAGCGTTTCACGACCGGGCGCCCGTCGACCTCGACCAGTTTGTAGACCAGGCTGGCGGTGGGCGCGCCGGAGCCGGTGACCACCGCGGTGCCGGCGCCGTAGATGTCGACCGGCTCGGCGGCGAGGGTGGCGATCGAGTACTCGTCCATGTCGCCGGAGACGATGATCTTGGTCTCGGTGGCGCCCAGCGAGTCCAGCAGCTCACGGGACTGCTGGGCCAGCACCGACAGGTCGCCCGAGTCGATCCGGACGGCCCGCAGATCGGGCCCGGCGACCGCGATCGCGTTGCGGATGCCCTGACTGATGTCGTACGTGTCGACCAGCAGCGTGGTGTTCTTGCCGAGCGCCGCGACCTGTGACCCGAACGCGGCCGGCTCGTCGTCGTGCAGCAGCGTGAACGCGTGCGCCGACGTGCCGGTGGTCGGGATGCCGTAGGCGCGGCCGGCCGCCAGGTTGGACGTGGAGGCGAAACCGGCCAGGTAGGCGGCCCGGGCGGCGGCCACCGCGGCGTGCTCGTGGGTGCGCCGGGAGCCCATCTCGATGATCGGGCGCCCGCGGGCCGCGGTGACCATCCGGGCGGCCGCGGCGGCGATGGCGCAGTCGTGGTTGAGCACCGACAGGATCAGCGTCTCCAGCACCACGCACTCGGCGAACTTGCCGGACACGGTCAGGATCGGTGATCCGGGGAAGAACAGCTCGCCCTCGGAGTAACCCTCGATGTCGCCGGTGAACCGGTACTCCGCGAGCCAATCGGCGCAGGCCTCGTCGACGATCCCGGCCGAGCGCAGGAACTCGATCTCGCCCGGCTCGAACCGGAAGTCGCGGATCAGCTCGATCAGCCGGCCGGTGCCGGCGACCACGCCGTACCGCCGGCCGGTCGGCAGCCTTCGGGCGAACACCTCGAAGACGCAGTTCCGGTCGGCGGTGCCGTCCCGGAGCGCGGCGCTGACCATGGTCAGCTCGTACTGGTCCGTCATCAGGGCCGGCGCGATGGTCTCCACGCCTCACACCCTATTGCGCCGCGGGCCGCGATGCCGACCATGGGGCTCGACGCGGCCGTTGACCAGCGGTTCGATGCTCCGGTTCACCGGTTCGCCGAATCCGGTGGCAACATGGGGGCATGGCGTTGCCTCAGGTTGCTCCCGTCGAGACGCCGGAGATAGAGGAAGTACCGGCCGAGGATCGGCCATGGGTGACCATCGTCTGGGACGACCCGGTCAATCTCATGTCGTACGTGACGTGGGTCTTCCAGAAACTCTTCGGCTACAACAAGGAAAAGGCCGAGAAGCTGATGATGGACGTGCACACGAAAGGCAAGGCGGTGGTTTCCACGGGTGCGCGCGAGCGCATGGAGATGGACGCCAACCAGCTGCACGGATACGGTCTCTGGGCGACTGTCGACCGCGGTTGACGGCCTGACGAGCGGGTGGGGAAGAAGATGTTCCGACGCAGCGGTGGCCAGTGTGTCGCCACGTTCGCGCACGACGAGGTGCGAGTCCTGCGGAAAGTGGCGGCCGAGGTGGTCGGTCTGCTGACCGACGGCATGGATCACACCGATCCCGTGGTGAGCCGGCTCTTCCCGGACATCTATCCCGACCTGCCGGAGGATTCGCAGGAGTTCCGGCTCTACACCGAGGGCGATCTCAAGACCAGCAAGATCGACCAGGCGGGGGCGATCCTCGCCGCCCTTCCCGACGAGGGGGAGGGGGAGGTGCGCCTGGACGGCGAGGCCGCCGAGGCCTGGCTGCGGGCGATCAACGACGCCCGGCTGGCCATGGGCACCCGCCTGGAGATCAAGGCCGACACCGATCTGGGCGAGGAGCTGGACGACGCGGTGCTCGAGGACCCGGGTTCCAGCCGGGTCTTCCAGCTCTCGGTGTACGCCTACCTCGGCTACCTCCAGGAATCGCTGCTCAACGCGCTCCCTGAGATCCGTTGAGTGTGGCAACTGCCACGCTGGGCTCGGCGAAATCTCACGGTAATGTGAACGACGTGCTGACCATCGACCGAGCGATCATCGACGCGATCGTCGCCCACGCCCGCCGGGACCACCCCGACGAGGCCTGTGGCGTCGTCGCCGGGCCGATCGGCGAGGACGTGCCCACCCGGCACATCCCGATGGACAACGCGGCGCGCTCGATGACGTTCTACGAGTTCGACTCGATGGAGCACCTGCGGGTCTGGCGCGAGATGGACGACCTCGACGAGGAGCCGGTGGTGATCTACCACTCGCACACCGCGACGGAGGCGTTCCCGTCCCGCACCGACATCTCCTTCGCCGGTGAGCCGAACGCGCACTATCTCCTGGTGTCGACCCGCGAGCCCGATACGGAGGAGATCCGCTCGTTCCGTATCGTGGACGGTGTGGTGACCGAAGAAGAGGTCAACATCGTGGATGCGACGGTGAAGGCGTGATTTCCACAGCTGTGCAGTCGTTCATGTTCGGGCAGAGCCCGGCGTCGGTCTTCTACGAGTGTCGCTGCCGTTAACAGCGATCCGACCCGACCGACCCCTGCCCGTTTTCGTTCGACTCCTCTAGGAGAAATGCAGCCATGGCTATCGAAGTCCGCGTTCCCACCATCCTGCGCACCTACACCGGCGGCGCGAAGATCGTGGAGGGCTCCGGTGACACCCTCACCGAGCTGATCGACGACCTGGACGCCAAGCACAGCGGCCTCAAGGGCCGGCTGATCACGCCCGAGGGCGGCCTGCACCGGTTCGTGAACATCTACGTCAACGACGAGGACGTCCGCTTCCTCGGCGCGCTCGACGCCAAGGTCAAGGACGGCGACTCGGTCACCATCCTCCCGGCCGTCGCCGGTGGCGCCCTCGGCTTCGCCGCCGCGGCGGCGTTGCTCGGCGGTCTCTAAGACCGATGGCTCGTTACGAGAGCCTGCTGGACGCGTGCGGGGGCACGCCGCTGGTCGGCCTGCCCCGCCTCTCCCCGGCGGTGCCCGAGGGGGCGCCGCCGGTGCGGCTCTGGGCCAAGTTGGAGGACCGCAACCCGACCGGCAGCATCAAGGACCGTGCCGCGCTGTTCATGGTGCGCGAGGCCGAGGAGTCCGGGCACCTGCGGCCCGGTGACACGATCCTCGAGCCGACCAGCGGCAACACCGGTATCGCCCTGGCCATGGTCGCCAAGCTCCGGGGTTACCGGCTGGTCTGCGTGATGCCGGAGAACGTCTCGGCCGAGCGGACCCAGCTCCTCCGGATGTACGGCGCGGAGATCATCTTCTCGCCGGCCGCGGGTGGTTCCAACCAGGCCGTCGCGACCGCGAAGCAGATCGCCGCCGAGCATCCCGACTGGAAGATGCTGTTCCAGTACGGCAATCCGGCGAACGCCCGCGCGCATTACGAGACGACCGGCCCGGAGCTGCTGCACGACCTGCCCACGATCACGCACTTCGTGGCCGGTCTGGGCACCACCGGCACCCTGATGGGCACCGGCCGCTTCCTGCGGGAGAAGGTCGACGGCATCCAGATCATCGCCGCCGAGCCGCGGTACGGCGAGCTGGTCTACGGCCTGCGCAACATCGACGAGGGTTACGTCCCCGAGTTGTACGACGCCTCGGTGCTGACCCGGCGGTTCTCGGTCGGGACCCGGGACGCAGTGCTGCGGACCCGGCAGCTGATCGAGGTCGAGGGCATCTTCGCCGGGTTCTCCACCGGGGCGGTGCTGCACGCGGCCCTCGCGGTGGCGCACGAGGCGGTCCGGGCCGGCAACCGTGCCGACGTGGCCTTCGTGGTCCCGGACGCGGGCTGGAAATACCTGTCGACCGGCGCTTACGGCGGCACGCTCAACGAGGCGGAAGAGGCCCTCGAGGGCCAGCTCTGGGCTTGAGTTCCGGCGTGTGGAGTCGCGGCGCGGACAGCGGCCGGACTCCACACGCTCCGGGTATGACGGCCGACCGCGGCACGCCGGATCAGTAGGACAGGGCCACCCACACGTTCACGGCCATCGGCGGGGCCGCGGCCAGCAGCAGGAACCAGGGCAGGGTGCGCTGGTGGATGGCGAGGTACGCGGCCACCACGGGCGCCACGCTCAGCATGGTCAGCAGGGCCAGCACCGGCAGATACCAGCCGGGCGCCCCGCTGAACACGGCCATCACCGCCCACAGGCCGACGGCGACCCCGCACAGTCCGAGCGCAGCGCTGTAGAGGGCGATCGCGAGCATCCGCGCGGCTCCCGGCGCCGGGTCGTCCGGCGCCGGGAAGCGGAAGGAGAGCTCGGGATCCGGGGGCGGCGGGCTCGCCTGCGGAAGGTTCGCCTGAGTCACGATCCGGGTCGTCCGCGCCTGCTCGATCGCGGTCATGTCGCCTCCAGCCGATGATCTTCAAAGCACTCACCCTGAGCAACGCGGGTGGATCACCGGACGTGACGGCGCAAAGGTGATGGACGAGGTCACGAGGGCTGTGATGTGTGTTGTCGATTTAGCGACAAATCGATCAGTTGTTAACGCCGGGCAGTTGTCGCGGCGTACGCTTCGCACCGTGATTGACTGGTCTGACAAGTCCGGCGCGGACCGGTCGGGTGAGGCGTGGCCGGCGACTCGGGTCGGGCCAACACAGCGTGAGCCAGAGGGATCCGGATGCGACTAACCGTTCTCGGTTGTGCCGGCAGTTTCCCCGGCCCCGAGTCGGCATGTTCGGCGTACCTGGTGGAGGCCGAGGGATTCCGGCTCCTGATCGACTTCGGTTCCGGGTCGCTCTCGGCCCTGCAGCGTTACTCGGACATGCGGCGCGTCGACGCCATCCTCCTCACTCACCTGCACTGCGACCACATGCTGGACGCCTGCACCTACGTCGTGGTCCGCCGTTACGACCCGGCCGGCGCGCTGCCCCCGCTGCCGGTCTACGCCCCGCTGGGCGCGGCCGAGCGGATCGCCGCCGCCTACAGCACCGAGGGCGAGCCGGTCGACGACGTCTACACCTTCTACGGGCTCCAGCCCGGCACGTTCCCCATCGGGCCGCTGACGGTCACCGTGGACCGGGTCAACCATCCCGTGGAGACGTACGGGGTCCGCGTCGAGCACAACGGCCGGGTGCTGGCCTACTCGTCGGACACGGCGCCCTGCGAGGCGCTGCTGCGGCTGGCCGCCCACGCCGATCTGTTCCTCTGTGAGGCGAGTTACCAGGACGGTGTGGTCAATCCGCCTGACCTGCATCTGACCGGCGGAGAAGCCGGCGAGGCGGCGACGAAGGCCGATGTGGGCAGGCTGCTGCTGACCCATCTCGTGCCGGCCTGGGCCAGTGAGGCATCTATTGTGGAAGCCGCCACCGCCGCCTATGCGGGACCGGTCGAAGTCGTCCGCCCCGGTGCCAGATACGATCTCTGAGCCGGTTACGGGGGCGAGATCGGCTCAGCACCGACCGCATCACGTGTCGTGACTTGGAGTTGTTGCATGCGCATCGTTCGCCTGGCCAACTTCGTCACGGTTCACACCGGCGGCCTGCGGACCGCGCTGCGCGAGCTGGGTCGGGGCTACCAGGCGGCCGGGCACGAGGCGGTGCTGGTCGTCCCCGGCCGTCGTTATTCCGACAAGGTCACCACCCAGGGCCGGGTCATCACGTTGCCCAGCGCACCGTTGCCGCGCACCGGTGGTTACCGTGTGCTCGCCGGCCGGCGTGAGCTGATCAAGCTGCTGGACGGTCTGGAGCCGGACCGGATCGAGGTCTCCGACCGCACCACGCTGCGCTGGACCGGCGACTGGGCGCGCCGTCGCGGGGTCCGCTCGATGATGGTGTCCCACGAGAGCCTGGCCGGTCTGCTCGGCGTCTGGGGCATGCCGAAACGCGACGCTCTCGCCGACCGGTTCAACCGGCGCACCGCCGAGGCGTTCGACACGATCGTCTGCACCACCGCGTTCGCCGCCGAGGAGTTCCGCCGCATCGGTGTGCCGAACCTGGTGGAGGTGCCGCTCGGCGTCGACCTCGACCTGTTCAACCCGGGCGCGATGGACGCCGCCGTCCGCTCGCGGTACGCGCGGCCCGACGAGCTGCTGCTGGTCTACTGCAGCCGGCTCTCCGCGGCGAAACGGCCGGAGCTGGCCGTCGACACGGTCGCCGCGCTGCGCAACGGCAAGGTCCCGGCGGTGCTGGTGATGGCCGGTGACGGCACCCGGCGCACCGCCCTGGCGTACCGGGGGGCACGTCTGCCGGTCCGCTTCGCCGGTCACATCTCCGAGCGCCCGGCCGTCGCCGCGCTGCTGGCCAGCGCCGACGTGGTGTTGTCGCCCGGTCCGGTGGAGACGTTCGGGCTGGCCACTCTGGAGGCGATGGCCTGCGGCACGCCCGTGGTGGTGAACGAGCAGAGTGCCCTGCCCGAGGTGGTCGGTGACGGCGGCGTGTCGGTGCCCGGCACGGCCGAGGCGTTCGCCGACGCGGTCAGCCGGCTGATGGAGCGGCCCCGGCTGGAGCGCCGGGCGGCGGCCCGCGCGCAGGCGGAGCGGTACGGCTGGCCCGAATCGGTCGAGGGTTTCCTGCGGGCGCACGAGGCGATCCCGGAGCCCGCGACGGGCCCGCTGGCGGGTCTGATCCGGCCGGCGGTGCCGTCCACGTCGTACGTCGACGGTGTTCCCTGCCCTCGCCGGATCGCCGCCACCGAGGAAAAACCGCGTGAGGCCGGGGCGGACGAAGCCGGCGCCGCCCGTTACGCATAGGGTTGGGGGTATGGCACGTCCCGACGGCCGAACGGCCGACCAGCTGCGACCGGTGACCCTGACCCGGCACTGGAGCATCCACCCCGAAGGCTCGGTGCTGGTGGAGTTCGGCAACACCCGGGTGCTGTGCACCGCGAGCGTCACCGAGGGGGTTCCCCGCTGGCGCAAGGGCTCCGGCCTCGGCTGGGTCACCGCGGAGTACGCGATGCTGCCCCGCGCCACCAACACCCGCGGCGACCGGGAGAGCGTCAAGGGCAAGGTCGGCGGCCGCACCCAGGAGATCTCCCGCCTGATCGGTCGCAGCCTGCGGGCCTGCATCGACCTGAAGGCGCTCGGCGAGAATTCGATCGTTCTCGACTGTGACGTGCTCCAGGCCGACGGAGGCACCCGGACCGCCGCGATCACCGGCGCCTATGTGGCCCTGCACGACGCGGTCACCTGGCTGGCTTCGCGCAAGGCGCTCGCGGGCAAGGTGGAGAAGGTGCTGCACACCTCGATCCAGGCGGTCAGTGTGGGCATCTTCGACGGTGAGGCCCGCCTCGACCTGAACTACGAGGAGGACGTCGCCGCCGGCGTCGACATGAACGTGGTGTGCACCGGCGAGGGCGACTTCGTCGAAGTGCAGGGGACGGGGGAGAACGGCGTGTTCCGCAGGGCTCAGTTGGACGCCATGCTCGATCTCGGTGTGCTCGGCTGCGCCGAGCTGGCCGCCGCGCAGCAGAAGGCCCTCTCCTCATGAGCGGCGCGCGGCTGCTGCTGGCCACAGGGAACATGAAGAAGCTCGTCGAGCTGCAGCGGATCCTGGACGCGGCGCTCGGCCGCAGCCAGATCGAGCTGGTCGGCCTCGGTGACTTCCCGGATTATCCGGACGTGCCCGAGACCGGCCTGACCTTCGGCGAGAACGCGCTGATCAAGGCCCGGGAGGGCGCCAAGCGGACCGGCCTGCCGACGGTGGCCGACGACTCCGGCATCGCGGTCGACGCGCTCAACGGCATGCCCGGCGTCTTCAGCGCCCGCTGGTCCGGCCGGCACGGCGACGACGCGGCCAACCTGGACCTGGTCCTGGCCCAGATCAGCGATGTCGCCGACGAGCAGCGGGGCGGGGCGTTCGTGTGCGCGGCCGCGCTGGTGCTGCCGAACGGGCGCGAGCACCTGGTGGAGGGCCGCCAGACCGGGCGCCTGATGCGCAGCCGCCGCGGCGAGGGCGGTTTCGGTTACGACCCGATCTTCCTCGGGGACGGCCAGGACCGGACGAACGCCGAGCTCGCCCCCGCCGAGAAGGACGCCATCAGCCACCGTGGCAAGGCCCTCCGCGAACTGGCGAAGGTCATCGCCAAGGAACTGCCCCGCTGACGTGGGTGTGGTCCGGCCGCCCTGCGCGCCCGAACCACACCGGGTCTTCAGTCCTTCAACAGCTCCAGCAGACGGTCGAGGACGCGTTCGGAGCGCCCGAGACCGTCGTGGGCGTACTCGTTGGTCACCCACGGCCGCAGGCCCTTGACGGTGGCGGCGGTGGCCAGCGACATGTCCCGGTCCACGTACATGTCGTCGTGGTAGACGGCGGCCACCACCGGCACCTCGTTGGCGGCCAGCCGCGCCGGGTCGTACAGCGCCGGCCAGTCGTCCTTGGCGGCCAGCCGGCCGGCCGCGCCGGCGAGCGGGATCAGCGCCGGGTCCTCCTCGAACAGCCAGGGATAGATCATCTCCCCGGTGAACCGGACCGGTCCGCCCGCGTCCAGGTCGAACGCCGGGAACTCGTCGCGGACCCGGTGCGCCGCCCACCCGGTCGCCGCACCCTGGCCGTAGATCGCCTCGTGCGCGGTCGCGAACAGCGGGAACTCGGCGAACGAGATCGCCGCGTCCACCCGGCGCAGGAACACCTCGGACAGCTCGGGCCCGGCGAACGCCTCCTCGAGGAGGTGGTGCAGCAGGTCGAAGCGGGCCTGGGAGCCGAGGTGGATGCCGAGCGTCTGGAACCGGCGCGGGGTGAGCCGGTCCCCGCCGGGCAGCCGGGCGTCCTGGTCGCGCAGCGCGTCGACGACCCGCCGGGCCAGTGCCTCGTCCTCCGGGTACCGCGCGTAGTACCGCTCGTTGTGGGCCAGCACCCGCGGATAGGCGGCCCGGTAGACGTCCTCCGCGGTCGCGGTCAGCCCCGGCAGCCCACCGGTGATGATCACTTCGCGGAGCCCTTGCGGGGCGAAACTCAGGTAGGTGACCGCGCAGAACCCGCCGAAGCTCTGCCCCAGCACGCTCCACGGCCGGTCCCCGGCCAGGTGGGCCCGTAGCAGTTCGGCGTCGGCCACGATGCTGTCCGCCCGGAAGTGCGCCAGATGCCCGGCCGGATCGTCGACGCGGGCCAGCGTCTGCCGGGTGAGCGGGGTGCTGCGCCCGGTGCCGCGCTGGTCGAGCAGCACCACCCGGTAGTCGCGGACCGCCCGGCGCAGCCACACCGGCAGCTCCCGCGGCGCCCGGTGTCCCGGCCCGCCCTGGAGGTAGAGCAGGAACGGCCGGCTTTCGGCCGCCGGATCGTTCTCCCGCACCTCACGCGCGAAGATCTCGATCCGCGGGCCCGTCGGCCTCCGATGTTCCAGAGGTACGGAAAGGGTGTGCCCGGTGAAGATCAGCCCGGAGTGACGGTGCATCATCCCCCGAGCCTCCCGCATCGACTTCGGTGTGTGGAGTCCGGGCGCGCACAGCGGCCGGGCTCCGCACACCGAAAGGCTTCAGCGCAGTGGGCCGGTGGTGGCCTCGACGGCGGCGCGCAGGGCCGGGCCGGCGACCACGGCGCGAGCCTGTTCCAGGATGGGGGCGAGGAACAGGTCGGGGCCGGGGCTGCCGGCGAACGGTGCGACCGCCGCCACCGCCGCCCGCCCGGCCGGGGAGGGGACGAGTGGGGCGCGCAGCTGCAGACCGCGGACCGCGGCGAGCAGTTCCACGGCGAGCAGGCTGGTCAGGTTGTCCAGGACGGTGCGCAGCTTCTTGGCGGCCGCCCAGCCCATCGACACGTGGTCCTCCTGCATGCCGCTGGTCGGCAGCGAGTCCACCGAGGCCGGGGAGGCGAGCCGCCGGTTCTCCGCGACGATCCCGGCCGCCGTGTACTGGGCGATCATCAGGCCGGAGTTGACCCCGGCGTCGGGGGACAGGAACGGCGGCAGGTCGCGGGAGCGGGTGACGTCGAGCAGCCGGTCGACCCGGCGTTCGGCGATCGCGCCGACCTCGGCGGCGGCGATGGCCAGGAAGTCGGCGGCGAAACCGAGCGGGGCGCCGTGGAAGTTCCCGGTCGACTCGACCCGCCCGTCCGTCAGCACCACCGGGTTGTCCACCACCGACACCAGTTCCCGGCCGCAGGTGACGGCGACGAAGTCGAGGGTGTCCCGGGCCGCGCCGGCGACCTGCGGGGCGCAGCGCATCGAGTACGCGTCCTGCACCGCGTGCGCCAGGTCGTCCCGGTGCGAGTCCATGATCGCCGAGCCCTGCAGCAGCCGGTGGATGTTCGCCGCCGACGCGGCCTGGCCGGGGTGCGGGCGGATGTCGTGCAGTTCGGGCAGGAACGGCCGGTCCGAGCCGAGCATCGCCTCGATGGCCAGCGCCGCGGTCACGTCGGCCATCGCGAACAGGTGCCGGGCGTCGGCGATCGCCAGCAGCAGCATGCCGAGCATGCCGTCGGTGCCGTTGATCAGCGCCAGGCCCTCCTTGGCGGCCAGGTCCAGCGGCCGCAGCCCGGCGCCGCGCAGCGCCTCCGCCCCGGTGATCCGGGAGCCGTCCTTGCCGAGCACCCACCCTTCGCCGAGCAGCACCAGCGCGCAGTGCGCGAGCGGCGCCAGGTCGCCGGAGGCGCCCAGCGAGCCGTGTTCCGGCACCCACGGCGTGATGTCGTGGTTGAGCAGGTCGACGAGGCCCTGGGCGAGTTCCGGCCGGACCCCGGAGCGGCCCAGCGCCAGCGACCGCACCCGCAGCAGGATCATCGCCCGGACCACCTCGCGCGGCATCGGCGCGCCGATGCCGGCGGCATGCGAGCGGATCAGCGCGTGTTGCAGTTCGGCCCGGCGGGACGGTTCGATCGACGTGCCGGCGAGCGCGCCGAAGCCGGTGGAGACGCCGTAGACGGGCCGCCCGGACGCCTCGATGTTGTCGACGATGGCCCGGCTGGCGGCCATCGCGTCGACGGCGGCGGGCGAGATCTCGACGCGGACGTCGCCACCGGCCGTGGAGGCTCCGGCAGGGAAGGGGGATCGGGCGACGGCGAGGACGTCGGCGGGGGAGACCCCGGTGGGCTGAACGGTGACGATCATTGCGGCACTCCGTCGTGCAGAACGGTTCGGATCAGTGGCACACCGGGCCGGTAGGCCAGATGCAGGTGGGAGGGTGCGTCCAGGACGATCAGATCGGCGCGGGCGCCGACCGAGATCCGGCCGATGTCGGTGCGGCGCAGGGCGTGCGCGCCACCCGCGGTGGCTGCCGTGACCGCTTCGCTCGGGGTCAGGCCCATGTCGCGTACGGCCAGCGCGATGCAGAACGGCATCGAGGACGTGTACGACGACCCCGGGTTGCAGTCGGTGGCGAGGGCGACGGTGACGCCGGCGCCGAGCAGCCGCCGGGCGTCCGGATAGGGCGACCGGGTGGAGAACTCCGCGCCCGGCAGCAGGGTGGCGACCGTACCGGAGGCGCCGTCGCAGTGACACATGCAGTCGATCACCGTCGAGGCGAGCGCGTCCACGTCGTCGCCGGTGAGGTGGGTGCAGTGGTCGACGCTCGCCGCGCCCATCTCGACGGCCAGCGCAACGCCCGGGCCGGGCCCGAGCTGGTTGCCGTGCACCCGCAGGCCGAGCCCGGCGGCCTGCCCGGCGGCCAGGACGGTGCGGGCCTGGTCGGCGTCGAAGGCCCCGCGTTCGCAGAACACGTCGATCCAGCGGGCGTACGGCCTGGCGGCGTTGAGCATCGGGCCGGTGACCAGGGCGACGTACGCCCACGGATCGTCCCGGTACTCGGCCGGCACCACGTGCGCCCCGAGGAACGTCGTCTCGCTGGTGAACTCGGCCGCGATCCGCAGGGACCGCGCCTCGTCGGCCACGTTCAGCCCGTACCCCGACTTGATCTCGATCGTGGTGGTGCCCTGCCGCAGCGCCTCGCCCACCAGTCGCCGCGCATTGCGGCGCAGCTCGTCGTCGGACGCCGCCCGGGTCGCGCCGACCGTGGTCCGGATCCCGCCGCCGGTGTAGGACTCCCCGGCCATCCGGGCCGCGAACTCGGGCGCCCGGTCCCCGGCGAAGATCAGATGCGCGTGGCTGTCCACGAAGCCGGGCAGCACCGCGGCCCCGTCCGCGTTCAGCACCGTGTCGGCCGCCGGAGCCGAGGACGCCGGGCCGATCCAGGCGATCAGGCCGTCCTCCGCCACGACCGCCATGTCGTGCCGGATCCCGAGGCTGTGGTCGTTGGTGAACAGCTCACCGATGTCGGTGATCAGAACGCTCATGACAGCGCCTTCGCCAGTTCGCGGGGTACGTCCACGAGCGTGTGCCGCCCGTCGGCGACGATCCGCCGGCCACCGGAGATCACGTGCGTGACGTCCGCCCCGGTGGCCGCGAAGATCGCCTGGTCCGGACGGGCGCCGGCGGTCCGTACGCCGTCCAGGGAGACCGCGACCAGATCGGCTCGCAAGCCGGGCGCGATACCGCCCGCATCGTCCCAGCCCAGCGCGGCATGATGGGCCGCCGCCGCGATGAGCGCCGCCGCCGGGAAGTGGCCGCGGCTCTCGGTGGCCAGCCGCTCGTGCATCTCCAGGCCGCGGATCTCCTCGAACGGATCGATCACCGCATGGCTGTCGCTGCCCAGGCTGAGCGGCACGTTTGCGCCGGCGAGCCGCCCCGCCGGGCCGATGCCGTCGGCCAGATCCCGTTCGGTGGTGGGGCAGAGGCAGACGCCCGCGCCACTGTCGCCGAGCAGTTTCACGTCACCGTCGGTGAGGTGGGTGGCGTGCACGGCGGTGGTTCCCGGCCCGAGGACGCCGTGCCGGTCCAGCAGTTCGGTGGGGGTGCAACCGTGCACGGCCCGGCACTGCTCGTTCTCGGCGCGCTGTTCGGAGAGGTGCACGTGCAGCGGGGCACGGCCGGCCAGCAGGCGCAGTTGGTCGGCGGGCACCGCCCGTACCGAATGGATCGCCGCGCCGATCAGGGCGTGCGGGGCCGCCGTGAGCCGGTCGGCCCGTTCCGCCCAGGCCGCCGCGTCGCCGTCGCCGAACCGTTCCTGAACACCCCGCAACGGCGTCCCGTCCACGCCCGCGGTCAGGTAGAGCGTGTCGAGCAGGGTGATCCTGATACCGGCTTCGTCGGCGGCCTGGATCAGGGCCGCGCCCATCGCGTTCGGGTCGTCGTAACGGGCGCCGCCCGGCCCGTGGTGCAGGTAGTGGAACTCGCCCACGCAGGTGATCCCGGCCAGCGCCATCTCGGCGTAGACGGCCCGCGCGAGCGTCAGGTAGGAGTCCGGGTCCAGGGTCGCGGCGGCCGCGTACATCTGCTCCCGCCAGGTCCAGAAACTGCCCCGGCCGCTGTGCGTGCGGCCGCGCAGCACCCGGTGGAAGGCGTGCGAGTGCGCGTTCGCCAGGCCGGGCAGCACCAGGCCGGGCAGGATCTCGCCGTCGGTCCGCGCACCCGGCGTCACGGTGGTGAACCGGCCGTCCCCGATCTCGATCAGCACGTCGTCCTCGACCCGGCCACCGACCCACGCGTGCCTCGCGAAGAACCTCATCCCAGCTCCTCCAGGACCGTGGCCAGAGCCTCCACGCCGGCCTCGCAGTCGGCTTCGGTGGCGTGCTCGGCGGGAGCGTGCGACACCCCGGTCGGGTTGCGGACGAACAGCATCGCGGTCGGCACGTGCGCCGACAGCACCCCGGCGTCGTGCCCGGCCTGGGTCGGCAGGATCGGCGCGTCGCCCAGCAGCGCGGACAGCCGCCCGGCCAGCG
Source organism: Actinoplanes utahensis (assembly GCF_016862455.1). Taxonomy (GTDB): domain Bacteria; phylum Actinomycetota; class Actinomycetes; order Mycobacteriales; family Micromonosporaceae; genus Actinoplanes; species Actinoplanes utahensis. The sequence goes on from NZ_BOMZ01000018.1 coordinate 78,641, forward strand.
CGGTGTCGAAGGCGACCTCGCCGGTCACCGACTCGGCGGTCACCGCCAGCGCGGTTCCGTCCCGGCCGGCCCGTTCGGTCGCCTCGCGCACCACCGCGTCGACCAGCCGGCCGAGGGTGGCGGTGTCCACGGCCCGGGCGTCCAGCCAGCCGCGGACCAGCGACGGGATGGCATTGGTGGCGTTCGGTTCGACCTGGACGCGGCCCATGGTGGCGTGCGCGCCGGCCTCGATCGCCGCCCGGTTGGCGGCGAGCACGGTGTGCGCGAACGTCAGCATCGGGTCGTGCCGGTCGGTCATCCGGGTCGTCCCGGCGTGGTCGCCGACGCCGGTGAAATCCATCCGCCAGCGGCCGTGCGGCCAGATCGCGCTGCCCACTCCGACCGGAGTCGTGAGGGCGCGTCCCTGCTCGATGTGCAGTTCGACGTAAGCTGCTACGTTGGCGATTTGTCCGATAAATCCGGACGGAACGGAGTTCAGGGCGGCGCTGAAGGTGACGCCGTCACGGTCCTTCAGCGTCGCGGCCTTCTCGGGTGCGATCGCGCCGGTCAAAAGCCTGGATCCTAGGCACGGTACGCCGAATCGCCCACCCTCCTCCTCGACAAAAGCCGCAATCCCGACTTTTCGGTCACTTGGAAGACGGTCGACGGCCAGGAATGCGCTCACGATCCCCAACGGCCCGTCATAACCGCCCCCGTGCGGCACCGAGTCGAAATGCGACCCGGTCAGCACGGTCCCCGGCGCCCACGGCTCACCCCGCCACGCGAACAGATTCCCGTTCCCGTCCTCGGTCACCGTCATGTCCCGGAACGAGGCCTGCGCCCGGAACCAGTCCCGCAACGTCAGCTCCGGCTCGGTCAGCGCGAACCGCAGATAGCCGCCGCTGTCCGCCCGCCCGACCGGCGCAATCTCCGCCCACAGCTTCGCGAACTCGCTCATGGCGCCACCTCCGCTGCGCTCCGGCGTCGCCCTGAGTTCATGACTGAGCCGACCGATTCGCTCGCAAGCTCGCTCATGGCTTCATCGGAATCTGCACGCCACCGGCCGACTGCGACTCGTACCCCGCGTCGACATGGCGCAGCACGCCCATCGCCGGGTCGTTGGTCAGCACCCGCTCGATCTTCTGCCCCGCCAGCGCGGTGCCGTCGGCCACACAGACCTGACCGGCATGGATGCTGCGGCCGATGCCGACCCCGCCACCGTGGTGGATCGACACCCAGCTCGCCCCGGACGCGGTGTTGACGAGCGCGTTCAGCAGCGGCCAGTCGGCGATCGCGTCGGAGCCGTCGAGCATCGCCTCGGTCTCCCGGTACGGCGACGCCACCGACCCGGAGTCCAGGTGGTCCCGGCCGATCACGATCGGCGCGCTCAGCTCACCGCGGGCGACCATGTCGTTGAAGCGGACCCCGGCGACGTCGCGTTCGCCGTATCCCAGCCAGCAGATCCGGGCCGGCAGCCCCTGGAAGGCGACCCGCTCGCCGGCCAACCGGATCCACCGGGCGAGCGGCTCGTTCTCCGGGAACAGGTCGAGGACCGCGCGGTCGGTGGCGGCGATGTCGGCCGGGTCGCCGGAGAGCGCCGCCCACCGGAACGGGCCCTTGCCTTCGGCGAAGAGCGGCCGGATGTACGCGGGAACGAACCCGGGGAAGTCGAAGGCCCGCTGGTAGCCGGCGAGTTTCGCCTCGCCCCGGATCGAGTTGCCGTAGTCGAACACCTCGGCTCCGGCGTCCTGGAACCCGACCATGGCCTCGACCTGCTGCGCCATGCTGTCCCGGGACCGCTCGGTGAACTCGTCCGGATTCTTCCGGGCGAAGTCGGCGGCTTCGTCCAGTGCGACGCCGAGCGGCAGATAGCTCAGCGGGTCGTGGGCGCTGGTCTGATCGGTGACGATGTCGATCGCTACGCCGGCCCTCAGCAGCGCCGGGAAGACCTCCGCGGCGTTGCCGACGACGCCGATGCTCAGCGCTCGACGCTCCTGCTTCGCCGTCATCGCGATGTTCACGGACTCGTCCAGACTGTCCGCGATGACATCGAGATACCGGGTGTCGACGCGGCGCTGCAGACGGGTCCGGTCCACGTCCACGACCAGGCATACGCCACCGTTCATGGTCACCGCCAGCGGCTGCGCGCCACCCATCCCGCCGCACCCGCCGGTCAGCGTCAGCGTCCCCGCCAGATCGCCACCGAACCTCTTGGCGGCCACCGCCGCGAACGTCTCGTAGGTGCCCTGAAGGATCCCCTGCGTTCCGATGTAGATCCACGAACCGGCGGTCATCTGCCCGTACATGGTCAGGCCCAGCTGCTCCAGGCGGCGGAACTCCGGCCAGGTCGCCCAATCGCCGACCAGGTTCGAGTTCGCGATCAGCACCCGCGGCGCCCACTCGTGGGTGCGCAACACACCGACCGGCTTGCCGGACTGCACCAGAAGCGTCTCGTCACCTCGCAACCCGTCCAGTTCCCGGACGATCGCGTGGAACGACGGCCAGTCACGGGCGGCGCGACCGGTCCCGCCGTACACCACCAGATCCTGCGGCCTCTCGGCCACCTCCGGGTCCAGGTTGTTCATCAGCATGCGCTTGGCGGCCTCCTGCGGCCAACCCTTCGCGGTGTACGCCGTACCGCGCGGCGCCCTGATCTCCGACATCTCGTTCCTCCCTCAGGCCATGAAAACGTGCCGGCGGGCGGCGGTCGCCTCGAACTCCTCGAGACGGCGCTGCACCGGCTCCGGGGCCGCGTCACACATCGCCTGCAGCAGCACCATGGCCATCGCCATCGGGCCGGTGTGCAGGTCGAAGACGAGTTGCGTGCCGACCGCGGCGGGCAGCACCACGTCGGCGTGCTCGGCCACCGGGCTGACCGCCGAGTCGGTGATCGCGACCACCGAGAGCCCGGCCGCCTTCGCCTCGCGGACGGCCTCCACCGACTCACGCGGGTAACGGGGGAGCACGATGGCCAGCATCGCACCGGCGCCGTCCGCATGGGCCTGATCGAGCCGGTCCAGCAGGCTCGTGCCACCGCCGTCGAGCACCCGCACACCCGGGAACACCTTCGCGGCGAAATAGCCGAAGTACGCCGCGAGCGGTGCGGCGGCGCGCAGGCCCAGGACGGGCAGGGGGCGGCTGTCGATCAGCAGGGCGGCCGCACGGCGTACGTCATCGAGATCGTGAAGTTGCTCCGCGACCCGCCGCAGGTGCTCCGTCTCACCGTGCACCGCGCTCTGCATCGCGTTCTGCTCGGCCGGCTCGGCCGGCTCGCCGGTGGTGAGCGCCCGCAGCTCCCGCCGCAGCGCCGGATATCCGGAATGGCCCAGCGCCATCGCGAACCGGGTCACCGACGGCTGGCTGACCCCGGCCAGCTCGGCCACCTCGGCGGCGGACAGATAGGCCGCCTTCGCCGCGTGCTCCACCAGGCTGTGCGCGATCCGCCGCTGGGTGGGGGTGAGGCGCGCGCCCTGGAACAGATCCAGCACCCGCCCGGCCGTCCTGACCGCATCGTCATTCACGCGGGCAGCTTATGCATAAAATCTTTCAGAAAGCCAGAAGTCATGTACGACAACGCCGTGCCGGGCGCCAACGAAACGGGCCGGACCCCCTGTCCAGGGGATCCGGCCCGTTCCGGGCTGATCGTGTCAGACCGCGGCACCCGCCAGGCGCGCGTTCGCCTCAGCGACCTGCTTCGGCAGCGTGAAGAGGTCGATCAGCAGACCGATACCCAGGAAGCCCAGGGTGAAGATGTACGCGATACCGAGGCCGGTCTTGCCCAGGTAGAACTTGTGCACACCGATCCCGCCGAAGAAGAACCAGAGCACGTACGCGAGACCGACCTGCTTGACCGGTGCGCCAACGACCTGCTGAGTCATCGAAGAAACTCCCGTAAAAAGGTACCGACGGCCCTGCCGGGCCGAGATCGACAAAGCTGAAGGGCGTGAGCGTAGTTGATCAAGAACGGGAGGGGTAGTCATGATCACTGAACGGACGGCCAAATCGGGATAGCCGTTATGGCAGTCTGAGGACATGCGGATCTCGGCGCTCCACACGTACCCCGTCAAGGGATGCCACCGCCTCGATCACCACGAAGCCCGGGTCGAGCCGTGGGGCCTCGCCGGCGACCGCCGCTGGATGATCGTCGACCCCGACGGCGTCGGCATCACCCAGCGCGACACGCCCCGCCTCACCCAGCTCGCCGCCCGCCCACGCCCCGGCGGCCTCACCCTCGGCGCCGGCGGCCTCGCCGACCTGGACATCGCCGAACCCACCGACGGCGCCAAGATCCAGGTGCGGGTGTTCCGCAACAAGGAACCCGTCCCCGCCCGCCTCGCCGACACCGAGTGGATCTCCGCCTTCCTCGGCCACGAAGCCCGCCTCGTCTGGCAGGCCGACCCCACCGCCCGCACCGTCCACGACCACGCCCAACCCGGCGACCGGGTCAGCCTCGCCGACGGCTACCCCGTCCTCCTCGCCAACACCGCCTCCCTCGACGCCGTCAACGACTGGCTCGCCGAGGCCGGTGACCAACCCGTCCCCATGCACCGCTTCCGGCCCAACCTCGTCGTCGACGGCGCACCCGCCTGGGCCGAGGACCACTGGATCGGCCGCACCCTGCACATCGGCGAGACCACCTTCCGTGTCGCCAAAGCCTGCGCACGCTGCCGGGTCACCACCATCGACCAGGAGACCGGCGAAACCGGCCGGCAGCCGCTGCACGTCCTCGGCCGGCACCGCCGCGTCGGCCAAGGACTGCTGTTCGCCGTCAACCTCATCCCCGACCTGCCCGCCGGCCACACCACCACGATCCGCGTCGGCGACCCGGTCACCCCCGACTGATCACGGTCACCCGACTAGCCACGGCCGCTCCGGCTGATCGCGGTCACCCCGGTCGATCACGGTCACCCCCCGGTTGATCACGGTCACCACGACTGATCATGGGAGCGCGATCACTCGAGCTGATGACCCTGCCTTAGGAGAGTCTTAGGAGAGTTGCCCCCGGCCCGCCACGGCGACCAGGATGCCAGGTCGTGAGTGCTCATCGACCGAAGTTCCCCGCCCGCTGGCTCGCTGCCGGCGGCGCCGCCGTCCTGGCCGGCATCCTCGGCGTCGCCATGCTCCTGCAGAACAGTGGATCCGCGTGCGCCGCGCCGCCGAGCACCACCGCCAAATCCGGCAAGGCCACCTTCTACGACCTGGCCGGCACCTCCGGCAACTGCTCCTTCGAGGTGCCCGCCGACGACCTGTACGTGGCCCTCGGCCCCACCGAATACTCCGCGGGCGCCTCCTGCGGGGCCTACCTCGACGTCACCGGCCCCAAAGGCAAGGTCCGCGTCAAGGTCTTCGACTCCTGCCCCGAATGCCCCGCCGGCCACATCGACCTGAGCCGCACCGCCTTCAAGAAGATCGGCGCCGAGATCGACGGCATCATCCCGATCAAATACAAGCTGGTCACCAACCCGGCCACCCCCGCCGGCATCAGCGTGCGGATCAAGGAGGGCGCGTCCCGGTACTGGTTCGCCGCCCGCATCGACAACCACGCCAACCTGCTCAGCTCAGTGAAGGTCGCCAGCGGCGGCGGCAGCTTCAAGACCGCCCACCGCACCGACTTCAACTACTGGCTGATCGACGCCGGCGCCGGTTCCGGCCCCTTCAAAATCAAGATCACCGACGTGTACGGCAACACCACCACCGTCTCCGGCATCACGATGTCCCCCGGAACCGTCCAGAAGACCGGCACCCGCATCACCGGCGGCTCCACCACCGCCACCACCACCGAGAAGACGAGCCCCCCGACCAAGGCCACCACCTCCGCCGCGACCAAGGCCAAGACCTCGGCCCCGGCCTCCCCGTCGGCGGCAGCTGCCGGCGCCAAGGCCGCTCCGCTCCTGGAATCCGCCTCCACTGCCCCTAGCGCCGTCGGGGCCGTTCCGACCGAAACCCCCGCCGACCAGCCCCTGGTCAATCTCGCCGCCGCCGACCAGCCGGCCAACGCCTCCTGCTGAAGCAGCAACGGGTCGCCTCATCGGTCGATGACCGACGAGGCGACCCGTTCGTCTGTAGGGCCGGCGGGACTCGAACCCGCACTGTCACGGACCTAAACCGTGTGCCTGCTGCCAATTGGGCTACGGCCCCTCAGAGGCATAAATGTACACATCCTGTCGAGGTTCCTGTCGAGGCGGGAGCCGTCTTCCTGGCAGATTCCCGGTCGGGTGACACCTTCGTCGTTTGCTCCGCCGTCGGCCCGGCAGGCGAAGTACCGGTAACCGATTGCAGGACGCGTGGAGTCGCCGGAATCAGTGATGTGTCCTTGTGGAGTGCCGCTGTCCGTCGACTAGGCCTCCAGGGTGGCCGACTGGCTCTTCCGAAGAATAACCGCGACCGTGGTCGCCGAGATGGTGATGGGCCGTGACGGCCTGACGCGGAGGGATGCCGCCAATCTCCGTGTGCCCCACGTCGGATGCGCTTGCGCGAAAGCTATGACCTCGGCGCGGTCGGGGGCGGAGATCCGGCCCTGCCGGGGTGCAGGCGTGAGGGTGCCCCATGCCGCCAAGCGATGCGTCAGTGTGTTCACGTAGCTGTGATTGCAGCCGAGTGCGCGGGCGGCATCGGTGACGCTCAACCGGCTTTGCTGCACCTGGCGAACGATCTCGATCCTCGCCTCCTCGGTGAGCGCTTCGAGCTCATTCGGCGGATCGCCCTGTCCATTGGCTCGGGTGAGCGGGTCGTGCTGTTCTGCTCGACTGCGGCCAGCGAAGTTCGCTGTCTGGCTGTGACAGTTGGGGCAGAGAAGACGCAGATTGTCAGGTCGGTTGTCGAGGAAGTCGCCGTTGATGTGGTCGACATGCAGGACCAGCGGCCTGCCGTTGTAGATGGTTCCGCAACCGCACCATGCGCAGTGTTCGGGTACGCCGATGTTGGTAAGAGCCGTCCGTAACCGTTTCCCTGGGACTCGACGAGAGCCTTCCGGGAGTCGCTGCAGGCGCTCGCGTCTCGGCACGTTACGGAGGTTGTGGTCACCGAGGTTGTGGGCGGACCCGGTGAAGTGTGACGTGTCGATGCCGAGTTGCTTCAATCGTCGGCTGATATGTGAGTGTGAACCGCCGGCTGGACGCAGACCCAGCATGCGCAGCACCCCAGCGATGCTGGTGGAGTGGGTGGCTGCTGCGGCGAGCACGTCGGCTGTGTAATTCGCCCTTGGCATGCGAACAGCTTACACAAGCCAATAGTCTCGTGTCACTAGTCTTGCGTCATCTCTCTGAAGCCGCGTGAAAGGTGCACGGCGGCCGCCTTGTGGGTTGGCTACCACATGACGGCCGCCGTGAGTCCGGGTCGCATCTTGCCGGAAAGGAGCTGCGATTGCTCTCCCCATCGGCCGGGACGGCCCGGAGTTGTGGGTTTCCGCCGACCTTTCCAGTCAGCGGGATTCGCCGGTCAGTCCAGGCCGAGGTCGCGGCGGAGTTTGGCGACGTGGCCGGTGGCCTTGACGTTGTAGAGGGCGCGTTCGATCGCGCCGTTCTCGTCGATGACGAAGGTGGAGCGGATGACGCCGGTGACGGTCTTTCCGTACAGCTGCTTCTCGCCGAAGGCGCCGTAGGCGGTCAGGACGCTCTTGTCCTCGTCGCTGACCAGGGGGAACGTGATGGCGTCGTGTTCGCGGAACTTGGCCAGTTTGGCGGGTTTGTCGGGAGAGATGCCGACCACCTCGTAACCGGCGGCCTGGAGGGAGGCGAGCGAGTCGCGGAAGTCGCAGGCTTGTTTGGTGCAGCCGGGCGTCATGGCGGCCGGGTACGCGTACAGCACGACCTTGCGCCCGCGCAGGTCCTTGAGGGAGAGGCTGTCGCCGGTGTCGGTCGGCAGGGTGAAGTCGGGCGCGGCGTCGCCGGCGCTGAGACGCACGTTGTCTGTCATGTGACTGAGGTTAGTGCGGTGCGGTTGTTCAGGCGGCTCGCTGTCCGCTCCAGAGCGTTCGTGCGGCGGTGAGGTCGCGGGGCCATTCCTCGCCGCGGCGGGTGAGGGTGCGTTCGCTGATCTCGTAGTCGCCGACGAGGCGGTGGAATTCGGCGAGCACGTCGGCTTCGCGGAACGGTTTGCAGGAGAAGACGTTGACGAGGATCTCCCGCAGGTGGGGGTAGGTGTGGATGGCGGCGTGCGATTCGGCGAGGATGACGACGGCTGATTTTCCGGCTTTCTCGGGTGGGCCGTCCTCGGTGGCGATGAGCGGGCCGGCGATGACGGTCATGCCGATCCGGCCGACCAGGTCGCGCATGAACCGGGTGAGGGTGGCGTCGTCGTCGAGGAGCCGGGTGTCGGCGATGTGTGAGAGCCGGAGCGTGAGCTCGTCCCCGTAATGGTCGCTTCCTTGCGAGGGCATCGTTCCTCCTCGAGCAATTGCGGTGACCGTACGTTAGCAATTCCTCGCACTGCGTGCCGTGCCAATTATCGACTTCTGTGGATTCCGTTTCGCGGATATTCCGTGGGCGGTCATCGCGCGCCCGGAAAGCCGTTCCGGAACGGAAACGACGGCATTGGCAACTGGTTCTGCGCACGGAGTACCAGCCTCGGGATAGCCGGGGATCGCCCGTCTTGAGTACGCTCCCGGCGAGCGGTGACAGGCGAGAGCCGAGATGTGACAAGCGCGCCGGAACGCGGCGTCGAGAGTGGAGATCAGGGCGATGAGCGAGGCTACGGACGGCACCATCCCGGCGGGCACCACCCCGGCCGGCACCACGACCGTCTCCAGCGAGGTGGTCGAGAAGATCACCGTCGCCGCGGCGAAGGCCGTGCCGGGTGTCGCGGAGCTCGGCGGCGACGTGGCCCGCTTCTTCAACAGCGTCCTCGACCGGGTCGGCCTGGACAGCGTCGGCGACGCGAGCCGCGGGGTGTCGGCGAAGGTGTCCGGCTCCGACGTCACGGTGAATGTGGTGCTGGTCCTGGAGGCCGGCCGGGTCGTCGCCGAGGTGACCGCCGCGGTCCAGGCGAAGGTCATCGAGGCCCTGCAGGGTTACGGCTTGAACGTCCTGGCCGTCAACGTCGACGTCGACGACATCGCCGGAGTCTGACGCCGGGTCCGGCTGGTTCTCCGCGCTGTCTCGGCCGCGCGGAGACGGCGCGGAGAACCAGCCGGGGGTGACCGGAAGTCACGGCACCGGCTGAGCCGGCGCCGGTTCCGGGGCCGGGGTGGGGACGGCGGCGCGGAGCCGGAGCACGCCGGTGAGGGCGAGACCGGCGCCCGCGCCGATGGCGACGGCGACGGCGACGCGGGGGAACCATCCCGGGCCGGCCGACGGGACGACCGCGGCGAAGAAGACGTCGGCGCTGCCGAAACCGGCGAACGCGGCGAGCACGAAACCGGCGAGGGTCAGGAAGAACGGCGGCGGGCGGTACGCGGCCGCGCAGGCGAGCAGGCCCGCGACGATCGGGACGCCGGCCCATCCGCCGCCGTCCAGGACGGTCGTCACGACGTACCCCAGGGTGGTCAGGCCGCCGGCGACCGCGAGCGGGCCGGCGGACCGTGGCCACCGCGAGGCCAGGACGGTGACGGCGAGGCCCAGCAGAGCGGCGCCGGTCCACCAGGCCCAGGCGCGCGGCGGTGGCTCGTAGTCGAGGGTGCCCTGGATGTCGAAGGTCCGCACCTGGTCGCGCAGCGGCACGGCCCATTCGCGCAGCCGGTGCCGCTGGTCCGGGGCGGCGGCGGCCACGGGTGGCGGGCCGGCCTCGGTCCACAGGATGCGCTGGTCGTGCCAGCGGACGGTGGTGTCGCCGGAGATCCGGCGCCAGGACGGCGCCGAGGTGGGGTTCGCGGCGGGTGGGACGGGGGTCTCGCCGCCGAGGGTCTCGTTGACGTACGTGGCCGGCGAGTTCACGTTCTCGTAGGCGCCGTCCGGGCGCACCTCCAGGTACGGCTCACCGGAGTAGCCGAGGACCTCGATGGTGCGGCCGGTGGTGTTGCTGAGCTCGAGGCGGGCGCCGCCCTCGACGACCCGGACGGTGAGGCCGTCCATCGGGCTGCTCAGCCCGGTGACGGTGATCCGGTAGTCGCTGACCGAGGCGGTGTCGCCGACGTGCGCGGACGCGGGGGTGGCCGGCACGAGAACCGTGCCGGCCACCGCGAGGGCCCAGAGGAGGAGCCGTCTCACCCGGCCGCCTTGCCGATGGTCTCGGTGACCAGGGCGGTGTCCGGAACGGTGTCGTTCGGCCCGGTCAGCTTCTCGCCGCCGACCACGATGGTCGGGGTGCCGGTGTAGCCTTTCGCGGCGAATTTCTCGGTCGCCTGCGCTGCCCATGCCTTGTAGGTTCCCCCGTTCACCGCATCGGTGAAAGTTTCGCTGGTCAGGCCGATGCCGGCGGCCAGCTCGAGCATCGCCGCGTCGGTGAGGCCGTCGGTGTTCTCCGCCGGCCGGTTGGCGTAGAGCGCGTCGTGGAACTCGACGAACTTACCGGCCTCGGCGGCGGCCGCGGACGCGGCGGCGGCGCGGGTCGAGTACGCGGTGCCGTTGGAGAACCGGTCCAGGATCGCCACCGGGTGGAACCGCAGGGTGATCTTGCCGTCGGTGGCCAGCTGCTTCAGCGTGGGCCCGGTGGTCTCCTCGAAGCTGCCGCAGGCCGGGCACATGAAGTCCTCGTAGATGTCGACCGTGACCGGGCCGCTGCCGACGGCGAAGGCGGTGCCGTCGTCGACGGCCGAGGCGGGAGCGGTGGCGGCGGCGGTGGTGTCGTCCTGGCCGCTGAGCTTGGTGTACCCGATCAGGCCGGCGACGAAGAGGACGAGGACCACGGCGACGGAGGTCCACAGCGTCACGGTGCGGCGCCGCTCGCGGGCCTTCTGCTCGGCGACGATCTGGCGCGCCTTGACGGCCCGATCCTTGCTGCCCTTGCTCATCGATCCCCCAATAGGACGCCGTCGACGGAGAACCGGGTGCGCGGCCACCGGACCAGGAACCCGGAGAGTGCCAGGAACGCCAGGTCACGCAGGATGTCGATGCCGTACGCCGTACCCACGCCTTCGGCCAGTTGGCCGCCGGTGCTGAAGCAGCCGCAGTCGATCCGCAGCCCGCGCGCCCACGCCTGGGCGATGCCGGCGATGAAGACCGTCATCAGCACCGCCGAGATCGCGGCGGTCAGCCGGGTGGACAGGCCGATCAGCAGTAGGAGCCCGAGCGCGATCTCCAGGAACGGCTGGACCGCGCCGACCACCTTGGCGGTGTCGTAGGACATCAGGTCGTAGGCGTGGACGGCCCGGGCCGAGGCGGCCAGGTCGCCGACCTTGAGCGAGCCCGCGACCAGCCAGACGGCGGCGAGGCCGACCCGTGCGGCGGTGCCGATCCACGGCCAGGCCACGGCCATCCGGCTCTGCCGTGCGGTTTCCATGGTCACCTCGGGTAGTCGGAATCCGGGACGTTCCGGTTCCCGGCAATCTTGACCCGAGAAGCTGAGAGAAAGATGGGCCTTTGGTCCTAGCTTGCCCGGGCTTGTGCCACCGCGGTGATCAGCTCGTCGCGGGCCCGCGCGACCCGGGAGCGGATGGTGCCGACCGGGACGGACTCGACCTCGGCCGCCTCCGCGTACGACAACCCGAGCACCTGGGTCAGCAGGAACGCGGTCCGCCGCTCCTCGCTCAGCCGGCTGAGCAGGTCGGCGCTGGTGAGCCGGTGCGCCGGGTCGGGGACGGGCATCTCGGTGGCGGCCTGTGCGGCGAGCCGGGCGTCGAGCCGCCGGCGGCGCACCACCGTGCGCAGGTGGTCGGCGCAGGTGCGGCGGGCGATGCCGAGCAGCCAGGTGCGGACGCTGGACCGGCCGGCGAACGTGTCCAGGGCACGGAACGCCCGCAGGTAGGTCTCCTGGGTCAGGTCGTCGGCCACACCGGCGTCGACGAGCGCCGCCGTGAACCGCCAGACCTCGGCCTGGGTGGCGCGCACGAACGCCGCCTGCGCCGCCGGGTCGCCGTCGCGGGCGGCCAGCGCCAGCGCGGTGGTCTCGTCGGTCTCTGCGTCACCAGCCGTCACGAGGCGTCATGGTACGCGCTCCGGCACCCTCGATGGGTATCTGGAACCATGCAGGGATGCCAGTCATGACCGTTGACCGTCGCCGGGTACTCGCCGTGCTGGCCGGACTGCTGATCGGATTGTTCGGGCCGTTGCTGATCGGGGCGCCGGCGAGCGCGCACGCCGCGCTGACCGCCAGCGACCCGAACAACGGTTCCACCATTCCGGACGCGCCGAACAAGGTCACCCTCACGTTCAGTGAGTCGGTGCAGCTCATCCAGGGCAAGATCCGGGTGCTGGCGCCGGACGGCTCCCGCGCCGACCAGGGCGAGCCGTCGGTCAGCGGCTCGCAGGTGACCATCCCGCTGCGCAACGGCGGCGGCCGGGGAACGTACCTGGTCACCTACCGGGTCACCTCGGCCGACAGCCATCCGGTCGCGGGCACCCTCACCTACTCGGTGGGCGCCGCGTCGACCCCGCCCTCGGCGGACTCGGACGCCGAGGTGGCGGTGGATCCGGTGGTCCGTGCGCTCATTCCCACAGGCAAATTCCTGGGGTACGCCGGACTCGTGCTCCTGGTCGGCCCGGTGCTCGTCCTCGCCCTGCTGTGGCCGCACCGGCTGGAGCGCCGCGGACCCGGCCGACTGGTCTGGACCGGCATCGGGCTGGTGGTCGGCAGCACCCTGCTGGGACTGTGGCTACAGGCCCCGTACACCCTCGGCACCGGCCTTTTCGACGTCACCGTCAGTGACATTCGGGATGTGCTAGGCAGCACCTTCGGCGCGGTCATGCTGGTCCGTCTCGGCGTGGTCACGGCCGCCGCCTTCCTGCTGCGCCCGCTGCTCGTCGGCACCGGCGGCGCCGAGTCCCGCCTGGACCTGGCGCTGCTCGGCGTGCTCGGCGTGGCGGCCCTGGCCACGTGGCCGTTGACCGGGCACCCGACCGCCTCGCCGGTGGCCGGGGTATCGGTGGTGATCGATGCCCTGCATCTGGCCGCGATGGCGGTCTGGCTGGGCGGCCTGGTGATGCTCTTCGGGTTCCTGCTGCCACAGGCGAACGCCCGCGAACTCGGGGCCATCCTGCCGATCTGGTCACGCTGGGCGATGACCGCGGTCGGCGCGCTGATCTTCGCCGGGGTGGTGCAGGCGCTGATCGAGGTGTCTACCTTGGACGGCCTGATCAACAGCACCTACGGCCGGATGATCCTGGCCAAGGTCGGCATCGCGGCGGTGGTGATCGGCATCGCCGCCTGGTCGCGCCGACTGGTCGCCTCGCGGGTCGCCGAGGAGAACCCGTCGCGGCTGCGCCGGGTGGTGGTGGCCGAGCTGGCGCTCACCGCCGTGGTGCTCGGGGTGACGTCGTTCCTGGTGCAGGAGCCGCCGCCGCGGACCGCGCAGGCCGCCGAGACCGGCCCGGTCAGCACGAACGTGACCCAGACCCTGACCTCGGACAAGATGTCCCTGAAGGTGGACGTCTTCCCGGCCAAGGTCGGCAACAATTCGATCCATCTGTACGCCTACACGCCGGACAACAGACCCCAGACGGTCGTCGAGTGGAAGGCCGCCGCGGCGCTGCCGGCCAAGGGCATCGAACCGATCGAGATCCCGCTGCTGAGGATCAGCGACTACCACGCGATCGGGGACATCGGGTTGCCGATGGCGGGGGAGTGGACGCTCAAGTTCACCGCCCGTACCAGCGAAATCGATCAGAGCACCCTGACCATGACCGCCAAGATCTCCTGACGCGCCGCTTTCCCGGAAAGAGGCCCGGCCCGCAAGGGGCCGGGCCTCTTTCATATCTATCGGGCATACGCATGCCGGTTTGACCACTTTGGGGTTATTTGCATCTGTATGGTCTCCGCAGTACGGCCCGGGAAGGGGGAGAGACAAATGCGGGTGTTCCGCACGATCCTCGGCATGGTGTCACTGACCACCGGACTGCCCGCGCTGCTGGCCGGCGGCGGCCTGTGGGCAGTCATGCAGCACCGCGACCCGGGAGGCGCCTACAGCGCCGAACTCCAACGGCTCACCGTCCCCGGGTACGCCCTCGTCGTCCCCGACGTCGACCGGCTGCTGCGCGACCGCGCCCCGTTCACCCGCATCGGCGAGAGCGAACTCGGGCTGTCCGCCGTCACCGTCGACGGCCAGGCGTTCCTCGGCCTCGCCCCGTCCGACGAGGTCGCCCGCTACCTGGCCGGAGTGCCGTACAGCCAGGTCGACGGCATCGACATCGGCACCGGCGCCCTACCCGTGAGCACGCAGCAGATCCCCGGCCGGCGCGGCCCCGCCGCCCCACCCGGAACCCTGAACTTCTGGACCGCCGACGGCACCGGCCAGCTCGCCTTCAACCCGGACGACCTGGACGACCGCCCGTACAGCCTGGTCGTGATGAACCCCGCCGCCCGCCCGGTGGTCCGGCTCGCCGCGATCGCCGAGGTCCGGCCCGGCTGGCTCGGCTCCGGCGTCTGGGGCTTCCTCACCCTCGGCACCCTGCTGGTGATGGGCGGCGTGATCGTCCTGGTCTGGCCGGGCCGCCGCCGCGAGGTCGTATACGTCGTCGAACCCAACCAGGTCCCCGAACTCATGCGCGCCATCGGCGCCCCACTGCCCCTGCCGGGCGGCGTCGCCTACTTCGCCGGACCCCGCGGCGGAGCCCACCGGCCGCGCACCCTCGCCGACTCCCGCCCGACCCGGCCACCGGCCCTGCCCCAGTTCGCCTGGCCACCGAAAGCGTCGGCCGCGCTGCCCGCCTCCACCACCGCACCGGCCCCCGGCGCCGCCGGATCCCTCGCCGCCGCCACCCTCACCGGCATCCCGACAAGCCCAGCCCCCGCCTCCTCCGGTGCCCCTTCGACCGGCTCGGCCCCCGCCTCCTCCGGTGCCCCTTCGGCCGGCTCGGCCCCCGCCGCCGCGACCGGTTCCCCGCGGACCGGCTCGGCCACCGCACTGATCTCCGGCTCCCCTGTAGGGGCGGCGTCAAACCCGGGTGTCACTACCTCGGTCGGCGCGCACGCGAGCGTGACTTCTCTCGCCGGCACGCACTCGGGTGTCACTTCTCCGGTCGGCGCGCGCGCGGGCGCTACTTCTCCCGCTGGCGCTGCTTCTCCCGCTGGCGCGCATGCGGGTGCCGGTTCGCATGTCGCCGTCGCTTCTCAGGGCGGCGCGCACGCGGGTATGACCGCTCAGAACAGCGCGCCTGCCGGTCTCGCTTTCCATGCCGCTGGAGACGGGGGTGTCGCTTCCCATGCCGGGGTACCGGCCGTCGGCGCGCCCGCCGGAGCCGCGACCCCGGCCCCGGGCCAGCCGCTGAGCCTGATCGGCGACATGCCCGCCACATCCGGCCTCCATCCCGGACCGGTGCCCGCCCGCCGCGGTGATCATCGCCGCCCCACCGCGGGAGACCTGGGAGAGTTCCGCGCCACCGCGGTCGGCGCCTGGGTAGCCGCCACCGCCCCGGAACGCGCCCGCCAAACCGAAGCCCGAGCCGCCGCCCGCCTCGCCGAGGCCGCCCGCCGCAACGCCGGCAAGTTCACCCCCACCCAGGCCGGCAGCCGCAACATGCCCCCGCTCGGCATTCCGATCGCGGCCCCGCGCCGCAGCGACCGCCCCACCCCCGCAGACGCGACTTCCGCGTCCGCCATCACCGCTGAGCAGACGCCGCACCTCGCACCCACCGAGCCGCTCCAGCCGGACACCGCCACCGACACTGCGCCGGACACCGCCACCGACACTGCGCCGGATGCCGCAACCGTCGCCGCAGCCGTGGGGCCGGACATCGCCACGGCCGCGCCGGACAGCGCAGCTACCGCGCTGAACGCCACGACCACCGCGCCGGATGCCGCAATCGCTGCCTCGGATAGCGCCATGGCTGCGCCGGACGCCGCAGCCGGCACCGCGTCGGTCGCGGCCGTTCCGGATGCGGAGAAGCAGTTCCCGTCGGTCGCGGCTGCCCCGAAAGGGACGGGAGAGCGGCTCGAACCGGCCAATACTCCCGATGCCGTACGCGCGGACGCCCCGTCTGAATCGAAGGCCCCGACGGCACGGGTGGCCTTGCACACCGGTCCAGCCGTCACCGACTGGATGGCCACCTCGACGACCCGCCTAGGCCCGCCTCCCGCTTCCCGGCCGTCGCCAAGGCAGACCCCCTCTGTCGAGCAGGAATCGATGAAGGCCGCCGAAGCAGCTCCGGCCGCCCCGCCGGCGTGGCCGCCGGTCGGCGAGCCGACCAAGAAGTCCGCCCCGATGCGGGACGAACGCTCGTCGGTGGAGAAGTCGGAAGGGCAGCAGAAGTCGGGCGAGGTTCAGAAGTCCGGTGGGGTGCAGGAGCCGGGCGTGGCACCGAAGGCAGCACACCGGGCTCCGGTCACCGAGCGCCTGGCCAACCGCGAGGTGCTGAAGTCAGACCGGGCGGAGAAGCCGGGCGAGGCACAGGAGCCGGGCGAGGACCTGGAGTCGGGTGTGGTGCAGAGGCCAGGCCAGGCGCGGGAGTCGGGCGAGGGTCTGACGTCGGGCGAGGTTCACAGGACAGGCCAGGGGCGGGAGTCGGGCGAGGCGGAAGAGTCAGGGACGGCAGAGGTGACGGAGACGCAGGGCGATCGTCGGCCCATCGTTCCGGTTCCGGCCATCCCCGGCACGCCCGGTGTCGCCACCTCTATCCCTGAGTCGACCGCCGTTGTCCGCATGGATGAGGCGGATGGAGCCCGTTCGTCCATCCACGCCGTAGAGGCCGCGATCCCGGTGCTGGACCTGTCCGCCAAGGGCGAGTCCACCCAGAATCAGCCCCCCCAGAATCAGCCCACCCCGAACCGTTCCACCCCGGATCAGCCCGCACAGCGCGAGTCCATCCGGGATCAATCCAGTCAGATTCCGGCTGGCCCCGACTCGGCTGGCCCAGACCCGGCCGACCGGAACGCCGGCGCGACCGAATCGGCGGCTGCCGTGGTGGGAGAAGAGAAAGCCCGTCCTGACCGGGTTCGTGCTGGCCAGGAGCCTCGCGCGTCTGTGCACATCGTCGAGACGGATGGTCCGGCGGCTCTCGGAACGGGGCCGGCTCCGGTTCCCACACAGGGGCTGGTTTCCGGTAGGACCGCGGAAAGCGCGCCCAAGGGACGGGCCACAGCCGGTTCCGAGAACCATGTCGCCGGAGAAACCGAAGGGAGCGCCGCCGAACCGGCTCGCACTGCCGAGGGTCAGACCGCGGCTCGTGCCAAGGAGAACGGTGGTTCGGGACGGGTGAAGAAGGGCACCGCAGCGAAGAACGGCGAGGAGCGCCTGATGGCCCGTGCCGCGGGACGCACCACCGGCAAAGGCGCACCCGCCCGCCCGGCCCCGGCGGCCCGGCGCGCTCCGGCCGCCTGGATCAAGGCTGCCGAGTCCGTGGCGGCTCGTGTCGGTGCCGGTCGAGCGGGCGCTGAAGCCGTACTCCCCAAGGGTCGGGCCGACACCGACCCGGCACCTGCCGCAAGTGCGACTGCGGCCGGGCACACGACACCTGCCGTAGGCACGACCACCGCTGGGGGTGAGGCGCCTGCCGCGAGTGCGACTGCGGCCGGGCCCACGGCACCTGCCGTGAGTGTGGCCTCGGGCGTGGAGGTCGCTTCCTCCGCGGATGTGGCTTCGAGCGAGAGCGGCGCTGCTGCTGCGGAGGGTGCTCCGGGCGTAGACGCTGCTCCGGGCGTGGAGCGGGAGGCCGGTGGAAGCCGGACCCTCAGCTACCGCGAGGAAGCCGCTGAGCTGCTGGCCAGGAACGGTGGCGGACCCCGCCGTCGGCGGACCGTCGCGGGGCAGGCCAAGGGCAAGACCGCGCCTGGCCCGAAGCCCGAGCCGGCTCCGAAGGGGGCCGAGCAGAGGACTGCCGGTCCGCGGAAGCAGCCGAAGACCGACTGAGTACGGAACCAAGAAGTGGGCCGCCCCACCGGGGCGGCCCACTTTGCTCTGCGGCCGGACGGAAGGCAAAAGCGGCTGCTCGGACGGAACGGAGAAGCGGCCGTCCGGATCGAGCGGAGGAGTGGTCGTCCGGATGGAGTGAGCTGCGGCCGTTCGGACGGAGAGGAGAAGCGGCCGTCGGGGTGGAGCGAGCTGCCGCCCAGTGGCATGGGGAAGCGGAGTGCTCGGAGGAGCGGACCGCTTTGCTTTGCGGTCAGAAAGCGACCGGAATCGGCAATAGCGTCGAGGCATGACGGTGCTTTCCACGCGTGTGCTGAACCGGACCTATCTGCGGCGGCAGTTTCTCGCCGGGCGAACGTCCCGCAAGGCCGGGGACGTCGTCGAACACCTGGTGGCGTTGCAGGGTCAGGAGTCCGACTCGCCCTACCTGCAGTTGTGGGCCCGATCCGCCGACTTCCGCCGGGATGATCTGACCGCGTTGCTGCACGACCGGAGCGTGGTGCGCAGCGGACTGCTCCGCGGGACCCAGCATCTCTGCACCGGCGCGGACTATCGCTGGTTGCGACCGACCCTGCAGCCGGCTCTGGAGAAGATGGCAGGCCGGGCCGGCCGACTGACCGGCTGCGATCCGGTCGTTTTCACCGAGGCCGGCCACGAGATCATCCGCGCGGCGACGCGGGGAAGTGCGGGAGACGCGGCGACGCGGGGAAGTGCGGGAGACGCGGCGACGCGGGGAAGTGCGGGAGACGCGGCGATCCGGGAAAGTGCCGGAGCGGCGGGGAGCCGGGCAGTGCTGACCCGGGCGGAGATCGCGCGGCGCTTGGCGGCACGGTTTCCGGAGGCGGAGTTCGGGGACCTTGCTCTGGTCGTACACCTCAGGTTCGCTCTGTTGCACCCGCCGCCCGCCGGAACGTGGGGGCATCGCGGAAGGGTCGGCTGTGTCCTCGCCGAGGACTGGCTCGGTGGGACGCTGGCCGCCGCCGATCGGGAGGCGCTGGTGCTGCGCTATCTGGCGGCGTTCGGCCCGGCGTCGGTGAAGGATGTTCAGACCTGGTCGGGTCTGACCCGGCTGGCGGGGCTGCTGTCCGATCTTCGCCCCCGGTTGCGGGTGTTCCGGGACGAGAAGGGCGTCGAGTTGTACGACCTTCCGGACGCCCCGATCGAGGATGCGGACGCCCCGGCTCCGGTCGTGTTCCTGCCGGAGTTCGACAACGCGGTGCTGGGTCACGCGGACCGGGATCGGATCATCCACCCGGGCGACCGGTCGCTGGTGACGCCGGGTTGGTCGATCGTGCGGCCGACCGTGCTGGTGGACGGTTTCGTGGCGGCGACGTGGTCGCGGGCGGGGGAGACGCTGAGTGTCACCGCGTTCCGGCCGTTGGCGCCGGGGGTCCGGGCGGCGATCGAGGAGGAGGGCGCCCGGTTGATGGCGTTCGTGAGCCCGGGTGGCCGTCATGAGGTCCGGTGGGAATGAAAGGGCCCTCCGTGCTGCCGACACGGAGGGCCCTTTACCGGGGGGAACGGAGTAACCGAAGGGGGGCTTCGTCCGTTAAGTACACTTTACCCCGCAACCGGCGAAGTGGGAAGTCCGGGCTACAAACCGGACAAACGGCCCGTACAAGAGGAGCGGCCCCGAACGGCGGCTCGACGCCCGGCGTAGGCTGTCGGCGTGGCGGATCTTCTGGTGTGGATCGACTGTGAGATGACCGGGCTCGACCTGGGCAAGGACAAGCTCATCGAGGTTGCGGCCCTGGTCACCGATCCGGAGCTGAACGTGTTGGGTGAGGGCGTCGATCTGGTCATCCATGCCGATGACGCGGCGCTGGACGCCATGCCGCCGGTGGTGCGCGACATGCACGCCAAGTCCGGCCTGACCGAGGAGGTCCGCCGGTCGGCGATCACCATGGCCGAGGCCGAGGAGCAGGTCCTGGCGTACATCAAGGAGTTCGTGCCGAACCCGCGCACGGCCCCGCTGTGCGGCAACTCGATCGCCACCGACCGGGGCTTCCTGGCCCGGGACATGCCGGCGCTCGACGCCCACCTGCACTACCGCATGATCGACGTCTCCTCCATCAAGGAGCTGTGCCGCCGGTGGTACCCGCGGGTGTACTTCGGGCAGCCCGCCAAGGGCCTGTCGCACCGGGCTCTCGCCGACATCCGGGAGAGCATCCGTGAGCTGGAGTATTACCGTCGCACCATCTTCGTGCCGCAGCCCGGCCCGGACGTCGACGCCGCCAAGGCCGTCGCCGCCGAGCTATAGGTAACCCGCTCGACGGGCGCCACGGGCGTGTGGCTATGATTGTCAGGCACCGAGGGGTTCGCCCCTAACCGGGCATGGTGGTCGTAGCTCAGCTGGTAGAGCACCGGGTTGTGGTCCCGGGGGTCGCGGGTTCGAGTCCCGTCGATCACCCCATGAAAGGCTCCGTCGTCAGACGGGGCCTTTTCTCGTTGTCCTTGCGGTGGGCTCGCTCCCACATGATGAGCGGCCGAAAAATTTCTCGTGGGAGCGCGCAACCTTTCGGGTCTCCCGTGCCACTGGGGTGTGGATCAACCGCCGTCCCCCCAGGAGTGCTCGCCTCATGCTCGCCAAGCGCATCGTCGTACCGCTCTCGGTACTGACCCTCGGCAGCGCCGCCGCCGTCGTCGGTGTTCTGAACGCCGACGCCGCGGCGGTCGCCGCCTGTTCGGTCACCTATACCGTGCCGAGTCAGTGGAACACCGGCTTCACCGGCGACGTGAAGATCAAGAACACCGGTGGTACGAGTTTCGACGGCTGGAGACTCGGATTCACCTTCCCGTCCGGGCAGAAACTGGCCGGCGGCTGGAACGGCACCTGGGCCCAGAGCGGCGCCGCGGTCACCGTGACCGACGCGGGATGGAACAGGACGATCGCGCCGGGCGGTCAGGTGGCCGTCGGCTTCAACGGCGCCTGGAGTGGCGGCAACGCGATCCCGACCGGGTTCACCGTCAACGGTGTGACCTGCGGCGGCCCGGGGGTTGCCAGCCCGCCGGCCGCCACTTCTCCGGCCGCCACTTCTCCGGCCGCGACTTCCCCGGCGGCGACGAGGACGGCGACGGCCGCCCCCACGGCGACGAAGACGGCCACGGCGACGAAGACGGCCACGGCCACCCCTACGGCGACCAGGACCGCCACGGCCACGCCGACCGCGACAGCCGTCAAGGGCGCCGAGAACTGCACCGACTACGCGGCCCTGGTGCGCGGCAGGTTCTGGGTGAACAACAACGTCTGGGGCAAGGCTGACGGCACCGGCTCGCAGTGCGTCTGGGAGAACGGGCTCAGCGGCGACAGCCTGAGCTGGGGCACCCGGTGGACGTGGGCCGGTGACAACACCAAGGTCAAGTCGTACGCCTCCTCGGTCCTGGGTTGGCACTGGGGCTGGAAGGTGCCCAGCGCCACCACCGGCCTGCCGGTCCAGCTCAGCGCCGGCAAGTCCGTGACCACGACCTGGAACTTCAAGGTCACCCAGACCACCGGCAACGTGATGAACGTCGCCTACGACCTGTGGCTGCACGACATGGCCGCCCCGGACTGGCAGAACAACCCGACCGACGAGGTCATGGTGTGGCTGTACAAGTCCGGCGGCGCGGGCCCGGTCGGCACCAAGCAGGCGACCGTGACGATCGGGGGCGCCACCTACGACCTGTACAAGGGCAACATCGGCTGGGAGGTGTACTCGTTCGTGCGTACCTCCAACACCTCGGCGGCCACTCTCGACCTGACCGACTTCACCGACGACCTGGTGGCACGCGGCTGGCTCGCCAAGTCCAAGTACCTGTCCAGCGTCCAGGCCGGCACCGAGATCTTCACCGGCTCGGGACAGCTGGACACCACCGCGTACTCCGTGAAGATCGGCTGATCTCGGCCGCCCCGGGTTCCGACCCCACGGCCCGGGGCGGCCGGCACTCCCCGTATCCCCTGACGGTCAGGAACAGTGAGTTGTCCGACCTTGGCGCCGAATACGCCTTCCGTCGATTCTTCGATGACCATCACACCGATCTGTCCCGGCTCGCCTATCTGGTGACCGGTGATTCGCAGGCGGCCGACGACCTGGCGGCTGACGCGTTCGTGGAGGTGTGGCGGCATTGGGAGCGTGTCCAGGCCGCCGACAGCCCGATCGCGTACGCTCGCGGCATCGTGACCAACCTGGCCCGTCAATGGATCAAGAAACAGACCCGGGAGCGGGCCGGTCTGCTGCGGCTCGGTCTGCTGCGCCGTGACCGGAGCGAGAGCGACACCCCCGCGGTCCTGGACGTTCGCGCGGCGCTGCAACGGCTGCCGCAGCGGCGCCGGGAGTGCGTGGTCCTGCGGTACGCCCTCGACGTCCCGGAGAAGGAGGTCGCCGCGATCCTCGGCATCTCGGTCGGCGCGGTCAAGAGTCACACGTCGCGGGGCGCCGCACAGTTGAGTGAGTACCTGCGCGGGATGCCGCTGATGATGGGAGGCCACCATGGCTGAGCGCCCCCGGCCCGATCTGGGCCCGGTGCTGCGCCGGGAGGCCGACCGGCACGTGCCGGACCGTACCGCGATGCTGAACCGGATCGCCCAGCGCCGTGCCGAGCCGCCCCGCAGCAGGTGGGCTCTCTCGCTGCGGCCGGTCGCCGCCGCGGCCTCGGTGGTCGCCACGCTGGTCGTCGGCTTCACCGGGATCCGGCTGCTCGGCGACCGGCCGGAGCCGGACCGCACCCCGGCCGCGACCGAGGGCTCGCCCTCGCCGGCGGCCTCCGCCACCCCGCCGCCGTCCCCGTCCGCCGCGGCGAGCAGCCACGCGCCCCGGCAGAAAGGCGGGGCCGGCCAGCGGGAGACCGGCCGCGCCACCACGGCGACCACCGCGCCCGGCCCGGGCTGGACACCCTCCGCCGGTTTCCTGAGCTCCGCCGCGGTCGTCGACTCGCATTCGGTCAGCACCTGGGCGCAGGGCAACGTCACACTGACCACCACCCGGACGATCACCGCGCTGGACCTGGTGATCAACGTGGCGAAGACGCCGGGTGTCCGGGACGCCGGCAGGTGGACCACGATCCCGGCGGAGATGGTCGGCACCGTGGTGACCGAGGAGAAGGACCGGCTGGTCTACCGCTTCACCCTGAAGCAGGGCACGCTGGCGCCGGGCGACTACGTGTTCGCCGTGCAGTACGTGCACGCCGACGGCGACCGGGATCCGAGCGGCGACACCTACGGCGCGGTCGCCACCGCGGACGGCGAGCAGGTCGTGGTGACCGGGGCGTTCCGGGACAAGTGACCGGCTGGTCGTCCCTGCTGTCTCCGCGCCGGCGGAGACAGCAGGGAGAACCAGCCGCGGTATGCGAGAGCGGGCCCGGTCGTGATCGACCGGGCCCGCTCTCGTCGTTTCGGGGAAGCGGACCTTACTTCAGGTAGCTGCCCTTCTTGTACTCCTCGTAGCTCATGTTCCAGTCGGTCCAGCCGTTGCCGTTCTTCAGCTTCTCCTCGGTGCCGGAGACCGTGATCACGTCGCCCATCAGGGTCTTGCCGAACAGCCACTCGCCGAGCGCCTCGGAGACGTTGACGCAGCCGTGCGAGACGTTGCGGCGCCCCTGCTGGCCCTCCGACCACGGCGCGGCGTGGATGAACTGGCCGCTGTACGTGATCCGCTGCGCCCAGTCGATCGGGGTCTTGTACCCGTTCACCGGGTCCTCGTCGGTGGTGTCGAAGATGGTGTGCGCCGCCTTCTCCATCACGACCATGGTGCCGCTGGACGACGGGGTGCTCTTCTTGCCGAGGCTGACCGGGATGGTCTTGATGACCTTGCCGTTCTCCTTGACCGTCATCTTCTTGGTCTTGTTGTCGACTGTCATGATCAGCTCACGGCCGATCTTGAGGTCGACGGTCAGGTCGGACCGGCCGTACCACCCGTCACCGAGCTTCACGCCCTTGAGCGCCACCTTGTAGAAGACCTTGGAGTTGGCCTTCCAGTAGGTCTGCGGGCGGAAGTGCACCTCGGTGGAGCTGATCCAGCGCCAGGTGCCCTCCTGCGCGGGCGTGGCGGTGACCGTCATCCGGCGCTCGACCTCGGCCCGGTACTTCTCCGGGATGGGCCGGCCGAACTTCATGATCAGGGGCATGCCCACGCCGACGGTCTGGCCGTCGGCCAGGAAGCTGCTGACCCGGACCAGGTTGGCCGGCTGCTTCATCGTGGTGAACGTGCTGGTCGCCGAGTTCTGCTTGCCGTCGGCGGCGGGAGTGCTGACGGTCACGGTGTATTTCGTGCCCCAGGCCAGCGACTCGCTCGGACGCCAGAGGTTGCCGTCCTTGTCGACGGTGCCCTTGACCTCTTTGCCCTTGGCGTTGGTGACCTTGACCTCGGTGTTCGCCGGGTCCTCGCTGTTGTACTTCACCTCGGACCAGAGCTCGACACTCGTCGCGTCAGCCGCCGGAGAGGTCACCGCGACGGTGCTCAGCGCCGGTGCGGGGGCCGTCGAGGTGGACTCCTCGGGGCCGGTGCTGGCGCCGGCGCCCGCGCCACCGCCCTGCCAGGACGGCTTGTCGTCGCTGCCGCTGCACGCGGCGGTCAGGAGCAGAGTGCCCGCCAGGACCGCCGTCACGGCCAGGCGCAGACGGCTCCGGCCGCCACGGGCGGACGGAGCTATGCGCCCTGCCGACCGAATTCCATCCATTTCCATGGTCCCCTCACGGCGTCGTTCTCCCCGGCGCCCAATAGTGCTCCAAAACCAGCGTCGCACCAATCCCGGTTTCGTGCCGTGACCGGTGCGACGCCAGCGATGTACCCCGTTGGGGAGACGGAACCGCGGAAGACCCCTACAGGGCGCTGCCCGCCTTGAACTTCTCCCAGCTCACGTCCCACGGGGTCCAGCCGTCGCCGTAATCCAGCTTGTCCTCGGTGCCCTTCACCACGACCGGGTCGCCGATCAGGGTCTTCTGGAACAGCCAGGCGGCGTTCGACGGGGAGACGTTGACACAGCCGTGTGACACATTCGTGCGTCCCTGTGAACCCGTGGACCACGGGGCCGAGTGGACGTACTGCCCGCTCCAGGTCAGTCGCTGCGCGTACTGGATGTTGGTGCGGTAACCGGAGGCGCCGTCGGTGTCGGTGGTGTCGAAGACGGTCGCCTCCTTCTTCTCCATCACCACCATGTGGCCGTGGACCGAGGGAGTGCTCTTCTTGCCGAGGCTCACCGGCATCGTCTTGACGACCTTGCCCTCCTGCAGCACGGTCATCTTCTTGGTCGCGTTGTCGACGCTCATCTCGAACTTGCGGCCGATCTTGACCTTGGCCGAGCGGTCCTTGTCGCCGTACCGCCCGCCGCCGGTCGGCAGGCCGCCGACCGCGATCCGCACGGTGAGCTCGGTGCCGGTCTGCCAGTACTCCGGGGCCCGGTAATAGGCCTGGGTGCCGCTGGGGGTCCACGACCAGATGCCCGGCTGGGCCGGCGACGTGGTGACGAACATCCGCTTCTGCACGGCGGCCCGGTCGGCCTTCTTGATGCCGGGGTTGAACTCGACGACCACCGGCATGGCCACGCCGTAGGTCCGGCCGTCGAAGAGGTAGAGGCCGGTGCCGGTGGTCCTCGGGGGCGTGCCCATCGTGGTGAACGAGGTGCTCGCCGTCGTGCTCTGGCCGCCGGCGCCGGTGGCGACGACCTTCGCCGCGTACTTCTGCTTGGCCTGCAGGGGTTTGGCCGGCACCCAGGCCGAGCCGTCCTCGCGCAGGAAGCCCGCGACCGGCTTGCCCTTGGCGTCGGTGAGGGTGACCGTGGTCACCTCGCCACCGCTGACCTTGAGGCCGATCTCGGCGCTGACCGGCACGTTCTTCTGGTTGGCGGCCGGGGTGATGCTCAGCGTCACCGGGCCGGCGGCGGTGGTGCTCTCGGTGACCGGCGCGCCGGCGGAGGCGGGCGCCGATGGCGTCCCGGCCGCGGCGGGCTCGGAGAGGGCGGGTTTGTCGTCGTCGCCGCAGGCGGCGAGGCCGGCGGTCAAGGCGATCGCCATGATCGCCGCCAGGGTGCGGCGGAGGTGAACCATCGTCGGGCCCCGTTCTGGAGTTCTCAGCGCAGACATACTGACGTATGCGCGCAAGTCACGGCTCCCCCTTGCGGGGGTAAAGGGCCGATTTCAAGGATCTTCACAGTGCGTGCTAACGTTTTCCTCGTTGCACGGCGAGCGCTGCTAGCTCAACTGGCAGAGCAGCGGACTCTTAATCCGCGGGTTGTAGGTTCGAGTCCTACGCGGCGCACTCACTTTGCTGCAGAGGCGGTCACGATGATCTTCGTGGCCGCCTTTTCGCATCTCAGGGGTCCGGGGCCCCGATTGGCCGGGATCGCCGGCGGGTGTTAAAGTTCTATCCGTCGAAAGGCGCTGCTAGCTCAACTGGCAGAGCAGCGGACTCTTAATCCGCGGGTTGTAGGTTCGAGTCCTACGCGGCGCACGGCATGACTGAGGCCCCACCTGATCCAGGTGGGGCCTCAGTGCTTTGCGGCGACTCACGGCACGCCGACCCCCAGGAGGAGACGTCGGTCACCGCCTCGCGGGACCGGTCCCGCCGGTGCCGGCCGTCTCTCGGTCGGAAACCCGCCACCGGGTAACCCGTCCGGGCGTGCGGGCCGGGCCCCGCGGGGTCGTATCGTCGCGGCATGACCCGCGTCCTGCTGATCTCGGGAAGCACCCTGGGAACCTCCCTGCACACCGCGGCCCTGCGCACGGCGGCCCGGACCGCCCCGCCGGAGGTGGCCGCCACCCTCTACGAGGATCTTCGGGAGCTGCCCGCCTTCGTCCCCGGCGACGTGCCGTTCGGCCCGGTCGCCGAGCTGCGGTCGATGGTCGACGCGGCCGACGCCGTGCTGTTCAGCACCCCGGAGTACGCGGGCACGCTCCCCGGCAGCCTGAAGAACCTGCTCGACTGGCTGGTCGACGGCGGCGACCTGGGTGGCAAACCGGTGGCCTGGCTGTCGGTGGTCCGGCCCGGTCTGGACGACGGCGCCCGGGCCGCGCTGGAGTCGGTGCTCGGCCACGCCGGGGCCCGGCTGCTGGGCCCGGCGTGCGTCCGGCTGCCGCTGGAGATGGCGGCGATCGACGAGGCCGGGCTGGTCGCCGACGACCGCCTGCACCTGGCCTTGCGGGACATGCTGCGGGCGCTGGCGGGGGTCCTGGCCCAGGCCCGGCCGAAACCGCAGCCGTCCTGGCAGGCCCACTCCAGCGTCTATCCGGTGGTGCAGCGTCAGGACGCGCCCGGCGGCACCCCGGTGGTGTGGCCGTTCACCTGAGCGCGCGGCCGGCGGTCCAGCAGGCGTCCGGTCCGACACAGGTGGCCAGGCCGCGCAGGGCGCCCCGCAGTTCGGCGAGGCGCTCCGGGGTCAGCGTGCCGACCACGTTCTTCAGCATGTACGGGTCGGCCACCCGGTCGAAGTACTCCGCCTTGCCGTCGACGTACTCGATGTAGGTGAAGGTCTCGCTGCGCAGCGCGTCGTACGACGGCGGCACGTTGATGCTGTCCTTCTCGTAGTCGGGGTCCTTCGGGTCGGAGGCCGGATCGTGGTGCTCGACCAGCGCCGCGGTCCGCCAGTCGGCCGGCAGCGCGCCGGACAGCAGCGGGACGAAGCTGCGCCCGTCGGACTCCGTCGGGGCGGGCGCGCCGGCCCACTCGGAAAACGTCGGGCGGAAGTCGATGTTCTCCACGATGTGCGGCACCTCGCGCCCGGCCTGGACGCCAGGACCGGCCACGATCAGCGGCACGTTGACGTCGGTGTCGAAGGCGGTCTGCTTGCCGGCGGGCAGCGAGTACTCGCCCATGTGGTAGCCGTTGTCGGAGGTGAAGACGACCATGGTCTGGTCGGCGATGCCGGCCTTGACGAGGGTGTCGCGCACGGTGCCGACCATCCGGTCCACCGACTGCACCGACTGCGCGCGCAGCCGGTGGTAACGGTCGATGGCGGCGATCTGCGCCGGGGTCAGTCTCGGCTTGGCGGCCAGCCACGCCGAGTTCTCCGGAACCCGGTCCCAGGCGGGCGTGCGCGGCGCCGTGAGCCCGGGGAACAGGGTGGCGTCCCGCGGCGCCGGGGTGAACGGGAGGTGCGGGGCGTACGTCGACAGCTCGATCATGAAGGGCTTGCCGCTCGCCGCGCCGGCCTTGATGAAGCCGGTGGCCTTGGCCGTCATCACGTCGGTGAGGTAGTCCTTCGGCTGCTTGCCGTACCTGACCACCCGGCCGTTGTCGTTGATCAGGTAGTCGAAGTTCTTGTACGCGTCACCGCTGACCCACCACTGGTCCCAGCCCGGCGGCACGTACGGCTTGCCGGTGCCCATGGTCAGCCGGGGCTGGTACTCGTTGAGGTACTTGCCGAGGAATGCGGTGCGGTACCCGGCGGCCTGCAGGTCGGTGCCGATCGTGGTCTTCTCCTGGCCCCGGCTGTTGAACAGCAGGAACCCGCCGTCCGACCCGTGGTTCTTGATGATCCCGGTGTTGTGCGGGAACTGGCCCTTCAGGATCGACGCCCGGGACGGGCAGCACAGCGAGTCGGTCACCGTGTAGTTGGTGAACGTCGTGCCCTCCTGCTGGAGCCGCCGGACGTTGGGCATGTACTGCACGAGGTTCATCGAGAAGTCGTCGGTGAGGACGAAGACGATGTTCGGCTTCACCACGCTGGACTCGGTGGGCACCGAGGCGGAGGCCGTGACCGGCGGCGTCGACGACGTGCCGGGCGCCGGGTGCGCTTCGGCGGCCGAGCCACGCGGTCCGGAGCCGGTGCTGCAGCCGGCGGCGACCAGCAGCGAGGCGATGACGGCGGCGGTGTGCCGGAGAGTGCGGAACGACATGCGGCGCGATGACTCCATCCCGGGAGAGGGTTCCCGGAAGGTTAGTCGGAGTCTCCGGCCGCGAGCTTCGGAAGATGCTTACCGCACCTTCAGATGATCTTTAAGAAAGCCTGAACGGCCACCCGGCCGTGGCTGGTTCGTCGGATAGTGGACACCTCCCTGGAGGTGATCAGTAGCTGTGCCGAGTCCCGAACCGCCCCGCTCGTACGTCGTGATCGTCGTGGCCGCGGCCGAACCGCGACCCCGCCGCCTGCGGCAACCGGCCGCCCGCCGGCCGCGCCTGCCGGTCCGCCCGCCCCGTTCGCCGCGGCGCATGCTCCTCTGATCCGGGCGGAGTGACAGTCGTCATATGACCCGATCGTGCTCCGGGCGGTATTCCCCCGCCGGGCTGGCATGATGTCGGCCGTGCCGGAGCCTCACGACGTTCACCAGCCCACCGCGCGGATACCGGTGGTGGAGCCGCGCGGTGTGTACCGGGCGGCCGGCCCGCGCCGTACCGGCCTGATCGCCGCGGCCGGTTCCGCGGTGGTCCTGGTGGGGCTGGTGGTGTGGCTGTTCTCCGGTGACGACGAGAAGCCCGCCCCGCCCGCGGTCGCCGCGGCGAGCGCGCCGGTGGAGCCGGTCACCGAGGCGACGACCGGACCGGCTGAGGAGGCGACGGCGACCCCGGCGACGCCGGCGGCCACGCCGGTCACGGCGGCCACCACCGCCCCGGTCACCGTGCGCGAGGGCACCCCGGTCGAGTGGATCGCCGGCCTGATCAGCGCGGTGAACACCCTCGAGGATCAGGACGAGCTCGACGACGACGACGCCGAGGCGCTCAACCGCCGCCTGGAACAGGCCGCGAACCGCCTGAACCGCGGCGACGTGAAGGGCGCCTCCCGCAAGATCGACGATTTCGGCAAGAAGCTCGCCGGCCTGCGCAAGGACGACGACGTCAGCGAGAAGACGTACGACCTGCTGCGCGCCGCCGCCAAGAAGGTGAAGGACGCCCTCCCGGCCGGCTGACGCGGGCTCCGGCCGCGGTCCGGAAGAGCGTGCGGCCGGAGCGTCAGAGCACGCCCAGCTCCGCCATCCGCCGGATCTCGCTGACCTGCTCGATGGCGGTCTCATTGCCCATTTCGGACAGTTTGAGGTCGGAGCCCTGCTGGAGGAGGTCGCCGACCATCGTCTGCGCGCCCTTGTGATGTGCGGTCATCATCGTGACGAACCGGCGGTCGAAGTCGGCGCCACGGGCCGCCGTCAGCTCCGCCATGGCCTGTGTGGACTGCATGCCGGCCATCGTCGCGTGGTCGTGGGCCGGATCGGACTCGGGCTGGCCGCGGTCGGCCAGCCAGGCGCGCAGGGCCCCGATCTCCGGACCCTGAGCGGCGCTGATCCGGGAGGCGAGGTTCTTCACCCCGGGATCGGCGGCCCGATCGGGTGCCAGTTCGGCCATCTGGATGGCCTGCGCGTGGTGGGCGATCATCATTTGGGCGTACGTCACGTCGGCCTTGTTGAAGGGCGGGTTCGTCGGCGGCGTCACCTTGTCGGAGTCGGTGACCACTGCCGACTCGCCCGGTTTGCCGGGGATGATGACGCGGAACGGTGAGGAGGAGGCGGACGGCGCGCTCACCGGCCGGTCGTCGCCGGAATCGCGGGCGAGCCAGGCCAGACCGATCGCGCCGGATAGGGCGAGAGTTGCGCCGGTCAATGCCAATGCGCGTCGGTGTTGCATGTATTTCCTTTCCCGCAGGCGGCCCCACGAACGGTCGAACACGGTTATCGTAACGACCGACATCGCTGTCACCGGGTGCGCGTGCGACACGACTCGCCGTGCTCCCGGTGCGCGCAGCCGGAAGGAGCTTCATGAGGCACTCTGCCCCACGAGGGCGGTTCAAGCGCCTGACCTGTGTGGGGGCGGCGGCGGTTCTGCTCAGTTTCGTGGCAGCCGCGCCGGCCCAGGCCGACGCGGTCATCCCGGGCGTGGATGAGATCGTCAGCAGCCCCAACATCAAACTGATCGCCAACAAGCCGAAGGAAGGGGCGTTCGCCCCGGAGACCGCGCTGAACAGCGACCTCGCCTTCCAGGGCAGGTACGCCTACGCCGGCAACTACAACGGCTTCACCGTCTACGACGTCAGCAACCCGCGTAAACCCGAGCAGGTCACCCAGATGGTCTGCCCGGGCTCGCAGAACGACATTTCGATCCAGGGCAACCTGCTCTTCACCGCCACCGACTCGCCGCGCAGCGACGACTCCTGCAAGAGCGTCGGGGTGCCCAACAGCGAGCCGGAGACGGTCCCGCGCTGGGAGGGTGTCCGGATCTGGGACATCAGCGACCCGAAGAACCCGGTCTATGTGAAGTCCGTTCACACGACCTGCGGTTCGCACACGCTGACCCCGGTTCCCGGCAAGGGCAAGGACCGGTCCTCGCTGTACGTGTACGTCTCCTCGTACAACACGACGGTGAACAACCTGCCCAACTGCCCGCTGCCGCACGACAAGATCTCGATCATCAAGGTGCCGGTGAAGAACCCGGCCGCCGCCGCCGTGGTGTCCACGCCGGTGCTCTTCCCGGACGGCGGGTTCCCCGGCGACCCGGAGGACCCGCGTGACTACGCGACCAGCGGCTGCCACGACATCACCGCGTACCCGGAGAAGAACCTCGCGGCCGGCGCCTGCATGGGCGACGGCGTCCTCTTCGACATCTCGAACCCGGCGGCGCCGAAGGTGCTGACCACGGTCCGGGACGTGGAGAACTTCGCCTTCTGGCACTCGGCCACGTTCAACAACGACGCCACCAAGGTCGTCTTCACCGACGAGCTCGGCGGCGGCGGCGGCGCCGAGTGCACCCCGGCGATCGGGCCGAACAAGGGCGCGGACGCGATCTACGACATCGTGCGCAAGGGCAAGAGCCTCAAGCTCGAGTTCCGCAGCTACTTCAAGATCCCGCGGGAGAACGGGCCCACCGAGAACTGCGTGGCCCACAACGGCTCGCTGATCCCGGTTCCCGGCCGCGACATCATGGTCCAGGCGTGGTACCAGGGCGGCATCTCGGTCTGGGACTTCACCAACTCCCGCAAGCCGGTGGAGATCGCCTACTGGGAGCGTGGACCCTACAACGCCGACCGCCTCGTCACCGCCGGTTCCTGGTCGGCCTACTGGTACAACGGGTTCATCTTCTCCAACGACATCCAGAAGGGCCTCGACGTCCTTCAGATCAAGGACCGGCGGATCGACCGGGCGAAGAAGAACTGGACCTGGCAGTTCAACCCGCAGACCCAGACCAGCTACAGCCGTTGGTGATCGCGGTCAGCTCCGCTGACTGACGATGTTCCGCCGAGCGCGGCGTTCGCGCTTGCGTTCGTACATCGCGGCGTCGGCGGCACGCAGCAGCGTGTCGCCGGCGCCTGGCGTCCCGGCCGAGACGCCCACGCTGGCGCCCACGCGCAGCACCCGCCCGTCGATCGGCATCGGCTCGGCCACCACCGCGGCGACCTGTTCGGCGAGCCGGCCCGCGGACTCGGTGCCGGCGCCCGGCAGCAGTACGGCGAACTCGTCGCCGCCCAGCCGCGCGGCCAGCTCCCCGGCCCCGAGCAGCCCGGTCAGCCGGGTCGCGACCTCCTGCAGCACCAGATCACCGGTGTGATGCCCGTGCTGGTCGTTGATCTCCTTGAAGCCGTCCAGGTCGATCAGCAGCATGCCGACCGGTTCCGTCGAGGCTGCCAGCCGCCGCTGCAGCAGCACCCGGTTGGCGAGCCCGGTCAGCGCGTCGTGGGTGGCCTGCCGGCTCAGCTCGTCGTGCAGCGCACGGGCCTCGACGACCAGCCGCTCGTTGTCGCGCAGCGCCGCGACCTGCCGGCCCAGCACCAGCGCGGTGATCACCACGGCGCCGATCGCGACACCCCACACCCGCAGATCGACCCGCCCGTCCCGCAGGGAGACGACCAGCAGGATCTGGGTGGTGATCACGGCCAGGTAGGGCAGCCGGCTGGACCGGCCGCCGATGTTCGGCTGCTCCTCGGCCAGTCGCCACACCTGCAACTGCTGGAGCCGGAAGCTGGCCGAGGCGAGCACGCACGGGACCAGCTGCACGACGATCATGGCGCCGTCGCTCGGGTCGCCGATCAGCCCGGAGGTGATCGGCGCGGCGAACGCCGTCCCGGCGACGCCCAGGGCCGCCGAGATCCCGGCCGCGCGGGTGAACGGGGCGGTTCCGCTCAGGATCAGCTTGAGCAGCCCGAAGGTGATCAACAGCATGACCACGGCGGTGGCCGCCGCGCCCCACCGGTCGGCCGCCTGGCGTCCGCCCAGGTCGCCGGCCAGCACGAAGTACCAGAGGAAGACGGCGACGCCGGTGAGCACCGTGGCCGCGTCGAACCAGAGCCGCAGCCGCTGCCGGCCCTCGCCGCCGAGCGGATGCCGCAGCATCGCGGCGACCACAATGGTCATGCCGGTGACGACCAGCGCCGTCTGCACCCCGCTGATCGTGGTCGTCGTGGGGTCCGCCAGGACCAGCGCCGTCTGGTACCCGTCGCCGACCAGGCAGGCGGCACAACCGACCACCGCCGCCTGCCAGAACCGGCGGCCGGCCGCCGTCATCAGCGGGTTCCGGGCGATCTGCCAGGTGAACCAGACGTTCGCGGCGTCGATGCCGGTCTGTATCACCCAGGAGGCGTTCCGCTGGTCTCCGTGGCGCAGGAACCAGGGGACCAGGAGCACGCCGAGCGCCACGAAGCCCAGCAGGACCGGGTCGGTGATCCCGGATCGCTTCGGCATGAGGGCTCCTGTCGGCGCATGACGTCGCCATAGCCCATCGGTTGCCGACGCCCGGATGTGAGTGATCCGGATCGGTCACCCGCGCCGGGCACGGATCGCGGCGATCACGCGGTGAGCGGCGCGGCAAAAAGGACTTTAAGGACTATTTGGGTACGTTGAACGCATGACGACGACCCGGGGCAGAGTGCTGCTCCGGTCGTTCCCGGTGCTGATCGCGCTGCTCCTGGCCCTGTTCGCGCCCGCCGCCCCGGCGCCGGGACCGCGAGGCGCCGCCCCCGGCCCCGTGACCGCCTCTTTCGTGGCGGCGGGGCGCGACGAGCGTACGACCGCCTCCTCGCCCGCGGAGACCACCGCCGAAGCCGTCACCGAACCGCGCACCGCGGCCCAGGCCGTCGCGGACCGCGCCCCCGCGCTGACCGCCCAGCGCACCGCCGGCGTCGCGGGATCCCGCGCCCCGCCGCACACCGTCTGACTCACCTCTCGGGCGCGCGCTCGCGCGCCTGAAATCCGTCCTCCCGTACTGCGCTGAGCGCTTGCCGTATTCCGCGGCGACGTGCGCCGCGCGCCTCCGCACGCGACCCGCGACAGGAACCCGCCATGAACGTTTTCGCTGAGATGCTGATGAACGAGCCCGCCCCGATGGCCATCTGGGTGGTGCTGATGCTGCTCACCCTGCCCGCGCTGGTCGTGCTGGCCCGGCCGGAAGGGGTCCGCGATCCGCGGCGGGCGCTGCTGGAGACGGCGCTGTTCGTGCGGCAGACGGGGGAGCGCCGCGCCGCGCGGCGCACACAGCGGGCGGCGGAGGCGGCGCAGACGGTGCGCTACGCCGAGGAGGTACGGGTCGCGGCCACCCAGGCCACCGAAGCAGTCGATCGCTGGCAGGCGCACTGGCAGGCGGCCGCGGACCGGGTCGACGCGACATCGGCGGCATGGCAGGCGGCTTCCGCGCGGTGGGCGCGCAGCCGGGCCACGGCGGCCTTCGGCACGCCCTGGACACCCCGGACCCCGCTGGAGTACGCGGCCCGCGAGCGGTTCCTGCACCAGGAGGTACGGGCGGCGGCCGACCGGGGCGAACTGCCGGGCGCCGCTGTCGACGACGCCCTCGCCGGCCGGGCCGGATGGGACCCGCGGCTGCACCCGGTCGCCCAGGAGCTGGTGGTGCACCGGGCGTGCGCGGAGTACCTGGAGCGGGCGCACCGGGCCGCGGTCGCCGCCGAGCGGGCCGCCTGGCACGACGTGCAGCTCGCCCGTCGCAGCCGGGACAGCCTGTGCCGGGAGGCGATCCTCGCCGAGTCCCGTCTCGTGGCGCCGGCCGTCAGCAGGCCGGCCGTGCGGGGTGTCGTTCTCGTCCCGGCCTGACCGGTCTCCGGGCCTCAACCGGTCTTCCCGGCTTGGATCTCGGGCGCGCCCTCCGCTCGCCGCGCCCTCCGCTCGCCGCGCCCTCCGCTCGCCCTCCGCTCGCCTTCCGCGGCTTCGCTCCGCTTCCCCGGCTGGCTGCCCGGTCGTCTCCCGCGGCGCTCCCCGGTCGCCGTCTGTGGCTTCTCTCCGCTTGCCGGGCGGCCTCTATCGCATGGGCGGCTTGTCATGCGGCCTCTGTCGCGCTGGCCGTGTGACGGTTGGCCTCTTTCGCGCTGGCCGCGTGGCTTCTTTACGCTGACCGATCTTGATAATCGATGGAATGTCTTTCGCATTCGATCGATGTGAGCATTCCTCGAAATTGTCGCCGCCCGGCCGCGTACTGCGGCCGGGCGGCGCCGTGCCGGAGCGTCCCAGCGTGCGGCCGCTACGGCGCCTGCGGGTGCACATCGTGAAAGGAGCCACTCACTTCAGGGCTTCCATCGGTGCGCACCGATCGGTAGGCTCTGTCACGAAACAACGATGTCGAATTCGCCGTCCTTGGCGGAGTCCACGAAGGCGGTCCACTCCGCCTGCGTGAACATGAGGGCCGGACCTGTTCGGTCCTTACTATCACGGACGGCGATTTCTTTGTCGAGGAAAGCGACCTCGACGCAGTTGTTGCCTCCGCTGCCGTTGCTACGGCTGCCCTTCTTCCAGACGGCACCATCGATTTGGTGCGCGAGCAACTCAAGCACCTCCCTTTCTGAGGATTCCTCGGGGAGTGCTAAGCGACGAGCAGGCTCTCGATCATCTTTACGGTCGTGCGATGGTCGAGCGCCTTCGCGCTCAATCGCTCGAACTCCTGTCGATACCAGTCAACCATGTCTGGTTGCTCCTCATACAAGTCTCCCGCAAGGCCTTCCATGTAAACAACATCCATATGGGTGGTCTCTCGGAATTCCAGCAGAGTGGCAGGTCCGCTCAGAAACAGGTGCTCCCCGGCGGTGAGCGGCAGGATCCGCAAGAATACATTTGGCAATTTAGCTATTTCGATTAAATGCCTGAGCTGCTCTTTCATGACCTCTTCGCCGCCGATCACCCGGCGCAGGACGGACTCGTCCATGAACGCGGAGAACTCCAGCGGCCGATCCCCGCGCAGCCGTCCCTGTCGGGTTTTGCGCAGCGCGATCCGCCGGTCGATGTGCTCCTCCGGATCGAGCGGGCGCCCGCTGATCATCAGCGCGCGCATGTAGGCCGGCGTCTGGAGCAGGCCGGGAAGGATCACCGGCTCCCAGGTGCGCACCGCCGAGGCCGCCGCCTCCAGGCCGACGAAGTTGCCCGGGCGCATGATGTCGCGGTAGTCCGTCCACCAGGTGCGCTCCCGCGACATCCGGGCCAGCTCGACCAGCGCCTCGCGATAGCCCTGATCCCGCACGTTGTAGAGGGTGAGCAGATCACGCACGTCCCGCGGAGTCACCGCGACCCGGGCCGTCTCGATCCGGGTGACCTTGGCGGAGTGCCACTCGAAATGGCGCGACACATCCTGCTGGGTCAGACCGGCGGCTTCCCGGCATCGTTTGAGCTCCGTCCCCAAGCGGCGGCGGCGCAGCGTCGGACCTTCGATATCGGACACCTGGACTCCCTACGGTCCTGATGGGGTCGATATTACGACTGCTGTCTCACGATCCACCAACCCGATTCATGATCGTCATTTCTGAGTGATCGATAACGGCGAGGACTGAATCAGAAGTCTAGTACTTCTTGTATTGACCTTGCTGTTGGGTACATGATGCTGCGGACATCGAGTTCTGTCTTGTTTCCTACACATAGGCAAAGATCATTGGAACTTGCGTCTAAGGGGCGTGACGCAGTGTTGGCTGACCAGTATTACCTGATCGCACACGAGGACCGTACCGGGCGATCGCGCCTGCATCCTCGTGCGACCGGCCTGGGCCTGGCCGCCGCGTTATTGGCCGAGTTGGTCCTGGAAGGCCGTATCGGAGTCACCGACGGCGACCTTTTCATCCTCGACCGGCACCCGCCGCTCGACGCACTGGACCACGACATCCTGGCCCTTCTCGTCTCGCAGCCACAACACCGGGACGTACGGACCTGGCTCGCCTTCCTGTCACAGGACGCGGCGGCCCGGGTGGGGGAGCGACTCGTCCGCATCGGCGCGGTCGAGCCGGTCACCCGCCGGCGGATGCTGGGCACCGCGCAGACGCTCTACATGCCGAACAGCGCTCAGCAGCGCAACGCCGCCGCCTGGGCCTCGACCCGTCTGGCCAACCTGCTGGTACGGGGCATGGAGTTGAGCATCGTCGACCGGATGCTGGTCAGCCTGGTCTCCGCGACCGGCCTGACCCGGCAGGTCCTCTACGGATTCGAGAACTACCCGCACGCGTTCCAGTACCTGCCCAACGCTGCCGCGTCCCTGCCCAGCGACCTGCGGGAGATCGTCGACTACACCGAGGCCTCGATCGGCTCGGTCGTGACCGTTGGCCGCAGATGAGCGAGCTTGCGAGCGCATCGATGAGCACAGCGAAAGGCTCATCGGGGCGACGGAGGGCAGCGGAGGTGACGCGATGAGCTCGGGTAGGCATGCGCTGCGGCACAACAACCAGGACCAGTGGGCCGGACGGCTGCTGGTGGACCGCAGAGCCGCCATCGAGCCGGACATCATCACCAGGGCCCTCGCCAGCAACCGCATGGGCGTGGCCTCGGTGGTGTTCTTCGGAGTCGCCGGAGCGGCGCCCCTCACGGTCATCATCGGCTCCATCTCGGCGATCTACGCCATCCAGGGAAGCACCGCCGTGCCGGTGGCGTACCTGGTGGTCGCCGGGATCCTCTCGCTCTTCACGGTCGGCTTCGTCGCGATGAGCCGGCACATCGTCAACTCCGGCGCCTTCTACTCGTACATCAGTCACGGGTTGGGCCGGATGGTCGGCGTCGGTGCGGCGTTCGTGGCGCTGCCCGCGTACTCGCTCATGCAGATCGGCCTCTTCGGCCTCTTCGGGTCGGCGGCCGCCGGGATCCTCGCCGAGTTCGGCCTCGAAGTGTCCTGGTACGTGTGCGCCCTGGTGGCCTGGGCGCTGGTCACGGTGCTCGGTGTGCTCTGGGTGGACCTCAGCGGCAAGGTGCTCGCCGTTCTGCTGATCGCCGAGATCAGCATCGTCCTCGTCTACGACCTGGTCATGGTCGCGAACCCGGCCGGCGGTGAGGTCTCCTTCGCCACGCTGTCCCCGGCGCCGATGGTCACGCCCGTCGTCGGCTCGCTGCTGGTGCTGGCGATCGCCGGGTTCGTCGGTTTCGAGGCGACGGTGGTGCTCTCCGAGGAGGCGCGGGACCCCAAGCGCACGATCGCCCGCGCGACACACCTCGCGGTGCTGCTGGCCGGCCTGCTCTGCGGTCTCTCGGCCTGGGCGATGTCGGTCGCCACCGGACCCGACCGGATCCTCGCGGTCGCCGGCGAGAACCAGACCGACCTGGTGTTCAAACTGGTCGGACCACATCTGCCGGGCATCCTGGTGGACATCGGCTACGTGCTGTTCATGACGAGTGTCTTCGCGGCGCTGCTGGCCTTCCACGCGGCCGTGTCGCGGTACCAGTTCTCCCTCGGCCGTGAGGGTGTGCTGCCGTCGGCCTGGGGTTACACCCATCCGCGGACCGGCGCGCCGCTGCTCGGCTCGATCACCCAGAGCGTGTTCGCGCTGATCGTGATCAGCGCCTATGCCGCCGCCGGAGCGGAGCCCCTGCTCTACCTGTTCGCCTGGCTGACCACGATCGGCGGCTTGGGTGTGCTGATCCTGATGTGGGCCGCGTCGGCCTCGGTCATCGCGTTCTTCCAGCAACATCGCCGGGGCGAGAACGCCTGGCGTGCCTACATCGCGCCGTTCCTGGCGTTCCTGCTGCTGTCCATCGTGCTCGCCGCGACGATCATCGGGTTCGGCGACCTGTTGCAGGTCTCCGACGGCTCCCCGTTCCGGTGGATCTTCCCGGTGGCCTACCTCGGTGTCGCGGGGCTCGGCGTCATCTGGGCGCTGATCATGCGGGCCGTGCGGCCGGAGGTCTACGCGGCGATCGGCCGTGGCGCCGACGTGCACGTCCCCGCCGCTGTCGAGAACGACTTCCCGCCACCGTTGCCGCCGGCCACCCCGGTCGGCGCGCGCGGCTACCACTACTGAGCGCTACCGATACTGAACGTCTGTCCGGAAAGGAAACCGATGACGTACGCCATCCAGGAACTGGTCATCCGGGATGTCACCCCGGTCGACACGGACGAGATCACCGATCTCGTCGCCGAGGCGATGCGTGACGGCCCGGTGGCGCGGTGGCTGCACACCGACCCTGAGGTGCGCCGCCGGGAGGCCCCCCACTACTTCTCGATCTTCGTGGAGCACGCCACCCGGCACGGCGAGGTCTATGCGACCGCCGATGCGGAGAGCGGCCGTCTCTCCGGCGTCGCCCTCTGGTTCCCGCTCACGTCCCTGATCCCGCCACCGGTCGATTACGAACGCCGGCTGAAAGAGGCGGCGGGTGACGCCTTCGACCGTGCCTGCCAGCTGGATCTGGCGATCGAAGAGCACCACCCGCTCGAGCCGCACCACTACCTGGCGTTCCTTGCGGTCCGCCCGGCAGAACAGAACCGCGGCGTCGGCAGCGCCCTGCTCGACCGCCATCACGCCCGGCTCGACCACGCCGGGATCCCGGCCTATCTGGAGGCCAACGATCCGCGGAACCGTGACCTGTACCTGCGGCACGGTTACCAGGTCCGGTCCGTGATCCAGCTACCCGACGGGCCTCCGCTCTGGACGATGTGGAGGGCGCCTATGGCGGGTTGACGCTCCCACCGCGTTCGCTATGCGGCGGCGGGGAACTCGTACAGCCAGAAGGACTGCTCGTCGATCTTGTTGAACCGCATGTTGTTGTTGCAGAGCCGGCCCACCATGAGCCGGAAGATCCGGGACATGCGGCGCACCTCGTCGTTGTAGGTGCAGATGTCGAGACCGACCATGCCGTTCTGAGTCGCCGCCACCAGGTACATCTCCTCGACCAGCTGGGCGAAGGCTTCCTTGCCCTGGGCCTGCGGGCTCACCGCGACGAAGACGATGTACCAGATCCGCCTCGCGGCGAAGTGATCGGGCCAGCGGCGTTCGAAATACTGCGGTGCGATCAAGGGAATCGCTTCGAGGTGGTTGGTGTAGCAGGCGATGCCCGACAGTGTGCCGTCGGCCTCCATGGCCAGGTACTTGTCGACCCGGCTGTCCTGCATGACCTCGTCGAACTCCGACCGGTGCATCAGGTGCCGTTGGGCGGCTCGCGAGTTCAGCTCCTCGAACGCGTCGCTGTAGAGAGTCCAGGCTGCCTCCAACAGATGATCATCTTTGATCTGGGCGAGGACTTTGACAAGCATGGCTGCTCCCCTCCGGGCCCGCGACAGCCGGACCGCTGCATCGTACTTATGTAGGTCGATGACAGTT
Organism: Actinoplanes utahensis; assembly: GCF_016862455.1. Classification (GTDB taxonomy): domain Bacteria; phylum Actinomycetota; class Actinomycetes; order Mycobacteriales; family Micromonosporaceae; genus Actinoplanes; species Actinoplanes utahensis. The sequence continues at coordinate 118,878 of NZ_BOMZ01000018.1, forward strand.
GACCAACAGAGTACGAAGAGCAATCGTGTTACGACAATGCGTTGCGCTGAATTTAATGTGCCATTCCAGTAAGGAGGGATGCCCTTGGGTGATGTTTCTGCAACTTGCGTAGTTGCAGGTAGAAGCGCCGGATCGTACCTGTCGGAGTCCTCGTCGGCAATTCGTGTGAAACGCGGCTGGAATCGGTTCTGGAAAGTGCAGGATCCCGTGGATCGGCCTTTCTGTGGAATGCACCGAGTACTAGCCTTCGCGCGGTGGGCAGCGTGTGCTCGCCTAGATCCGCGAATGCCGGTGGGGCTCACCCTTCGACGACGCGGCGGGTGCGGTGCGGTCAGTGTCGCGGACCACTGGAGGTGAGGAGCGCATCCCCGCTCGCTGCCCGGTGGTCCGCGTCCATGTGCGCACATCGATTGACATAGTTTGGCGTCCAAACATAACCTGCCGAGATCAGAGCGGGAGCGCTCCCGAATCCCGATCCTCCCGCCCGTCCTCGCTAGGAGCGTCATGACGCGACTACTCGGCAGACTGCTCGCGCTCGCCCTGATCGCCACCGGGGTGGTATGGGCCACCCCGGCACAGGCCACCCCGGCGCGGGCCGCGCCGTCGGCCGCCGCGATAACCCGGGCGATGCAGCCCGGCTGGAACCTGGGCAACACCTTCGATGCCACCGGAGCCGACGAGACCTCGTGGGGCAATCCGCGGGTCACCCGCGAGCTCCTGGCGAACATCCGCGGACAGGGCTTCAAGAGCATCCGCATCCCGGTGACCTGGGGCCGGCACCAGGGCCCGGCGCCGGACTGGACGATCGACCCCGCCTACCTGGCCCGGGTTCAGGAGGTGGTCGGCTGGGCGCTCGACCAGGGCTTCTACGTGATGATCAACATTCATCACGACTCGTGGCAGTGGATCAACACGATGCCCACCGACCACGACACCGTGCTCGCCCGCTACAACGCGATCTGGACGCAGGTGGCGACAGCCTTCCGGGACACGTCCCCGAGGCTGGTCCTGGAGAGCGTGAACGAGCCGCAGTTCGCCGGCAGCTCCGGCGACGCCGAGAACTACGCCCTGCTGGCCGAGCTGAACGCGTCCTTCCACCGGATCGTGCGCGGCACCGGCGGCGGCAACACCACCCGGGCGCTCATCCTGCCGACCCTGCACACCAACGCCGACCAGGGCCGCCTCGACGCCACCGTCGCCGAGTTCGCCGCCCTGAACGACCCGTACCTGATCGCCACCGTGCACTACTACGGGTACTGGCCGTTCAGCGTCAACGTCGCCGGCGGCTACCGGTTCGACGAGACCGCCCAGCAGGAACTGCTCGGCACCTTCCAGCGGCTGCGTGACACGTTCGGTGCCCGGGGCATCCCGGTGATCCTCGGCGAGTACGGCCTGCTCGGCTTCGACCGTCACACCGGCACCATCGAACAGGGCGAGAAACTCAAATTCTTCGAGCTCTTCGGCCACCAGGCGCGGGTCAGCGGGATCACCACGATGCTGTGGGACAACGGGCAGCACTTCGACCGTACCGCCGGGGTCTGGAGAGACCGCGAGCTCTTCGCCCACATCTCCACCAGCTGGCACACCCGCAGCGGCACCGCCGCGAGTGACGTCCTCTTCGTGCGCCGTTCCGCCCCGGTCACCGCCCGGACCATCACCCTCAACCCCAACGGCACGGGTTTCACCCACGTCCGCCTCGGCGACACCACCCTGCGCCGGGGCCCCGACTACCAGGTGTCCGGCGATCAGCTCACGCTCAGCGCGGGGTTGCTGCAGAGACTCACCAAACCTGCGGGGTACGGGGTGAAAGCGTCCCTGACCCTCCGGTTCTCCCGGGGCGTCCCGTGGCGGCTCGACATCGTCACCTTCGACACGCCGTCCCTGTCGGCTGCCACCGGAACGACCGCCGGATACGCCATCCCGGCCGTCTTCAACGGTGACCGTCTCGCCACCATGACGGCGACCTATGCGGACGGCAGCAACGCCGGCCCGCACGGGTGGACGGCGTACAAGGAGTTCGACCGGGCCTTCGCCCCCGACTACACCGCCGGCACGATCCGCCTGACCCCGGAGTTCTTCGCCGAGGTCACCGAAGGCGCACCGGTCACGCTGACCTTCGTCTTCTGGAGCGGTGAGACCGTCGCCTACCGGGTGACCCGCACCGGCGACACGGTCACCGGAACCCCCGGGACCGACGCCGGCTGACCGGATGTCCGGGCGGCGCGACGGCCGGGCCACCGTCGCGCCGCCCGGGCGCCTCTGCCGTTCCGCCTCGTCTCGATCAGCGGAACGAGGCGAGAGTCAGCAGCAGCCAGCCGCCCGCGGTCAGCGGAACCGACCAGGCCAGAGTCAGGAGACGGTCCCGCCGGGTGCGGGCCACCAGCATGGTGATCAGCAAGCCCAGGACGAAGACCAGCGAGGCGTACGCCCCTTGCTCGCCGGCCTCGTAGCCCGGCTCGCCGATCCGGCGGAGGTGGACCAGGCCTTCGGCGAACAGCACCGCCGCCGGAAGAGCCAGAGCCGGCAGCCGCAGCGTCCCGGGCGTGCGGGCCAACACCCCACCGCCACCGAAGACCACACCGGCGACCACCCCGAAGCCCATCCACGCCAGCGCCACCGTGTTGTAGAGGTTGCTCCAGTCGTCGTTCTGGATCAGTGCGGCGGCCAGGTAGTAGCTGGGCACCGCCACCACCAGGCAGACGATCGCCGCGGCGATTCCGGCGGGCAGGCGCCAACGGTGGAGGTACGTCAGCAGGAACGCGGCCACCGCCCACACGGCCAGGGAGTTACCCAGATCGCCCACCGGGGACGGCAGGTACTTGATCCAGACGAAGTCCAGAAACCCCAGCAGGAAGCCCGCCATCGGGGCCACCACGGCCGCGTTCCGCTTGATCGTCATGAGTGAACAGCCTAGAAGCGACCGGCCCCGCCCGGATCCGATCGAGGGCAGAGCACAGTCGGCCGAAAGGCAGATCCCCCGCATCCCGAAGCGGCCTTCGTGAACCGGCGGGGATGCCCGTCGGCCCGGCGCCGGCCCGACGGGGTGTTCGTCAGGCGTGGAAGGACAGGGTGGCGACGGTGATTCCGGGGGTGTCGAAGAGGACGAACAGGGCATGCTGCCCGGAGGTCGGCGGGACCGGGGCGGAGACCTCGGCCGGCTCACCGCCCGACGTGGTCAGGGTGGCCAGGATCGGGCCGGTGAACGGGTCGTCCAGGCGCAGCACGACGGAGGACTCCGTATCGGCGGAGAGGACGGCCCGGACGGTGGTGACCGAGTCGTCGAAGTCGACGTCGTCGAAGACCGCCCAGGCGCCGGGTTCGGTGCCGCGCAGCGCTTCCAGGGGATGTGCCGGGATGGCGACGGGGGTCGTTCCCGCGTACCCATCGTTGTCGATCATCCGCAGCACGGACCGCGGGGAGCGAGGCGGAATGCGTTCGCCGTGGACGCGTAGCGTCGTGGCCAGGCGCCAGTCGGTGCTGGAGCGGCCGACAGCGACGGTGTGCGTGGCGTCCTCGATCACCCAACGGGACCGGGTCACGTCCCAGAACGCCAGCTCCGCGGCCGGGAGCAGCAGTTCCACCGTGGATCGTTCGCCGGGTTCGAGGTGCAGGCGCCGGTAACCGCGTAGGCGCCGTAACGGCTGCTTCACCCGGGACCGCTGCTGCCGGGTGTAGAGCTGCACGACCTCGACGCCCGGCCGGTCGCCGGTGTTCACCACGTCGACGGTGACCGTGACCTCGCCGTCCGGGTTGATGGCGTCCGCGCTGATCCGCAGGTTCTCGTAGTCGAACCGGGTATACGACAGGCCGTGACCGAACGGGAAGAGCGGCGTGCCACGGTAGTACAGGTACGTCGCGTCGGTGGCGATGATGTCGTAGTCGAGCAGGTCCGGCAGTTCGCTCGCGTCGGCGTACCAGGTCTGGGTGAGCCGGCCGGCCGGATCCACCGGGAGCCCGCCCGGGTCACTGCCGAAGAGGACATCGGCGATCGCGGCGCCGTGCTCCTGACCGCCGTGCGCCGACCACACCAGGGCCGGCAGGTTCTCCCGGGCCCAGCCCACCGCGTACGGGTAACTGCTGGCCAGCGTCAGCACGGTCCGCGGGTTCGCCGCGTGCACGGCCCGAAGCAGATCGTCCTGGGTGCCGGGAAGCGCGAGATCGCGCCGGTCCGCGGTCTCCCGGCCGGCGACGAGGGGATGGTTGCCGAGTGCCAGCACCACCACGTCGGCCCCGGCCGCCACCGCCGCGGCCGCGGCGACCCCGTCGACGAGCAGGTCCACGGTGAAGACGGCGGCCTCGTCGATCCGCTCCGCCGCGGTACGGACCAGCCCGTCCGGCCCGGCGGCCAGGTAGCGGCCGCTCTGCACATGACGCACCGCCAGCCCGGCACCGGACGGCTCGAAGCGGAACGTCTCCCGGACCTCCCAGCCGTTCGGGCCGGGCCGGTCGTCGACGAGCAGGTGCGACTCGGGACCGAGACCGTCCGCGCCGACGAACCGGCCGCTCGCCACCGCCCGCAGCGAGAACGTCTCCTCGCCCCAGTCGAGCACGTCGAAGAGCGCCGCGTCGGGAACGTCGAACGCCGCCCCGTCGGGAACGTCGAAACCCGCCGTTCCGGTGGCGTCGAAACCCGCCGTGTCAGTGGCCTCGAAAGCCGCCGTGCCGGAAACGTCGAAAGCCGCCCTCCCGGCACTGTCGAGAAGTGCTGTGCCGGCACTGTCGAGGAGCGCTGATCCGGGCGTGTCCGAGGCCGGGACGACCCGGAGCGGGCCGTCGCCGACACTCAGGAAACCGGCCTCGCACCGCAGCGCCACCCGGTCGGTGCCCTCATGGTGAAGGACCTCACCGGCACGTTCGGCGATGGCGTCGCGCAGGGTGCGGCGGTACGGCGGGGTGCCGCTGTACCAGTCGTCGAAGGTGGTGTCGGCGAGCGGGCCGATCACCGCGATCCGGCCGGTGGATGCCGGGTTCAGCGGCAGAATGCCGTCGTTGGCGAGCAGCACGACCGAGGCGCGGGCCGACTCCCGGGCCAACAGCCGGTGCTCCGGGCAGTCGATCACTTCGGGGCCGGTGTCCCGGTACGGGTCCTCCTCCGGATTGAACTCGCCCAGCCGGACCCGTACCGACAGGATGTGCCGGACCGCGGCGTCCACGTCGGACTCGGTGATCAGCCCACGCTCCAGTGCGGCGGTGAACGACTCCTCGGAGAGCGGCCCCGGCTCGGTCACGCAGTCGATGCCGGATTTCAGGGCGGCCGCGAACCCGGCCGGGTGGTCGGCGAAGCACTGCTGGTCACCGGCGAGGTTCTGCACCGCGTACGCGTCACCGACCACCAGAACGTCGTCCTCGGCCCAGCCCCGCAGCACCTCGTTGATCAGCGGGCTGAGGTGGGTGGGCCGGCCGTTGATCAGGTTGTAGGAGGCCATCACGGCGACCGCGGCCCCGGCGGCCAGAGCCGGGCGGAAGGCGGGCAGTTCATATTCCTGCAGCACCCGCGGCGGCATGTTGCTGGAGGTCAGGCAACGGTCGGTCTCGTTGTTGTAGCCGAGGAAGTGCTTCACCGTGGGGGCGGTGCGCAGCCAGCGCGGGTCGTCGCCCCGAAGACCGCCGGAGTACGCCGTGCTCAGCACCCCGGTCAGCCAGGGGTCCTCGGCGTAACCCTCCTCGTTGCGGCCCCACCGGGGGTCGCGGAGCAGGTTCACCACCGGGGCCCAGACGTTGAGGCCGACGTTCTCCGGATCGCGGTGGTGCATGGCGCGGACCTCGGTGCCGACGGCCGTGCCGACGCGGCGAAGCAGGTCCGGGTCCCAGCTGGAGGCGAGGCCGACGGCCTGCGGGAAAGCGCTTGCTGTGCCGAGCCACGCTACGCCGTGCAGCGCTTCCGTGCCGGTCCGGAAGGAGGCGACGCCGAGTCGCGGGACGGCGGCCTGGTACTGGTGCAGGAGGGCGATCTTCTCCGCCACGTCGAGCCGGCCCAGAAGGTCGGACACTCGCGCGGCGAGCTTCTGCTGCGGGTCGCGAAAGACGATGCGAGAGGGGGATGCGGTCACAACGTGTTCCTTCGGGCCGAGCCGCGTTGTCGAAGCGCTTCGACAACGCGGCGAAAGAAGCCTCCGCGAGTGGGTTTCGCGAATGTTTCGGACGGAGTTCCCTGAGGCTCGCACCACAGTTACGCCTCGGTCAAGGCACAGCCGCCATGTTTGGTCATCGATTGTTACCAGCCGCGCGCCCCCGGATCCGGACCGGCGGGTGACCCGCAGCCCACTCGAGATTGCAGATCACCAGGTCGTTTCGGGGTTGGGGCAGCCCTCGAAAGACGGTTGCGCCTGGCCGTGGCGACGTCTCGTCAGGAACGCGGTATCCCGGCGACACCGCGACGTGGCCTCGGTGGGGCGTTTCTTCAGGGGGGTGGTGTCCTGGCGGCACTACTGCGACGTGGCGGCGGGGAGGAGTTTCTGAGGGGAGCGTGGTGTCCCGGCGGCACCGCGACGTGGCGGCGGGGAGGAGCTTCTTAGGGGCGTGGTGTCCCGACGGCACCGCGACGTCGAGATTCCTCAAGAGGTGATGGCGGCGTGACGGCCACGGCTAGCATTCCGGACCGCCCCGGACCGCCCCGGACCGCCCCGGACCGCCCCGGACCGCCCCGGACCGCCCCGGACCGCCCGGGCCTGGGCCCGCTCCGGACCGCCCGGGCCCGGGGCCGCCCGGACCGCCCTCGACCGCCCCGGGCGCCGCTCGTGCACGCTCGTCACGGTCACCTTCCGGCTGGTTGTCACTGGTGACTCGAAAGTCGGCCATCACCGCAGCTCATGCCTTGATCGAAGACGTTGTGCCGACCGCGCCCAGCGGCCGACTCTCACGCACGGCACGGGCGTCGCAAGGACACAGATGGCTGTCTCAGCAGCGCTGAGACAGCGCCCAGACCCAGCCGGACCAACCGCAACCGACCCGGAACCGCTCCACGCCCGCATCCGGCGGAACAGTGGTCAGGAGACGGGGGTGTCCTGGTCTCGGCGGCGCAGTGGCACGGCGAACTCGACGCCGCTTCCTTCTCCGGTCTCGTCCATCGTCACGATCTGCCGCCCCATCGACAGATCGGCCACCACGCCGCGCCGCTCCACCTCGGCCAGCAGAGCGAGCAGAGCGGGGTGAGCCGCGCCATCGATCATCGGGGCCTGGTCGTCGTGGCGCCAGGCGACCGACAGCTCCGGGCCCGCGGGCGTCTCACCCACCATCACGGTGTGGCCGGGCACGGACCAGCCCTCGGGTGGCGGCCCGGCGACGGGCCAGCAGCACACCAACTCGAGAACCGATCCATCCTCCGACATCCGTGGAACCGACCAGCACTGACCTGTCGGTTTGCGGCCCACCGCGGCAAGCGCATGCCATGACGCGGTGAACGCCTCGTTGGCCTGCTCGGTCGCTGTCTCCTCATCCGTCTCCGGATCCATCGGAAGCACGACGCCGACCCATGGCTGGGCGGCGACCTCACGCTCCCGCAGATCCCAGGCGCGTGCGGGAGCCGTCAGGTAAGCCCAGGCGGCGGCGAGGGCCGCGTCCTGACGCTCCCGCTCCGCCATGACCCGGGCACGGAACTCGGCCAGGACATCCTCCGCCGGCTCGCCTTTCGTCAGGATGCGCGCGGCGTCGGCCAGGCCGACCCCGGCCCGTCGCAGCGCGACGAGCTGAACCGCCGGGACGAGTTGGGCAGCGGTGTATCGCCGATAGCGGGACCAGGAGTCCACACAGGCCGGCTCCAGCAGGCCCTGCTCGTCGTACAGCCGGAGGGCTTTCACACTCAAACCGGTCAGCTGGGCGACTTCCCCGATCGTCATCATGCTTCGAGTGTGTGGCCTGCCCCAAGGGGAGAGTCAATCCGAGCAGGAGGCCCGGGGAGGTGCTCCTGAGCGGGAGGCCCGGGGAGGTGCTCCTGAGCGGGAGGCCCGGGAGGCGCTCCTGAGCGGGACCGCCCGGGGAGGCGCTCCTGAGCGGGACCGCCC
>NZ_BOMZ01000019.1 GCF_016862455.1 Actinoplanes utahensis
GGGAGGCGCTCCTGAGCGGGACCGCCCCGGGAGGTGTCCCTGAGCGGGACCGGCCCGGGAGGTGTCCCTGAGCGGGAGGCCCCGGGACGCGTCGCCGAACGGGATACCCGAGGAGGAACCATCCTCGAGCGGGACCGTCCGTGAAGGAGTCATCCTCGCGCCGGCAGTGAGCCGGTGTCGATGCGATCCAGGTGGGAGACCGCGCCGCCCAGGGCGGCCGCGTGCAGCCCCAGTGCCGATGTCGTCAGCCGTGCCCCACCGGCGGCGGGCGCCAGGGTGTTGCGGGCCAGCTCCGCCTCGGCCGCCGGGAGGATCCACTCGGCGAGCGCGGCGTAGTGGTCGCCGAGCACGATGATCTCGGGGTTGACCAGGTTGGCCAGGAGCGCCAGGCCCTGCCCGAGGTGGCCGCCGGTGTCCCGGAGCGCGGCCAGCGTCGCCGGATCGCCGGTCCGGGCGCGGATCGCCACCTCTTCGACCGCGGGCGCCAGGTCGGTGTGGGACTCCGGGTCGGATCCGGGCAGCGCCCGGCGGACCAGCGGTTCGATCCCGGCCAGGTCGGCGAGGGTGGGGGCGCCGGCTGGGCCGAGGGTGAACCGGCCGATCTGGCCGGTGAAGCCGCGCGCGCCGTGCAGCAGCCGGCCGTCGGCGACGATGCCCGCCTCGACGCCGGACGCGCCGCTGACGTAGGTGAGGTCGAGCCGCGGGTCGCCGTTGTGCCGGAGTTCGGCGAGGGCGGCGAGGCTGGCCTGGTTGGCGACCGCGATGTCGAGGTCGGGCTGGCGCAGCGATCCGGAGAGCAGGCCGCGGAGATCCAGGTCGGACCAGCCGAGCGGTGGGGACAGCCGGACGGTGCCGCCCTCCTCGACCAGGCCGGGCACGGCCACGGTGATGCCGAGGACCTGCCGGCCCTGCTGGCGGACCCGGCTCGCGGCGCGTTGAGCCAGCGCGGCGATGGCGCTGACCGAGCGTCCGGCCGCGCCGGCGGGGTCGCCGGGCAGGGCGAGTGCCCGGTGCCACAGCAGCAGTTGGTCGCCGGCGAAGTCGAGGGCGAGGGCGGTGAGCCGGTCGGCCGCGACCTGAAGGCCGATCGCGGCGTACGCCGAACCGTCGAGGGCCAGCGCGGTCCCGGGCCGCCCGATCCGGTTGCCGCTGAGGCCGGTCTCGCGCAGCAGCCGCTGTTCGATCAGATGGCCGGTCAGGCTGGAGACGGTGGCCTTGTTGAGGCCTGTCGACGCGGCGATCGAGGCACGTGAGCTGGGCCCGTTGGCGCGCAGATGGCGCAGCACGACCGCCAGGTTCGTGGCGCGAACGTCGGTGAAGTCGGCCGGTTGTGGGTCGGCCCGGGTGGTCTTCACATCAAGCTCCGCTCTCGGCCGGGCGCGCTGCTGTCCGCCTGGTCATTTTGCCGCATCACCGCGGTTCGTCGTCTCCTGCGATCGGCGCCCGCCGCTGGGTGCGCTCCCATTTGGTTCTTGTCGGGTCGTCACCGCTTCGGTTAGCTTGTCTTCGATGTACTTAGTTTAGACGCTAACCAAACTAAACCCATAACGGAAGGTGGTGCGCCGTGGGGAATACGCTTCCGGGCGCGTCGACGAACAGGCGGAACTTCCTCGGGCTGGTCGGACTCGGCGCGGTCTCGCTGGCCAGCGGCGGAACGCTGGCGGGCTGCAGCAAGGAGCCGGGCGCCAAGGGTGCGGCGACCACCGCCGAGCAGGCCGCCGGTGTGGTCCCCACGTTCAAGGACTCCACGCTGCTGCCGCCGGATGTCAAGGGCATCCGGCCGATGGCGGACGGCTATGTGAACTACCCGAAGTCACTCGTCGACGCGATCACCGAGAAGGCGTCCCCGAGCGGCAAGCCGATCACCGCGACCACCCCGTGGTGGGGCCCGGCGCCGCCGGCCGCGAACAAGCTGAACGAGGCCGTCAACGCCGACATGGGCGCGGTGATCAATTTCAGCATCCAGGACGGCAACACCTACGGCGACAAGCTGAACACCCTGCTCGCCGCGCGGGACGTGCCGGAGCTGACCTGCATCCCGGGCTGGGAGATCAACAAGTTGGCCCGGTTCTCCGAGGGCGTGCAGGTGCTCTTCGAGGACCTGACACCGCATCTGGCCGGTGACAAGGTCAACGCGTACCCGCTGCTCGCCGGTCTGGATACCAAGGCCTGGCAGGACTCGGTGTGGGGCGGCAAGCTGATGGCCGTCCCGTTCCCGACCGACGCGCCGTACCCCTCGGTGTTGTTCTACCGCAAGGACGTCGCCGACGAGCGCGGCATCGCGGCGCCGACCACGCTGGACGAGCTCTACGACTTCGGCAAGAAGTTCACCAACCCGGCCAAGGGCGAGTGGGCCTTCGGTGACATCTGGCTCGAGGTGCAGCAGATCTGCGGCGCCGGCGGCTCGGAGAACGGCTGGATCAAGCAGGCCGACGGCAAGGTCGTGCACCGCTACGAGATCCCGGAGTTCAAGCGGGCGCTCGAGTTCATGACCAAGCTCTACGCCGAGAAGCTGATCCACCCCGATCTGGCCGGCAGCGAGGGCGGCGACGTCATGACCCTCTTCAAGGGCGGCAAGATCTTCATGTACGCGACGGGGGGTGGCTCCTGGAAGGAGACGTGGCGCCCGGCCGTGCAGACCAACCCGAAGTTCAACATGCAGGCCGTCAAGGTCTTCGGCGCCGACAAGGGGCAGGCCCCGGTCCGCTGGCAGAGCCGGTCCGCGATCATCTGGACGTTCATCAAGAAGGGCCTCGGCCAGGAGCGGACCCAGGAGCTGCTCCGGGTGCTCAACTACACCGCGGCGCCGATCGGCTCCAAGGAGTGGGAGCTGCAGAACTACGGCGTCGAGGGCACCCACTTCAAGCGGGACGCCAGCGGCGCGCCGGTCACCAACGACCTGTTCGTCAAGGAGTTCGCGAACCAGTACGTCTTCCTCGGCGGGCGCCCGCCGGTGGTGGTCGGCGGCCCGGACATCCCGACCTACGCCAAGGACTTCGTGACCTGGGGCAACGACGCGACGCAGTACCTCGAGAAGAACCCGTGGGACGGCATCAAGGTGGAGACGCCGAGCCAGCAGGCGGCGATCGAGCAGCCGACCCAGGACAAGGTCACCGACATCCTGCGCGGCCGGACCCCGATCAGCGAGTTCGACAAGATCGTGTCGGACTGGAAGGCCGGCGGCGGCGACGCGGCCCGTGACTTCTATGCCAAGGTTCTGGCTGACAACGGGCGATGAGCGAGCTTGCGAGCGAAACGGCTGGCATGGGCGCGCCGTCGTTAGTCTCTGAGCCGCAGGAGACTGTGGTGAAGAAGGCGAAGAAGAAGGTCAAGGTCGTCTCGCGGCAGCAGCTGTCCTTCGGGAAGCGGCTGCGGCGGGACTGGCCGCTGCTGCTGATGTGCCTGCCGGCGATGCTGTTGCTGCTGGTCTTCCACTACGTCCCGGCGCTCGGCAACATCATCGCCTTCCAGGACTACAACCCGTTCGTCGGGGACGACCCGCTGGAAGCGTTCCTGTACAGCGAGTGGATCGGGTTCGGGAACTTCGAGTACCTGTTCAAGAACGCGGCGTTCTGGGACTCGGTGGTCAACACCCTGTCGATCACCGCGTTCCAGCTGGTGTTCTATTTCCCGATCCCGATCTTCCTGGCCATCCTGCTGAACAGCATCCTGTCGCCGCGGATCCGGTCCCTGGTGCAGAGCGTGGTCTACCTGCCGCACTTCTTCAGCTGGGTGCTGGTGGTCTCACTGTTCCAGATGATGATCGGCGGGGCCGGCCTGCTCGCGCAGACGTTGCGGCAGGCCGGGTACACGCCGCCGGACATGATGACCGACCCGGACACCTTCATGTTCCTGATCACCTCGCAGGCGCTCTGGAAGGACGCCGGCTGGGGCATGATCGTCTTCCTGGCGGCGCTCGCGGCCATCGACCCCGCGCTGTACGAGGCGGCCGCCGCAGACGGGGCCGGCCGGTGGCGGCGGATGTGGCACGTCACCCTGCCGGGCCTGCGGTCGGTGATCATCCTGCTGCTCATCCTGCGGCTCGGTGACGCGCTGAACGTCGGCTTCGAGCAGTTCGTGCTGCAACGCGAGATGGTCGGGAGGGAAGCGGCGGAGGTGGTCGACACCTACGTCTACTACCAGGGCATCGCGGTTCAGCAATGGGGTATCGGCGCGGCCGCCGGCCTGTTCAAGGCGGTGATCGGACTCCTGCTGATCGTGGGCGCGAACAAGCTGGCACACCGGTTCGGCGAGCAAGGGATCTACAGGAAGTCATGAGCGCAGACACGGTAATCCGGCCCCGCCGCAACTCGCTCCGCCCGGTGTGGGAGGAGAAACCCACGCTGATCGGCCAGTTCGGCAAGGGCGCGATCCTCACCGTGGTGGTGCTGGCCGTGCTGGTGCCACTCTGGACGGTCGCGGTCACCAGCCTCTCGTCCGAGAAGACGATCAACGAGGCGGGTGGCTACGTCTTCATCCCGCGGGAGTTCAACCCGTCCGCGTACGTGGTGATCTTCTCGGGCGGGCAGGTGACCGACGCGATCCTGGTGAGCACCATCGTCACGGTCGCCGGCACGGCGCTCAGCCTGATCGTCACGGTGCTGGCGGCGTACGGCCTCTCCCGGCCCGGCACCCTGGGGCACCGCGGGATCCTGTTCTACTTCCTGCTCACGTTCCTGATCTACCCCGGCATGATCCCCAGCTACCTGGTGGTCACCGGCCTGGGTCTGAAGGACAACCTGCTCTCGCTGATCCTGCCGACCGCGATCAGCGCGTTCAACCTGGTCGTGCTCCGGGCGTTCTTCATGAGCATCCCCGGCGAACTGTACGACAGCGCGCGCATCGACGGCGCCGGTGAGCTGCGCATCCTCACCCGGATCGTGCTGCCGTTGTCCAAGGCGGTGACCGCGGTGGTCGGCCTGTTCTACGCGGTCGGGTACTGGAACGCGTTCTTCAACGCGATCCTCTACATCGACCGCAGCGACCTGCAGCCGGTCCAGCGGGTGCTCCAGCAGTTCATCCTGGCCGGCCAGTCCCCGGCCACCTCGGGCGCGGCCGTCGCGATCCCGGGTCTGGGTTCGTCGGTGCCGCCGAGCCTGGCGATCAAGATGGCCGTCGTGGTGGTCACCATCGTGCCCGCCCTGATCATCTACCCGTTCATCCAGCGTCACTTCACCAAGGGCGTGATCATCGGCGCCGTCAAGGGCTGATCGTCCGCGCTGCCGTCCCCGGGGAGGGGACGGCAGCGCGGAACGGAGTCAGACCAGCGGCGCGGAGCGCAAGTCACCCGCGCCCGCTAGGCGCCGACCCGGTGCCGTTGCGTACCTGTTTCGGTGAGGATCGTCGGCACTGCCGCGGCCAGGTGTACCGTCGCGGCGCCCCACGGATGGCTGATCTCGGCCGTCCGGTCGGTCGCGGAGACCAGCACCGCCCGGAACGAATCCGCCGTCCAGGTCAGGTCGACGGTGACGGGGCCACGGGCGACCAGGCCGCGGACGCTGCCGGTGGGCCAGGCCGCGGGCAGGGCGGGCAGCAGGTCGATGCGGGCCGTGCCGTCCGGGCCGACGTCGCGGCTGCGCAGGATCATGGCGACGACCAGGGCGGGGAAACCGCCGGCCAGGTCCACGTTGAACATGTGGTCGCGGTTGTGGGTGGGTACCAGGTTGGGGCGCCAGTAGGCGTCGGCGATGCGGGTCAGGGCCGCGTACGCCTCCTCGGCCAGCCCCAGATGCGCCGCGGCGACGCCGAGCAGGGCGAGGCCGTACCCCATCTCGTCGGAGGCCTCGCTCAGCCACCACCGCAACCGGGATCGCACCGCCCGCACCGCCGCCGCGCGCAGCGCCGGGTCGGCGTCGAACGCCGGGTCGCCGCCGTAGTAGAACGGGTACAGGTGGCTGCAGTGCCGGTGCTCGTGGTTGTCCGGGAACCGGCTGTCGATCCATTCGGCGAGCTCCCCGGCGTCGTTGATCCGGTACGGCGGCAGCGCCGCCAGCGACGCTCGCCACCTCTCCTGATCAGGATCGGTCACCCCGAGGATCTCCGTGATGTCGAGGAGCCCGCGCAGCAGGGCGCCGACCGCCTGCACGTCCAGGGTGGCGTCGACGGTGGCCTGGTCGCCGCTGTGACCGGGGTCGTTCTCGGGGGAGTAGGACGGGCTGAACCGGACCCGGCCGTCGACGATCTCGGTGAAGCCCAGATGGAAGGCGGCGGTCTCGCGCAGGAACGGCCACGCGCGTTCGCGCAGGAAGGAAAGGTCGCCGGTGTGCTGCCAGTGCTCCAGGTAGAGGCGGGCCAGCCAGGCCGCGCCCGCGGTCCAGAACGTCAGGCACCAGATCGGGCCGAAGTGGTTCTGCCTGCCGTGCGTGCCGAGATGTGCGGGCGCGAAGAGGCCGGGCACGCCATAGAGGCGGCGGGCGTTCTCCCGGAAGTCGCCGGTCAGGTCGTCGAGCAGGTCGAACAGTGGCGGCATCAGCTCGGGTGTGCCGGTGGAGTGCACGGCGAGCAGCGCCGCCTGCAGATTCCCGTCGATGGTCCAGCCGCTGCGCCACGGCGGCGAGTACGTGCCGCTCCACACTCCCTGCAGGGTCGGCGGGCGGGTGCCGGTGCTGCTGATGATCGCGTACCGGCCGGCGTCGAAGAGCCGCTGCGCGAACCCGCCGCAGAGGTCGAGATGGACCCGTTCGTAGAGGTCGCGGTGGGTGGGCGCGTGCCTGGCCAGCAATTCGTCGAAGCTTCCGGTGGGCAGGGCGGCGAGGGCTGCGGCGGGCGTCCGCGTTCCGGTCACGGTTCGAGCGACGATCAAGACCCCTTCTTGCGTACGCCGTACGCGCACCGCCACGGTCCACCCCTCTCCGGCTCCGCGTGGTGAGTGGGGGTCGGTACGACGGCCTAAGTCGACACGCGGGAAGGGGGTGAAGCGGCCGGTGAGGACCAGGTCGTCGCCGAGGCGGTCGAGGGTGAAGTCGATCGGGCGCTCCGGGGTGCCGTCGATCGGCGCGAGACCGACCGTTCCGTCCGTCCCGGTGATCCGGATGATCAGCGCGTCGTCCGGCCGGGACACGAACGCGTCGACCACGACCCCCCGGCTGGTTCTCCGGGCTGTCTCGGCGGGCGTGAGACAGTCCGGAGAACCAGCCGGATTCCACGTCTGCCGGACCACACCGGTGGCGAAGTCGGTGCCACGCAGATAGCCGTCGCCCGGGGACGCCGGGGTGAAAGTCAGCGTTCCGGCGCCGATCAGCGGATCTATCCAGCGTGTTTCCCCGTACCCCGGATGCTCGTCGACGGCGAGGTCGCACACCGCGCGAGCCGCGTCGCGGAACCGGTCGGCGTCGAGGAGCTCGCGCAGGCGCGGCAGCGCCGGGGCCGTGTGCGGCGCCGGAAGCGGCTCGGTGACCGGCTGGAACAGGTCCTCGTGGGCGAGGGTGAACCGCAGCGCCGCCGGCGAGCCGTGGCAGAGGGCGCCCTGCCGGCCGTTGCCGCTGATCAGCGCGTGCTCCCAGTCCTCGGCGGTCTGGTCGTCACGGAAGGACGGATTGACGTTGCTCTGCACAGCTCATACTTTGTTTAGCGGTCAAACTAAATGTCAAGGGTGGGTACGCGGATGATCTACTTCGGTGGCGACTACAACCCGGAGCAGTGGCCGGCGGACGTGGTGGAAGAGGACGTCGCGCTGATGCGGCGGGCCGGCGTCAACATCGCCACCGTCGGCGTCTTCTCCTGGTCCGATCTGGAGCCCGAGCCGGGGCGGTACGAGTTCGGCTGGCTGGACCGGGTGCTCGGCCGGCTGCACGACGCCGGCATCGGAGTCGCGCTCGCCACCCCGACCGCGTCGCCGCCGCCCTGGTTCACCCTCGCCCACCCGGGGGCGATGCCGGTCACCGCCGACGGGGTCCGGCTCACGCACGGTAGCCGGGACACCTATTGCGTCTCCGCCCCCGCCTATCGCGCCGCCGCCCGCAACATCGTCGCCGAGCTGGCCGAACGCTACGCCCACCACCCTGCGCTGACGATGTGGCACGTGCACAACGAGTACGGGACCGACTGCCGCTGTGACGTCACCGCCGCCGCGTTCCGCAGCTGGCTGGAGAAGAAGCACGGCGACCTGGACGTGCTGAACGAGGTGTGGACCACGTCGTTCTGGAGCCAGCGCTACTCGGACTGGGCGCAGATCATGCCGCCGCGCGCCACCCAGTACCTGCCGAACCCGGCGCACGTCCTGGACTTCCGCCGGTTCCTCTCCGACGAGCTGCTCGGCGGCTTCATCGAGCAGCGGGACCTGCTCCGCGCCGCCAACCCGGACGTGCCGATCACCACCAACTTCGTGCAGGGCGGCTGGGTCAGCGTGGACCACGCGCGGTGGGCCGGGGAGGTCGACATCGTCGCGGTCGACCACTACCCGGCCGCGACCGGCGCCGGCGCCGACGCGGAGACCGCGTTCGGCGGCGATCTGGCGCGCGGCTGGGGCCGGGGCTCGTGGCTGCTGATGGAGACCGCGCCGAACCTGATCTACACGCCCGGCCGGATGCACGCCAAGGAGCCGGGGCAGCTCACCCGCAACAGCCTCGACTACGTGGCCCGGGGCTCACGCGGCGCGATGTACTTCCAGTGGCGGCAGCCGCGCGGCGGGGCCGAACTGTTCCACTCGGCGCTGGTGCCGCACGCCGGGCCGGACAGCCCGGTCTTCCGGGAGGCGGTCGGCCTCGGCCGCACGCTGAAGGCGCTGGCCCCGCGGCTTCCCGAGGAGCCGCCGGCGGCCCGGGTGGCGGTGGCCTGGGACGCGCCGTCGTGGTGGGCGCTGCAGGGCGGCGGACTGCCGTCCGCGGAGATCGACTACCTGACGGCGGTGCAGCAGGCGCACCGGGTGCTGCACCGGTCGGGGCTGGCGGTCGACTTCGTGTTCCCCGGGATGGACGATCTGCGGGAGCGGCTCACGGCGTACGACATGGTGGTCCTTCCGCACCTGTTCCTGGTCTCCGACGAGGCCGCGGCGGCGCTGCGCGACTTCGTCGCGAGCGGCGGGCATCTGGTGGTCGATCACCTCAGCGGCATCGCCGACCCGGCCGGCCGGATCCGCCTCGGCGGATATCCCGGGGCCTTCCGCGACGTCCTCGGCCTGCGGGTGGTCGAGTGGCGGCCCCTGGCCGGCGGTACGCCCATCGCGCTGGACAACGGCGACCGGGGGATCCGCTGGAGCGAGCGGGTCGAGACAGCCGGCGCCGAGACCCTGGTCCGCTACGCCGGGGACGTGCTGGCCGGCGCCCCGGCGATCACCCGCAACCGGCATGGCGCCGGAACCGCCTGGTACGTCTCGCCCGGCCTGGACGACGACGCGCTGGGCCGGATCCTGGACCGGGTCGCCGCCGAGGCCGGGGTGACGCCGGTGCTGCCCGGACTGCCGCCGCACCTCACCGCGGTCCGTCGCGGCGACCTGCTCTTCCTCTTCAACCACGGCGACGTGCCGGGGACCGTGGCGCTGCCCGGCTCCGACCCGGTGACGGTGCAGCCCGGCGGCTTCCAGTGTGTCGAGTCCGGGCGCGTATGACGGCCGGACTCAGCCGGCGGTGGTGGTGAAGGCGCGGCGGTAGGCCGACGGGGAGGTGCGGACGATCTGGGTGAAGTGGTGCCGGAAGGTGACCACCGACTCGAAACCGACCGCCGCCGCCACCTCCTCGATCGGCGACCCGGTCGTCTCCAGCAGGGCGAGGCTCGCGTTCACCCGCTGGTTGATCAGCCAGCGGATCGGCGTGGTGCCGGTGGCTCGGGCGAAATGCCGCAGATAGGTGCGCGACGACATGTGCGCCCGCCGCGCCAGCACCTCCACCGTGATCGGCGCGGTCAGGTTGCCGAGCGCCCACTCCATGCTGCGGGCCAGCCGGTCGTCGGCCGGATCGTCGGCCACCGGTGCCTCGATGAACTGGGCCTGCCCGCCGTCCCGGTGCGGCTGCACGACGAGGCGGCGCGCCACCGCGTTGGCGATCGCCGGGCCGTGGTCACGGCGCACCACGTGCAGGCACAGATCCAGGCCGGCGGCGCTGCCCGCGCTGGTCAGCACGTCACCGTCGTCGAGGTAGAGGACGTCGGCGTCCACCTCGACCGACGGGTACCGCTCGCGCAGCCGGTCCGCGTACCGCCAGTGGGTGGTGGCCCGGCGGCCGTCCAGCAGGCCGGCGCCGGCCAGCGCGAACGCTCCCGAGCAGATGGACATGATGCGGGCGCCGCGGGCGTGCGCCGCGCGCAAAGCGGCCACCAGTGCCGGGGAGGGGTCGGCGCGGACGTCCGGCACGCCTGGCACGATCAGCGTCTCGGCGGCGGCGAACGTGTCCAGGCCGTGTTCGGTGGACAGGGACGCGCCGCCGACCACCCGGAGCGGGCCGGGGGTCTCGGCGCAGATGGTGAGGTCGTACCAGGGGCGGTCGAACTCGGGGCGGGGCAGGCCGAACACCTCGGTGACGATGCCCATCTCGAAGACCGACATCCCGTCGTACGCCAGGGCGGTGACCGACGGGCCGCGTGGGCCGATGTGCAGCATGGCGGAATCTTAGCGGTGGATGGCCTTCGCGCCACTGGGCCGGCGTCTCGGGGAACGGCACGATCTCCCGTATGACCAGCGCCATCGAGCACTTCAGCAACCGGCTTCGTTTCGAGACCGACGTCAGCGACGTCCAGCAGGAGCTCGCCACCGGCAAGGCCGGCTTCGTGCTCGTCGACACCCGCAACGTCGCATCGTGGGACCAAGGTCGCATCGCGGGCGCGATCCACCTGCCCACTCGCGAGATCGCGGGCCGCGCCGCCGAGCTCGTGCCGGCCGGCAGCGCGGTCGTCACCTACTGCTGGGGGCCCGGCTGCAACGGGGCGACCAAGGCCGCGCTCGCCTTCGCCACCCTGGGCTACGAGGTGAAGGAGATGATCGGCGGGTACGAGTACTGGGTCCGGGAGGGCTTCCCGGTGAGCGACGGCAAGGGGGAGTGGTCCCGCCCCGCCGACGAGCTGACCACCCCCATCGGCGCCCGCGCCGGCGCCGCCTGCGGCTGCTGACCCGCCGGCCGGCTGCCGCCTGTGGCTTTCGGGCCGGACGGTCCGAAAGCCACAGGCGGTCGCGTCAGCCGAGGAGGCCGTCGAGCCACGGATTGCGGAAGACGCCCTTCGGGTCGAAGCGGGCGACCAGGGCGGCGAAATCGGCGAACCGGGGGTACGCCGCACGCAGCCCGGACGGCTCGGCGGTGAAGATCTTGCCCCAGTGCGGGCGGGCGCCGAGCGGGCCGAGGACCGCCTCCAGATCGGCGACGACCGGCAGGACCGCCTCGGTGTCGGCGATCCAGGTGAAGTGCAGGGCCAGGCTGTCCCGGTCGTGGTTGGGGCTGAGCCAGAGGTCGTCGGCGGCGATCGTCCGGATCTCGCACACCTGAAGGACCGCCGCGACCCGTTCGCGCAGGCCGGCCACCGCCGCGAGCGCGGCCCGGCCGGCGGCCCGCGGCACGTGCCACTCCGACTGCAGCTCCTCACCGCTGCTCGGGGTGAACTCCATCCGGAAATGCGGCAGCCGGGCGTGCCACGGGCCGGACACGCCGCCCTGCTCGGTGCAGTTCTCCGCCGGCATGCCGGGCACCGGGTGCCGGGGACCGTCCGCGGGCCGCGCGCCGAAGAGATCGCCGGCCAGCGGCTCGGCCCGCTTGAGCCACACCTGGTCGATGTCCTCGCCGGTCCAGCGGGTGAAGAGGCTGACGCTGTACCCGGCCGACAGGATCTCGTCGAGGTGGTCGTCCAAGGCGTTGCCGGGCAGGTTCTCGTAGACGTACTGCCGCAGCTCGAAGGCGGGCACCACGTCGAGAGTGAGGGCCACGACGACGCCCAGCGCGCCCAGCCCGGCCACCGCGCCGGCGAAGTCGGGATGTGCCCGGTCCAGCACCGCGATCGACCCGTCGGCGCGGAGGATCTCCAGCCCGGAGACCGCGGTGGCCAGGTTGCCGTGCCGCACCCCGGAACCGTGGGTGGCGGTGGCGACCGCCCCGGCCACCGAGATGTGCGGCAGGGAGGCCATGTTGTGCAGGGCCAGGCCCTCGGCGGCGAGGACGCCGGCCAGCTCGCCGTACCGGATGCCGCCGTCGACGCGCACCGCACCGCGGTCGGCGGCGATCTCGACGGTCCGCGGCAGCCCGGCCAGCGAGATCAGGGCGCCGTCGGTGTCGGCGAGCCGGTTGAACGAGTGGCCGCTGCCGAGCACCCGCAGGCGGTCCGCGCCGGCGACCACCTCCCGCAGCTCGGCGAGGGATTCCGGACGATGCACCCGATCGGTCCCGAAGACGACGTTTCCGGCCCAGTTGGTCAGACGTTCCCGCATCGCCACACCGTATGGCCTGTTCACGGCCCCGGCAAAGATGATCCGCGTTAAGTTGAGATCGCTTCGGGTACGGGTTCGAGGGGGTGCAAGGCATGGCGTCGATCGTGGTGGCCGAGGACGACACCGACATCGCCCAGCTCCTGGACACGGTGCTGAGCAACGCCGGGCACACGGTGCGGACCGCGCCGACCGGCCCGGCGGCTCTGGACATGATCGCCGAGGCGGGCCCGGACCTGGTCATCCTGGACCACCACATGCCCGGCATGAGCGGCCTGGACGTCGCCACCCGGCTGCGCGGCGAGGCGGCCACCGCGGACATCCCGGTGATCATGCTGTCCGCCGCCGCGCCGGCCGCCGCCCGCGGTCTGTGCGACGTGACGATCTCCAAGCCGGTGCGCCCGAAGCACGTGGTGGAGGCGGCCAACGAGCTGCTCGCGTCCCGGAACGGCAGCGAGCCGGCCGAGCACCCGCCCCCCGACGCGGCCGCCCAGCTGGTCGACGTGGAGCGCCTGCTCGCGGTCTCCGACTTCCTCACCCGGCCGGCCCACGCCGAGGCCCTGGACTCGTTCGCCGAGCGGCTCACCGAGCTGACCGGGGCGCCGACCGCGGCGATCACCCTGGTGCTCAACGACAGCGTGGTGGTGGCCGGCTCGCACGGCATGCCACGCTGGGTGCGCGAGGCCGGCGGCGTGCCGGTGGAGTGGTCACCGGACACCATCGTGGTGGCCGAGGACGTGCCGGTGCTGATCGGTGACAGCTCGGCCGACGAGGAGTACGCGGCTTCGCCGCTGTTCGCGGTGAGCGGGGTGCGCTCGTACGCCAGCGTGCCGCTCAACTCCGCCGAGGGCCATGTGGTCGGAACCCTGTGTGTGATGGACGAGACACCGGGTACCTGCACCGAGGACACGGTGCAGATCCTGCACTCGCAGCGGGCGCATGCGCTGGTCCTGCTGGCCCGTGCGGGCTGAACGGGTAACCGAGCCGTCGTTACCCAAAGTTATATTGGTTCGTACTGTTCCGATGTGATCACTGTGTGGCATTCTGTGCCTTTACGTGGCTGAACATGCGGGAAATCGCGGGGTCTCACGTTTGGAATGATCCAAATCGAGATCCGCTGCACGTTCTGCCGTAACGCAACGTGCGTCACAATCAGTCACGCACATGGCGGGGGTGAGGGCAGGATGCAGCCCGGCGGAATCGCGAACGAGAGGAACGGCGCGAGATGGCGCAGATCCATCATTTTGAGTACGGGGCGCTGACGCCCACGGTCAGTTACATCCTCTCGGTGCTCGGGTCACTGCTCGGCCTCACCAGCGCGGTGCGGCTGCGCTCGTCGAAGACCGGCGGCGAACGGTTCTGGTGGCTGACCCTGGCCGCGGTCGCCATCGGCGCAACCGGCATCTGGAGCATGCACTTCGTGGCGATGCTCGGCTTCGACGTCGAGGGCACGCCGATCCGTTACGACATCGGCCTCACCGCGGCCAGCGCGATCATCGCCCTGGCCTCGGTCGGTGTGGGCCTGGCCATCGCACTGCTCGGCAAGACCGCGTCGAAGGCCCGGATCCTGATCGGCGGCGTCCTCGCCGGTCTCGGCGTCGGCGCCATGCACTACACCGGCATGGCGGCGATGGAGCTGCGCGGCGAGATCCACTACTCCGGCCGTGAGGTCGCCGCCTCGATCGCCATCGCCGTGGTGGCGGCCACCGTCGCGCTCTGGCTCACCCTGGTGGTCAGCAAGCCGATCGCGATCTTCGCGTCCGCTCTGGTGATGGGCGTCGCGGTCAACGGCATGCACTTCACCGGCATGCTCGCGATGTCGGTGACGTCCGAGGAGAACACCTTCGGCTCGGTCGAGGGCGCCACCGCCTCCGGCCTGCTCGTGCCGGTCGGCGTGGCGGTCGTCTTCGCGATCATCGGCATGGGGTACGCCCTGGTGTCCGCTCCCACCGAGGAGGACCGGGCCGCCGCCGATTACCTACGGCAACGTATCGACAGTCGGCACGCGGCCGAGGCGGCGCAGCGCGCGCAGCAGCAGCAGGCCGTTCCGTTCGGCGGCGCGCCGGCCGGTCAGCAGCAGCCCCCGCAGCCCGGCCGGGCCGGGCGGACCACCCTCGGCGACGGCTCCTGGACCTATCGGGACCGCTCCCAGTAAGCCGACCGTCCGCACTTTGCCGACCGAACCGCCAGGTGATCGAACCGCACGTCACCACCCTGCGTGAGTAGGGTTCGCAGGGCAAGAAACTGCAGGTGGACCTGGGGGTAGCAGTGGCGGTCGGGATTCTCGGAACTGGTTCCTACCTTCCGGCGCGAGTGGTGACGAACGTCGATCTTCGTACCCTCGTGCCGGACGCGGACCCGGAATGGGTCGCCCGCAAGACCCTCATCGAGGCACGCCGGTTCGCGGCCCCCGAAGAGGCGGCGTCGGACCTCGCCGCGAACGCCGCCCGGGCGGCGCTGGAGCGGGCCGGGGTCACCGCGGACGAGATCGATTACATCATCGTCTCCACGTCCACCGGTGACTCTCCGCAACCGCCGACGTCCAACCTGGTTCAGGACATGATCGGTGCCACCCGCGCCGCGTGCTTCGACGTCAACGCGGTCTGCGCCGGATTCGTCTTCGCTCTCGGCGTGGCCAACGGCCTGGTCCGGACCGACCCGGACGCGCGGGTCCTGGTGATCGCCTCGGACATCTACTCGCGGATCCTCGACTTCGGCGACCGGCGGACCGCCGTGCTCTTCGGCGATGGGGCCGGCGCCGCGGTGGTGGGGCGGGTTCCCGACGGCTACGGCATCGTCGACCTCGACCTGTCGTCCCGCGGCGAGGCCAACGGCCTGATCTACGTCAAGGGCGGCGGCAGCCGGCTGCCGGCGTCGCCGGAGACGGTCGAGGCCGGTGACCATTACTTCCGGATGAACGGCCGCGGGGTACGGGACTTCGTGGCCTCCGCGGTGCCGCCGGCGCTCGACGAGCTGCTGCTGCGCAACGAGCTCAAGCCGGAGGACGTCGACCACTTCGTCCCGCACCAGGCCAACGGCATCATGCTGCGGGAGCTGGTGGAGGCGGTCGGCTTCCAGAACGCGCACACCCACCTCACCCTGCCCCGGTACGGCAACGTGGGCAGCGCCTCGCTCCCGGTCACCCTGGACGAGGCGAACCGCAACGGCTCGCTGCGCGACGGCCAGCTGGTGCTGCTGGCCGGGTTCGGCGGCGGCATGTCGATGGGCGCCTGCCTGCTGCGCTGGGGTCGCTGAACCCCGGGTCCTACCGAGGCTGGATGAGCCACTCCCACGCGCGCCGCAGGCCGGTGGAGTGGCTCTCCGTCAGGCCGGTGGGCGTGTCGGCGCTCGGGACGGCGAGCCGGCCGGCCGGCTCGGCGACGATCACGCCTCGCTCGAACAGCCCGTCCACCTGGTCGCCGGCCGCGAACCGGTGCCCGTCCCCGGTCTTGATCAGCAGGCCGTGAAAGACGTTCGTGTGCTCGTCGGAGAGCACGTGGTCGACGGTGCCGACCTGGTCGCCGGATCGGTCGTAGACGGCCGTGCCGTCGCCCACGACCAGGTAGGAGACCGGGGCTCCGAGGTCCTCGGGTGCCGTGTTCGATGTCATGACGCCGTGTTTTACCCGGCTACGGGGCAATTCAGCCGACCTCGGCAACATCATCTTTTCGGTTGAGCCGATCTAAACGTTTTGTCCGGATTATCTTTTTCACGGCGAAACGCTGCTGAAAACATCTGCTTTCACATGGAATCCGCCTACTGTCCGTTTTGTCGAAGCCCGCCGAATATGGCGGGCGGACTCAGGCACTGGAGGAATTCGAATGCAGAAGACACGGCGACTCGGCGCGATCATCGCCTTGGCCACGGCGGCTTTCGGGATGGCGAGCACCGTCACCGCGGCCCCGGCCACCGCGTTCCCCCGCGGCCCGCAGCCGGTGTCGAACTGGCTCCAGTCGGTGCGGGCGAACACCGGAAGCTGGGTGACCATCCAGTGGCGTACCGACCGGCCGGTCTGTGACGCGGAGGTCCAGGTCCGCGGTGACCGGGTCCGCGTCGACTACCCCGGCTTCCGGCGGTCGGCGACCTTCTCCCGCGGCGACTCGCTCCGTCCGGGGCGCACCGACTTCACCCGGGTCCGCGTCACGCCGTACCAGCAGCGGCCGGGCGTGACGCGGCTGTGGGCGACCATCACGTACGACGAGTGCGGCTTCCGGGCGCGCACCCAGACGCGCACGGCGGCGCTCTCGCTGCCCGTGCTGCGCAACACCGGCCCGGTTGGGCAGGGCGGTCCGGGCGTTCCCGGATACGGCCAGCCGGGTGGCCCGAACCACGGCGGCCCCGGCGCTCCGGGGCACGACGGTTGGGGCGAGGGTCCGCAGGGTCCGCAGGGACCCCGTGGCCCGCAGGGCCAGCAGGGAACGGGTCAGAGCGGTCCTGGCGGCAACCAGGGCGGCACGTACAACTGATCACCGGTTCTCCCGGCCGGCTCGCACAACACGCCCGGCCGTTGTTCGACAACGGCCGGGCGTCACACTTTTCGCCTGCCGATGCCGTGCATTTCCGGAATGGCGAAACTGCCCGCCGAGCACAATGCTCGGCGGGCAGTGAGCCTTTTCAAAAAGGATCATGGGGTGCCCGGCCGATCCGGGGGGTTGACCGGCCGGGCACCCTGCTCAGCGACGCGCCATGATCAGGCCGGCCGGGTCGCTGCAGACCAGGTCCAGGGCCCGCTGCACGACCGCCGGGTCGTACGTGGTGGCGTGGAACGTCGCCTCCAGATGCAGGACGCCGTTCATCTCGCTGGTGGTGAGGGTGATGCCCTCGGGACCGTTCAGCGTCGGCACGCTCTGGTTGACCCGGCCGGCCGGCGCCACGGCCCACGGCAGGTCGCCGAGCATGTCGTGCCGGCCCTGATTGCTGAAGGTGAGCCGGGGCTGCGCCTCGATCGCGATCTCGGACGGGAACGGGTCCGGCATGCCGGGGGCCCCGGTCAGCAGGATCTTGCCCTCACGCAGCAGCATCATGGTCAGGATCCGGCCGGTGGCCAGCTCCGCCTTCAGCGTCCGGTGGATGTCCAGCGGGTCGGTGAGGCTCGGCGGGGTCAGGAACGGGCCCATGCAGAAGTTGCTGTCGATGCTGACGCCGGAGTCCAGGTAACGGCGCGCGTCCGCGAGGAAGGTGCCGCCCCGCAGGTCGGGCTCGAGGCCCAGCTCGATCAGCGCCGAGGTGAACGCCGCGAAGGTGATCGCCGACGTGGTGACGCCGGGCGCGTGCTGGTCGCGCCAGGTCCGCATCTGGCCGAGCACCGCACCGGACCGGGCCGTCGTCACGGTCAGGCCGGGCTGCCAGGGGCGGACCGGGCCCTGCGCGGTATGCGGCGGGCGGGCGAAGCTCAGGCCCTCCTTCCAGCGGCCGGGCTTCAGGCCGAACTGCTTCCACCACGCCTTCGGCAGCGCCGTCCGGTGCCGCAGCGACGGGGCGATCCGGGCCGCGCGACCCTCGTACGCCGCCTGGATCAGCTCGTGGACCAGCGTGTTCACCGGGCCGGCGTCGCCGTAGGCGTGCGACACCTTGAGCGCGAAGTACCCGCCGCCGACCAGGATCCGCACCGGGTGGTGGGCCCGCGGTTCGGCCTGCAGGTGCCGGGTCATCGCGTCGAAGTCGACCGGGCCGTGGCCGAGGTCGGTGACGGCGTCCCGCACGTACGCGGCGAACGACGCGGCGTCCATGTGCTGCCACCTGGCGCCGGAGCGGTCCAGGCGGGACACCGCCCGGTGGGTGGGGTCGGCGGCGTGCAGGCCGATCAGCGCGTTGCGCACCCGGTCGGCGTCGACCCCGGTAAGCGGGCCGACGGTGCGGATGTACTCCAACGGCAGCCAGGCGCGCTCGCGCAGGGTCAGGCTGGTGGTGGACATGACGTTGACTCCCTCTGCTACCGCGGACATGTCGGCGACCGGCGCGAAGACGACCTTCAGCACGATCGGGGCGACCAGCACCATCTCGATCCCCATGACCACGGCCACCGCGGTGACCAGATCGTCGAGATCGCCGTTGGTCCCGGCCCACCAGGCGGCCAGCAACTCGGCGACGCCCGCGAAGACCGAGAAGATCCCCGCGCCGCGCAGTTTGCCCTGCACCCGGGAGATGGCCAGGAAGAAGTGGTGGAAGACGAAGGGGACGTAGGTCAGCGAGAGGATCGCGAGCGCCTGACCGGCGGTCGTCGCGTACGCCGCGCCGAACAGGCCCATGATCCAGTCGGAGAGGAACAGCACCACCAGCGAGGCCGGGAAGCCGCCCGCGAGGCAGATCAGCAGGCCGACCCGGACCTTGCTCCGCAGGGCGCTCTTGTCGCCGGCGGTCACCGCGAACAGCGTGAGCGCCACGTTGCCGGGCACCATGGCCATGAACGACAGCACCATGAACGCGGTGTAGAACGCCGCGTTGGCCTCGGCCGACAGAGTCGCCGTGACGATCAGCGGCAGCGCTGCCCGCGGCAGGTAGGTGGCCAGGTTGAGCAGGTTGTGGTCGAAGGTGGCCCGGCCCCGGCCGCGCATCAGCCCCGGGTGCGGGCGCAGTGAGTCGATCATGCCGCGCCGGCGCAGCGCCCGGAACAGGATCGCGGTCGACGCGACGATGCCGGCCACCCAGGTCAGCAGCAGCACCGGCCCGGTCAGCGCGATGCCCGGCAGCACCGCGACCAGGCCCAGCAGCACCAGCTTGAGCAGCGAGAACCAGGCGTTGCGCATGAGCTGGAGCGGGCCCTGGAGCAGGCCCACCATCGCTTCGTCGAGGACCAGGGTCATCGCGTTGAGGGCGATGCCGGCGACCAGCAGGACGGTGCCGAAGCCGCCGCCCAGCGCGTCCCGCAGGCTCGGCGCCCACAACTCGGCGAGCAGCACGTAGGCCAGGCCGCCGACGGTGGCGGCGGTTCCCGCGGTGAGGATGCAGGTGGAGATCAGATCCCACTTGCCGCGGGCGATGGCCGGCAGTTCCGAGATCAGCATGGTGCCCATGCCGAACATGCCGATGGTGCCGATCAGGGTCATCGCCGACACCGCGGCGGACGCCTGTCCCACCGCCGCCTGCGGGGCGAGGTGGGCGGCGACCCACCAGTAGGCGAATCCGAAGACGGATGTGACGAGCGTGGTCGCCATCAGCGAGCCCGCGTTCAGGAAGAGGTCGACGTGGCCCCTGAGCGCCGCGAGGATGCCGCTCTTGGCCGGTACGGCGTCGGTTGCCGTCACTCTGATAACCCCCTGAAGATCGACGCAGTCGGAAACTAATGACTCGCCGGATTCGCCGGGAGGGCAGGACGTCCGAGCTTTGACTACCGTCCGGAGTGGAAGTCGCGCAAAAGGGGGATACGTCGGTCGACGCGATTACTCTCTGTGAGTTTTATAGCCACCCGGCCTTCTTGAGCTTGTGGTGAACGCCCCCGCCGATCAGCAGCATCGCCAGGACCGAGCCGTAGAAGCCGTACGGCGAGTCGAGCCCCGGCAGGTACTCGAAGTTCATCCCGAAGATCCCGGCGATCACCGTCGGCACCGCGGCGATCGCGGCCCACGCGGCGATCTTGCGCATGTCGTGGTTCTGGTCGACCGCCACCTGTGCCAGGCGCGCCTGCAGGATCGAGTTCACCAGGTCGTCGAAGCCGGCCACCCGGTCCACGGCCCGGGCCAGCCGGCCGCGCACATCCTCCAGGTACGGCCGCAGCCCGTCCGGCAGCGTGCCCGGCTCCAGCAGCCGGGCCAGCGGCTCGGCCAGCGGCAGCACCGCCCGCTTGAACTCCACCATCTCCCGTTTCAGCTGGTAGATGTGGGCGAACTCGGAGGTGCGAACGGAGGCGAAGGTCTCCTCCTCGATGCGTTCCAGGTCGCGTTCGACGTGCTCGGCCACGTCCAGGTAGCTGTCGACCATCCGGTTGCCGACCGCGTACGCCACCGCCCACGGCCCCTGCCGGAGCACGTCCGGCCGGTCCTGGAGCTCCTTGCGCACCGCCCACAGCGGGCCCACCGGCCCGTGCCGCACCGTGATCGCGAACCACGGCCCGATCAGCAGTGTGACGTCGCCGGTCTCGACCACCTCGCTGGTCGCGGTGAGCCGGTCGTTCGCCACGTGCCGGGCGGTGCGCAGCACCAGCCGGGTCACGTCGTCGAGCACCTGCACGCCGGGCCGGTGCCCGTGCGCGAGCGCCTGTTCGACCAGGAGCTCGTGCAGACCGAACACCTCGGCCACCCGGCGCATGGTGGCCGGGTCGGGTTCGTGCAGACCCAGCCAGACGAACCCGCCGCGGCGCCGCCGGGCCAGCCGGGCCGCCTCCGGGAACGGAACCTGCGCCGAGCCACCGTGCCGCACACCTCCGGCGTAGACCGCGCAGTCGACGATCGCGTCCGGGTTGCCGGCACGCGGCGCCGGCCCGCCGGGAGCGGGCCGGGTGAGCGTGTCCAGCAGGTGCTTGACGGTGTCCGGCAGGTGAAGGAGCTTCCGACCGAGCATGCGCTACAAGGTAGCGGGCGGGATCCGGCTGGTCGTGGGGGCTGTCGCGACGACGCTGAGACAGCACCCACGACCAGCCGGAGAAGACCCCGTCATTCGGAGCGCTGCATGGTGCGGACGCCGGTGATCAGGCCGGCGGCGCCGACGAACGCGGCCGCGATCAGGCCCCACAGGGTGGTACGGGCCAGCACGTCCCCGTCGAACAGCGCCCGTTCCGCGTTCACCACGTACGTCATCGGGTTGGCTCGGGACAGCGCCTGCAGCCAGCCCGGCCCGTTCTCGATCGGCAGGAGCACCCCGGCCAGCAGCAACAGCGGGAACAGCAGGGTCTGCTGCACGGTCCAGAACAGCCAGTCCCGGTTCTTGGACAACAGTGCCAGAGTGTAGGACAGGGCGCCCAGCCCGACGCAGAACGCCGCCAGGATGAGCAGTCCGAGCAGCGCCCCGGCCAGATGCAGCTCGAAGCCGAACGGGATGCAGACCGCCACGATCAGAACGGCCTGGAGCAGCATCGGGACGATCTCCTTGAGTGCCCGCCCGATCAGCAGCGCCGGCCGCCGCAGCGGGGTGACGAGCATCCGCTCGTGCGACCCGGTCTGCATCTCGAAGAGCAGGTTCGAGCCGGTCATCGACGAGCCGAACAGGCAGGACATCACGATGACGCCGGGTACGAACCACTGCAGCGAGGAGTCGTCGGGCAGCAGCGGCGCGAACAGACCGAGGAAGAACAGCGGCTGGATCATCGAGAAGATCACCGAGAACGGGTCCCGGACGACCGGGCGCAGTTCGCGGCTGAAGACGACGCCGACGTCGGTGACGAGTGATGTCATGACGAGACCTCCACCAGGGTTTCTTCGCGCAGGCTGCGACCGGTCAGGGTGAGGAAGACGTCGTCCAGCGTGGGCCGGACGACCTCGATCGAGGCGGGGGCGAGGGCGGCCGACCGGGCGGCGAGCCGGGGCCCGTCGTCGCTGGTGATCCGCACCTGGGCGCCGTGCCGGGCGCCGTCGAGGGCACGGGCCGCGTCGTCCGCCGCGCTCTCCGAGTCGAACCCGAGCACCACCCGGTCGCCGACGTGCGCGGACTTGAGCCGCTGCGGGGAGTCGTCGGCGATGATCCGGCCGTGGTCGATGATCACCACCCGTTCCGCCATCGAGTCGGCCTCTTCCAGGTAGTGGGTGGTCATCACGATGGTGGTGCCGTGCTCGGCACGCAGCCGCACGATGTGCTCCTGGAGGTTGGCCCGGTTCTGCGGATCCAGCCCGGTCGACGGCTCGTCGAGGAAGAGCAGGTCGGGCGCGTGGATCAGGCCCATCGCGATGTCGAGGCGCCGGCGCTGCCCGCCGGAGAGGGTGGAGACGGTCCGGTTCGCCACCTCACCGAGCCCGAGCGACTCGATCAGCTCGTCGGCGCGGGCCCGGGCGGCGCGGGCCCGCATCCCGTACGCCCGGCCCTGGCTGATCAGCTCGTCGCGCCCGCGCTGGCTGTGCCCCGCGCCGTTGCCCTGTCCGATGTAGCCGATCCGCAGGCGCACCTCGCGCTGCTGCCGCACCACGTCGAAGCCGGCCACCTCGGCGCTGCCGCTGGTCGGCGGGATCAGCGTGGTGAGCATCCGCAGCGTGGTCGACTTGCCCGCGCCGTTCGGCCCGAGCAGCGCGACCAGCTCCCCGCGGTCCACTCGCAGGTTGACGCCGTCGACCGCGCGGACCTCCTTGAAGTGCTTAGTCAGCTCTCGCGTCTCAATCATGTGCCGACCGTAGGATCTGAAGAGGCCACTTCCTGACCGCAATGCGACGGAGTCTGATGCCATGGCGAATACGAGTGCACGGATGCTGCGGCTCCTGTCGCTGCTGCAGACCCATCGCTACTGGCCGGGGTCCGAGCTGGCCGACCGCCTCGAGGTCAGCCCGCGCACCCTGCGCCGGGACGTGGACCGGCTGCGCGACCTGGGTTACCCGGTGGAGGCCGCCCGCGGGGTGGCCGGTGGCTACCAGTTGCAGGCCGGGGCGGCGATGCCGCCGCTGCTGCTCGACGACGAGGAGGCGGTGGCCATCGCGGTCGGCCTGCGCAGCGCCGCGGCCGGCGCGGTCGCCGGGTTCGAGGAGACGTCGGTACGCGCGCTCGCCAAGGTGATCCTGCTCCTCCCGCCCCGGCTCCGGCGGCGGATCGACGCGTTGCAGGCGGTCACCGCGCCCGGAGTGTTCGGCGGCGGCCCGAGCCTCGACGCGCTGACCCTGACCACCATCGCGATGGCCTGCCGGGGCGAGGAGCGGCTGCGTTTCGATTACGCCGCCCGCGACGGCGAGGCCACCCGCCGGCACGTGGAGCCGCACCGGCTGGTCTCCCTGGGCCGCCGCTGGTACCTGGTGGCCTGGGACGTGGAACGCGGTGACTGGCGCAGTTTCCGGGTGGACCGGATGACCGCCCCGCAGGGGACCGGCGCCCGTTTCCGCCCGCGCGACCTGCCCGGCGGCGATCCGGTGGAGTGGCTGCGCTCCCGGCTGCGCAGCATCCCCAACCGTTACGACGTCTCGATCGTGATCGGCGCGGACGCGGACACGGTCCGCGCGGTGGTCGGGCACTGGGGCACGGTGGAGGAGCTGACGGACGGCTGCCGCCTGCGGATGAACCTCGACGACCTGGGCTGGCCGGTGATGGTGCTCGGGGTGCTGAACGCGCCGTTCACTGTGGAGTCGCCCGCCGAGCTGCGGGAGCTGGTGCGCCGCACAGGCGAGAACCTGCTGCGTCATGCGAGCTGAACACTGTGGACGGACCGGCGCCCCCGTGGCGCCGGTCCGCATGTCAGAACCTACCCACCGGGTCTGACAATTTTCCGTCAAGTTTCAGCTACTGCTTATATAAATCTCAGTGGATTCGAATCGATCCGGCCAAATCGACCACCTGTTTCGTGGTGAAGTCACGCGGCGCCATCAACTGGTAGGACGCGCCGTCCGGCAACGAGCCCACCACGATCCAGTTCTGCGTGGTCCGGATCAGCTTCGCCGGCCGCTTGTTCACGGTCACCCGGCTCTCCGCCTCCAAGCCCTCCCACCCGGCGTCCTCCGGTGGCGTGCCGTACCAGACCACGTGCAGCTCACGGTCGGTGCCGGGATCCTGGTAGGAGATGATCGAGACGGCCTTGTCGTCGCCCTTGAACCCGCCGAGCACCCAGCCGTCCGGGGCCAGACCGAGGGTGACCTTGAAGTTCAGCCGCCGCGGCTCGTCGACGACCGACCGGGCCAGGCGCAGCACCTCGTCCTCGGTTGCGCGCGTGCCGTTGCCGACGATGGTCACCCACTGTCCGGGTTTGCGTTCCCAGTTCAGTTGCACCGCGGCGATCTCGCCGGTCTGGCCGTCTCGGAACGACTCGATCTTTCCAGGGCGGCCGTCCACGTCGATCTCCCGCTCGCCCCGGGAACTGCCCGACGGCTTCTCCGGCAGCGGGACGAGCACGACGGTGTTGTTCGGGCCGTTCTCGCCGAGTGACGGGCCGAAGATGCCCATCACCGGGCCACCCGGGTCGGCGGTGTAGGACACCTCGTCGAAGCCGGGCAAGCTGAACGGATATTGCGGTGCGGTGGCCGCGACGAGCCGGATCGGGCCCGGAGAGCCCTTCGTGCCCTGCGCCGTGACGGTCGGCGGGCGCTCCCGGTCCGGGTGTTTCTCCGGCAGCACCGCGACCGTCGCCGCGACGGCGGCGACACCGGCCAGGCCGATCACGGCGATGCGAGGCATCAGGCCCCAGCGCCGGCTGCGGGCAGGCGGAGAGATCTCCGAGGCCAATTTCGTACGGGCGGAGCGCCACGCCTCCTCCGAGAGCGGGGAAGCGTCCGGCCCGTGTTCGTTGAGCAGGTCGATGTCGTTCACATGTCCTCCTCGGGGAGACGGTCGGCGAGTCCCAGCGCGGCACGGGTGACCTTGCGGGCGCGGTTGATGCGGGAGCGGACGGTCCCGATCGGGATGTCCAGGGTCGCGGCGATCTCGGCGTACGACAACTGGGCATAAGCCAGCAGCAACAGCGCGTCGCGGTCGCGGGCCTTGAGTTTCGCCAGTGCCGCGGCCAGATCGGCCCGGAGGGCCGTGGCGTCCACCCGGGCGTCCACGGTGTCGTCGGCGTGCGGGCGTGGTTGTTCCCCGGCGGCCCGGGCCAGCGCCCGGTAGTGCCGTTCCTCCTGGCGGACGTGCCGGTGCAGCACGTTGGTGGCGATCCCGAACAGCCAGGCGCGCACATCCAGGCCGAGCGGCTGATAGGCGGCACGGCGCCGGAAGGCGATCAGGAAGGTCTCGGCGAGCAGGTCGTCCGCGGGCGCCCCGATCCGGCGGGCCAGGTAGCGGTGGATGGTCACCGCGTGCCGGTCGAAGAGGGGCGCGAACTGTTCCGGCTCCCGCACCGATCCCTGGATCAGCACGTCATCGGCGATGTGCATCGGTTGCGAGCGTAGGTCGTTCACACCCGTTCATGCCCGCAACCGCGCAACCGGTTCATGAAATCTTCAGATGGGCCGCGAGAAGCGCCACGACCAGGCATTGTCGGCCTCGGTGGAGCCGTAGGTGCGCCGCCGTTCCCTCTTGCGGAACCCGCGTGCCTCGTAGAACGGGATGCCCATCTCGTTTCCGTCCAGCGCGGCCACCCACATCTCGGTGGCGCCCAGGTCGCGGATCTGCTCGGTGATCCGCTCCAGCAGCAGCGTGCCGAGCCCGCGACCCCGCTCGTCCGGGTCGAGGTAGAGCACGAACAGCTCGCCCGCGCCGGGCGCGGTGATCCCACCGGCGGCGGCGCCGACGATTCGCCCGTCCTCCTCGGCCACCTGGTAGCCGAGCCAGCTCGGCGGCGCCGCGGCGATCTCCTTGGCGACCCGCTCCACGGTGTAGAACTCGTCGAGCATCCGCTCGATGAACTCGGCCGACAGCAGGCCGGGATAGGTCCGGCGGTAACCACGCCGGCAGATGCCGGTGATCGCCGCCGCGTCGGAGTCCCGGGCCGCCCGCACCACAGTCATGCGTCGGAGGATAGGTCCCGTTGCCGGATGTGGTCGTCGTGCCACTCGGAGCCGACCAGGAACCGTTTCACGCCGACGATCTCGAAGCCGTGCTTGGCGTAGAACCGGGCGGCCCGCGCGTTCTGCTGGTTGACACCGAGCCAGCAGGTCTTCGCCCCGGTCCGGGCCGCGGCTGCCAGCGTCTCGGCCATCAGCTCGGCGGCGGCCCCACCGCCGTGCCGCTCCGGCGCCAGATAGAACTTGCTCAGCTCGACACTTGTCGCCGCGTCCACCACGGCGGCCACGTCCGGGTCCGCGATCGGGCCGTCGACCAGCATCGAATAACCGGCCGGGACGCCGTCGGCGGAGACGATCAGCAGGGTCCGGGCGGGGTCGGCGAGGTAGCGGCGGAAGCTCTCCGTGGACAGGTGCGCGGCGATGAAGCCGTCGATGTCGGCCTGGGCTGTGCCGGGCGGGCAGGCGAGCGCGAACGTCCGGGCGGCGAGGTCGTGCAGGACCGGCTCGTCACCCGGTGTGGCGACACGTGTGGTGATCGTCATGGCGTAACTGTTTACAATCTTCAGAGTGAGCGAACGGGCGAAGCGACTCGGCGATGTTATCCCCAGGCCGGCCTCGGTGCGGCAGGCCGCAGGGGCGTCGTTCGAGATCCATTCCGGTACGGCGGTGAGCGCGCCACCGGCACTGGAGGCGGTCGCCGCACACCTGGGCCGGCCACTCTCGTCCAGCGGGGAGATCCGGCTCGCGCTGGACACGTCGCTGGCGCCCGAGGCGTACCGGCTGGAGATCGGCGCGGACGGGGTCACCCTGACCGGCGGATCGCCGCAGGGCGTCTTCTGGGGCGTGCAGACCCTGCGGCAACTCGGGCCGGTGCTGCCCGCCGGAGTGATCGAGGACGAGCCGCGGTACGCGTACCGCGGCGCGATGCTCGACCTGGCCCGGCACTTCTTCGCCCCGGACGAGATCAAGGCGCACATCGGCCAGTTGGTCCAGTTCAAGATCAATCACCTGCACCTGCATCTCACCGACGACCAGGGCTGGCGTCTGGAGATTCCCGGCTGGCCCCGGCTCACCGAGATCAGCGGCGGGGCCGGCACCGGCTGCGACGGCGCCGGGCCGGGCTTCCTGACCGTCGCCGAATACGCGGACCTGGTCGCCTACGCCGCCGAGCGGTTCGTCACGATCGTTCCCGAGATCGACATGCCCGGGCACGTGAACGCGGTGCAGGTCGCCTACCCCGAACTCACCGCGGACGGGCAGCCGGTCGCACCGCGCACCGACGCCGAGGTCGGGTACTCCTCGCTGATCGCCGGCAAGGAGGAGACGTACGCCTTCGTCGAGGCCGTCCTCAAGACCGTCGCCGACCTGACCCCCGGCCCGTACCTGCACATCGGCGGCGACGAGTGCCTGTCCACGCCGCCGGAGGACTACCGGGCCTTCCTCGCCCGGGTGCTGCCGATCCCGGCGAGCCTCGGCAAACGGGTGATCGGCTGGCACGAGATCGCCACCGTCGACCTGCCCGACGACGCGATCGTGCAGTACTGGCGGATCGAGGCCGCCGACGACGCGGTGGCCCGTGCCGCCGCGGCCGGCCGCCGGGTGATCGTCTCCCCGGCCGACCGCACCTACCTGGACATGAAATACGACGAGGACACCCCGCTCGGGCTGGTCTGGGCCGGGCACGTCGGGGTGCGGCAGGCCTACGACTGGGATCCGGCGGAACGCCTGCCCGGCGTCGGCGAGGAGGCCATCCTCGGCGTCGAGGCCCCACTCTGGTCGGAGACCCTGCGCAGCCTCGCCGACGTGCAGTACCTCACCTTCCCCCGGCTGCCCGCGGTGGCGGAGGTCGGCTGGTCACCGCGGGACGGCCGGGACTGGGCGTCGTTCCGGGAGCGGCTGGCCGCCTTCGGCCCGGTCTGGGACGCGGCCGGGATCAGCTACCACCGGTCGCCAGAGATCGACTGGCCCTGACCGGGGCGCTCGGCTCCTGCTCCGGGACCACCAGCACGATGCGGTCCCGGGGCCGCGCCGGGATCCGCGACAGGTCGATCCGGGTGCGCTGCGGCGGCAGGTAGTGGTCGAGCCCGGCCAGCCGCCGGACCAGGGTGCCGAGCACCGCGACGGTGATCTGCTCGCCGGGACAGCGGTGCCCGGTCCGCGGATCGCCGCCACCCTGCGGAATCAGATCGAACTCCCCGATCTCCCGATCCAGGAACCGTTCCGGGTCGAACCGGTACGGATCAGTCCACAGTCGCGGATCGTGGTTCTGCCCGTAGACGTCCAGCAGCACCAGCGTCCCCGCCTTGATCGGTTCGCCCTCGAAGAAAGAGTCCCGCACCGCGCGGCCGCCGAGGAACGGGGCGAACGGATAGAAACGACGCACCTCGTGCGTGAAAGCAAGCGCGAACGCGTCGTCGTCGGCGCGCAGCCGGGCCTGATGCCGCGGCCACATGTCCATGGCGTGCGCCGCGAACGCGACGAACCAGGCCACGGCGATCGTCGGGCGGATGATGTTGAGCAGCTCGACGGCCGCGGTACGCGGATCGAGCAGGCCGTTCTCGTCGCGGTGGTGCGCGACGACGGACAGCGGGCTCCGGGTGGGCGCTTCGGCCCGTACCCTCGCAATGATCTTCGTAAGTTTGCGCTCCTGAAGCCGTCGCGCCGCCAGCGCCCGCGCCGACCGCGGCCCCACCGTCGCGAACCCGTCCACCATCGCGACACAGTCCCTGGCCAGGGCATCAACCGCAAGATCTTCCGGGGGTACGCCCACCCAGCGCGCCACCGCGGCCGCGATGATCCGCGCCGACTCGTCGAACAGCCGCACCGGCGGGCCACCCCGCCACCGTCGTGCCGCCAGGTCGAACTCCTGACCGGCCAGCTCCGCCAGCCGGTCCACACCGTCACCGTCCAGCAGCAGCGAGGTGAAGAGGGCCTTCCGATGCCGGTGCGCCGCGCCGTCCAGGGTGTGCACCGCACCCCGCCCGAACAGCGTCTGCACCACCAGCTCCGGCAGCGCGCCGTGCCGTTCCAGATTGCCCGCGCCGTAGAAGAAGCGTGCCGCCGCCGGGCCGCAGATGCCCACCGCCGGCCGTCCCATCACCCGTGTCCGAACCGGGCCGCCGCCCGCCCGGCGCCGCAGATCCGGCAGCCACGCATAACCCTTGAGAGCTACCGAAAGTGTCTGATCGAGGTCAGCCATGCCGGTCGTATAACCCACCGCACGTGCGCGAAACGGTTACGCGCAGTTCTGCCCCTAGTCTTGGTGGCCCATCGGCGGATCGGCATGAGGAGCGCGGCTTGAGCAAGGGTGCACCGGCGGCGGCGAAATCGGTCGCCGCGCTGGCCGGATTCCTGGTCGTCGCGGGCCTGCAACTGGCCGCGGCGCTGGCCGTCCTCTGGACCGTCCTGTCGCTGCTGCCCAGCACCTTCGCGCTCCGGGCCGTCGTGCCGCTGAGCATCGCCACGGTCGGCGCGCTCGGGTACGCGACCTGGCGAGCCCTGCACACCCGGCACCGGCGGCCGGCCGGCGTCGCCGTGCACCGGGCCCGGGCCCCCCACCTGTGGGAGCTGATCGACGGAGCCTCGGCGGCCGCCGGAGTCACCGAGCCCGACGGGGTCACCATCGTCGCCGACGCCACCGCCGCCCTCGGCGAGCGCACCCGCCTCCTCGGCCTCCTCGGCGGCCGGCGTGACCTCTACCTCGGCCTCCCGCTCCTCCAGGCCCTGCCACCGGACCGGCTCACGGCGATCGTCACGCACGAACTGGCACACGGATCGCCGGCGCTCGGGAGGTGGGCGCCGCTCGCCTACCGCGGCCGGATCGCCGTCGGCCGGACCATCCCGCGGATTCCCCGGCGCAACCCGGCCGGGGCGGTGCTGCGGGCGTACGCGGCGTTCTACCGCCGCATCGACGCGCCGGTCAGCCGGGCCCAGGAACTCGCGGCGGACCGCATCGCGGCCTCCCACGCGGGCGCGCCGGCCGCGGCGGCGGCCCTGCGGGATCTGCCGGCGCTGGCCGGGATGCAGCGGCTGTTCCACGCCGAGTACGTGGGGCCCGGCTGGCAGGCGGGCTACGTGCCGGACGACGTGTTCGGCGGGCTGCTGCGAGTCCTGGCGGCCCGGACGACCGAGATGACGCTGCTGCGAGCCCGCGAACCCGAGCCGGCGGGGCCGTGGGACACCCACCCACCGCTGGGGGAGCGGCTCGCCGCGCTCACCGCCTCCGGTCCGGCGGCTTCGCCGCCCCCAGAGCCTTCCGGAAGTCCCGATCCCTCCAGTGGTACGGGCCCGACCGCCCCGCCGACCTTCGCATCCCCGGTGGACTCCGTCCCGGAGGCAGGCTCCGATCCGTCATCGGAGGCAGCCTTCGATCCGTCCTCCCGCGCGGGCGCAACGCCGGGTTCTGCCGACGGTTCCGCTATGGGCGGTTCGTCCGATGCGGCCGTGGGAGAAGGGCCCGGCGTTTCCCTGGGTTCCGGCACGCCAGCCGGGTTCGGCGGGCCCTCCGGTTCTCCTTCGG
>NZ_BOMZ01000020.1 GCF_016862455.1 Actinoplanes utahensis
TCTGGGCCGTCCTTCGGAACCGGGCCGTCCTTCGGAACCGGGCCGCCCCTCGGAACCGGGCCGGTCCTCGGAACCGGATGCCGGAGTCGGCCACTCGCCGGATCCCTCCGCGTCACCGCGCGAGACCTCAGCTCCGGGTGGGCGGCCGGAGGCGGGGATCGGCGAACTGGTGCCCGATCTGCCGGGACTCGGCCGGGCTCTGCAGGACGTGGCGTTCCCACCGCGCGGGCGTACCGTGGTGAGCTGGGACGAATGCCTCAGCGTGGCGCGAACCGCGGAGATGGAACGGGAAGCGGAAGCGGCGCTGGCGGCGATCTCCCGATCCGTCGGCTCCAGCGTTCCCGATGCCGCCCACCTGCTCACCCTTGCCGCCGACGGACGGTTGCGGGCCGCCGCGGAGGCCGTCTTCCCGGACGCGCCCCCGGAGGACACCACCTCCCGGATCGTCGAACTCCTCGGACTCATGCTCGCCCTCGCCGCCCTGCGCAGCGGAGTGGCCCGCTGGCGGCACAGCTGGACCGGGGCCGCCGAGGTGGTCGCGGTCGACGGTGCCTACCTCAACCTCGCCGAACTCGCGGCGGCCGCCGCCGACCCGGAGACCACCGAGGCGGTCCGTGCCTATCTCACCGAGGCCGGCGTCGATCTCGCAGCGGCCACGGCCCGGTCCGGGGCGGCCCGCGCCCAGGTGCTCGGCGGCCTGGTCAACCTCTCCGCCGACGGCGAGCGCACCGACCTCCTGATCACCGACCTGGGCCTGCTGCTGGTGCCGGGCCTGCCCCGCGGGCGCGCCCACGAGTCCAAACGCCGCCTGACCCGCATCGCCGCCGACGGCGTCCCCGCCGGCGCCGTTGTCAGTGCGGCCCTTCCGGTCACCTCTGCCACCGTCGCCTCCTCTTCCGCGTCGAGTAGCTCAGCCGTCTCCGCCCCTTCCGCCGCCGTCGGAACTAGCGCCACCTCCTCCGCCACCACCACCTCTGCCAACACCGCCACCGTCTCTGCCACCGCCCCCTCCTACGACACCGCCACCTCGTCTGCCACCGCGGCCACCTCGTCTGCCTCCTCCTCTTCCTCCGCGGCCGCCACCAACTCCTCCGCCACCAACTCCTCCGCCACCAACTCCTCGGTCGCAGCCAGCTCGGGAGCCACAGCGACTCTCGCTGGCGCGGCTCCTGCCGGGGGTGCGCCGGCTGCGGGGCAAGCGAGCGAGGTTGCGGGAGCGACCGGCATACCGGTGGAAGCCGGTGCGGCCACCGCCGTGGGTCCCGGCAGTTCCGCGTCCGCCTCGGCATCAGGGGAGCGTGCCGGGCCGGGGAACGGCTCCGCGTCCGCCTCGGCATCAGGGGAGCGTGCCGGGCCGGGGGGTGGGTCCGTAGCCAGCCCTCTGCCCGAAGGCGGCCGTTTCGTGCCCTTCGTCGACGTGGCGGGGGTGACCACCCTGCCTGGGCTGCGCAAAGGCTGGACGATCGGTCTGCGCGGCGGCGGCGAGCTGACCCTTCGCCTCGGTCTCGACGCCGACGAGCTACCGGGTGGCTGGGCGGCCTGGGAGGAAGCCGTCACCTTCCTGGCCGGCACTCGCTGATCTCGGCACGGCTGCCCGCGGCAGGTCGGCCAGTCGTCCTGCTGTGAACGGCGGTAGCCGCGTCGCCGTGGGCTGCGGCTTTGTCGGGGTCGGCCGCGTTGCCATGGGCTGTGGCTTTGTCGGGGTCGGCCGCGTCGCCGTGGGCTGTGGCTTTGTCGGGGTCGGCCGCGTTGCCGTGGGCTGCGGTTTCGCCCGAGGGCGGCCGCTTTGCCGCGAACGGCTGCTCAGCCGAGGGCTGCGGTCTTGCCCGGGCTGGAGTTTTGCTGCGGGCGGCCGCTCAGCCGAGGGTTGCGGCTTGGCCGAGGGCTGCGGCTTTGCCGCGGACAACCGCTCGGCTGGGGCGGCGTGCCGTGGAGCCCGATCGCGCGAGCCGCTGGAGTCCGGCGCGAACCTCTTCGGGGGACAGGGTGAACCGGGTGCCGTGATCGTCTCGTACCCGAAAGTGGCACCAGTCGACTGTGCGACGAATGCGCAACCGTAGCGTCACTTTAGGTAACAATAGGCTCAGCGGTTGTTCGCTTCGTCAGCATCGGAAATGGGTAGCAGGGTGCCGGGCGGAGGCGAGACGATCGTCGGGGACG
Source organism: Actinoplanes utahensis (assembly GCF_016862455.1). GTDB lineage: Bacteria > Actinomycetota > Actinomycetes > Mycobacteriales > Micromonosporaceae > Actinoplanes > Actinoplanes utahensis. Next base: position 2,161 of record NZ_BOMZ01000020.1, read on the forward strand.
CGGGGGAGGGGCCATCATGGGACGAGGGCCGCTGGGACTCTTCGGGGCGATCGTCGCGGTCGGGCTCGGGCCTGCGCTGTGGCTCGGAGCCCAGCTCGGAGTGGTCAACCGTCCACCTCAGCAGCGTCCCGTGCAGGTCGAGCAGCGGATCCCCGGTGTGGAGATGGACTTCGGTGGCGCGGGGGCCGGGGAGCCGGCGGGCGAGGTCGATCCGGTGGCGCCGTACAGCTATGAGCCTTTGACCTCGCCGACGACGACCGACCCGCCCCGGCGGAGGAGCAGTCCGGCGCCGGCCGCTTCCACTCCCGGTCCGGCTCGGACCGAGCCTTCGCGGATGCCGTCTCCGGATCCCTCCACCGATCCGTCGACCAGCGACCCGGCGCCGCCTTCCGGCGAGCCGAGCACCTCCACCGGCGCGGGGCCGGATCCGTCGGAGTCGACTCCCGAGGAGGACCCGACTCCGTCGGAGGAGCCCAGCGACGACGAGACCGCAGGCGAGGACCGGCCACATCGGGGACCCGTCGACGGCGAGACCGCCCGCTGAAGACCCGCATGTGGGCGGGACACCTGGCGGCGGTGGGGCGCACAGTAAAGAGGCCGGATAGTAAGGAGAAGGGGGAGCATCGGCTCCCCCTTCTGCGTGGACGGGCTCGGCGGACGGACAAAGCCGTCGCGACGGCGGCGAGGCGGCACCGCCGGCCGGCCAGGGTTCTCAGAGACCGAGCAGCCGGTCCAGGATGTCGCGGTAACTGCGCAGCTCCACACGAAGCGACTCGGTGTCGTCGGTGCCCTTCGCGAGCGAGCCGCGCTGGTCGCGCAGTGCCTTGGCCAGTTTGTCGACAGCCTCGTCCACCAGACTGGCGGCCTCGGCCGTGGCCTTCTTCGGGTCGTCGACGAAGCGCAGCTGGACGTCGCGCCACCGGTCCCGCATCGGCTGGGTGTCGGCGGACGGGAAGAACGGGGCGGGCCCGGAGATCGTGGATTCGGCGGCCGGCGCCGCGGGCACCGGCGCCTCGTGCCCCTTGCCGGCGGCCTTCTCCTCGATCTTGTCCGCGGCCTTCTCCGCCACGGTCCGGTCGGTCTTGTCGCGGGCCTTGTCGGTTGCGGTCCGGTCGGCCTCGTGCCCGGCTTTCTCGGAGCCGCCGACGGGCCCACCGACGGGCCCACCGACGGGCCCACCGACGGGTCCACTGACGGGTCCACCGGTGTGGTCGGGGTCGCCGGTGCGGTCGGCGTGGTCGGTCCGTCCCGAGCCGTCGATGGGACCGGTCTTCGCGGAGCCGTCGACGGGGTCGTGGTCGGTCGACCGGGAGGTGAAGGTCTTGGCCTCGTCGATGTCGGCGATGCCGTCGTGGTCGCGGTCGGCGGTGTCGCGCGCGCCGCTCGTACCCGAGGGAATGGGCTGGGTGCGGTGGGGGTCGTCGAACGTGCCGCTGCCGGTGCGAGCCGCATCGTCGTTGCGGGCTCCACCGGAGCCCGCCGGCCAGGCGACCGGGGTCTGCCCGGAATGGCCGGCCGGATGGTCCGAGACCGTGTCCCGATGTTCGCGGTCACCGCTCGCCGGTTCGGCGGAGGAGCCGTCGTCGACGTTGCGTGCGCCCGGAATCGGGGTGGTGCGGTCCGGGTCGTCATCCTGAGCGTCGGGGCCGGTCACCGTGGAGGATCCGACCGCCACCGGCTTGGTCGCCGGCTCGCTGTCGGCACGGGAGTCGTGCCAGGGCGAACCGGCGCGCTGGGCCGGCACCGCGGGCGGGGTGGGGGTGTGCTCGTCGCGGGTCTCGGCCTCCCGCTCGTCGTTGTCCTTGGCCTCGTTGGAGAAGAAACGCATCGCGGAAGCTCCTCAGCGGCTGTTGGCGTCGGGGCGGGTACGGGCGACGCCGGGTTCGGTGGTGTTCTCGGTGGTCGCCGCGGTCTCGGCGGACGGTCGGGGCGCCGGGGTGGTACGCCCCACCGGATCCTCGCCGAGCAGGTCGGCGAAGAGCGCGCGGTAGTGGACCAGCGCCTGGCGCAGGTCCTCGGTGGCGGCCTCGCCGTCCCGGCTGCGCCGGCTGATGTCGTGGGCGGCGCGGTAGTGCTCGAGGGTGGCGGCGTGCTCCACGGACAGGTCGGCGAGCCGCTCGTCGTAGTCGCCGGTCGGGTAACCCCGCTCGGCGATCAGCCGGGTGACCAGCTCGTCGGCGGTCGAGACCGCTTCACCGGGGTTGTCCACGAAACGGATCTGGACCTCTTCCCAGGCGGCGGCGTAACGGGTGCGGGACTCGGCGGAGAGCGGCTTGAGCTCCAGCTGGGCGTGCCGCTTGGTGCGCTCGATCAGCTCTTTCTCGCCCTCGGCGCGGCTGCCGGTGTCGGCGACCACCCGGTCGTACTCAGGCCCGAACGTCTTCTGCAGCCGGCGGCGGCGCCCCAGCTGGATCCCGATCACGATCGCGACCACAGCTAACAGGAGGACGACGGTCAGGATGATGATGGCGGTGGTGGACATCAGGTTCCTCCTTCTTCCACCGCTTGTTATGCCCCGCGAGGTCGGGACGCCAATCCCCTCGGGGCGAATAAGGCGTGGCAGGGTGTGAACCGGACAGCGGGGCTCCGGCGCCGGTCCGGCCGCCGGGCGATCTCCGGAAAAAGATCGCGGGCCGTTCTGGCAGGACAAACAGGAGAGAGGAGACCGGAACGGCGAGGCCGGGTGCTAGCTGAGATGTACTTCATTACGTATTCTTCCGCCAGCGCTTGCCACCGGCGTGCTGGTCGTCCCCTCCGCGCGGTCGGCAGCGACGGCGGAGCCGCTGATCGTTTGCTGCCGAACCCTCGGGCGGAGCTTGATGAGAAGCCGTAACTGGTCGATCCGTGCGAAGATCATCGCGATGGTCGCTGTGCCGCTGTCGGCGCTGCTCGCGCTCTGGATCTTCGCGACCACGGTGACCGCCGGTCCCGCCATCAACCTGCTCGAGGCCAGGGATGCCGTGGTCAAGCTCGGCGAGCCGGGCCTGCGGCTGATCTCGCAGCTGCAGCGCGAGCGGCACTTCTCGGCCATCTACGAGAGCGCGGTACGCCCGGCGCGCACCGAGCTGGCCCGCGAGCGTGGCGCCACCGATCAGATCGTCGCCGAGTTCCGGCAGGCCGCGGCGGCCGCCGACGCGAACGAAGAGGTCAAGGCCCGGGTCGACGACATGCTCCGGTTGCTCGGCTCCGAACTGCCCGGGATCCGGCAGCAGGTCGACAAGCGGGACACCGGCTACTACGAGAGCGTGCAGGACTTCAGCCGGATCATCGACAGCGCGTTCGAGGTCTCCCGTACCGCTGCGGTGTTCTTCTACGAGCGGGTGGACCGGGAGAGCCGGGGCCTGATCGCCGCCTACCGGGGCCTGGAGTACCTGAGCCGGATCGATGCCCTGCTGGGTGGCGCCACCGCCGAGGGGCGGATCGACGCGCAGACCCGTAAGGAGCTGATCGCGTGCATCGGCGCGGCCGACTACCTGATCGCCTCCGGTGTCGCGGACATGCCCGAGGAGTCACAGGGCGACTACGCGAGACTGATCACGAACTCCACCTTCATCAAACTCGACGAGCTGAAGAACAAGCTGCTCACCACCAGCTACGTCAACGGGCCGCCGCCGGTGGACGGGGTGGAGTGGCAGTCCACGTACGACTACGTGGCTGGTGAGCTGCAGTCGTTCGGTGACCGGGTGGTCGGGGAGATCGCCGAGGACGCGACCCCGCTGGCCATCGAGATCATCGCCCGCCTGGTCGCCGCCGCCCTGCTCGGGCTGGCCGCGCTGGGCCTGTCGGTCTATGTCTCGGCCCGGCTCGGCCGCTCGCTCGTGGGCCGGCTGATCCGCTTGCGGCGCGACGCCCTGGAACTGGCCTCGGAGCGGCTGCCCTCGGTGGTCCGGCGGTTGCAGCGCGGCGAGAGCGTGGACGTCGACGTGGAGACACCGCCGCTGGAGTACGGCCAGGACGAGATCGGCCAGCTCGGCCGGGCTTTCAACGACGTCCAGCGTACGGCTGTGCAGTCCGCCGTCGACGAGGCCGACGTCCGCCGGGGCATCAACGAGGTCTTCCTCAACATCGCCCGGCGCAGCCAGACACTGCTGCACCGCCAGCTGTCCCTGCTCGACAAGATGGAGCGCCGGGAGACCGGGCCGCAGGAGCTGGAAGACCTCTACCGGGTCGACCACCTGGCCACCCGGATGCGGCGGCACGCGGAGGACCTGGTCATCCTGGCCGGCGCCGCGCCCGGCCGAGGCTGGCGCAACCCGGTCCCGGTGATCGACGTGATCCGCGGCGCGATCAGCGAGGTGGAGGACTACAAGCGGGTCGACATCCGCGCGGTGGCCGGCTCCGCCATGGTCGGCCGGGCCGTCGGTGACGTGATCCACCTGCTCGCCGAGCTGATCGAGAACGCGGCGTCGTTCTCCCCGCCGCACACCCGGGTGCAGGTGAGTGGCCAGGTCCTGCCGAACGGGTACGCGGTCGAGATCGAGGACCGCGGCCTCGGCATGGCCCCGGAGGCGATGGAGCACCAGAACCGCCGTCTGAGCGAGCCGCCGGACTTCGACCCGGCGGACAGCGCCCGGCTGGGCCTGTTCGTGGTGTCCCAGCTCGCCCACCGGCACCACATCCGGGTCTCGCTGCGGGCCTCCGCCTACGGCGGGGTCACCGCGGTGGTGCTGGTCCCGGGCGCGCTGGTGGCGAGCGGCCCGGACACCGGCCCGCTGGTCGGCACCGGCCGGGACGACCCGTCCCGTGACTCGCTGGCCGGCCTGCAGTGGCAGGGCAGCGGCGAGCTGCGCCAGATCACCACCTCCGGGCGCCGGACGGCTCCCGACGACGCGGTCCCGGGCACCGTCAACGGTCTGGCGGTCAACGGCAGGTCCAACGGTGTGGCGTTGCCGTCCAGCCCGCATCGTCCGGCTCCGGAGCAGACCGGTCCGGCGCCGAGCGTGGTCGCCGCCGAGTTGAGCGCCGAGGGTCTGGTGCAGCGGCGGCGGGTCCGCAAGCCGACGCTCCCGAAGCCGACGAACGGCGCGGACCCGGCGAAGACTGATCCGAATCAGACAGTCGACCTCTCGGTGCTGGATCAGCTGGCCGCGGGTCTGCCGGTCACGCCCCGCGCGGTACCGCGCAACTCGGCGCCGGCGGTCGAGGCCCCCGCAGAGGACCCGATGACCGTGGATCCGGCGGTTGGGGACCCGATGATCGTGGATCCGGTCATCGCGGACGCGGTCACCGACGTGCCGGCTGTCGAGGACTCCGCGGCCACGACCCAGGTCATCGAGCTGCCGACCCCCGGTCCTGCAGCGCCGCCCGCACCGGTCGACGGCGGGGACGACGGCCTGCCGAAGCGGGTCCGCCAGGCCAACCTGGCGCCCCAGTTGCGCAAGCGGGTGGTGGAGCCGGAGCCGACCGCTCCCGCCCGTACCCCCGAGCAGGCGCGCAGCCTGATGAGCTCCTTGCAGTCGGGCACCACCCGTGGCCGGATCGCAGCGGCCCGTGAGGAGGCCGGACACGCCGTGGGGCCTGCCGGTGTGACGTCCGGCGATGCCGCTACCGTCAGTTTCCCGGCTCTCGCGCATCCCGCGCCGACCGGTACGGAAGCACAACCCACGGCGAGCGGTACGGAAGCACACCCCACGGTGGACGGTAGGGAAGGACACCCCGCGACGAGCGGGGCGAGGGCACATCTCGCGACGAGCGGGGATGCAGCACACTCCATGGCGAGCGGGGAGCAGGCATACCCCGCGACGAGTGGGGAGAAAGCACCATCCGGGCCGGAGGCCGGTGTGGACGGCGACCACGCCGAAGGTCCCGGGGAGAACCTCTTGCTGGAGAAGGACGCATAAGTGGCACAGACGAAGCAGAGCGCGAATCTCACCTGGCTCCTCGACGATCTGATCGAGAGGGTGCCAACCGCGCAGCAGGCGGTGGTGCTGTCGGCTGACGGGCTGATGCTCGGCGCCTCGGCCGGGCTGGCCCGGGAGGACGCGGAGCACCTGTCGGCGATGGCGGCCGGTTTCCAGAGTTTGGCCAAGGGGGCGAGCCGGCATTTCGGCGCCGGGCAGGTGCGCCAGACGGTGGTGGAGATGGAGGAGGCCTTCCTCTTCGTCACTGCCGCCGGGCAGGGCGCCTGCCTGGCCGTGCTCGCCTCCGCCGACGCCGACCTGGGCCTGATCGCCTACGAGATGGCCATGCTGGTGACCCGGGTCGGTCAGACCATGGCCGCCCCGGAACGGTCGGTGCTGACGCCGTCCGACGTCTTCTGAGCAGCCGCGTGTGACCCCACACGACTGGCTGGATCACGATGCCGGGCCGGTGGTTCGCCCGTACGCGATGACCCAGGGCCGGGTCGCGCCCGCGGACTGCGATTTCGACCTGGTCGCTTTCGTCGTGGCGACCGTGCCGGACCTGCCGCCCGGGCAGCAGCTGCAACCGGAGCACCATGCGATCGTGGCCACCGCCTGGGAACCGATCTCGGTGGTCGAGCTGGCCTCTCAGCTCGACCTGTCGATCGGCGTGGTCCGGGTGCTCCTCGGTGATCTACGCTCAGCGGGTCTGATCTCGCTGTACGAACCCCCGGCTGCCACGCAGCCGCACGACGTCGACGTACTCAAGGCGGTTGTCAATGGACTCCGTGCGCTCTGACCGCAACGGCGGATCGTCGCGCATTCCCGTCGCTCTGAAGATCCTCATCGCCGGTGGGTTCGGCGCGGGCAAGACCACCATGGTCGGCTCGGTCAGTGAGATCCGCCCGTTGCAGACCGAAGAGGTTCTGACCGGCGCGGAGGGCGCGGATGACGTCTCCGGTGTGGAGGGTAAGACCACCACGACGGTGACCATGGACTTCGGCCGGATCACCATCACCGAGGACCTGCAGCTCTATCTGTTCGGCACGCCGGGGCAGGACCGTTTCTGGTTCCTGTGGGACGAGCTGTCGCAGGGGGCGCTCGGCGCGGTGGTGCTGGCCGACACCCGGCGGCTGGCCGACTGCTTCCCGTCGATCGACTACTTCGAGCAGCGCGGCACCCCGTTCGTGGTGGCGGTGAACTGTTTCGACACCGAGCACCGGTTCGCGCCGGAGGCGGTCGCCCGGGCCCTCGACCTGGACCCCGGTGTGCCGGTCGTGCTGTTCGACGCCCGGGATCAGGCCGCTGCCCGCAACGTGCTGATCGAGCTGGTGGAGTACGTCGCCCGGCGGCAGATGGCGGCCGCTGCCAGCCGCTGACGGCGGGCGGGTCCGGACACGGCGGTTACGCTCTGCCGCGTGCTGGGTGGACGTATCCACGAGCGGCTGCGCGGGTCGCTGAAGGGCCGGGGCGGGCGCGCGGTCCCCGTACCCTCAAGGATTTCTCCCGGAGGCAGACCCGGGCCGTCGCCGGGGGGCGTGGTGGGCTGCTCGCCGCCGGGATGCAGACGGCCTCGGAGCGTACGTGTGGTCAGGCTCGTGGGCCTTGTTCCGGCATGACGCAGATCAGCCAGGGGGCGAGGCGGCGGAGGGTCTTCGCCGGGAGCAGGCCGCGGCGAACCAGATCGTCCGGGGACAGGTACGGCCCACTCTCGTAGCGGACCGAGGCGATGCGGTGGGCCTCGTACGGGGTGACGCCCGGCAGCCGGGCGATCTCCCGGAGCGGGGCGTGGTTCAGGTCGATCAGGCCGCCGTCGTCGAAGAGGCGTAGCAGGTCGGGGCGGCCGATACCGGACTGGCGGGCGCCGGCCGGGTCGACCGCGGCGAAGTGGCGGGCCAGGTCGCGGCGGGCGCGGGCCTCCACGGTGTCGCCAGGGTGGGCGGCCAGGAGCGCGCCGTGCACCGAGGACGTGATCAGGAGCAGCAGGCCCAGGACGACCCCGACGGCACCCTGGGCGGTGGATTCGACGGAGCCTTCCGGCGCCGGGTCGGTGACGATCAGGGCGAACGCCAGCACGAACGTGCCCAGGTATCCGGCGGCCGTGGCCCAGTACCGAGCGGAGCGCCGCTGGACCGCGGTCCACGCGAAGTAGAGCCACGAGCCGGACGTGCAGGTCGCCACCGGCAGCACCGCGGCGACCAGCACCGCGAGCCAGCGGATCCGCTCCCGGCGCGGAGCGAGCAGTTCCCCGGGCAGGGCCCCGGTCGGCCACCCGTGCGGAACGGCCCCCGGCGACCCGGGTGAGACCGGCGCTCCCGGCGCGGCGTATCCGGTCGGCCATCCCGGCGGAGCCGGCCGAGGCGCCCCGCCCGGCCAACCGGCCGAGGCGGGCGAATACGCCGGCACCACGACCGGCATTGGATCATCCGGAGGCGGTGGTGCGGCCAAAGGCGGTGGTGAACCCGCAAGCAGTGGTGAAGCCGGAGACGGGAACACGGTAGTGGAAGGTGGCGCCGTAGAAGACGGTGACGCGGCGCCGGAGGGCGGGCCGCCGCCCAGAGGCTCGTTGCGCAGGATACGGCGGTGGATCTCCTGGAGGCGTTCGCCGGGTTCGGCGCCCAGCTCGTCCAGGAAGAACTCCCGGGCATCGCGGAACACCGCCAGCGCCTCGGCCTGCCGGCCGCTGCGGTAGAGGGCGATCATCAGCTGGGCCCGCAGACCCTCCCGGAGCGGGTACTCCTCCACCAGGTGGGACAGCTCGGAGACCAGGCCGGCGAAACCGCCGCGGGAGAGTTCGATCTCCGCCCACAGCTCCCAGGCGCTGGCGTGCTCCTCGGTCAGACGGTTGCGGGCGGCGTCGAAGACCGGGCCGGTCAGTCCGCCGAGCGCGTCGCCGTACCAGAGGTCGAGGGCGGACCGGGCCATGCCGGCGGCCTCCTCGAGGCGGCCGGCCCGGCGGGACGTGTCGGCGCGGGCCAGCCCGTTGCGGAAGTCCTCGATGTCGAGCGACCCGGCCCGTAGCAGATAGCCGCCGTCGGTCAGGGCCAGCAACTCGCCCGGGGTGCGCGGGGACCGGTCGGGGTCGAGGATCCGGCGCAGACCGGCGACGTACTTCTGGACGACGTTCGCCCCGTTCTCCGGCGGCTCGTCACCCCAGACGGCGTCGACGATGCGGTGGGTGGGGACCGGCTTGCCGAGGTGCAGGAGCAGGACGGCGAGGACGGCGCGCTGTTTCGCCGGGCCCAGATCGAGCTGCCGTCCGCTCCGGAAGGCACGCACGGCGCCGAGCATCTCGAACCGCGGCGAGTCGGCAGCCGGGCGGTCCGTCACCCCGCACACCCCCTGTTGACCAGCAGTTTCCTCGACGGCAGTGACGGCGGCAGCGGAACCGCAGCCGACCGCAGCATAGCCGCAGCGTATCGGCAGCCGTCTACCGGAGGCTGCTGGCGGCAAAGCAGTGAAGGCGACGGCGAGCCCCGGACGAGGCGCGCGTCAATCCATGACAAAAGCCCCGTGAAAGAAGACGAAGCGATGAGCGTACGAATGAAGACCCTGGGTGTTGTGATGATCGCCGGTTTCGCGCTGGCCGCCTGCGGAACGGTCGACGCCGTGCAGGAGACCGTGGAGACCGTCTCGGTCTCGGCCAAGCTGGCGCAGGGGGTGCCGACCCCGAAGACCCCGGCGTTCCACTACACCGTGAAGGGTGGCGTGCAGCCGTTCTCCGGCGTGGTGGACGGCCCGAATCAGGCGACCACCGCGGCGTTCGCCGACAAGGACCCGGACGGGTTCACCATGTCGATGACGTTCCTGGTGGTCGGGAGCGACTCGTGGACGAAGATCTCGTTCAGCGGCGCGCCGGCCGGTGCGGACCTGCCGAAGCTGCCGAAGCAGTGGATGAAGCTGGACAAGTCCAAGCTGCCCGCCGACCTGGCGGGGGATCTGGAGTTCTCCGGAAAGTCCGACCCGGGGTACGTCAGCAACCTGCTGGTGGCTGCCGCGGACCTGAAGGAGACCGGCCCGAACGCGTACGCCGGAACCACCGACCTGACCAGGTCGACGGAGGCGGAGATCGTCGACGCGGCGACGCTGACCGCGCTGGGGGAGAAGGCGAAGACCGTACCCCTGGAGGTGTCCGTGGACTCCGAGGGCCGGATCGCGAAGGCCGTCGTCCGGATCCCGGCGGCCGGCAAGGCGAAGGCCGCCACCTATGAGGTCGTCTACGACCGGTACGGCAGCGCCGCGCCGTTGACGGCTCCGGCCGGCGGCGTGGCGGCCCCGGCGGCGGTGTACCAGATGTTCAACAGCTGACCGGGGGGCCGGCGGCATCGTGGGTGGCACGGGGGCCCGCGATGCCGTCGTGCTGTGCTGCCGTGCGAACCGGCGGTTCTGTGATGGGATCGCACCATGGGTTCGAGCCATGAGTACGTCTTCGTCGGTTGCTACACCGGGGACAAGGGAGGTGATGGGGACGGCATCACGCTGTTGCGGCGTGATCCGGCGACCGGGGATCTGACCCGGCTGGGTCTGGCCGCGCGCACCCCGTCGCCCTCGTTCCTGGCGCAACATCCCACCCTCGCGGTCCTGTACGCGGTGAACGAACTGGATCAGGGCACGGTCTCCGCCTTCTCGGTGGCGCCGGACTGCTCGCTGATCCCGCTGGCGGTGCGCCCGACCGGTGGGTCGGACCCGTGCCATCTGGCCGTCACCCCCGACGGCCGCCACCTGGTCGCGGCGAACTATTCGAGCGGGTCGGTCTCGGTGTTCCCGCTCGACGCGGACGGCGCTCCGGGTGACCGCACCGATCTGCTCACCCTCACGGGCAAGGGCCCGGACGCGGAGCGTCAGGAGGGGCCGCACGCTCACCAGGTGGTGCCGGAGCGCAACGGCGCCGACGTGCTGATCTCCGACCTGGGGTCGGACCGGGTGTGGCGGTCCCGGCTGGACCCGAACACCGGCCGTCTCGGGCTGCCGGACGTCGCCGTCGAGGCACGGCCGGGCACCGGACCGCGTCATCTGCTGCGGGCGGCGGACGGCGCGCTGCTGCTCGTCGGCGAGCTGTCCGGGAACCTCGGCTGGTTCCGGCCGGCCGGTGGCCCGGCGCTCGAGCAGGTCGGTGAGACGGGGTCGAGCACGTCGCCGGGCCAGGTCTACCCGTCGGAGATCGTGATGGGCCGGGACGGCAGGTTCGTCTATGTGGCGAACCGGGGGCCGGACACCGTCTCGGTGTTCGCCTGGGACGGCGAGAACGCCACGCTGATCGCCGAGGTGCCCACCGGCGGGGTGTGGCCGAGGCACATGGTCCTGCTCGGCGATCACCTCTATGTAACCAATCAACGTTCGCAGAACGTGACCGTTTTCCGTATCGACAGGGAGACCGGAATTCCCGCCCCGCAAGGGGAGCCGACTGGCGAGCCGACACCGACGTGCCTGCTCCGCTGGAATCCGCCGATTATCTGACCTGAACGAAGATCGGACACTGCGGTGCGTCGGTTACGAAGCGCATCAAACCCGGCGCGCCGCAGGTCGTTCGTCGTACCGATCGAGACGGCGTCATCACGCTCTGTGCTTTCCAGATCGGGAAACGCCAATCTGAGTAATTTTCGTCCGAACGTATATGGCATTCAGCTTCGGACATGCGCACTATAGATCGCGTGTCTGGCCGCCATCGTAGAAACTTCAACTCCAAGGGAGCGAGCGTCGTCGGAGGTGCGATGGCGTTAGTCGTCGTCATCGCGGGGACGTACGTCGGTTATCAGCAACTCTCCGACTCCGCTTGCACCGGTTCGGTGACCCTGACCGTCGCCGCCTCCCCCGAGATCGCCCCCGCCGTCGAGACGGTCGCCGCCAAGTGGCGCCAGGACGGTGCGGCGGTCGACGGCACGTGCGTCGCCGTCGCCGTCGCCAAGGAGACCTCGTCGACGATCGCCGGGGCGGTCGCCCGCGACCACTCCGTCGGCCTCGTCGGGCTGAACAACGCGCCCGACGCGGTGCAGGTGCCCGACGTCTGGCTCCCGGACTCGGCGACCTGGCTCCAGCGCCTGCAGACCGAGGCGGCCGGTTTCCTGCCGAGCACCGTGACGTCGGTGGCGCAGAGCCCGCTGGTCCTGGCCGCGCCGGAGCCGCTCGCGGAGAAGAAGCTGGGCTGGCCGAACACCAGGGTCGGCTGGAACGCGCTGATGGCCAACTTCCAGGACAAGGAGCCGCTGACGGTCGGCATCATGAACCCGACCGTCGACTCCACCGGTCTCGGCAGCCTGCTGGCGATCAGCAAGTCGGTCGGCAACGAGTCGCAGGCCGCGGCCCAGGCCAAGACGCGGGCGCTGACGCTCCTCGCGGAGAACAAGTTCGCCCTGCGTGACGAGCTGATGGCCGGGTTCCCCAAGTCGCCCGCCGACATCGGCAGCCCCGACTCGGTGAGCCTCGCGCCGGTCTCCGAGCAGGACGTGGTGGCGTACAACGCCGAGCGCCCGGCCGTGAAGCTCAGCGCGATCTACCTGGAACCGGCTCCCGCGCCGCTCGACTACCCGTTCACCGTCATGCCGCAGGTGGTCGACTCGCAGAAGTCGGCCGCCGCCAAGGGCCTGCTGGAGCGGCTTCTCGCGGCCGATTCCAAGGACGTGCTCGCCTCGGCCGGCCTGCGGTCCCCGGACGGCACCTACGGCGCCAGCTTCGCGGCCCCGATGGGCGCCCCCACGGCCTCCCCGGCGGTCACCGCCACCTCGACGAAGTCGGCGAACGGCGGCACGGCGGCCGGCGCCGAGTCCGGCGCGGCCCTGAGCGCGGTGGTCGGCAGCTGGATCGCCATCACCACCCCCGGCCGGGCCCTCACCGTGTTCGACACGTCCGGCTCGATGCTGAAGCCGGTGCCGACCGCCAACAACGCGACGCGTGCCCAGGTCACCCAGGCCGCGGCCCGGACCGGGCTGGGGCTGTTCAGTGAGAAGTGGTCGGTCGGCGTGTGGCGGTTCTCCACCGAGGAGGACGGCGCGCTGCCCTACAAGAGCCTCGTGGACATCAGCTCGCTGAGCAACTCGCGGCCCAAGCTCGAGGCGTCGATCGGCGATCTGACGCCGAACAAGGATGGTGGCACCGGTCTCTACGACACGCTGCTCGCCGCGCACAAGCACGTCCTCAAGGGGTGGACCAGCTCCAAGATCAACTCGGTGATCCTCTTCACCGACGGTGAGAACTCCTTCTTGGGCGGCCTGACCCGGCCGGAGTTCCTGGCCAAGTTCAAGAACCAGCTGGACGCGACCAAGCCGGTCCGGATCATCCTGATCGGCATCGGCAACGAGGTCAGCAAGGACGAGCTCAAGGCGATCCAGAAGGTCGACCCGAAGAACGTCGGCGTCTTCATCGCCGAGGACCCGACCAAGATCACCAGCATTTTCGCCCAGGCGATCGGCTCGCGTACCGGCGTCCAGTAACCGCGACCACCAGGCACACGCGGCCGCCGCCCCGGAACGGGACGGCGGCCGCCGCCTTTCCCCCGCCAGGCGACGGCTCACGGTCTCCGCCGAGCCACCGGTCCGTCCGTTTTTCAGCGGTACGCCCCGCGCGCCCCCGATCCTCGCAAGACGCTTCCCCCGGGTCCCGTCGTTCAGGCGGAGGTGCCGGTCGGTCAGCGTGTGGAGTTCGGCTGTTACGCGAGTCTCGGCTCACCACGCGGCCGTGGCCGTCAGGCCCGCGGAGGCGCCGGTTGATCACCGTGTGGGGGTCGGCTGTTACGCGAGCCTCGACTCACCACGCCGGCCGTGGCCGTCAGGCCCGCGCGGAGGCGCCGGTCGATCGGTGTGTGGGGTTCGGCCGTTGTGCGAGCCTCGACATGCCGGCCGTGGCCGTCAGGCCCGCGCGCGCAGCCAGGCGGCCGGATCCTCCCGGACCCCCCGGATGATCGTGTCGGCGGCGCCCCGCATCGCCGCGTCCGCCCCGAGTGCCGCGGGCCGCAGTGTCACCGGGGCGAGCCCGGCGGTCAGCACCCGCCGCCGCAGTTCGGTCTCGATGCCGTCGCGCAGCGCGGCGAAGATCGGCGCGTACGCCCCGCCGAGCACGATGACCGGCACGTCGAGCAGGTTGACCACGGCGGACAGCGCGATCCCGAGGGCCGCCGCGGCGCGCGGAACGTCGTCGGCCAGGGCTTCCTGTCCGGCGTACTGTTCCAGGCAGCCGCGCGACCCGCAGCGGCACTCGCGCCCGTCCGGATAGACCGTGACGTGCCCGATCTCGCCGCTCCACCCGCGCACGCCGCGATAGAGCTCCCCGCCGATGACCAGCCCCGCGCCGATGCCGACCTCACCGGAGACGTAGAGGAAGGCGGGGTCGCCGCCGGACACCCGGAGTTCGCCGAGGGCGGCCAGGTTGGCCTCGTTGTCCACGGTGATCGGCAGGTCGGCCAGCTCCGGGACGGCTCGCAGGGCGGCGACCGCGTCGACGTCCTGCCAGCCCAGGTTGGGGGCGACCCGGACCAGGCCGCCGTCGCCGACGAGTCCCGGCACGGCGAGCGCCGCCCCGGCCACGATCAGCCCGTCCGCCTCGGCGGCCAGCCGCGCGCGGGCGGCCAGCCGGCCCAGCGCGGCCAGGGCGTGCGCCGGGTCGGCCGGCCGCTGGTCGGCGTGCTCGGCGAACCGCTGGCGGACGGCGCCGGTCAGGTCGACCACGCAGGCGGCCAGATAGTCGACGTTGATCTCGCAGCCCAGCCCGGCGGGCCCGGTGGAGGTGAGGGCGAGGCCGGCCGCGGGACGGCCGGCGCCGGTGCGCGGGGGCGGGTCGACCTCGACCAGGAGACCGCCCGCGACCAGGTCGTCGACAAGGGCGGAAACGGTCGCGCGGGTCAATCCGGTGGCGGCGGCGATGGCGGCCCGGGATGGGTGATTCGCCCCGTTCGCCACAGTGTGCAGCACCAGCGCGAGATTATGGGCCCGCACGCTCGACTGGCGTACCGGAGTCGTGGAGGGGCTCAACACGCCCTTGACAGTGCCATACCGCAGTCAAATAATTCAACCACTAAACAATTTCAGGGAGGTAACCCGTGTCCGTCCAGCCCACGCGTGACGACAAGTTCTCCTTCGGTCTCTGGACCGTCGGCTGGCAGGCCCGCGACCCGTTCGGGGACGCCACCCGCGAGGCCCTCGACCCGGTCGAGGCCGTCCACAAGCTCGCCGAGATCGGCGCCTACGGCATCACGTTCCACGACGACGACCTGGTGCCGTTCGGCGCCGACGCGCCGACCCGCGACGGCATCGTGGCCGGCTTCAAGAAGGCCCTCGACGAGACCGGCCTGATCGTCCCGATGATCACCACGAACCTGTTCACCCATCCGGTGTTCAAGGACGGCGGCTTCACCAGCAACGACCGTTCGGTCCGGCGTTACGCGCTGCGCAAGGTGCTGCGCCAGATGGACCTCGGCGCCGAGCTGGGCGCCAAGACCCTGGTGCTGTGGGGCGGCCGCGAGGGCGCGGAGTACGACTCGGCCAAGGACGTGCAGGCCGCCCTCGACCGTTACCGTGAGGCCCTCAACCTGCTCGCGCAGTACTCGGAGGACCGCGGCTACGGCTTCCGCTTCGCGATCGAGCCGAAGCCCAACGAGCCCCGCGGCGACATCCTGCTCCCGACCGCCGGCCACGCCATCGCGTTCACCCAGGAACTCGAGCGCCCCGAGCTGTTCGGCATCAACCCCGAGGTCGGCCACGAGCAGATGGCCGGGCTGAACTTCACCCAGGGCATCGCCCAGGCGCTGTGGCACAAGAAGCTGTTCCACATCGACCTCAACGGCCAGCACGGCCCGAAGTACGACCAGGACCTGGTCTTCGGCCACGGTGACCTGCTCAGCGCGTTCTCCCTGGTCGACCTGCTGGAGAACGGCGGCGTCGACGGCGCCCCGGCCTACGACGGCCCGCGGCACTTCGACTACAAGCCGTCGCGCACCGAGGACTACACCGGTGTCTGGGAGTCGGCCAAGGCCAACATCCGGATGTACCTGCTGCTCAAGGAGCGGGCCAAGGCGTTCCGCGCCGACCCGGAGGTCCAGGAGGCGCTCGCCGCCGCCAAGGTCGCCGAGCTGAGCAAGCCGACCCTGAACCCGGGCGAGTCCTACACCGAGCTGCTCGCCGACCGGTCCGCCTTCGAGGACTACGACGCGGACGCCGCCGGCGCCCAGGGTTACCACTTCGTCAAGCTGAACCAGCTCGCGATCGAGCACGTGCTCGGGGCCCGGTAAGCATGATCGACCGCACCGAGCGGCACTCCGGTGAGGTGCGCGGGCACCTCACCGGCGACGGCCGGAAGGGTCTGCCGAAGGAGGCTCAGTCATGGCGCTGGTAGCCGGGATCGACAGCTCCACGCAGTCGTGCAAGGTCGTCATCCGGGACGCCGAGACCGGGAGACTGGTCCGGCAGGGCCGGGCGGTGCACCCGGACGGCACCGAGGTGCATCCGGACGCCTGGTGGGCCGCGCTCCAGCAGGCGATCGAGGAGGCCGGCGGCCTGGACGACGTGGCCGCCGCCTCGGTCGCCGGGCAGCAGCACGGCATGGTCGCGCTGGACGAGAACGGCGCGGTGGTCCGCCCGGCGCTGCTGTGGAACGACACCCGCAGCGCCGGTGCGGCCGCCGACCTGATCGAGGAGCTGGGCGGCGGGGACAAGTGGGCGGACGCGGTCGGCATCGTGCCGGTCGCCAGCTTCACCCTGACCAAGTTGCGCTGGCTGGCCCGCAACGAGCCGGCGAACGCGGCGAAGGTCGCCGCGGTCTGCCTCCCACACGACTGGCTCACCTGGAAGCTGTCCGGATCCACCTCCCTCAGTGATCTGCGGACCGACCGCAGCGATGCCAGCGGCACTCTCTACTGGTCGGCGAGAACCAACGAGTACCGGCACGACCTGCTGGAACTCGGGTTCGGCCGGGATCTGCTCGTGCCCGAGGTGCTGGGCCCGACCGGGATCGCCGGCCACCTGCCCAACGGTGCGCCGCTGGGACCGGGTGCCGGGGACAACGCGGCCGCCGCCCTCGGCACCGGCGCGCGTCCCGGCGACGTGATCGTCTCGATCGGGACGTCCGGCACGGTGTTCGCCTCGTCCGAGGTCGCGCCGAACGACCCGACCGGCACGGTCGCCGGGTTCGCCGACACCACCGGCCGGTTCCTGCCGATCGTGGTGACGCTGAACGCCGCCCGAGTCCTGGACGCGGCCGCCAAGCTGCTGAACGTGGGTCACGACGAGCTGTCCCGGCTCGCCCTGTCCGCCCCGGCCGGAGCGGACGGCCTGGTCCTGGTGCCGTACCTGGAAGGGGAACGGACCCCGAACCGGCCGGACGCCACCGGCTCGCTCCACGGGCTCACCCTGCGCACCTCGAACCCGGCGCACCTGGCCCGGGCCGCGGTCGAGGGCATGCTCTGCGCGCTTGCCGACGGGCTGGACGCGCTGGTCGGCACCGGCGCGGTCGCTGACCGGATCGTGCTGGTCGGCGGCGGGGCGCGGAGCGAGGCGGTCCGCCGCATCGCGCCGGCGCTCTTCGGCAAGCCGGTCGTGGTCCCGCCGCCCGGCGAATACGTCGCCGACGGCGCGGCACGGCAGGCCGCGTGGGTCACCGCGGGCGGCGATCTTCCGCCGGTCTGGTCGGCGGAGACCCCTGAGGTGTACGAGGCCGACAGCATCCCCTCGATCCGCGAGCAGTACGCGATCGCTCGCGGCTGACCCCCGGCCGGCCGTCAGTGCTGTCTCCCCGCCCCGAGACAGCACTGACGCCCAGCCGTCCTAACCCCGGCTGGCTCTCACGGCTGTCTCCCCGCCCCGAGACAGCCGTGAGAGCCAGCCGGGGGTTTTTGCGGCCGGAGGGGGAGGGCTGGGGTGAGTTGCGGGGGCGGGCTGCCGTTGTCCGCGCGAGGCGTGCATGTGTGGCCGTACCCCCGCGGAAGTTCTTCTTGAAGTTTCTGTTGTCTTCCCGCCGACGCGGCATCTACGTGCACAGGAACACCGGCCGACCTCCCCCTCGGCCGTCAATCCCCGCACGTGAGGAAGAGCGCAGTGGCAGAGAGAAAAGCCCGGAAACGGGCGCTGCTCGGCGTGGCGGCCGCGTTGGTCGTGCCCGCCGGACTCGTCGGCTGGTCGATCATCCCGTCGAACGCGGCGGCAGCCCCCGCCGCCGGCAACACCTATCAGCTGATCGTCAAGAAGAGCGGCA
This sequence comes from Actinoplanes utahensis, assembly GCF_016862455.1. Lineage (GTDB taxonomy): Bacteria > Actinomycetota > Actinomycetes > Mycobacteriales > Micromonosporaceae > Actinoplanes > Actinoplanes utahensis. The sequence continues at coordinate 20,175 of NZ_BOMZ01000020.1, forward strand.
AGTGCCTCGACGTGCCGGCCGCCTCGACCGCGAACGGCGCCCTGCTGCAGCAGTGGGGTTGTACCGCGAACGCGGCGTGGCAGCGGTTCCAGCTGGTCGCCTCCGGATCGAACTTCCTGATCAAGAACGTGAACAGCGGCAAGTGCATCGACGTGCCGGCGGCGTCGGCCACCTCGGGCACTCCGTTGCAGCAGTGGGGCTGCGCCGGTTCGCAGACCAACCAGCAGTGGAAGGTCGTGGCCTCGGGCGCCGGCACGTTCCAGATCATCAACGTCGCGAACGGCCTGTGCATCTCCGACCAGGGCGCGTCGACGGCGAACGGCGCGTCGATCATCCAGGAGACGTGCACGGCCAACTCGAACAAGCAGTGGTCGTTCACCCCGGTGTCCGGGACCTCGACGCCGGCCTCTTTCACGGTCGCCGCGGACGGCACGGGTAAGTACAAGACCGTGCAGGCCGCGATCGACGCGGTCGCCGCGAACAACACCACTCGTCAGACGATCACGATCAAGCCGGGCACCTACCGGGAGATCGTCACCGTTCCGTCGAACAAGCCGTACATCACGCTCCGGGGCGGCGGTGACACCAACGACGACGTGGTGATCGTCAACAACCGCAGCAACGCCGGCGGTTACGGGACCTCGGGCAGCGCGACGCTCTTCGCCAACGGCAGGGAGTTCAACGCCGCCAACCTGACGATCGCGAACGACTACGGCGAGGGCTCGCAGGCGGTGGCCGCGAACCTGAACGCCGACAGGCTGGTCTTCGACGACGTCCGGTTCCTCGGCGCCCAGGACACCCTGCTGGTCAACAGCGGCCGGTCCTACGTCAAGGGCGGTTACGTCGAGGGCACCGTCGACTTCATCTTCGGTGGCGGCACCGCGGTGTTCAACGGCACGAAGATCTACCAGAAGCGGACCTCCGGCGGCCCGATCTCAGCGGCCCGGACCGACGCGGCCAACCCGTACGGCTTCCTGTTCTACAAGACCACGGTGACCGGCGCGGCGAACAACGTCACCCAGCTCGGCCGCCCCTGGGGCCCGAACGCGCAGGTGCTGTTCCGCGAGTCCAGCCTGAGCGCCACCATCAGGACCGCCCAGCCGTGGACCGACATGTCGTCGAACTCGTGGAGGAACGCCCGGTTCCTGGAGTACAAGAACACCGGCTCCGGCGCGACCGCCAACAGCAACCGGCCGCAGCTGTCCGACTCGCAGGCCGCGAACCACACCCCGCAGAGGTATCTCGCGGGCACCGACAACTGGAACCCGGTGGGTTGATCATGTCTTTCGCCAAGAAGCGCGCCGCGCTCATCGCCACCGTCGTCGCCGTCCCGGCCGCGATCGTCGGCTGGTCGGTTCTGCCGTCGAACGCGGCGGCGGCTCCGGTCGCCGGCAACACCTATCAGCTGGTCGTCAAGAAGAGCGGCAAGTGCCTCGACGTGCCGGCCGCCTCCGCCGCTAACGGCGCCCTGCTCCAGCAGTGGGGTTGCACCACCGGCGCCGCCTGGCAGCAGTTCAAGCTGGTCGCCTCCGGATCCCACTTCCTGATCCAGAACGTCGGCAGCGGCAAGTGCATCGACGTGCCGAGCGGGTCGAAGACCTCCGGCCGGCAGCTGCAGCAGTGGGGTTGCGCCGGCTCGCAGACCAACCAGCAGTGGAAGGTCGCGGCGTCGGGCGCCGACACGTTCCAGATCGTCAACGTGAACTCCGGTCTGTGCATCTCCGACCAGGGCGCCTCGACCGCGAACGGCGCGTCGATCATCCAGGAGAGCTGCACCGCCAACAGCAACAAGCAGTGGACGTTCACCCCGGTCACCGGCTCGGTCCCGGCGCCGACGGCATCCGGCCGGACCTGGGCCTCCACCCCGGACGGCTTCGCCTCCACCGGCGGCGGCACCACCGGCGGCGCGGCCGGCGCCACGGTCACCGTGACCAACCTCGCCGACCTGACCAAGTACGTCACCGCCACCGAGCCGTACGTGATCAAGGTGGGTGGCCCGATCACCATCACCCCGAAGGGCACCGAGCTCAAGGTCAAGTCGAACAAGACGATCGTGGGCGCCGGCACCAAGGGCGAGATCGTCGGCGGCGGCTTCTTCCTCGGCGCCGGCGTCCGGAACGTCATCATCCGCAACCTCACCATCCGGGACACCCAGATGACCGAGGACGACCCGGACGACAAGACGTACGACTACGACGCCATCCAGATGGACACCGCCGACCACATCTGGATCGACCACAACAAGATCACCCGGATGAACGACGGCATGATCGACAGCCGTAAGGACACCTCGTACCTGACCGTGTCCTGGAACGTGCTGGACACCGGCAACAAGGCGTTCGGCATCGGCTGGACCGAGAACGTGACCTCGCGCATGACGATCCACCACAACTGGATCAAGAACACCAACCAGCGCAACCCCAGCACCGACAACGTGCTGTACGCCCACCTCTACAACAACCACCTGCAGAACATCACCTCGTACGGCAACCTGTCGCGCGGCGGCACCAGGATGGTTCTGGAGAACAGCTACTTCGACAACGTCGCCAACCCGTACTACAACGAGACGTCGGCCGCCCAGCTCAAGCAGAGCGGCAGCATCGTCAAGAACTCCTCGGGCAAGCAGCAGACCAACGGCTCCGCCTTCGACCCGAAGAGCTTCTACTCCTACACCCTGGACGCGGCCGCCGACGTCCCCGCGTTGCTGGCCAAGTACGCCGGCCCGCAGGCGAACATCGGCAACTGATCTCCACCGGGGGGTGCGGAGGAGGCGGCGCTGCCCCGGGCGGCGCCGCCGCTCGCCGCCTTCCTCCCCGGCCACGGCGATCGACGACGTTCGACTCCCGGCTGGTCAGCACCGCTGTCTCGAGCGTCCGGAGGCAGCGGCACGAACCGGCGGGACTAATCTCTACCGCGTGACGAGCAGGGGCGGGACCGTGCACCGCGTCTACAGCGTGGTGGTGTTCGTGGTCCTCGCCGCCCTCGACAACGCGGCGATCGGGCTGGTGCCGCCGCTGTACGGCAGCATCGGCGCGGACCTCGGGGTGAGCGAGGGGCACATCGCCCTGGCCACCACGATCATGTTCCTGATCAGCGCGGTGTCGGCGATCGGGTTCGCGTACGTGGGGGATCGCACCGACCGCAAGCCGGTGCTGATCACCGGTACCGTCATCTGGGTGGCCGGGACCGCCTGGTCCGGGCTGGCCGGCGGCTACGGGCAGTTCCTCGGCGGCCAGATCGTCGCCGCGTTCGGGCTCGGCGGTGTCGCGTCGGTCAGCTTCGCGGTGGTCAGCGACCTCATCTCGCCGCGGCGGCGGGGCCTGGTGATGAGTTTCTGGGGCCTGTCCCAAGGCGTCGGCACGCTGGCCGGCACCCTCCTCGGCGGCATCCTCGGGCACACCGACTGGCGGCGGCCGTTCCTGGTCGTGGCGGCCGCCGGGGTGGTCGCGACGCTCGCCTACCTGCTCACCTACGACGTGCCGCGCGGCGACAGCCAGCCGGAACTGGCCGGGATCGAGTACGACGAGCGGATCAAGCACGCGGATCTGCCGGTCATCCTGAAGAGGCGGACGAACGTCTGGCTGATCCTCCAGGGCGGCACCGCGCAGATCGCCTTCGGATCGCTGGTCTGGCTGCCGGTGCTGTTCCGTGCCCGGGCCGAGGATCAGGGCTACACCACCGGCACGGCGGTGCTGATCGGCAGCGTCTTCGCGACGATCTTCCAGCTGGGGGCGGCGCTGTCGATCCTCGGCGGGCTGGCCGGGGACCGGTTGCAACGGCGGACCCCGCGCGGCCGGGCCCTGGTCGCCGCCGTCGGGGTACTCGCCGCCGTACCCCTCTATGTCGTCCTGTTCTTCGTCCCGATGCGGATCACCGTGCCGGACGGGGCCGGGACCGGCGCGGTGATCCGCGGGGTCCTGGCCAACCTGGTGACCGAGCCGACCGTCGGGATCTGCCTGGCCGTCGCGGTGGTCGCCCTGATGCTGACCTCGGCGAACTCACCGAACTGGTTCGCCATGATCGCGGACGTGAACCCGCCGCAGCACCGCGGCACCGTCTACAGCCTCGGCAACCTGGTCAACGGGGCCGGCCGGGCCGGTGGCAACGTGCTGGTCGCGGTCGCCTTCGGGGCCCTGGCCGGGGCGTACCCGCCGCCGCTGAACTACGCCGTCGGGCTGGCCGCCTTCCAGTTCTTCTTCATCCCGACCGGGGTCATGTACTGGCTGGCCAGCAGGACGGTGGCGAAGGACATGGCCGACACGCACACCGCCCTGCTGGCCGTGGCCTCAGAACACCGCCCACACGGTGACGTCGGACGGGACCCGGCCGTCGGCGTCCAGGGGCTCGCTGCTCAGCAGGACCCGGGACCCGCCCGGTAACGCCACCGGCTCGGCGCCGAAGTTCGTCACCACGGTCAGGTCGCCGTTGCGGAACGCCAGCGCCCCCGGATCGGTCGCCAGCCAGGCCAGCTCACCGGTGCCCAGCTCGTGCTCGCGCCGGGTGGCCAGCGCCGACCGGTACAGCTCGTAGGTGGAGCCGGGCACGTCGACCTGACGGTCCAGCGCGTACTCCGCCCAGATCGGCGGCTGCGGCAGCCAGCTGGCGTCGGCCGGGCCGAAACCGTACGACGGCGCGTCGGCCTCCCACGGAATCGGCACCCGGCAGCCGTCCCGTCCGCGTTCGGTGTGCCCGGACCGTTCCCAGGCCGGGTCCTCCCGAACCTCGTCGGGCAGCTGGGTGTGCTCCGGCAGGCCCAGCTCCTCACCCTGGTAGAGATAGGCCGAACCGGGCAGCGCGAGCATCAGCAGGGTCGCCGCCCGGGCCCGGCGCAGCCCCAGCCCGGTGTCCGGCTGCGGGTCGCCGATGCCGATACCGGGCACCCGCTTCGAGCCGGGCGGGAAACCCAGCCGGGACGCGTGCCGGACCACGTCGTGGTTGGACAGCACCCAGGTGGTGGTCGCGCCGACCGCGTCGTTGGCGGCCAGCGACGAGTCGATGATCTCCCGCAGCTCGGCCGGCGACCAGGGCGCCTCCAGGTAGGGGAAGTTGAAGGCCTGGTGCATCTCGTCCGGCCGGACGTACCTGGCCAGCCGCTCCTCCGGCTGCACCCAGGCCTCGGCGACCAGGATCCGGCCGCCCGGGTACTCGTCGAGGACGGCCCGCCACTGCCGGTAGATCTCGTGCACGCCCTCCTGGTCCCACATCGGCGGCGGCGGGCCGACCGGCTCCAGGCCGCCCAGGATCACCGACGGCGCCGTCCACTCGCTCAGCTCGGCGTCCTTGATCAGGCCGTGCGCCACGTCCACCCGGAACCCGTCGACCCCGCGGTCCAGCCAGAACCGCAGGATGTCCAGGAATTCGGCACGCACCTCCGGGTGATCCCAGTTGAGGTCGGGCTGCGAGACATCGAACATGTGCAGGTACCACTGGCCGTCCGGCGTCCGGTGCCAGGCCGGCCCGCCGAACACGCTCTGCCACGAGTTCGGCGGCTCCTCGCCGTCGCGGAAGATGTAGCGCTCCCGTTCCGGGCTGCCCGGGCCGGCGGCCAGCGCGGCCCGGAACCACTCGTGCTCGCTGGACGTGTGGTTCGGCACCAGGTCCACGATGATCCGCAGGCCCAGCTCGTGGGCTGTGGCGATCAGCTTGTCGGCGTCGCCGAGCGAGCCGAACCGCGGGTCCACGCCGCGGTAATCGGCCACGTCGTAACCCGCGTCGTGCTGCGGGCTGGGATAGAAGGGCGACAGCCACACCGCGTCGACACCGAGCCGGCGCAGATGCGGCAGCCGGTCGGTGATGCCGGGCAGGTCACCCATGCCGTCGCCGTCCGCGTCGGCGAACGAGCGTGGATAGATCTGGTAGATGACCGCATCGCGCCACCAGGCGTCAGTAGGCATGGCCCCAACGATAGGGCGGTCAATCGTCGAGGATGGCGGCGAACCGTTCCTCGGCCAGGTCGAGCTGATCCAGGATGTGCTCCTTGGCCTGGGTGGAGAGCGGGGTGTCCGGCCGGCCGATGAGCTCCCGCAACTTGGGGACGAGCGGCCGGTACTTGGTGGCGGACCGGTACGCCTTGTCCAGCGTGGTGTGGATGACGCCGACCCCGTTGTCGGTGAAGTCGGAGATCTTGATCACCCGGGCCCACGGGTCGTTCTCCAGGTTCTCCGCCACGTGGGTGCGGTACTGCTCGTGCTTGTCGCGCCGCGGGTCGTACTCCGGGTTCGTGACCGACTGGACCAGCTCGGCGACCCGCGGGTTGAACCGCCGGGACAGCTCGGCCAGGGCCGCCCCGTTCCGCACGGCCCACGGCGCGTCCGGCTCCACCCCGCCCAGCTCGGCGGGATGGTCCTCGACCGCGTCGTGCAGCAGCGCCGCGACCAGCACGTCGATGTCGCGCACCCCGTAGTAGCGGATGATCCGGATGACGACCCGGAGCAGATGGTTCAGATAGGGCTCACGGACCCGCCGGTCGGCCGCGTGCAGGTCGGAGGCCAGGTCGAGGGCCTCGGTGAGCTTCTTGCGCTCGTCGGCCGGAAACGACTCCAGTTCCAGGGCGAATCGGTCACGTAGGCCGGCTTCGCCGTACACCTCGGTGATGGCGTGCAGTGGCATCGAGAGCAACATCCTTGGCGCCATGACGACCAGGTATACCGGATGTCGGGCGGCGATGGGCTTCGATCAGCCGCCGGATGTGGCCGGTGGCACGACCGGAGCGGGAGAGGGGGACGGCCGGGGCGTCGGGCGTGGCCCGGGAGAGGGACGGGCCGTCGCCCGTCCGGTGGCCACCGCCCGGGCGGCCGGGGTCATCCGCATGGCGCTGATCGACGACGACGGCCGCAGCGACCACGGCGGGGTCGGGTCGGCGTGCACCCCGCGCTTCGGGGTGCCGGCCCCGTCGGTGAACTCCTCCTCGGTCATCGCCTGCAGGGCGCTCAGCGCCACCCCGACGATGGTGGCCGTGGTGATCACGATGATCGGCACCAGCATGGTCAGCGGGCGGATGCCGCCGGCCTCCGCGCCACCGTTGTGCGGCTCGATCGACATGGCCGCCATGCCGGTGTAGTGCATGCCGCAGACCGCCACGGCCATCACGGCGGCGGCGCCGGTGACCCTGGCCCAGCCGCGTACCGAGATGGCGAACCAGAGAGCCACCGTGCTCGCCGCGATCGCGATCAGCGCCGAGGCGACCACCAGCAGCGGGGAGTAGTGGATCGTCGCGGAGAGCCGGATGCCCTCCATCCCGGTGTAGTGCATGGCGATCACACCGGTACCGGTGAGCAGGCCGGCGCCGATCGTCCGGCCGGGGCTCGGCTTGCCGTGCCCGACCAGCACCAGGCCGACACCGACGGTCAGCACCGCGAAGGCCAGGCTGAGGAGGGTGAGGCGGAGGTCGTAACGGACCGGGCTCTCCGGCACGTCGAAGCCGAGCATCGCGGAGAAGTGCATGAGCCAGATGCCGCCGCCTCCGATGGCGAAGGCCGCGATCACCAGCCACCGGTTGCGGCGGCTGCGGTTGTGCGCGTCCCTGGCCCGGCCGGTGCAGAGCAGACCGAGGAAGGAACCGAGGAACGCCAGCAGATAGGCGGCTATCGGGTTGTAGGCGCCGTAGGTGAAGTGATGAACGTCGGCCACGGAAGGGGATTGAGTCAGATTTCGGCGGACCGACATCGCACCGCGTGTGCGGTGGCGCACGAAAGAGAAGAACCGGAGTCACCGAGGCCATGTCCGGAAAAGGACCGGGCCGCGGCGACCCCGGTTCGAGGTCATCGGTGCGGTGAAAAGGGGGATCAGGTGAAGATGCTGACGCCACCGGGGCCCACGAGGAGGCCGACGATGATCAGCACGACACCCCAGAGGATCTGCCGCCGGAAAAGCGCGAGCACACCGGCGACCACGAGAACAACGGCGAGAATCCAGAGCAACAGGTCCATGTCTTGTCGGATACCCGAACCCCGAAATCCGGAAACCTGGCTCAGACGGGTACGAGTTCCGAGTCCACCGAGTCGGTGAGCAACTGGTAGACGTTGTACGCCTGCTTGATCACCGGATGCGCGACATTGCGGACCGGAACCCCACCCGGGGTACGCCCACGCTCCGAGCCGTGGTGCGCGTGCCCGTGCAGGGCCAGCGCGGTCGGCGCCGAGTCGATCGCGTTCCCCAGCTGGTAGCAGCCGAGGAACGGGTAGATCTCCAGCGGCTCGCCGACCAGGGTCTCCGGCACCGGGGCGTAGTGCGTCAGGGCGACCAGCGCGTCGCACCGGACCGACCGCAGCGTCTCGCCCAGCCGGGCCGAGATGGCCTCGGTGGTGCCGACGAAGTCCTTCATCTCCCGCTCGCCGAAGTTGCTGGCGCAGGCCCCGGCGAAGCCGCCGCCGAACCCCTTGGCGCCGGCGATCCCGAGCCGGTGCCCGCGAATCTCCAGCACCGTCGCCGAGCACTCCAGCACGGTGATCCCGGCGTCGGTCAGCACCTCGGTGACCTGCTCCTGCTGATCAGTCTGGTGGTCGTGGTTGCCGAGCACCACCACCACCGGCACGGCCAGCCCGCCGAACTCCTTGGCGAAGCACTTCGCCTCCTCGGGGGTGCCGTGCCGGGTCAGGTCGCCGGCCACCAGCAGCGCGTCGGCCCGGTCCGGCAGCTGTTCCAGGGCGGGCCGGTAACGGCCCACCACGTCCTTGTCCACGTGAACGTCGCCCACGGCGGCGATCCGGATCATGAAATCTCCTCCACCTCGCTCGGCGCCTGCGCCCGGGTGATGCCGATGTCACAGGTGATCTCGATCTCCGGGAAGTGGCCGGTGATCTGCCGGCAGATCTCGTCGCGCCGCTCGACGCTCTCCACCTCCCCGCCGAGCACCACCACGTTCTCCCGGCGGTGCACGGTGATGCCCTGCTCGGCGATGCGCTCGTGCTCGGTGAGCAGGCGCTGGATCTCGGCTTCGAGATCGATCTGATGGGTCATCTCATCCCCTTACCTCAGTTCCCGCTCCCCGGGGAAAGCCACGACGTCCAGGCGGTCCAGCAGGACCAGGAACGCTTCGGCGTACGGAGAGTTCTCGGTCTCCCGGCGAACCCGCTCCCAGTCGATCTGCTCGCGCAGCGACCGGGCGACCGGCAGCCCGGTGGCGAAGTCGCAGTAGTGCTGGCTGTAGCTGAGCAGTTTGTGCACCATCAGCCGGGTCGCCGAGAGCACCGGCATGTAGATCGCCTCGACGGAGATCTGCTCGGTGTCGGCGAGGGTCTCCTCGTCCACCGGCGACTCCACCGGCCGGTAGATCAGGTCCGCCATACGGCCCTCGTCGAAGACCTTCACCAGCCAGTCCTCGGGGGGCTGTTCGGTCTGGAATCCGACCGCGGCCAGTTCCTGCAACGCGCGGTCCTTGTCCTGTTCGCGGATCAGGAAGTCCACATCGTGATCACTGGAATACCCGCCGCGGGCGTACACCGCGAAACTCCCGCCCAGTGCGAAGGGGATGTCCGCGCTCTTCAGCGTCGAGGCGACGCGCTTCAAGGTGATGGCCAAGCCCTCGTCCACCCGGTGTGGCATGCCGACCTCCTGTCCGTTGTCCAGTTCCTGAACGACTACCCGGAGTCGCCGCACCTTGAACCCCTTGCGAACATTCTGGAGGAAAAGGACAGCCCGCGGCGGGGAACGGTGCGTGCAGAAGGGGGCTACCGTCAGTGGGTATGGCCCCCCTCGCGCAGTCCCATCCGGATTCCGCCGACCGCGCTCCTCGCCGCATGCCCCGCACCGTCGCGCTGGTCGGCATCGACGGCTCCGGCAAGACCACTCAGGCGCGTGTCGTCGCGGCGGAGCTGCTCGCCGCCGGCTTCCCGGCGGCCTACCGGCAGAACGCCGGGGGACGTCACTGGTTCGGGCGGATCGCCCACTTCCTCGGCCGCTCGGACGCCGAAGACCTGTTCGGCCGCCGCGGCACCCTGCTGCTGGAGTCGTTGCTGCGCTGGCTGGCCATCGCCCGCACCCTGCTGCGCCGGGCGGTGAACCGGGAGATCGCGGTGATGGACCGCTACGCCGTCTGCCAGTACGCGAGCCTCCGCGCCCACGGCGCCCGCCCGTCCGCGGAGCGCTTCGCCCGGCTCGCCTACCGCATGTTCCCCCGGCCGGACGTGACGTTCCTGCTGTCCGTCGATCCGGCGGTGGCGCAGGACCGGATCGAGCGGCGCGGCTACGACACCGAGACGATGGACTACCTGCGGACCGCCGCCGGCGCCTACCGCGCGCTCCCGGAGTACCCGGAGTTCGTGGTGATCGACGCCAACGACACGCCCGAGCAGGTCACCAAGGCCATTTTGACTGTGCTTGATGGCTCCGCTTCGCTCCGCGGCGATTGGCCTTGTAACCGGTGAGATGCCAGTCGGTCCCCGGCCCCCGCAAAGACCGCGGGCGTCGGCGACCGGCTCCCATCACACCGGCGGCCGATCGCGCCGGGTCAGGCCTGACCGTAAACCGGGATCTGCGCGCCACTGGTCGGTGCCGACGCGTCCGAGGCCAGGAACAGGATCACGTCGGCGATCGCGGCCGGGCTCACCCAGCGGCCGTGGTCGGAGTCCGGCATGGCCTTCCGGTTCGCCGGTGTGTCGATGACGCTGGGCAGCACGGTGTTGCAGCGCACCTTCCGCTTGCGGTACTCGACGTCGACCGCGGCGGCGAACGCCAGCACGGCCGCCTTGGCGGCCACATAACCGGCGGCGCCCGGGAACGGGGACACCGCAGCCCGCGACGAGACACAGACGACCGAGCCGCCTCCGGCGCCGATCAGGTACGGCAGCGCCGCCGCCGTGGTGAGGTACGTCGGCCGCAGATTCAGCGTCAGCATCTCCTCGAACCTCTCCACCGGGGTGTCGGCGATCAGGCCGTCGCCGGCGTACCCACCGGCCAGGTTCACCACCGCCGTCAGCGGCGCCGCCGGGTCCCGGCCGGCCACCTCGGCCGCCGCCCGCACCTGCGCCTCGACCATCAGATCCGCCTCGACCGCGACCACGCCGCCGGGCAGCCGGTCGGCCGAACCGGGCCGCACCGGCGCCACCACGCGCCAACCCGCGGCCGTGAAAGCGCTGATCGTGGCGGCGCCGAGGCCGCCTGTGCCACCGGTCACCAGAGCTGTACGCGTCGCCGTCATGGCGAGCAGCCTGTCACACCGCCGTGGCTGTGCTCTTCCTCACTTACCAGCCGGACCGGCTCTCACCTGGGAATGTTCCGTGCTCGGCGGGCGTCACCCATGTGGGCGACTGAAGTGTGACGTGACAAGGCGCATTGTGACCGGTGGTCCCGTCCGCCTGGAGGGACCGGAGATCTTTCGCGGGGCGTTTGTTTCAGGCTTGTCGTTGCGCGGCCGATGCTGCACATGAACCCCGCGGGCGTGGAGCCCGTACTCCGGGGTGACGAGCATCGCGGAGTCCAGGGTGATGGCCGTCGCTGTGACGATGAGAGGCCGATGGTGTTATGAGTCGCGCAAAGGGTATCCGACCGTCAGCAGGACGGTCGCGAAGATGCCGCACTCAGGTACCGCGCACTGGGCTCTCAGGTAGCACCCAGGCATTCGTGACACTTTCGACCCACCAGCTGGAATCAGTTGAGTCGGCAATTTGTTGTGTAGATGTCAGCAACCGCAATGCACGAGCTGCGGACGTTACGGGAGAGGGCTGATGGACGCAGGTAATGCCCGTAACAGGGTTAGTGACGGCAATGAGGGGACCGTGGGCAACGTGGAGAAGAACACCGTGATGCGTACCGACCAGGTCGCCGAAGAGCGCGACCTCGTCGGAGTCTACCTGCACGAGATCTCCCGGACGCCGTTGTTGGACGCCGCTCGTGAGGTCGAACTGTCGAAGGCGATCGAGGCGGGACTCTACGCCGAGCACCTGCTCGAGACGGGCGAGGAGCGTCGCGGCGTCAGCCGGGAGGAGCTGGAGCGTCTCGTCACCGAGGGCCAGCGCGCGAAGGATCTGTTCATCCGGGCCAACCTGCGACTGGTCGTCTCGATCGCACGCCGCTACGTGCGGTCCGGCATGCCGATGCTGGACCTGATCCAGGAAGGCAACACCGGCCTGGTCCGCGCCGTCGAGAAGTTCGACTACGAGCGCGGTTACAAGTTCTCGACCTACGCCACCTGGTGGGTGCGCCAGGCGATCAGCCGCGCCATCGCCCAGCAGGAACGCACCGTCCGGCTCCCCGTCCACCTGGTCGAGGATGTCAACCGGATGCGTAACGTCACCCGCCAGCTCGTCCGTGAGCTGGGCGGCGACCCGGAGCCGGAGCAGGTCGCGGCCGCTCTCGGCGTCACCGTCGAGCGGGTCAACGAGCTCACCCGCTGGGCGCAGGACACCGTCTCGCTCGACACCCCGGTCGGCGACGACGGCGACACCAACCTCGGTGACCTGGTCGCCGACAGCGACGCCCCCAGCCCCGAGGAGATCGTCCTCAACGCGCTCGAGCGGCAGCGCATCGAGGGCCTGCTCAACCACCTGGACGACCGGTCGGCCGGCATCATGCGGGCGCGGTACGGACTGGAGGACGGCCGCGAGCACTCGCTGACCGAGGTGGCGTCCCGCTTCTCGCTGAGCCGCGAGCGGATCCGTCAGCTGGAGATCCAGGCGCTCGGCCGGCTGCGTGAGCTGGCCCGCGCGGAGGGTCTGGCCGCCGCCTGATCCCGTCCCGTTCCCAACCCCTCTGAAACGATCAAGGCCGGCGCCCCCTCCTCGGGGGCGCCGGCCTTTTGGTGCCGCTGTCTTGGTACGGCTGGTTCTCAGGGCTGTCTCAGCGGCGTCGAGACAGCCCTGAGAACCAGCCGTACCGACGCCTACTTGACCCGGCCGTAGCCGTTCGGCGTCATGATGTCGATCGTGCGGTGCAGGATGTCCCGGCCGGCCGACGGCGCGTCGATGATCTTGCCGCCGCCGACGTAGATCCCGACATGGGCGTTATTGCGGTAGAACACCAGGTCACCGGGTTGAAGATCGGATCTGCTGATCCGGGCGGTGGCGCTGTACTGCGCGGCGGCGTTGTGCGGCAGCGACTTGCCGGCCGCGGCCCAGGCCGCCGAGGTCAGACCCGAGCAGTCGTACGAGTCCGGGCCGGCGTCGCCGAAGCCGTACGGCTTGCCGATCTGGTTGAACGCGAAGGTGACGGCCTTGCCGGCGGAACCCGGGATGCTCGGGATCGCGCCGGTGTAGGACCCGGTGTCCTCGGTGGGACTGCCGTACGCGGCCTCACGCATGTCGTACAGATTCTCGAGGTCGCCCTCGATCTTCTTCTTGCGCGTCGCCAGCTCGGTGACCTGAGCGTTCTGCTTCTTCTGGGTCTGCTGGAGAGCGGCCTTGCGCTCCGCGAACGACTGCGTCGTCTCGGTGTAGGCGTCGATGTCCTGCTGGTTGGAGCGGGCGATCTGCTCCAGCGTGGCCAGCCGTTCCAGCAGGTTCTGCGAGTCACCGTTCGCGATCACCGCGAGCGGGCCGATGCGACCCTGCATGTACGTGGTGTCGGCGATGGTGTCCACCTTGACGGTGGCCGCGGCGAGCGCCGCCTGGGCCGGCTTCAGCGACTTCTCCAGCTTGACGGCTTCGGCCTTGGTCTTGTTCAGGTCGATCCGCAGCTTGTTGTACTGCTCGGTGACGTTCTCGAGGGTCGTGGACGCCGCCTCGATCTTCTTCGTGAGCTCGGCGGGGGACGGAGCCGCGTTCGCGGCGGTCGCTCCCGACGCGGTGATCGCGAATGCCGTCAGCGCGACCACGAGAGCCCGGAACCGGGTTCGGGGGTGTGGCACTGGTCAGGGGGCCTTTCTTCCGCTTGGCCGCCGACCTGGTCGCTGGGGGAGTCCGGGCGGGAAGAGAGGCCCGGTCCCACGACGGCCGCCGGCCTCGAGGAAGAGGCGCCGGCTCGTCGCGTGTTTCGGCGGCGTTGGCCGGCGCCACCGGAGGTTTGTGGCTGCGGACCGGACCAACCGCATTAACCTATCGGCGGAAGAAAAGAAATCAAGGCCCCGCCGAGTGAAATTTCCCGATAGCCGGGCTTGCGCGTTTAATCCTGATAACGGGCTGTTATTCGCTCGCCGCTGAGCGTGAATTCCCCGCGCTTACCCGGACTATTCGCTCAGTGCCGGTTCAGCCGTGGGGACCCAGTTACGCGTCACCTGACGCTCGGCCCAGAACGACAGGAACGGGATCGTGCCGGACAGCATGACCAGGATCATCCGCTTGAACGGCCAACCCACCCGGCGGGACAGGTCGAAGGTGCACACCAGATAGACCATGTAGAGGAAACCGTGGAGCTGCCCCACCGTCTCGACCACGACCGGGTTGTCGGGGGGCCCGTACTTCATCACCATGCCGACCGTGAGCACGAGCAGAAGCATGCCGACGATCCAGGCGATGATCCGGTAACGGGTGAGAGCTCCCTGCACGGCCGGTGACTCCTTCTTGCCTATGTGTTGGGGACGCGGTGGGGGTAATCCGTCGGCCGGGCCCCGGGATGGGCGGCCAGCCAGGCCAGATAGTCGTTGTAGGCGTCGAGTTCGGGATCCGGCGCCGCGTCGGCCCGCGGCCGGACCTCGACCCGGACCGGGCGGCCCAGCGTGACCGGCGCACCGGGCTCGGCCGGCGGCGGGGTCTCCTCCGACTCGGTGAGCGGCAGGCCGGCCGCCCGGCGACGGGCCAGTTGGATCTCGCGCACCCAGATGAACACCACGAAGCCGCCGAAGACCGGCCACTGGAACATGTAGCCCCAGCTGATCGAGTTGCCGTCGGCGGCGCGGCTGAACTGCCACCAGCCCAGCGCCAGACAGGTCGCGGTCATCACGAGCGCGAGAAGATGGCGGGCCATCCACGCCGGAGTCCACAGCCCTTTCATGTACACGAGCGTACCGGCGGGTTTGGTGGGCGTTAGCCGGGGCAACCCGTGCTGGCGAGACCTTACCCATTCGGATAGGAGGCGCATCACGATGGAAGCGCGATTCGAGGACGGTGCGGCGGTGGCCTTCGACACCGGCGTCGACCCGGCGGGCCTGTCCGACGACGACCTGTTCCGGGAACTCGGCAGCCTTTACCGGACCCGCCTGCACACCCTGCGGCACGGCCCGGACGCCGCCCTGGACAACCATTTCAAACGCACTGCCGAACTGGAGACCGAATACATGGCACGGTTCCCCGGCCGCGAGGTCGACCCGGACCGGCTCACCCAGGCCTTCTGATGGCGCTGCGCCAACGGATCGCCCGGCTCGCGCAGGCCTACGCCCCGCACGAGCACCGGCCGCTCGACGGATATCTGGTCGCCATGGGCGCCTTCGGGACGATGGCCGGGGCACTGGCCGCGGCTGCCCGGATCAGTGGCCGGCCAGTGCCCGAACGTCCCGGACTCGGCGACGTGGCACTGGTGTCGATCGCCACCCACAAACTCAGCCGGCTGGTGGCCAAGGAAGCGGTGACCAGCCCGCTGCGCGCCCCGTTCACCCGCTACACCGCGCCGGCCGGGTCGGCCGAACTGCACGAGGAGGTACGCGACGAGGGCAGCCCGGTCCGGCACAGCATCGGCGAACTGGTCACCTGCCCGTTCTGCCTGGCCGTCTGGGTGTCCACGGCGCTCACCGGCGGCCTGGTGCTGGCACCCCGGCTGACCCGGCTGGCCGCCACCGCGCTGACCGCGACGGCGGCCTCGGACTTCCTGCAGATGGCGTACTGCATCGCCAAGAAGCACGCGGAACGGGACTGACTCAGAACTGCAGGGCGCGGAGGGCCTCGGCCGCCTCGTCCTGCGCGTACTCGCCCTCGGGCAGCGCGTCGATCCGGGTGAGCACGGTCGCCGGCAGATCCGCGGCGATCGCACGTCGTTGCAGGTCTCCGCTGGTCAGCCGCTCCTGGGCGTCGTAGGCGGTGTCCAGGAAGGCGTCCAGCTCACGGATGTCGTCGGTCACGGGCGGTGGACTACCCGCCGGGCCGCCGGCCAAACACCAGGAGTGTAACCCAGGTCACAACAACTCACGGAATCCCGCACCGGTGCCGACGGTTGTGAACGAATGCCGGTGTGCCCAGTGTCCCCGGGCCTCACCCAACGCCTGCACGGAATACCGTTCGGCTGGAGCCGTGTTGAGCCACTCGCCGCGAGGCGACCTGCACACCGGCATTCGCGCCGCCTCTCGGGTGAACACCCGAGAGGCGGCGCAAAAGTTTCCCCACCCCGCCCCCGGGTACCCGGACACCATGACCGACGAGCGCACCGGACGCCGTGCCGCCGACCTGCTGCCCGAAGAACGCGCCGCCGGCAGCGCCGACCCGCAAGCCCAGGCCGAAGCCATCCTCGCGGACTCCGACGAACGCACCGACGATCCCACGGCCGCGCCTGATTCATTCCTTGAGCGCAGAACATCCGACGAGTCGGTTTGAACCCGGGACACCCCCCTAATGGGGCACCTGATCGCGCACGTTTCCGGATAGACGTGGCAATATCCGTCGAGTGTCTGCCCCTAAACGCCGTGTCCCGGCCGCGCAGCGTGGCGCCCGGCTGACCCGGCGCACCCCCAAAGACGGCACGTCCACCATCTCCACGCCGCGCCGGTCAGCGGCCCCACACGCCGCCCCGCCCAGCGGGCCGCATCCGGTGGAACTAGCCGGGCTGCTGCACGAACTGACCGTGCGCCTGCTCGCCGCCGACTCGCTCACCCAAGCCCTCGACCGGTTCGCCGCCCTCGCGGCAGGCGCCCTGCCGGGCGTCGCACGATGCTCGGTGGCGCTGATCGGCGAAGGCGGGCCCCTCACCGCGGCCACCGCCGGACAGGCAGGGCAGACATTCGACCAACTCCAGTACGCCGGAAGCACCGGACCCGGACTCGAAGCAGCCCGCACCCGGACCCTGATCACCTCCGGCGACCTGACAACCGACGAACGGTGGCCCGAACTCGCCCACGCCGCCCGAACCGACGGACTGGGCGGACTGGCCGCGATCCCCCTGGACGTACGCCGAACCGCGGTCGGGGCACTCAGCGTCTACCTCGACCACGCCGGCGACGTCGACCCGGAAGTCCTCGTCACCGCCATGGCCCTGGCCGGCCAAGCCGAAGTCCTGATCGGCGAACTGCACCGGCGCGAAGCCCTCACCGAAGGCGCCGAAGTCGACCGCGCCGTCGGCGTGATCATCGCCCAACGCGGCTGCGGCATCCAAGAGGCCTACGCCATCCTCCAAGAGAGCGCCCAGCGCCTCGGCCTCGACCGCACCACCGTCGCCACCCGCCTGGTGACCGCAGCAGCCCGCAACAGCGGATGACCTGACCACGGCCCACTCACCCCAGATGCCGAGAAGGCGGACCGGGCCATTCGCGGGGCGGGGTGTGCCGGTTCGATCACCCGGGGTGCGTGGTCTGATGGTGATCTCATCGGCGGGGCGGGTTTGCCGGGTTGGCCGCCTACCGGGCGAGGCGTGTCGGCTTGGTCGCCCGAGGATGAGGCGTGCTGGCTTTCTTACCCGCGAGATCGGGTGTGCTGGCTTGGTCACCCGTGGGGCGAGGTGTGCTGGTTTTCTCACCCGCGAGATCGGGTGTGCTGGCTTGGTCACCCGTGGGGCGAGGCGTGCTGGTTTTCTCACCCGCGAATTACGGTAGCTGGCTTTCTTGCCCGCGGATTGCGGTATCCGATTTACTTACGGAGCTGTGCTAGCTTTGCTCCGCTTCGCTCCGCGGCAAAATGCCTTTAAGCTGGTGTCGAGGCGTGCGATTTTCCGCCACCCAGCAAACCCCACTGGGCGTCGAAAAATCACTCGCCTCGACACCAGCGGCATTTTGCGGGCTGTTCCGTGGCCACGTGCACACTGGAAAACTACGGGGTGGGGACCGTTGCGTGACCACGTGTCCCGAAGGCCACGGGGTGGGGACCGTTCCGTGACCACGTGTGCCGGGGACGGTAGGGCTGACTGTCTCATGACCACGGGAGGGGCTGTCGTCCGTGGCCACAGAGGTCCGCCTGGCTGGGGACGGTCTGGTTGCAACCGCTAATCACCCCCGTAATTGCCGCAAGGTCGTATTCACGGAACTGCCCGCAAAATGCCGTTGGTGTCGAGACAGTCGA
>NZ_BOMZ01000021.1 GCF_016862455.1 Actinoplanes utahensis
CCCGTGGGTGAGAAATTCGGCGTGCCTCGTCCCGTGGGTGGAGGCGGCGTGCCCCGTCCGTGGCGGTCGGCCCGCCTCGGCCACGGGGTGGGCGAGGCGGGTGCCGCAGCCTGGTTGGGCGGTTGGTGGCCGGCTATTTCTGTACGGACTGGACGACTTCGAACTCGAGCAGGCTTGCGCCGGAGGCGACGGGTTTGGCGCGTTCTCCGGCGTGGGCTTCTTTGGCGCCGCCGTTTGCCCAGTTCTGGAAGTCTTCTTCGGTTTCCCAGCGGGTGTAGACGAAGTAGCGGGTGTCGCCGGCGACGGGGCGTAGCAGTTCGAAGCCGAGGAAGCCGGGGGAGTTTTCGACGGCGCCGTGGCGGGCGGCGAAGCGCTTCTCCAGTTCGGGGCCGGCGCCTTCGGGAACCTCGATTGCGTTGATCTTCACAACAGCCATGTGGTCACGTTACTGGGGGAAGCTGAGGGCGGCGAGGATGCCGGGGGTACGGGCGCGGTGCTTGGCCCGTACCCCCGCAAGGTAGTTGATCTAAGTGGTGGTGTCGCCGCCTGTCTTGACTCCTGCCGGGTCGGCGGTGCCCTGTTGGGCTTGGAGGGCGTCTTCGGCGCGGGCCTGTTGGGCGGAGCGTTGCGCGAGTGGGATCTCCGGGAGGAAGAAGACCACGATCAGGCCGAGGATCATGATGAAGAAGGCGATCAGGTAGACGATGTGCACGCTGTCGGCGAAACCGACCTTGAACGGGTGGGACAGCGGGTCGGCGAGTGTGTTCAGGAACGACGTGTCGCTGAGGCCGGCGCCGCTCCTGGCGAGTTTCATGGTTTCGGCTTGGGACGGGTCGGCGGCCAGTGCCTGCTGGAACTCGGCGGTGGGCTGTGCGGCGGAGTACGCCTTCTCGATGTTGCCGGGGAGCACGTTGAACAGCACCGACAGGAAGACGGCGGTGCCGAGGGTGCCGCCCATCGAGCGGAAGAACGTGACCGCGCCGGTGGCGGTGCCGATTTCGCGGGGTGAGACGGCGTTCTGCACGGCGGTGATCATCGGCTGCATGTTGCTGCCCAGGCCGAGGCCCATCAGCGCCATGACGAGCATGACCCGCCAGAGCGGGGTGTCCGCGCCGACCAGGGAGAACAGGAGGAGCGCGGCGACCATGAAGAAGCTGCCGACGATCGGGAAGATCCGGTAGCGGCCGGTACGGGAGATCAGCTGGCCGGAGATGATCGAGCCGGTCATGATGCCGAGCACGAACGGGATCATCTGGAGGCCGGCGAGGGTGGCCGAGGAGCCTTTGACGATCTGCAGGTACAGCGGGACGGTCATCAGGGCGCCGAACATGGCCATGCCGAGGATGGTGCTGGCGGTGACGCCGACCGCGACGGTGCGTTTGCCGAGCAGCGCCAGTGGCAGCAGCGCCTCGTTCTTGTAGGCGCGTTCGGCGAGGATGAAGCCGATCAGGCCGAGGCCGCCGATGACGTAGCAGGCGATGGAGCGGCCGGAGTCCCAGCCCCACTCGCGGCCCTGCTCGGCGACGGTGAGCAGCGGGACGAGGGTGAGGACGAGGGTGAGCGCGCCGGGCCAGTCGATGCGGTGGTCGACCCGGTGGTGCGGCAGGTGCAGCACCTTGGCGACGACGGCCATCGCGGCGAGGCCGATCGGCACGTTGATGTAGAACACCCAGCGCCAGCCGTCGGTGAACAGGATTTCGTCGGCGCCGGCGAAGAAGCCGCCGAGGATGGGGCCGAGGACGCTCGCGGTGCCGAAGACGGCGAGGAAGAAGCCCTGGTATTTGGCGCGTTCGCGGGGCGGGACGATGTCGCCGATGATCGCTAGGGCGAGGGACATCAGGCCGCCGGCGCCGAGGCCCTGGATGGCCCGGAACGCGGCCAGCTGCCACATGTTGTCCGACAGGCCGCACAGGAACGATCCGACGATGAAGATGCCGATCGCGAGCAGGAAGAACGGGCGGCGGCCGTAGATGTCGGACAGTTTGCCGTACAGCGGGGTGGAGATCGTCGAGGTGATCAGGAAGGCCGTGGTGGCCCAGGCCTGCAGGTCGAAGCCCTGGAGGTCGTCGGCGATGGTCCGGGTCGCGGTGGCCATGATGGTCTGATCCAGCGCGGCGAGGAACATGCCCATCATCAGGCCGCCGAGAATCGTCAGGATCTGGCGATGGGTGAATTCCACCGGCGCCGGCGCCGGTGGGGCTGGATGGCTCACGAAGTCTCCCGTGGGGGTGCTCCCGGGTCGGTGCGCAGGTGCGCCTCGACCGCGTCGTTGAACTGGTCGAACAGGGTGGTGAAGGCGGTGACCTGCTCGGTGGGCCAGTCGGCCAGCACCTGCGTGATCAGGGCCACCCGGCCCTCCCGCAGCCGCTCGCACGCGGCGACGCCGGTGTCGGTCACCGCCAGGCGGGACGCCCGCCCGTCCGCCGGGTCCGCCTCGCGGCGGGCCAGGCCGGCTTTCACCAGTTGAGCGGCCTGGCGGCTGACGGTGGACGGGTCGGCGCCCTTGATCTCCGCCAGGTCGGTGACCCGCATCGGGCCCATGGCACGCAGTGGTGGCAGCAGCATCAGCGCGGAGAACTCGGCGCCGAGGTCTCCGGTCTTGAGCATGCCCCGGAATCGCACGCTCATCCGGATCAAACGCGTGATCTGGTCGCCCAGCCGGCTGGCCTGCTCCTCGTGCACCAATGCCTCCGCATCCTGATATGCATGTAGCCTACAAGTTGTTGCGTGATGAACGCATCTCATCTCAGTGCATCCGCCACACGCCTGTGGTCAACGTCTCGCTCTCCTCCAGCGCCGGGGGCACCGGGACGACGTACTCGGCCACCAGGTCGAAGAGATGTCTCGGGAAGAAACCGCGGCCCGGGTCACCGACCAGCACACCCGCGCCCCGTTGCCGGGCCGTGCGGAACATGGCGACCATCTTCGGTGCCACGGCCGGGCTGTAGAACACGTCGCCGGCCAGCAGAAGATCGGGCTCGTCGAGCTCGACGGCCAGGGAGAAGCCGTTCGCGGACGCGTTGCGGTGGGCCGCGCCGACCGCCTCGGGATCGATGTCGGTGCAGGCCACGGCGGCGGCCCCGGCATAGGCGGCGGCGATCGCGGCCACCCCGGAGCCGGTGGCCACGTCCAGCACGCGGCGGCCGGCGACCTCGGCCGGACGATCCAGCAGGAAGCGGGCCAGGGCCTGGCCGCCCGCCCAGGCGAAGGCCCAGAACGGCGGCGGCTGGTCGCTGTGGAACTCGCCGCCGGTCAGGTCGAAGAGCCCGAACCGGCGGTCAGCGAGATGAAGGGAGATCTCCGGCGCCAGTGGCACCGGAGTGAGGGTGGTGGAGAACACCCGTTGATTGTCGGCTGCCTACCTGATCGGCTGCGGGGTGCTCGCCATGATCAGTTTGGCGCGGTACTCGGCGCGGGCCTCGGCGGCCCACGGCGCGTCCTCGTCCTCCAGCAGCGGGCGGGACGCCAGGAAGGCCGCGGCGGCCAGCGGGCGGACGGCCCGGACCGGCGTCCGCTCCGAGGCGATGGCGATCAGCTCGTCGAAGGTGGTGGTGTCGACGTGGGTGCGCTCGGGCAGCAGGCGCGCCCGGCCCCGGTGCACCGAGAGCACCGTGTCACGACGGCGGGCCTCCGGCTCCAGCCGCTCGCGCAGGATCCCCAGATCGTGCTTCACCGTGGCGGTGGGGACACCCAGCGTGTCGGCCAGTTCCACAAGCGACAGCTCACCGCGCAGAGCGAGCAGGGCGAGCAGGTGGCGAGGCCGAACGCCGCCGAAGTCGTCCCCGGAGAGACGGATGCCGCGGGTGCGGACCTCGAGACGGCCGAAGAGCTGGATGTCGTGCATGATCGAGAACTCTGCTTTCAGGGGTGGCCGGCTACAAGCCCCAAAGCGAGGGGGTCTGTCGGCCGAACGACTGGTCATCGCATCCGCTCGGAGGCAACCGGCCGTCGGGCGTACCGGTCGCCAGCCTGTTGGTAGGGAGGACGTGCCGTCGGGTAATCCTTAGACTGCGCGGAGCCCGCCGGGGGCCGACAAGAGGGAAGGGTGACGTATGAACAGCGACGAGACGATCACGGTGCTCGTCGTCGACGGTCACCAGACCTTCGCCGAGCTGCTGGGACACGCACTTGCCGGACAGCCGGACCTGCGCTGGGTGGGGCACGCGCGCACCGGCGCCGAAGCCATCCGGCTGGCCGCCGAGCTGACCCCCGATGTGATCGTCCTCGATCCGGAACTGTCCGATGCCGACGGCATCGCCATCGCCGAGCTGATCAAGGTGCGCCAGCCCGGCTCCCGTGTGGTGATCCTCACTGCCAGCGAGGACCAGACCCTGGTCCGGCGGGCCACCACGGCCGGCGCCGCCGGATTCATCTCCAAGAACGGCGCGCTCGGTGACGTCCTCAATGCTCTCCGCACCGCCCACCGCGGCAGCATGACCGTCTCCACCGACATCCTCGCCCGGCTGCTGCGCAGCACCACACCGACCGCCGCCGGGCAGCGCGGCAACAGCATCGCCGCAGGTGGCCTCACCGCCCGTGAGGACGAGGTGCTGCAACTGATGGCCGCCGGGCTCGACGCCCGCGCGGTTTCCCGGCGGCTCGGGATCAGCGTGCACACCTGCCGCGGATACCAGAAGGCGGTGCTCGCCAAACTGGGGGCGCACAGCCAACTGGAGGCGGTCGCGATCGCCACCCGGCGCGGCCTCGTCCGACCTGACCCGCGGTAAACCCTCCGGTCACTCATCCGGGAGCCGCTTCCGTACGTACTCCCTCCGGGGGACACACGTGGGTGCGCTGCAGGGAGGAATTGTGGACCGAACCGCCGCTGTCGGCGAAGCGTCCGATCCGGCCGAGATCTCACGGGGGGCAGACGGCTCGGCTGAGCCGCTGCCGCGGAGGCGGCCGTCGGCGCGGGCGCCGGAGATCAGTGGGGAGCCGGTCAACTGGTTCGGTGGTGATGCCGGGGCGGTTTCACCCCCTGCGGCGTCTGCCGCGGCTTCCGACAGTTCCCCGCTTTCCGCGCCGTCGGGCGCCGCCGGGGAGCCGGTCTCCGCGCCGTCGGGGGCCGCAGGAAAGCCGGTCTCCTCACCGCCGGAGTTCGGGCCGGCGTCGCCGGGCGGGCCGGGACGGGTCTCCTTCGGCTTCAGCGACGGGCCGATCGGTGGGGCGCGGGCCGTGCCACCCTCCTCCGTGGCCGTTCCCGCCGGACCGGACAGCGGCCCGCTGACCGGGCTCGCCACCCCGCTGTGGTCGGACACCGATTCCTCCCCGGGCGAGCCGTTCACCGCCTCCTCAGCGCCGTCCACCACCCCCGGCGGCTCCTTCGCGGTGACCTCGTCGTGGGCGTCGGCGGCCCCACCGGACCCGGCCGAACCGATCGTGTGGGCCGACCGGCCGGCGACCGCCCCGTCCGGGCCTCAGCCCCGGCAGTCCCGGCTGGTGACGGCCGGGATGGCGGTGCTCGGCGTGGTGGCGGTAGCGGCCCTCGCACTGACCGGGGTCGTCTACTACACCGGCGACGACAACCGGATCAGCGAGATGCTGCAGGGCTCGCCGAAGGATCAGCAGGTGGTGAGCGGGCCGCTGGGCAACCAGAACGCCGCGACGTTCGAGCTGATGGCGGCGACCGACCGGGTGCGGCTGCGGATCGGCGAGCTGGGCGGCGACCTCTACCGGGTCAGCGCGCCCGAGGGGACCGGTGTGCGGCCCAGCGCGGAACTGCGCGACGACCGGCTGCGGGTGGACCTGGCCCGGGACGCCGCGGGAACCGGCGGCGAGGTGGAGATCGTGCTGGCCGCGAAGGTTCGGTGGACGATCCGATTCTCCGGGTACTCGGCCGAGCGCATCGTCGACCTCACCGAAGGGCGCATCAAGGGCATCGAGTTGGTCGGCGGCACCCGCCGGGCGGAGATGACCCTGGCCGAGGCGTCCGGCACGGTGCCGATGCGGATCACCGGCGGGGTCGAGGAACTGATCCTGCGGGCGCCGGCGGGCAGCCCGGTGCGGGTCAAGGTCGGCGGCGGCGCGGGTTCGGTGACGGCCGGGTCGCGGACGCTCAAGGATGTCGCGCCGGGCTCCACCCTGACACCGAAGGGCTGGAGCAACGGCAACCGGTACGACGTGGACGCGGTGGCCCCGGTGACTCTGCTGACGGTCGTGACCGCCTGACCCGGGCGGGCCAGGCGGTCACTGCCATGATCAGTTCAGAACGCGCAGGCGAACGGTCTGCTCCATGGCGCGGAGCTGGTCGAGCACCTCGTCGGGGTAGCCGCGGGCGATGTCGGTGATCAGGTAGCCGTACTCCCCGCGGGTGCTGAGCATCTGGCCCTCGACGTTGACGTTGTGCTCGGCGAGGATCCGGTTGACCTGGGCCAGCACGCCGGGGGTGTTCTTGTGCATGTGCACGATGCGGTGCATGCCGGGCAGCTCGGGCAGGGTCACACCGGGCAGGTTCACGCTCAGCGTGGTGTTGCCCTCGGTGACGAACTTGGCCAGCTTGTTGGCCACGAAGCCGCCGATGTCGGACTGCGCCTCCTCGGTGGAACCGCCGATGTGCGGGGTGAGGATCACGTTCGGCAGGCCGCGCAGCTCGGACAGGAACTCGTCGCCGCGGCCCTTCGGCTCAGCCGGGAACACGTCGACGGCGGCACCGGCCAGGTGGCCGCTCTTCAGCGCGTCTCGCAGGGCCAGGTGGTCGACCACGATGCCGCGGGAGAGGTTGAGGAAGAGGCTGCCGGGGCGCATCTTGGCGAACTGCTCGGCGCCGAAGAAGCCGGCGTTGCCCGGCCGGCCGTCCACGTGCATCGTGACGATGTCGCTGGACTCCAGCAGCTCGTCCAGGCTGGCGCAGCGGTGCGCGTTGCTCAGCGCCAGCTTGTCGGCGGTGTCGTAGAACGAGACCGACATGCCCAGGTTCTCGGCGAGGACGGAGAGCTGGGTGCCGATGTTGCCGTAGCCCACGATGCCGAGGCGGCGGCCACGGATCTCGTGCGCGCCGTCGGCCGACTTGTCCCACACGCCCGAGTGCATCAGCGTGTTCTTCTCGGTGAGCCGGCGGGTCAGCGCGATGATCTCGGCGATCGCCAGTTCCACCACCGAGCGGGTGTTGGAGAACGGGGCGTTGAACACCGCGACGCCGCCGGCCGAGGCCGCGGACAGGTCGATCTGGTCGGTGCCGATGCAGAACGCGCCGATGCCGACCAGCTTGTCGGCGGCCTCCAGAACCTTCGCCGTCACCTGGGTCTTGGAGCGGACACCGAGCAGGGAGACTCCGGAGATGCGCTCGATCAGCTCGACCTCGTCGAGAGCGTTGCGCAGGGACTCGACCTCGAAACCGTCCTCCTCGAGCCGGGCCACGGCGTCGGGGTGGATGTTCTCCAGAAGCAGGACTCGCACCTTGGGCTGGTCGATCATCATCTTCCGTTCCATGTTTCGGTTGGGCTTCCGGGCCGCCACGCCGAAGCCCAGTTCACGGGCGTCAAGCCTAGTCCCCCGGCATACCGGGCCCGGTGCGGTGTGCTCGAGGTCCCATCTACCGGTCAACCCCGTAACTGTTACGGGACGGCAGCGGGTGTGGTTCAGCCTCGTTACGGTGACTGCTCGCCGAGCGTGCGTCCAGCGGGCGGGCAGCATCTCGCGGGGGAGTGCGGAGAGCCTCACCGGCCCGTACCGGAAGAGGTCTCATGGAGCTCGGGGGAGGAGGACCGTGATCAGAAGGCCTCCCTCGTCGCGGGCGGTGGCGTGCAGCCGGCCCTGGTGGGCGCCGACGATGGCCCGGACGATCGACAGGCCCAGGCCGGCGCCGCCGGACGGGGCGGCGAGGCGTTCCCGGCCGTAACGGCGGAACGGCTCGAACAAGCCGGCCACCTCGTACCGGGGCACGACCGGGCCGGAGTTGCTGACCTGCAGCTCCACCCAGCCGTCCGGGCGGGCGCCGGTGGTGACCTTGACCCAGCCGTCCGGGACGTTGTGCCGGACACCGTTCTCCACCAGGTTCTGCACCAGGCGTTCCAGCAGGACCGGGTCGCCGAGGGTGGGCGCCTCGACGGGTTCGGCGACCACCTTGACGGTGTCCGAGACGGCGACGTGATCGACGATGTCGGCCAGATCGACGTACGACCGTTCGGTGATCTCCCGGTCCGAGCGGGCCAGCAGCAGCAGGCCGTCGATCAGGCGGCCGTGCCGGTCGTTGATCGCGAGCAGGGTGGCGCCGAGCTGCCGCACCTCCGGCGAGGTCTCCGCCGGTTCCAGCGCGACTTCGAGGAGCGTGCGGTTCAACGTCAGGGGGGTACGCAGTTCGTGCGACGCGTTCGCGATGAAGCGCCGCTGGCCGTCCAGTGACTGGTCGAGGCGCGCCAGCATCAGGTCGAACGTGTCGGCCAGCTGTTTGAGCTCGTCGTTCGGCCCGTCCAGGGCGATCCGCTCGTGCAGGCCCCGGTCGGCGGCCGGGGACTCGGCGATCCGCCGGGCCGCCGCGGTGATCTGATGCAGCGGCTGCAGCAGGCGGCCGGCGATCAGCCAGCCCAGCGCGATGGCCGCCGCGCTCACCACCACCAGGGCGATGGCGCCCTGCGTGACCAGGGCGTTCAGAGCCTCCGCCTTGGTGTCGTCGATGACCGTCTTGAAGGTGTCCTGCGTCGCGCCCTCGCCGGGTGCCGGCGCGATGACGGCGCGTGTGGCCGTCATCGGCCGGTCGCGTTCGACCAGGAGGTAGGTGACACCCAGCAGGATCAGGCCGGCCAGCACGAACAGGCCGCCGTAGACGAGGGTGAGCCGGCCGCGAACGGTCAGTCTCATCGGATCCGGTACCCCACTCCCGGCTCGGTCAGCACCACCGGCGGATCACCGAGTTTGCGGCGCAGTTTCAGGATGGTCATCCGGACAGCGTGGGTGAACGGGTCGGCGTTCTCGTCCCACGCCTTCTCCAGCAGCTTCTCCGCGGACACCGCGGTGCCGTCGGCCCGCAGCAGCTCGGCCAGCACCGCGAACTCCTTGCGCGACAGCGGCACGTACCGGCCGTCGCGGTGCACCTCGCGGCGGTACGGGTCGAGGCTGATCCCGGCCCGGCGCAGGATCGGCGGGGCGGCCGGGCGGGCCCGGCGGCCGAGCGCGGCGACCCGGGCCGACAGCTCCCGGAACGCGAACGGTTTCGGCAGGTAGTCGTCGGCACCGAGGGTCAGCCCGGTGACCCGGTCGTCGATCCCGGCGGCGGCGGTCAGCATCAGCACCCGGATGTCGGCCTTGCGCTCGGCGAGGACCTGGCACACCTTGTCGCCGTGCACCACCGGCACGTCCCGGTCCAGGACGACCACGTCGTAGTCGTTGACGTCGATCCGCTCCAGCGCCGAACCGCCGTCGTAGACGACGTCGACGGCATGGGCCTCCTGCCGCAGCCCCTGCGCCACCGCGTCGGCGAGCAGCGGCTCGTCCTCGACCACCAGGATTCGCATACGCCCATCTTGAACCCCGCCGGTGTCACTTCGGCGTCATCGTTTTCCGTGACGCCGGGGATACACGCCCGCCGCTCTACTTCGATGCGTGGCGGCCGCCGGGCCGCCGCCGGAGGAGAGACGAGATGAGACTCGGAACAGTCGCGGCCCTCGGTGTCCTGCTCGCGGTGACGACGGCGGGATGTGCCACGTCACGGGACGACGGCCCGGGGGTCGCCACCGCCGCCAGCACCGCCCCGCAGACGTCCGGCAGCGCGCCGGCGGACGACGGCGACGCGGGCGATGGGCTGGCATTCGCCAGATGCATGCGCGAACAGGGGCTCGAATGGTTCCCCGACCCCAAGGAAGACGGCCGGATGGAGATCTCGGTCCCCAAGGGCAGCGACGGGAAAGCGGTGGAGAAAGCCCACGAGGCCTGCAAGGAGCACCTGCCGAACGGCGGCGAGCCGCCGAAGCTCAGCGCCGAGGACCTGGAACGGGAACGCAAGTTCGCCGCATGCATGCGCGACAACGGCGTCAGCGGATTCCCCGACCCGGACCCCGACGGGAGAACCAAGGTGGACAGCCGGACCCTCGGCGCCGAACCCGGCAGCCCGACGTGGAACGCCGCGGAGAAGGCCTGCTCCCAGTACCGCAACCAGGGCGAGAAACGGGACAACCGAGGGGAACAGGGCGCATGAGACGGCTGACCATCGCCGGCACGGCGGCGGCCCTGACCGCGGGCGGCGTGGCCGCGGTCCTGCTCACCGGCGGGCTGCCGGCCGCCGAAGGCAGCAGCACCCCGACCGCCACCGGCAGCACGCCCGCGCCGACCGCCGACATCACCAGGCAGACACTCGTCGACAAGGAGAGCCACGACGGAACACTCGGGTACGGCGACACCGCAGCCCTCACCACCCGGCTGTCCGGCACCGTGACGTACCTGCCGGCGGCCGGCGCGACGATCAGCCGGGGCGGGGCCCTCTACCGCCTCGACAACGATCCGGTGCTGTTGTTGTACGGCGCCCTCCCCGCCTACCGGAACCTGGCACCGGGCGTCGAAGGCGCCGACGTGCTGCAGTTCGAACGGAACCTGTGGGCGCTGGGCCACCGCGGGTTCACCGTCGACGACGAGTACACCTCCGCCACCGCGTCCGCGGTCGAGGACTGGCAGGACGACCTCGGCCTGCCCGAGACCGGCACGATCGCGCTCGGCCGGATCGTGTACGCCGCCGGGCCGATCCGGGTCGCCGCCCGGTCGGCCGACCCCGGCGCGGCCGTCCAGCCCGGCGCCGAACTGCTCACCACCAGCGCCACCACCCGGTACGCCACCGTCGAGCTCGACGTCGACGACCAGCGGCTCGCCAAGAAGGGCGCGAAGGTGGACGTGACCCTGCCGGACGGCAAGACCGTCACCGGGAAGATCACCGCGCTGGAGGCGACAGTCGAGGAGGCGGAGAACCCCGGCCAGGAGGACACCACCACGATCGCGGTGACTGTCGGGTTCGACAGGACACCCGAAGGACTCGACGACGCGGCAGTGGAGGTCCAGTTCGTCTCCGCACAGCGGGAGAACGTGCTGACCGTACCGGTCGACGCTCTTCTCGCCCTCGCCGAAGGCGGCTACGGCCTGCAACTCGTCGACGGGTCCACCACCCGCGTCGTGGCGGTCCGGACCGGGCTGTTCGCCGACGGCCGGGTCGAGGTCACCGGCGACGGCCTCGCCGAGGGCATGAAGGTGGGTGTGCCCGCATGAGACCGGTGATCGAACTGAACGAGGTGACCAAGAGCTATCCGGGCGGCGTGCACGCGCTGCGCTCGGTGGACCTCACCGTCGACGAGGGCGAGCTGATCGCGATCGTCGGGCCGTCCGGATCCGGCAAGTCGACGATGCTGAACCTGATCGGCACCCTCGACCGGCCCACCTCCGGCACGGTACGCATCGACGGGCACGACGTGGCCGCCCTCTCCGACCGGCAACTGTCCGCGCTGCGGGCCCGCCGGATCGGCTTCGTGTTCCAGTCGTTCCACCTCGCACCCGGCCGGGACGCCGTCACCAACGTGGCCGACGGGCTCCTCTACGCCGGCCTGCCGCAACGGGAACGCGAGCGGCACGCCGAGAAAGCGCTGGTCAGGGTCGGTCTGGGCGACCGGCTCAAGCATCGCCCGCACCAGCTCTCCGGCGGTGAACGGCAGCGGGTCGCGGTGGCCCGCGCGGTCGCCGGCGACCCGGCCGTGCTGCTCGCCGACGAACCCACCGGCAACCTCGACTCGGCGTCCGGCGCCGGCGTCATGGACCTGCTGCGGGAGCTGAACACGTCCGGCACCACCGTCCTGGTGATCACCCACGATCACGAGATCGCCGGCTCGCTGCCCCGGCAGGTGCCGATGCTCGACGGGCAGGTGGTCTGAGATGGCCACCGGCCTTCGCCCGGCCCGGCTACGCCCGTCCGACCTGCTGCGCCTCGGCGGGTACGGCCTGCGCTCCCGGCCGTTGCGGGCGGTGCTCTCCGCGCTCGGCATCGCCATCGGCATCGCCGCGATGGTGTCGGTGGTCGGGATCTCCGCGTCCGGCCAGGCCGCCCTGGACGCGAGACTCGCCGCC
The DNA here is from genome assembly GCF_016862455.1 of Actinoplanes utahensis. Classification (GTDB taxonomy): domain Bacteria; phylum Actinomycetota; class Actinomycetes; order Mycobacteriales; family Micromonosporaceae; genus Actinoplanes; species Actinoplanes utahensis. The sequence goes on from NZ_BOMZ01000021.1 coordinate 12,034, forward strand.
CTCGGCACCAACATGCTGACCGTGACGCCCGGGCAGACCATGTTCGGTGACGAGGCGACCCTGCCCGACGAAGCCCTCTCCATGATCGAACGGATCGGGCCGGTCACCTCGGCGACCGCCACCGGCACCGTCACCGGCACACCCGTCTACCGCACCGACCGGATCCCCCCGGGCGAGACCGGCGGACTGGCCGTGACCGCGGCCCAGCTCGACCTGCTCGACACCGTCAACGCGCGGCTGGCCGGCGGCTCCTGGCTGAACGCGGCCACCGCCCGGTACCCGGCGGTCGTGCTCGGCGCCGCCGCCGCCCGCCGCCTCGGCGAGGTGCCCGCCGTCTACATCGACGGACGGACCTACTCGGTGATCGGGATCCTGGAGGAGGTCCCGCTCGCCCCGGAACTCGACACCGCGGTCCTGATCGGATGGGACGCCGCCAAGTCGTACCTGAGCTTCGACGGCCACGCCACCCGCGTCTACACCCGCGCGATCGAATCCCACGTGGAAGCCGTCCGTGGTGTCCTGGCCGCCACCGCCAACCCGCAGAACCCCGACGAGGTCGACGTCTCCAACCCGTCCGACGCGCTGATCGCCCAGCGGGCCGCCGCTCGCACGTTCAACGCGCTGCTGCTCGGGCTCGGCGCGGTGGCGTTGCTGGTGGGCGGCATCGGGGTGGCGAACACGATGGTCATCTCGGTGCTCGAGCGGCGGGCCGAGATCGGGTTGCGGCGATCCCTCGGGGCGACCCGCGGGCAGATCCGCACCCAGTTCGTGTCCGAGTCGCTGCTGCTGTCGCTGCTCGGCGGGGCGGGCGGGGTCCTCGGCGGAGGCGTGGTCACGTTCGTCTACGCCGGGACACAGCAGTGGCCGGCCGTCGTACCACCGTGGGCGGTCGCCGGTGGGCTCGCCGCGACCCTGCTCATCGGGGCGGTGGCCGGTCTCTTCCCGGCGATCCGGGCGGCCCGGCTCGCACCGACCGAGGCGCTGGCCGCGGCCTGAGTTCCTCCCCGGCTCGTGGCCGATCCGTTGATCCGACCTGGGAGCGTTCCCGTATCGATGGGTGAAGTGATCGATCGCGAGTGGGGGAAGCAGCGGGTCCATGCAACGAAAATTGATCATCACCGCCGGGTTGGCCGTCGCCATGGTCGGCGCCGGGATCGCGGTCGCGACAGCTGCCCAGGCCGCTGTGCCCACCGTCAACTGTCCACAGGTCACCGTCACCGTCGGCGTCCCGGCGCGCGCCCAGGCCGAGGTCGACAACAACCTGCGCCTGCTCGACCAGCAGATCAACGAGGCGAACAACCGGATCGCCTCGACCGTCGGGCAGGGCGGGCCCGACTTCATCAAGAACGCGATCCTCGGCCCGCTCAAGGACAAGCGGTTCGCCACGATCAACCGGATCGAGACCGCCATCGAACGCGGCGCGCCCCGGCCGAACCTGAACGCCGAAGGTCTGTCGGCGTGCACCCTCAACCAGAACGGCGGGGCGCCCGCGGTCACCACACCGCCGGCCGCCCAACCCGGCAACAACCTCGGCATTCTCACCGACACCTGCGAGACCAGCCGGCTGCAGCCGCACGACGGCTTCCAGCGCGGCGAACGGTGCGTCTCCACCGAGTTCGGTGAGGTCGGCGGGGCCGCCAACAACCCCACGCTGCTGATCACCCGGGCGCCGCAGCAGGTACGCCGCAACCAGCCCTTCACGCTCCAGATCAGCACCCGCAACCTGATCCGCGACCGGTTCCTCGCGGCCGGCCAGGGCGGCTACTACGTCGAGTCCAGCGTCCTGCAGGGCGGCCTGGTCCGCGGCCACTTCCACACCGCCTGCCGGATCCTCGACAGCACCCGCCGGGCACCGGCGCCCGACCCGGTCCCGGCGTTCTTCGTCGCGACCGAGGACAGCAAGGGCGGCGCCACCCCGGACACCATCGCCATCCAGGTGCCCGGACTGGCGCAGGCCGGCAACTTCCAGTGCTCGGCCTGGGCCGGCGACGGGTCGCACCGCATCCCGATGATGGAACGCGCCAACCAGACGCCCGCCCTCGACTCCGTACGGATCAGGGTCCGCTGATCCCGGTTCCCCGCCCGGTCGTCACGTCACCGTCTCGATCGGGCGGGCCGCCTCGCTGTTCCGCCCGGGGTCACCTCGCCGTCTTCTTCCGCCGGGGTCACCTCGCCGTCTTCTTCCGCCGGGGTCACCTCGCCGTCTTCTTCCGCCGGGGTCACTTCGCCGTCTCGACCGGGCGGGTCAGCGACACCGAACCGCCCATGCACAGGCCCGGCTCCTTGCCCAGCTTCTCGGCGATCTGCAGACAGCGAGCCACCTGGTCGACGCTCGAGTCGGTCCGGGTGATCTCCGCGCGGGTCTTCGCGTTCGCCTTGTCGATCTCCAGGTTGCGGGCCTCCAGGATCTTCTGGCCGTACGCCGAGATCGCCTGGGTGGTCGGCTCGTCGTAACGCGGCGACTCGAACGCCACCGACTTCACCACCACCTCGTCACCGAGCGCCTCGGTCAGCGCCTTGATCAGCGGCTCCTTGTAGGTCTTGTTGAGATCCGGGGCCGGCGCGTCACCGCTCCTCACATCCACCGCACCGAGCGGGTCGAACGACGCGAAGATCGACGTCATGGCCCCGTTGATCTGCGGGTTCACCCGGCGCTCGACGAACACCTCGAACCGGCTCAGACCATCGACCTCCCGGTAGGCCGCCCAGTTCTCCGGCGCGTTCTCCGCCTTCGCCGACCACTCGATCTGCACCGGAATGCAGGCCCGGCGCTGCGCGGCGATGGTCACCCAGACACATTTGTCACCGAGATGCGTGTACGTCTGACCCGACGCGTCCCAGTCGTTGATGTCCTCCCACGGCGCCGTCCACTGCAGGCCGGCCCCGGTGGTCCGGCCGGTCGGCTTGCCCCAGGTCGTGACGATGCCCACATTGCGGGTCGGCACCACCGAGATACAGGACGTCGCGATGAAAACCACCGACAGGAACAGGCCGACGCTGAACGTGGCCCACGCGTTGCGGCGTACCTTCCCGGTCTTGGTCATGAGAGCGGTGAGCAGCGCGAAGATCGCGACCGCCGCGAGGATGATGCCGAAGACGAACATGCGCTAGACGATAGGGGGATCCTTCAACATCATTTTCTGGTACGGGGGGAAAGCTCACCGGAGACGGTCAGGCGCGGCCCGTTCGAACCGCCGGGCCAGAGCGGCCAGCCGTGCCGAGGTCGCCCGTACCGCCGCCGGCTCCATCGGTGCGGGCAGAGCCGCCGTCGAGTACGGCCGGATGTCCCTGGGCTGCGCCAGGCCCGCCGCAACACCGCTCCACACCGCGGCATCGATCTCGTCCGGGTGTGCCGTCACGTCGACCTCGATCACCGTCCGCTCCATCATGTGGAGGGCGCGGGCCGGCGTACCACCGAACTCTTCTCCGCCCGGCCCGTCTCCGCCCGGCCCTGCTGCGTGCGGCTTTTGTGTGCCCGGCTCTTCTCCGCCCGGCGGGTGCCAGGCCGGCACCAGCTCGACCCGCAGCGGCCCACCGCGTTTCCGCTCCAGCACCAGGGTGTCCTGCTCGTCGGGGGTAACCCGGCGGATGCCCAGCCGCTCCCACAGACTCGTCCGCGGATCGTCGGGCAGCACCGCCCGAGGATTGGTGAGCCGCTCGCGAACCCGGCCGAGCACACTCTCCCGAGAATCACCCCAGGTGGGATCCGCCGCCTCACCACGCTCGGCCGCCGCCAACCCCAACGTGTCGAGGAAGCCGTCGACCGCCGCCCACGCCCAGATCTCCGCGACCCGGACCGCGAAAGCGCTGCCCGAGCCGTACGCCCCCGCATAGTCGCCGAGAAACGCCGCCCACTGCCTGCCGATCACCCCGTTGACCTCCGGGCTCCCCGGCGTGGACAGCACGATCGCCGTCGAGAAGTCCACCAGCGGCGGCGGCTCCGCAGGCACCGCCACCAGCCCGGACATCGTCACCTCCCAGCCCGGCCGCGGCTGCCAGTAGTCCCGGCGGGCCGCCGCCCCCTCCTTCGGGAAAGCCGAGCCGTCACCACCGCGGGACCAGGTCGGAACCGCCGCCCGGATGATCTCGGCAGCCCGGACGATCTCCGCGCTGCCGGCCCGCCGGGAGAACGCCACCATCGTCTCGTTCGGCCGGATCAGCAGCACCTGCGCGGCCGCACGCCCCGGCAGCGTCCCCGCCAGCACACAGAGCCGATGTTGCTCCGGCCCGATCGGAATGTTCAGAACATGCGCCCCCTCATCCGGGAGCCGGCTGCGGTTGCCGGGCACCCAGACCTCGATCGTGTCGTTCAGCGTGGCCGCGTGCGACCGTACGGCCGCGGTCCGGCCCTGGTCCGCACGCGCCAGAACATCCTCGTGGGCGGCCGCCACCTCCCTGGTCAGGCGCTGGGCCGCATGCGCGGGCGGAGTCTCCGAACCGGTCACCGAACCACCTCCATCGATGGCCGCAAGATTAGTACGCGATGGACGCAGCGGCTCCGCTCGCTGAAACCGGGTGAAGCCGCCGCATGATCAGAACTTCCATCTCGTACGAACAGCTTGGCGGTGGTGTCGGCGTACGGGTTCCCGCGCAGAGACGGGTACGCCGAATGTGGAGCGGACCGGGACGGACGCGGTCGTTGGGACCGCGGATCTCCAAGCGGGCAGCAGCGCAGCTTGGCCGGGAGTTCAAGGTCCGGGATCAGCGCCCGGCCCTTCACGACAGCGAACAAGGCACGTCGCTCGTGGAGCCTTGCGACACCGTGGCGGTGACGCGCCCCTTGGTGGACATACGGAGGTCCGGCCGACTGTCGGCTTTGCCGGAAGGCGCCAGCGCCACCTTTGTGGCCGGCCCTTCGAGGTTCTGGTGGATCACCAGGACCGCCTCTCCGGTCGGCTCCGCTGTGACGGTGACCGTGATGGTGCACGTACGCCCCGCCTTGACGGTGTGGTTCGCGCAGTCGCCGCTGTGCCGGAAGGTCCTGGCGGCCGGCCCTTCGATCTCGAGTTCTTTGATGCGCAACAGCCGGCTGCCGGTGTTGGTGACCACCATCGAGGCACTGCATCCCGTCGCCGCGCACAGCCGCAGCGATCGGGGTGCAGACAGGCACAGATCTCCCTCGCACACCTCGTCCGGTTCTGCGCTGTTCGTGGACGCCGACGGTGTCGGCCCCGGAACGTTGCGCGGGTAAGTGACGTTGCCAGTGAATCCGTCGGCGACCGCAGCACCGCCATAGGTCAGGAGAAGCGCGGCGCCGGTCACCGCGACACCGATGACCGCCCGGACATGCAGGTACGGCCCGGTCACCGAGAACAGGGTCGCCACCACGGCGCCGACGATCGCGCCGGTGAGTTTCTGACTCGGCGAGCCATCGAGCATCGCCGTCAGTACGGTGCCGCAGACGGCGCCGACGACGGAGATTCCCGTGGCAAGGGCGGCGTCGCGTGCGGTGGTCGGCTCGGTCGTGGTGGGTGCGGGCATACCCATATCGCTCATCATCAGTCCCATCCGTGTCCGTTTCTTGTGGTGGCGTGAGCAGTGCGAACGCCGGCAGCGGAGGCCAGGCCCCCAGCACGGCGGTATGGACAGACCTGTCAGCGGCCACCCAACCGGCGTAAAGTGCGCAACAAGGAGGGACCATGCCGGGGCGCATGACCATCAGCGAGCGCGAGGTGCGCACCATGCTGCGACTCGCGCACGTCGCCGATGGCGAAGATTCCGGCCAGCCGCTGCCGTGGTCGGTGTTCACCGGCCTGAAGGAACTGATCGGCAGTGATGCCGTGCAGCTGTGTCAGTTCGACGCGAAACAGCGAGTCGAAATGCTCTGCCAGGAACTGTCCGACCTCCATCCTTCCGAGGCCGACCTGGCTGAAATCGAAGGATCCTACGAGGATTCGTTCTGGCAGCATTACTGGAGCTCGCCTCCTTGCGCGTACCCGGACACGTCCGGCGATGTAGCGTCCGTCACCAAGGCGTCCGACTTCTTGACGGATCGCGAGTTCCACAACAGTCCGATGTACATCGAGTACTTAAAGCTCTTCGGCGGCGAACGGGAAATGATGCTCTGCCTCCCGAGCCAGCCTGGTCGTGTTCTGCGCCTGCTTTTCTGGCGTGGGCCCGGACGCGATTTCACTGAACGTGACCGGGGTCTGCTCACTCTGCTGAGGCCCCATTTGTACGAGACGTTCAAGCGCCGCCAACGCCCTAAGGTTGCGCTTCCGACACTCACCCCACGGCAGACGGAGCTCATGAAGCTGGTCGCCGTCGGCTATACCAACAACCAGGTGGCCCGGCGGCTTTCGGTCAGCGAGGCCACCGTCCGCAAACACCTGGAAAACATCTTCGAACGTCTCCAGGTGGACAGCCGTACAGCAGCAGTCACGCGCGTACTCGGCGCCGAGTACGGGATTCGCTGAACCCGTTGACGGCACAACCTGGTTCAGCCCTGGCAAGGCGGGCGTCCGGGGAAACCCGCCGAGGTTATGCGCGCCTGATCGTCGGCCCCCGGCGGGTGTCGGCATTCGACTACGGCAGTGAGCTGTCCCGGGAGAGGTTCACCAGCAAGCCGGACCTCAGTCCGAGCCAGATGCGGTCCTCGGTTTCAACCACGCCGCGGAACACGCCGGCCTTCCAGAACGGAGATTCCGCGCCGTTGATCGTGACTCGCACATTCTCGAGCAGCCAATTATCGTTGTCACTCAGTGGCTGGAACCGCAGATAAACCGGAAAATCGTTCGCCCAATCAGTGTGGAGCCTCGGGCGGGTGGGGTCGTTCGACCTCTTATCCTCAACGTTGCCTCCGTCTCCGAAGACATACTCGTCTTGCCGCCCGGGTTGGAAGTCGTTGATATCCGGACGGGCCACCCGGAACTCTCGCCCGCAGATTCCTAGGTAGACCCAGCCGTCGGTTCCGGCGGCTCCGCCGGCACCGGTCTGCACGGTCACCGAAACCTTGGTGATCGCTGGCATGTGCATCTCCTCATTCCGTCAGTCGAGTCCGTGGTGGATGGCACGTGGCGCTGATCGCCTCGATCGCCACTGACAGCATGCGAGCCGGCGAAGCGCACGTGCCATTAGCGGATGCACGTATTGCGCGGTGCCGCAGCGGGGCATTCCGTGCAAGGTCCGACCACCGGTGGTGGTCATGTGGTGCTGGACGTTGCCGCCGTGGTTGTCGTCTTCGCCGGGCTACTACGGTGTGCTCGCGTGCAGGCAGAACATCGGGCCATGACGACCGCCACCGGGGTCATCCCGGACCAGTGGAGAAGACGCCGGTCACCCACATCGCCTACGCCGACCTGCCGAAGCCGGAACGACGCGCCTATTACCTGCCGCAATCCTGGACCGGCACCCCGAGCGCCTCATCGCGCAAGTGGACCCTGCCGGAGTGTCAGCTGATCCAGTCGGCTGCGCCGACCTGCTAGCGATGCCGCCATGCGAGTGGGGACGTATGCATGGCAGCTTCGGCGATGCGCTGGCCTGTCTTTGTCTTGAGGTCCTTGCGTGCCGAGTCGATCCAGCCGTCGACTCGGCGCACGCCGATGTCGCGGTACTCGATGGCCTGGAGCAGCATCTCCAACTTGTCGGCGTCCTTGGCACACAGCGCTTCGAGGGTCTGACGGGACTCGTACTCGTCGACGGCAGCGCGGACCATCTCGCGGGAATGGCCGGGTAGACGTGCAGTCTGATCGGCGGTTATCTGGCGCGGATCCGGCTTGGTCAGGTACGCGGACGCAGTGTGGGGAAGATCGCCGGTTCGAGTCTCCTGCGTGTCGTGCCAGAGTGCCAGAAATGCCGCACGTGCTGGGTCAGCGCCTTCCTCCGCGGCAATCAGGGCTGCCAGCTGGGCGGTTCGCATGGTGTGCTCGGCGACGGACTCGGGGTCGCGGACTCCGGCGTGCCACCAGCCGGTGCGGCGGAGACGCTTCAACAATCCGAGTTCGTACCCGAATGCGGCGACTGCTTCAGCGTCTTCCAACACCGGGGTCCTTTCTACCGGTCCGCGCTGCGTACCGCGTCCTGAAGCCGTGTAGGCCCGGTGCTCTCGGCCGGGCTCATGTCGGTGGTGGAGGTGAGCCTATCGAGCAGGATCGGCAGAAACGTGCGATCCTCGCGACCCGCTGAACGGTCGGCGGTGGAAGCGGCGGCGCGTTGGCCGCGTGTCAGACGGCCAAGAAAATCGGCGGGCTCACCTCGGGCTCACAGGGAGCTGATCGACATGTCTCGAAGATTGGCGGTGGGTAGTGTTGCGCTCACGAAGGTGGAGCGCGCAACACCTCGCACCAGCTTAGGCGTGGAGCTCCGGCCCACCGGCCGGCGTTGGCAGGGCAACGATGGCGAATGCGACACCTTCCTGTTCTCCGGCATTCCGCTGACCGATAGCGTGCTGGCGCCTCTGAACGTGCCCGGTCATGAGGCGTGCGTGGAGGTCGATCTGCAGCGGGGAGAGGGTTGAATGCGGCTGCTTCAAGGGCCGGCCTTCGAGGCCGTGTTCGGGACGCTCAACCGATCGGCGTTTCACCTTGAGATGGAGGACACGTACCGAATGTCCCCACACGCGCGGAGTAGCGCCTCTCCGGGGATCATCCGGAGAGGCTTCATGTAGGTAGACCTATGCGCGCCCGGCAGGATTCGAACCTGCGACCGACGGAGTAGGAGACCTGCCGGGCGAGCCAGATCATCGGCATTCACCGATCGTCATGCTGAGCAGGCGGAACTCCGCATGATGTTGGTGGGTAGGTCACCGATGATCACTTGGAGTCATCGTCGATGATGCCCATCATGGGTAACAAAGCGGGGAACGGGATCGGGCCTTGTGGACTCGGCGGCAGCCTTCGGCCAACGGTTCATGTGCTGGTCGACAACGGCCCAGACCAAGCGACGGATGTCGGTGTAGCTCACGTTGCCCGTGGCTTCCGCCTCGAAGACGGCATCAGTGAACGCATCTCGGTCGGAGGCGACTCCACGAGTCCGCGGTTGTATCCGGCGGTAGGCAGCTGCCAAGCCCGACACCAGTCGTAGATCCGACCTCCGACTCGACCTCCGACGTCTACAACCTCGTTGCCAGACGTAAGGATCTCTGTGGCCTCTTTACCGCCGATCTCAGTACCAGCTCGGTTCGAGCTGAAGTCGAGCAAGCGATCTAGGGAAATAGGCTCCCAGAGCCGATTTTCCCTGCTCAGGAGTTGATTGTGGACAGTCCCGCCCCCCCCCCTAGCTGTTGGCACGTATCCCAGTCCTACCTCAAGATCGAGGATCTTGGTAGCACCGAATGGCCACCAATGCGCCGCATGAATCTGCCTTTAGGCGCAGATCGGTGGTGGACACAACGCGCGACTGGGCCCTAACGTCCTGTATGTGCATGAAGAGACCACGCCGCAGCTCGGACCCGGTTTGTCCGGGAGGCCGGTGGAAGACCGAGGCCATGAGACGGCGAAGTGGTATGCGTACCAGTACGCCTGCACGGTCCGGGAATGCTTTGCGATGCTGACCAAGCCGCATCCATGGGTGCTGTGTGAGTGGCACACCGACTATGTCTGTGCTGGCCCGGACGGCATACAGCCGCATACTCTCGTTTCTGTCAAGCATCGAAGCCAGGATCAGGGTGCCTGGGCTTTAGCTGATTTGCCCGTCAGGGGTGGATTCAAAGTTCTTTTTGAGCGCTGGATTGCAAGCGAAAGAACCAATTCGTGCAGGTGGGTTACCAACAACGGATTCAAAGTTGGCGAGAACCAAGCGCGGGAGCTTTCGAGGGTGCTCTCCTCTAAGTCAGAGGATCGCGACACCGATGCTTTGAAATGGTTCGCCAGTAACATGCAGTCGGCCATCGGCGCAAGCAATGTAGACGATGCAATTCACTTTCTATCTACGCTGACGATGTATAGCACCGGTGGAGACGAGCATAGTATGCAAGCGCTCGTTATCGACGATACAGTGCGACCCACCTTGGCCAGATTAGGCGTTCGCCCGGGTTTCGCCAGAGCGGCCTACAATGCCGCGTTCAAACTTGTGGATGAGGCCGTCCGAGGGCTCAATCCAGAAGAACCAGATGTTGATTGGATGGTTGGTGATGATCTCGCCGATCATTCAAAGGGCGTCAGAATGATCACGAAAGCACGCTTCCTGCAGAGGCTTCAGGATAGCGGAATCCCTATAACTAGCGATGCTATCGAGGATCAAAATGCGACCGGTACGGCAATGTCACGAAAACTCCGAGCCGGGATGCTCGGTCCCACGGCTATCTCGGCCGCCCCTCGCCTACGTCGTCGTTGGTACGAGATTGAGGCCAGTTTTCGCCCCGATGTACCGAGTCCATTCGCCGATGAGGTGGGCAGAATTCGAGCAGAGATTCTGCATCGTGCACTGAATGCGGAACTGCGTACGAGGACTGCTGGCTCTTCGTACGGGCCACAGATGCACATGGAATTAAGTAAATCACTTTCTGGTGCGGATCTTAACCCGAAGATCCCTGTTGGTCTGCCCGAACTTATGGGATGCGTCTACCAGTTGACAGATGAGTGTCAAATCTGGTGGTCCGACGAATTTGATCCACAGTATGAGGCTCCGTGGGTGGTACAGGGTCGAAGTCAAAATCAGCATACACAGCTAGCATTTCCGCTTTTCCAGGGTGATAGCAATGCCTGACCTTAATGTGGGAAGTCGTCAGGATTCTGCGCGTGACAGCCAGCTTGATTATCATGCGGCGCGGATACTGCTCCTAGTATCAGCTTTCAGTCATGGTAGGCGAAGTGGTATTGATGGGCTAACTAAGCTAGCTAAGCTAGACTTTCTTCTCAGGTATCCAGTAATGCTGGAGCGGCTTTCTCTTGTGGAAACAAATGACATGCTTCCAGATGGTTTGCGCGCTACTGACGATGAACGTCTAGCGGTGGAAAGCCGAATGATCCGATACAAGTATGGGCCGTGGGACGATAGATACTATCCGATTATTGGAGTACTTCTCGGTACTGGCCTCGTAAAAAGCTCAAGCGGAAAGGGGAGGCTGCGGATGTCCGTTACAAGAGATGGAAAACGTGTCGCGTCCCAGCTCGTAGCCCTACCTACCTGGCGACTGACTGCCGAACGTTGTGAATTTATCGCGGAGAATTTCAATACAACCGGAAGTCGGCTGAAGGACTTGATCTACGAGAATCTGCCTGATGTCGTTGACCGTCCGCACCGGACTTACATCTGAAGCCGTTATACGATTGAGGATCCCGTAATGGCAGTTCACCTTCAGTTTCATCGCTTAGATCTTAGGACTGCTCAGGCCACAAGCCGCTATGACTTTAAGCCCGGATTGAATGTCGTCACCGGAAGCTATAAGACTGGCAAGAGCAGTATGCTTGAGCTTCTGAAGTTCGCGCTTGGCGCAAAGGGTGCCAAGTTGATGACGGCAATCGAAGCGAATCTGCAGAATGTCACGTTGGAAGTGACCGTTGGGGCGGAGCGGCTTAGATTGAGCCGATCCGTGGGGCAGAATCAAGTCACGGTCGCTCGTGTAGACGGCTCTACCGACCGATGGACCGCTACGGCGGGAAAGATGCCGCGAGCGGGCATCGAACTGCTTAGGCTTCTTAAGTTTCCTATTACCCGTCTAAGTAATAATAGTGAGACAGGAAGTGAACCTTTAACTTTCTTTGACCTATTTCGCTATGTCTACCTCCCGCAGGATGATGTCAACTCGTCAGTGGCTGGACACAATGATCCGTTCACAAATAGGAAAAGGCGTGCCATTTTCGAGCTGGCATATGGCCTGTCTGACGAGCGTATTCGAGAGTTAGAGGTGGATGCTGCCGCATTGGAGCGGGCGCAAGGGGCAGCTAAGTTGGAAGCTGAGACTGTCCGTCGTTTCCTGTTCAATGTGGGCGCTCCGCATGAGGCTGAGCTGGCAGTTGAGGAGACGGCAGCCCGATCTGACTTAATCGATGCCGAGAGGCGACTCCAGGAAGCAAGACGAACGGCCGGCGCGGAAATTGGTTCTGACCAGGACAATCTCAGAAGAAGAATCTCGACTCTCAGGACGGCTACTGCCGATGCTGAAGCAGAGCGTACTTTAGCTCAGGTAGCAGTAGACCGAGGGCGCGCTCTACTCGCGCAGCTCGAACTTGACACGCAAAGAGCCCAACGCGAGGCCGATGCTCACAATTCCATCTCCGGTCTTGAGTTCAGTGTCTGTCCCCGATGCCTTCAGTCGGTTTCCGACCGCGATCTTGAGCCAGGTCAGTGCCTTCTCTGTACTCAGCCTCAACCGCCGCGTTCTAGCTCGCGGCTCCGGTCTGACCATGATGCCACCATTACCCGGATCTCGGCTCAACGAGAAGAAGCTCGAATGCTTCTCAAAGAGGATGAAGACACTCTTACGGAGTGGGCAAACCAGGTAGATCGACTCCGCGAACAACTCACAGAAGCCGCGGGCGATTTGGAAAGGCAGGCCGATCCTCGACAGATTTTTCCCAGTATCGATCAAGCAAGCGAGGCGGCGGCTGACCGTGAACGTGCACGGGCTCGACTTCGCGACATTGAGAGGTTTCGCGATCAATGGGGCCAGCATGAGGAACTTGAATCTAGAGTGCGCCGATTCGGTCAGCAGCTGGAGGCTAACCGAGTGCAACAAGGTTATGAGCGTCGGCGGCTTGAGGAGAATCGTGACAGAATCGTCGAGTTGGGCGAGATCTTCGATGAGGAAATCCGTGAACTGAGGTTCACTGGTTATCGGGAGGCAGGGCTGGACGGCCAAACCTATCTGCCCGTTATCAATGGAGATTCCTTCGATCGGCTAAGTGTAAGTGGGGCCAGTAAGACCCTTGCGAATGATGCATACTACCTCGCTAACCTTGCGTACTCACTGAGTAGCAGCGAGTACCTCATGCCTGATGTTCTTCTCCTTGACAGTCCGCGGACTAGCCTCGGAAACACTCCTGATGACATCGCGGCCGGTCAGCGGCTTTACGAAAGGATGTACCTTCTTTCGCTAGCCTATCCGGGGTGCCAGATTATTGTTGCTGACAATGGTCTTCCGCCCCTAGAAAGAGAACTGTCGAGGGCGATCAACCTTATAACTTTGACCTATGATGAGCCGCTACTGCGTGATGTCCCCCATCCGGGACGTGATGCGGTTATTGAGATGGAAAAGAGTCAGCCGAAAAAGCGTCGATAAAGGTCGGCTGCGATGGAGGCTGCTTCGCCTTGCGGTCGGCTCAACTGCAGGGTTTGAAAGCTGAGGTTCGGAAAGTGACATCAGTTCCAGATTGAGGTCATGCCGGTGCTGACGATGAACCCGGTGGGAGATCGGTCTACCACTCGCGGGTTCGTCGGATTCTCTCGACTGGTCGGCGAGGTGGTCGACGCTGACGCCGGCGATTTTGTCAGGCGGCGCTTCGTCCATTGGCAGACGCTTCGGTAGGGCGGGTGCGGAAGGCCGGCAAGCGGATCACCGTGAGCCAGATTTGGGCCGCGATCAGGGCGCGCGTGCGGCGGCTGACAAAGTGTGAGGTTGTCCAAGATCATTGATGTCGGCGCCTTAAGTCGTTGGTGGTTTCGGTCGAGGAAGCCGATGTAGTCGGTGCGGCGAGTTGGGGTCGTGAAGGTGTTGGTCGTTGGCGCCTGGGAGTTGGCCTAGGGGGTATGACCCCTAAAGCTCGCGGCTTAGCACCGCCGCGTGATAGCACCTCGAAAGGTGCCACAGTTTCGAAGTCGTCGCGAGACATTGATCGACAGTCCTTGAAGCTTGACGGTGGGTAGTGCGGCAATCACGATGGTGGAGCGCGCAACACCTCGCAACCTTCGAGACAGGGAGTTGGCCGTGCGCCTAACCTTCGTTGCCAAGGACCCGAACTCCAACCCGACGAACTCGCCGACCCTCTACCGGACTGACCGGGGTAGCTGGCTGGTGCAGGGCTTCGTGGTGACCGATCCTGACGCGCTGGCGGAAATGGACATTCCGGAGGGAGAGTCTGTGGTTGAGATCCCTGACAGGATGATCCAGTTCTTCACCGAGGAGGGCCGTGGCGTCGCTGGATGAGGCGGAGTTCGATCGCCTGCTGCGTACCTTCGAGAGGTCGTCAGACCATCTGGAGACGCGTGACGCCTACGGAACCGAGATCGAGATTCCGTACATGGCCAAGTGGGCGGCTCAGGAACCGGATGACCTGAGCTGGCTCGATGACTGGTGTGCCACCCTGCGGAACCATGTGGCCGCAGGCAAGAGCATCCGTCGGGCACGCGTGGTCTCCGAGCCGTTGAGCGATTACCAGCGGTGGAGCCTTAGCATCGCCGGCCCGATGGTCGACGCCGGTGAGGACATCCGCTGGACTCCGCGGTCGCTGGTGTCGTCGCTGGCTCTGCCTGGAAACGACTTCTACCTCTTCGATGACCGGCTCGTGGTCTTCCTGCTCTACACCGGGAACGGGCTGAACGCTGGCATGGAGACCTCGACAGACCCCGCTGACCTCAACCTCTGCCGATCCGCCTTCGACGCGGTGTGGAAGCTCGCGATCCCGCATCGTGACTACGAACCCAAGTAGCTCCGCCAAGCAGGCGCAACAGGCGCTCGGCGTCCGACTCCGTGAGATCCGCAGAGATGCTGGACTCACGGGGCGGGCGCTGGCTGCTGCGACGGGTCAGCACTACACGCGGGTTAGCAAGCTGGAGAACGGCGTTCAGCAGCCGACCTCCGATGACATCCGGGACTGGTGCCGCGCCTGCGCGGCGGATGCCGAGATCCCTGACCTTCTTGCGACGCTCCGGGCCGTCGAGTCGGCGTACGTGGAGTTCCGTCGGCAGGCGCGAGCTGGAATGAAGCGGGTACTAGGCATCCGCGCTCCCACGCTCTACGAGGAGACGAGGCTGTTCCGGATCTACGAGCACAACGTGATCCCAGGTCTCTTCCAGACCCCCGACTACTGCGCCGCCATGCTCTCGTTCTGGAGCCGGTTCCTCGACGCTCCTAACGACCTGGAGGAAGCGGTCGCCGTAAGGATGGAACGCCAGAGAATCCTCTACCAGCGAGGTAAGCGGTTCGCCGTCGTCCTGGAGGAGCAGGCATTACGAACCTGGTTCGGTGACGCTGACACCCAGGCGAACCAGCTTGATCGCCTGTTGACCGTCATGTCGTTGCCGACCGTGGCGCTCGGTGTGATCCCGCTTATGGTCCAGCGAGGAGCTGTTCCGTCGGCGGGCTTCTGGATGTTCGACAACCAGCTCGTGGCTTTGGAGACGCCGACGGCGAGCATCGAGGTCACACAGCCCAGTGAGATCGAACTGTATGGGCGGATGTTCGAGAACCTGCACCAGGTCGCTCTCTACGGGAAGCCGGCCAGGGACCTGATCACCCGAGTCGCGAGCGAGCTGGCCTGACGCAACTATTCGCAACTTCGTGGACCCGTGAGATCTCGCTTACCTAGCGTCTACCCCTGTTGCCAATGAGGGGTGTGACCCATGGTGCTGATAGTCGCAGTGGCCTCGCTGGTCGTCGGGTTCGTCGGCGGCGTGCTCAGCTTGAAGGCCAAGAACAAATGGTGTCCCGGTTGCGGGGCGAGCCTGGCCTGCCTCGCATGCGGGGAGGTGAACAGTGGAGCGCCGCATTCCGGCCGCGATGCGTGAGGTCTCGCCCGGCGTCGTCCTCAAGGTGAGTGTCATGGGCGGCTACTCCATCGAGCGAGACGGCGACTACATCGGCTGGATACATGCCAGCATCGGCGACCGATGGAGCGCCTACGTGAGACGTCCCGGAACCAGCGGGGACCTCCTGGGCAGGTACACCCAAGACGATGCCGTGAAGGCCATCGTGACGGCCTGGGACGCGGGCGTTGTCCTCCCGAACGGACGCCGGGCATGACGGAGAAGCGGGAGTACCCGCCGGCCGTGCTCGTGCACTCCGAATCGTGCCCCGACGTGGAGGCTCTCCGCAGGCGAGGCACCACCTTGATCCCGATGATCACTCCGGCCATTGCTCGCACCCACCCGAACGGCAGGATGCACAATTGCTACCACTTCACGTTGCAGAGTCGCGGAGTGGTGGAGACGGTGCAGTACCCGCCGCATCAGTACGAAGAATCGACAGTCGTGTACGACGACGCGACCATGCCGTTGTGCGCGGTGTGCATGGGAACGCATGGAGTCCTCGATCGGCTGGTCCTGCCGCCGGGTGTGCGCTGACCGCTGAGGGCGCGGTGCCAAGGTTGACGTCAACCAAGGCGAGGGCGGAGCCCTCGATGTTGAGCTTTCCTGGTTCAAGCGGAGCCCCGCGATGATTGGCATCCCGAGACTTCGCCGCTCGCCTGTTTCTGCCGTTGAGAGAGAGTAGAGAAGACGCCGACGTTCTCCCAGCTCATAGCTCTTTGGGTTGGTGCTGGTGACCAATCGTGTTGGTACAGCAGGCCGACGTTTGCTCGGAAAGTTGGGGACTCAGGTCAATCAAGGTCGTGGACTGAACACCGCCACCGATCCTTCGTCGACTTCTGGAAGATGTGATGACGAAGCACGAGGCAGCGGGCCTTCGACTCCGGGGCGATGAGGCCGCGACTCTTGGCCTCCTTGATGGCTGCTGAGACGCTGTCGCGGCGACAGGCCATCACCTCACCGGTGTCGGTGACGGTGCCCAGGATTCGGGCGAGTTCGCCGACCCGGAGTTCGGCATGGCCGAAGGCGTTCATCTTGCCCATGGCGGCGAACAGAACACGGATGTGGAGCGGTCCGGTGCTCGACTCACCGGCCAACTTGTACATCTCGTTCTGCGAGAACGCTGCCCATGGGCTGCCGCCCGCGAACACGATCTGGCGGTGCGGATCGGTCACGCGCTGACCCCTGTCACGAGAGCCCGTTCCTCGTAGGCCTCGATATCGACGAGTCGATACAGGATGCGTCCGCCCAGCTTGAGGGAGGCGGGGCCGATCCCTGCGCTGCGCTGGTTCGCGAGGTGTCCGGCGGTTACGGACCAGCGCTTCGCCAGGTGGGCCGGAGTGAGGTGGGTGGTGTCTTGCAGTGGCACGAGGCGGAACCCCCATGGTTGGACGAGCGTGTGGGCATCGGGATGTCCTCTCCTCGGTGTGCTGAGCCTGAGCTTGCGTGATCTACGACGAAGTTTAGCGACAAATCATGAAGGTGCCAACTTGCCATAACCGTTATGGCGCGTAGCTACTATCTGGTAGCCTCGTCGGCATGAAGAGAACACCCTCCAACGCGAGCGAGGCGTTGGCGATGGCCTCGGAGTCCGGCGGCCCGGTCGTATGGCTCGGTGAGAGTGGTCGGGAAGCGTTCGTGGTTCACCGCCACGATGACGGCGACCAGGAATGGCTGGTGGCGTTCCGGCTGGCGGCCTCGGGCGATGCCCTGGGCGAGTGGCGTCCGGTCGAGTTCGCTGTCCGTCAAGCCGTCGAGTCCGAATCCCTCGCGATGTCGAGCAAGACCATTCGTGCGCTGCCCATCGGCGAGTTGTTGGCCGCCTCCAGGAAGGCGCTGAGCGCTCAGCGCGGAGGCCGCACGGGCTCTACTGGCCTCCGCCTGGTCAACCCGTCTGCGGTCTACCTGGCGCCCTTCTTGGAGGACGCTCGTGGGCGTCAGCCTCGTGACGATGTGGCCTACGCCGGCCTCGCCCTTGAGTACTCATTCCTGGTTCAGGACGGGGACCGGACGCCCGCCAAGACGCTCGCTGCCCAGCACGGCGGCGTGAGCGGAACCTGGGCTAACCGCATCGCGGAAGCGCGGCGGCGAGGGCTGCTCACCCCGGTCAAGCCGGGCGAGGCCGGTGGCGGGATGACCGACAAGGCGATGAAGCTGCTCAACCCGGCCTGGTCACCGGAGGCCGACGCACTGATCGATGCCCAGATAGCTGAGATGGAAGGTGATGCATGAGTAGGCGACCCCTTGACCTCGGTGAACACGGCGAGGTCGAAGCGAGCCCGCAGATGCGGGACGAGGCGGGCAAGTGGAAGCGAGCGCCCATCCCTCGCCGTGCGGAGCGTTGGCGCGCACGTTGTTACTACCGGGGCTATGACGGTGTCGTGAAGGAGGTCTCCCGGTTCGCGGCGACGAAGCGGGCAGCCATTCAGGCGGTTGGGGAAGCCCTGGCGGAACGCGATCGCGGCCACGTCGAGATGACCTCGGGGATGAAGCTGGCGGCGGCAGGCGAGCTGTGGCTTGCTCAGATCCGGCGTACCGACTCCGGACTGAGCGCAAGGACCATCCTCGACTATGGCCGGACCTTCGCGCGCTACATCGACGTTCCGGGCTCAAGCATCCGGGGCCTGACGCTTGCCCAGGTGAACGATCCGCAACGTCTGCGGACATTTCTCCAGACGGTGGCCGACAAGCACGGAACCGGTGCCTCGAAGATGAGCCGCAGCGTGCTCTCCGGCATCCTCGCGTTCGCGATCGACAACGGAACGCTGACGACCAACGCACTCCGTCAGATCCGGGCGGTGAAGGCCCAGGTCGTCAAGACACCGGTTCGGGAACGGGACACCACCCGCGCGCTGACCAAGGACGAGCGAGACCACGTCATCGCCTACGCGGACAAGCTCACTCTGTCCGAGACCATCAACCCGCGTACCCGTCGCAAGCGGGAGGCGGTAGCTGACCTCATGGCGTTCATGGCCGGCACCGGCGTACGGATCAACGAGGCGAGGGCCGTTCGTTGGGACGACTTCGACCTGGAGGCCGGAACGGTTCACGTGCGCGGCACCAAGACGCGTGGATCGGATCGGCGGCTGAACCTTCCGTCGTGGCTCACCGAGCGGCTGAAGGCGAGGGCAGAACGACTGGGAACTGACGGGCTGGTCTTCAGCTCCCCGCACCACCTGAACGAGCCGGAGCGCGTGTGGGACCAGAGCAACTCCGCCAAGGCGCTCGCTCGCATCTTCATCGGCAGCGGGTTCCCCTGGGCCACCCCGCACACCCTGCGACGTACGGTGGCGACCATCCTCGACCAGTCCGGCGTACCGATCGCGAAGATCGCCGACCAACTCGGCCACACCGATCCGGCCATGACCGCACGTGTTTACCTGGGGCGCGACCTCATGGGCTTTACCTGGGGCGCGACCTCATGGGCGACAAGGCGGCGGTCGCGGCGTACCTCTGACGCCGGAACGCCAAAGCAGGTAACAATCCAGGTAACCAGGGCTTGAGCTGGTGCATCGTCAGATGCGTACGCCCTGGTAGATCGAAGTAATTGCGCGCCCGGCAGGATTCGAACCTGCGACCGACGGATTAGAAGTCCGTTGCTCTATCCGCTGAGCTACGAGCGCTGGCCAGCACATACTAGGCGGTCGTGCCGGACTTGTCGTCCGCCTTGTCGTGGGCGCCGTGTTCGACGGCTGATTCGGCGGCCTCCAGAGCGGTGGCTATGCCCGCTTGGTCCTCCGGCGCGGGCGGAATCTCCACATCCGGGGTGCCCGGCGGCGGCAGGAAACCGTCCACCCACCGTCCCAATTCCCGGAACACCTCGGTCCGTACCTCCTTGCCGGAGAGCGTCAGGTCGTGCATCCCGCCGTCGAACCGGGCGATCGTGACCCGTCTGCCGAGACCCGGCGCCCATCGTGTGATGTGTTCCACGTCCAGGACCGTGTCGGTCATCCGGACGTCGTCGTGCCACTGCCGGCCGCGGAACGTCCGTGTCGAGCAGGCCACCAGCACCGGCGCGTCGATCGCCAGGCCGGCGCGCAGCTTGCGCTGACCGCGGCGGATCGCCTCCAGCCATCCCATCGTGACCGGGAAACCCAGGATCGGTTTCCAGGCCAGGTCGTAGTTCCACTCGCCGTGATGGTCACTGTGCAGGCTCTGGCCGTACAGACCGAGAGAAGCGACGGGCATCTTGCGGTACGGCTTGCGCCCGCTCGTCGCGAGAATCATGGACATCAGCGGCCGCCGCATCACCCACGGCAGGTTGAAGTCGAAGAACGGGCTGTTCAGGAACAGGCCGTCGACCACTTTCTGCTCGCGGCGGGTGTGCGCCCACAGCGAGGTGATCAGGCCCCCAGTGGAGTGGCCGGTCACCAGCAGTTGGTCGTGGCCGTCGTCCTCCCGGATGATCCGGGCCGCCTCGTCCAGCTCCGGGAAGTAGTCGGTGAGGCTGCGGGCGAAGTTCGGTGTCTGGTGCGGCAGCAGGCTGCGTCCGTACTTCCGCAGGTCGAGCGCGTAGAAATCCCAGCCCTGTTCGACGAAGAAGTCGGCCATGTGGGTCTGGAAGAAGTAGTCCACGAACCCGTGGACGTGCAGCACGGCCCGCCGTGCCGGCGTCTCCGCGCGGCGGCGGACCAGGGTCGCCACGACCGGGCCCTCGTCGTCGCTGCCCAGGTCGATGGTGTGCCGCTCGTACGGCCATCCGAGGACGTCGGTCTCCACGCCCCCAGGTTACCCATGAGTACCGCCGGGTGCGCCATACCAGACCGGCGGCCGTACGGGATCCGCCGTCCACAATCCGCCGCCGTCCACAACCGTACCCGCAAGATCGTCGCCGTTGGCGCAAGCTCGGCCCCGACCACAGCACCCGAGCTCACCACAGGAGAAGCAAGCCGTGTTCGAGACCAACCTCGTCGTCGTCGGCAACGTGCTCACCGCACCCGAATGGCGGCGCACCACCACCCAGAACCAGCTGGTCACCAACTTCCGGATCGCCTCCACCGCCCGCCGCTACGACCGCGAGACCGGCCGCTGGGTCGACGGCGACAGCCTCCGCGTCCGGGTGACCGCCTGGCGCCGGCTCGCCGAGGGCGTCGCCTCCTCCATCACCGTCGGCGACCCCGTCGTCGTCTACGGGCGCATCTACACCCGCGACTGGGTCGACGACGACAACAAGCACCGCATCGCCTACGAGATGGAGGCGTTCGCCATCGGCCACGACCTGGCCCGCGGGCGCAGCCGTTTCTACCGCACCAAGGCGCTGCCCAACAGCGTCATCGAGGACGCCGAGACCGACGCGTTCGTCCGCGGCGAGCTCACCGAGCCCCTCGGCGACGAGGAGAACCCGATCGAGTTCGGCGAAGGGCTGCCCGACGAGCAGGAACCCGCCTTCCTCGAAGTCGTCGCCGGCACCACCGACGACACCACCGAGGCCGGCGAGGAGGAGCCCGCCGAGGAGACCCGGCGGGTACGGCGTACCACCCGCCGCGAACCCGTCGCCGCCTGAGACCTTCCACCCGCCGCCGTGACCCCGGACATCGAACCCCTGCGGATCTCCGGGCGCGGCGGCGCCCGGCGGCCCGGCCGGCGACCCGCCTCCCCGGCAAGAGGCGCCCCGGCCGGGCCGCTGCGGCCCGAACGCCGCCGTTCGCCCCGATTGATTCCTTCGATCGGGATGGGCCGATCGTGCCGACGGAATCGGCCGCCTGTCGGAGCGGCCCGGGTGGGCTGCACGTGCCCCCACCCGGCAGACTGAACCCGTGCTGCTGAAGGAAATCCGCGCCCTCGTGTCCGAGACGGTGGTGCTGTCGCCGGAGGATCAGACCGCCGAGGACGTCAACACCAACTGGTTCGGTGCTCCACCCCACGAGCGCATAAGCCTGTCCGCGGACGAGGTGGTCACCGCGTTCGAGGAGACCGCGGCCGGACTGCGGCACCGGCTGGCAGGCGAGGGCCACCGGGGCACCGCGACGTTCTACGTCTGGCACGACGCCGTCGCCGGGCAGCTGCGCTGCTCGGCCGGCACCAGGAAACCCAGCGACCTGCCGTTCGACTGCGACTACCACGTCACCGAGGACCTGCGGGCCATCGTGCTCGAGTTCCTCGAGGACCGGGCACCCGGCTCGATCCTCTGGGGAGAGCTCGAACCGGTGCCGTTCCCCGACAACGACACCGAACCGTCGACGCTCGCCGTCTGGGCGTTCGACCTCACCGTCGGCCGCTGAACCGATGCCTCAACGATGGGCCGCGGACGCGGCCGGACTCGTCGCGGGATACCTGCTCGACGCGGCGATCGGTGACCCGCGCCGCCTGCACCCGGTAGCCGGCTACGGCACCGCGGCGGGCGCCCTGGAACGCCGCGTCTACCGGCCGCACCGCCGGGCCGGAGCGGTGTTCACCACGATCGCCGTGGGCGTGCCCGTCCTGGCCGGGCTCGCCGCCTCCCGGGCCACCCGGCGGCACCCGGCCGCACGGTTCGCGGTGACCGCCGCGGCCACCTGGACCGTGCTCGGCGGACGGACCCTGCGCCGCGAAGCCCGGATCATGGCAGGGCATCTGGAGACCGGCGACCTGCCGGCCGCCCGGGGCCGGCTCAACCACCTGTGCGGCCGCGACCCGTCCGCACTCGACGAACCGGAACTCGCCCGCGCCACCGTCGAATCGGTCGCCGAGAACACCTCCGACGCCGTCGTCGCCCCGCTGCTGTGGGGCGCGCTGCTCGGACCCGCCGGGCTGCTGGGATACCGGGCGGCCAACACGCTCGACGCCATGGTCGGGCACCGGTCCACCCGGTACGCCCGGTTCGGGACACCGTCGGCACGGCTCGACGACGCGCTGAACCTGGTGCCGTCGCGGCTCACCGGGCTGCTGACGGCGGCGGTGGCGCCGCTGGCCGGCGGGACGCCACGGGAGACGCTGCGGGTGTGGCGGCGGGATCGGGGCGACCACCCGTCGCCCAATGCGGGACAGTGCGAGTCGGCGATGGCGGGTGCGCTGGGGGTACGGCTCGGCGGCCGTAACGTCTACTTCGGGCGTAGTGAGACACGGCCGTTCCTCGGGGACGGGCCACGACCGTCGGCTGCGCACCTGCGGCGGGCGGCACGGGTGTCGGGGGCGGTGGGCGCGGTGACGGTGGTGATCGCGGCTGCCGTGGCGGCGGTACGAAGCAGGATCTCGGCCCGATGACCGGCGCCCTCCTCGTCACCGGCACCACCTCCGACGCCGGCAAGAGCGTCCTCACCGCCGGAATCTGCCGCTGGCTGCACCGCAACGGCGTCCGTGTCGCCCCTTTCAAGGCCCAGAACATGTCCAACAACTCGGTCGTCGTGGTGACTCCCGGCGGCCGGGGCGGCGAGATCGGCCGTGCCCAGGCGATGCAGGCCGCCGCCTGCGGCATCGCCCCCGATCTGCGTTTCAACCCGGTTCTGCTGAAACCCGGCAGCGACCGTTCCAGTCAGGTCGTCCTTCTCGGTGAGGCGGTCGACACGGTCACCGCCGGCAACTACCGCGCGTTGCGCCCGCGGCTGGCGGCGACCGCCCATGCCGCTTTCGAGGACTTGCGCGCCGAGTACGACGTGGTGATCGCTGAGGGCGCCGGCAGCCCCACCGAGATCAACCTGCGCGACGGCGATTTCGTCAACATGGGTCTGGCCCGGCGGTTCGGCATCCCGGCGGTGGTGGTCGGCGACATCGATCGTGGTGGTGTCTTCGCGGCGTTCTTCGGGACGCTGGCCCTGCTGTCCGCGGAGGATCAGGAGCTGGTCGCCGGCTTCGTGATCAACAAGTTCCGGGGCGACCTCGGCCTGCTCCGCCCCGGCCTGGACATGATCACCGCGGCGACCGGCCGGCCGGTGCACGGTGTCCTCCCGTTCGATCTGGACGTCTGGCTCGACGCCGAGGACTCGCTGGCGTACGGGCGGACCCTGGGGCGCCCGGGACCGCCGTGCGGAACCGCCTGGCTGCGGGTCGCCGTGGTCCGCGTCCCGCGGATCTCCAATGCCACCGATGCCGAGGCCCTCGCCGCCGAGCCGGGTGTGCGGGTGCAGTTGACCGTGGAGCCGGCCGACATCGCCGACGCCGACCTGGTCGTGATCCCCGGCTCGAAGGCGACCGTGAGCGATCTCGCCTGGCTGCGCGAGACCGGCCTGGCCGATGCGATCGCCGCGCACGCCGCCGCCGGGAAGCCGCTGCTCGGCATCTGCGGCGGTTTCCAGATGCTGTCGGAGCGGATCCACGACGAGGTGGAGAGCGGGCGGGGCACGGTGCCGGGGCTGGGCCTGCTGCCGGTGGAGATCACGTTCGCGGCCCGCAAGACCTTGGCGAGGTCCGCGGGGGCGGGGCTGGGCGCGCCGGCGAGCGGCTACGAGATCCATCACGGGTACGTCTCCGCGGGCGCCCCGGAGCCGTTGCTGCGTTACGACGACGGCCGGGCGGAGGGCGCTGTGGCCGGGAACGTCTTCGGCACCCACTGGCACGGCGCGTTCGAGTCCGACGAGTTCCGCCGCCGCTTCCTCACCGAGGCCGCGCGACTGGCCGGCCGGCACGGTTTTACCGTCGCGCCGGACGTCCGGTTCGCCGGGGTCCGGGAGCGTGCCCTGGACGTCCTGGGTGATCTGGTGGCCGAGCATCTCGACACGGACGCGCTGTGGCGCCTGATCGAGAAGGGGCCCACGCCGGGTCTGCCGTTCGTACCCCCAGGCGCCCCGTAAGGGACTTCTCAGGGGCCACGCGTTGCGCCGTCGGCGTACGTTGGGCGCGGAAGCGCGGCCCCTGCGCCGCGGCAGCGGCGAGAACGGGGTGAGGTTCATGACCACCGAGGACGACAACCGGCCGGCACGCCGTCGCGTGACCCTGACCGGCATCAGTTCGCGGGCCTGGGAGCATCCGGCCGACCGGGGCGCCCTGTCCGCCTTGCGCGAGCTGCGTGGTTTCGACGACGTGGTGAAGACGTTCTTCGGCATGTGGAACGAGCGGGGTTTCCGGCTGATGTTCCTCGCCGGGGGCATCCGCGTCGACCACCGGCAGTACCCGCGGGTGTACCAGCTCTATGCCGAGGCGGGCACGGCGATCGATGTGGCCGAGCTGCCCGAGCTCTACATCACACAGAACCCGATGATCACCGGGCAGGCCATCGGCTTGGACAAGCCGTTCATCACGCTCTCGACGGGCGCGGTGGAGCGGCTCGACGACGACGAGTTGCGGGCCCTGCTGGGGCACGAGCTGGGTCACGTGCGCAGTGGCCACGCGGTCTACAAGACGATCATGAAGATCCTGACCGGCTGGCTGACCAGCCTGAGCTGGCTGCCGGTGGGCGTGTTCGCGCTCCGGGCGATCATCGCGGCGATGTACGAGTGGTGGCGCAAGGCGGAGCTGTCCGCCGACCGGGCCGGTCTGCTCGCCGGTCAGGACCCGGCCGCTTCTTTGCGCCTTCTGATGAAACTGGCGGGTGGTGGCGATCTTTCGCAGATCGACACCGCGGCGTTCCTGGAGCAGGCCGCGGAGTACGAGGGCGGCGGTGACCTGCGCGACAGCATCCACAAGATCGGCCTGACGGCTTACAGCAGCCATCCGGTCCCGGTCGCCCGGGCCGCCGAGCTGCGCAAGTGGATCGACTCGGGGGAATACGCGCGGATCGTCAGCGGCGACTACCCGCGCCGTGACTCCGACGGCGACGCCTCGGTCAGCGAGGACGTGAAGGCGGCCGCCAAGGCGTACCAGGAGGACTTCGCCAACTCGCAGGATCCGCTGGTCGGCCTGGTGCGACGGCTCGGCGGTGGCGCCGCCGATCTGGCCGGGACGGCCGCCGGTAAGGCGTACAACTGGGCCTCCGACGCGGCCCGACGCGGGCGCGGCACCAACGGCGGAGACGGTACGCCGGACGCATGATCCACCGGCCGGGCCGGAAAGATGTCACCTCTCCGGCCTACGATCGGCGGCATGAGCCTGAGTGATTCCGATCTGCGCGCCGCGATCCGGCGCGAGATGCCCGGTGTCCGTGCCGACCTGGAGCGGTTGGTGCGGATCCCGGGCATCGCCTTCGAGGGTTTCGACCACTCGCACGTCGAGCGGTCCGCGGAGGCGGTCGCCGAGTTGTTGCGCGGGTGCGGGCTCGACACCGCGATCGTCCGGCACGGCGGCCAGCCCGCCGTGATCGGCCGCAAGGCGGCTCCGGCCGGCGCGCCGACCGTCCTGCTCTACGCGCACCACGACGTGCAGCCCGCCGGTGACCCCTCGTTGTGGACGAGCGACCCGTTCGAGCCGGTGGAGCGGGACGGCCGGCTCTACGGTCGCGGCGCCGCCGACGACAAGGCGGGCGTCATGGCGCATGTGGCGGCGCTGCGCGCCTTCGGCGATCAGCTGCCGGTCGGCGTGGTCGTCTTCGTCGAGGGGGAGGAGGAGTACGGGTCGGACTCCCTCGACACGATCATCCAGGAGCACCTGGAGGAGTTGCGTTCGGACGTGATCGTGATCGCCGACTCCGGCAACTGGGACATCGGCCGTCCCGCGCTGACCACCTCGCTGCGCGGTCTGGTCAACCTGTTCGCCGAGGTCCGGGTGCTGAAGAGCGCGGTGCACAGCGGCATGTTCGGCGGCCCGGTGCCGGATGCGCTGATCACCCTGTCCCGGCTGCTCGCGTCGCTGCACGACGACGACGGCGAGGTGGCGGTCGAGGGGCTGGTCGGCCGTGAGGGCGCCGGCGTCGACTATCCCGCAGACCGGTTCCGCAACGAGGCCGGCGTGCTCGACGGCGTCCAGTTGATCGGCAGGGGCACGATCACCGACCGCATCTGGACCAAGCCGGCCATCTCGGTGCTCGGCATCGACGCGCCGCGCACGCTGGAGGCGGCCAACGCGCTGCAGCCCGCCGCCACGGCCAAGATCGGTGTGCGGCTGGCACCCGGCCAGGATCCCGCGGCCGCCTACCAGGCGATCCGCGCCCACCTGGAGAAGCACGTCCCCTGGGGCGCCCAGCTGGAGGTCACGCTGGAGAGCGACGGCGCGCCGTGCGTCATCGACGCCACCGGCCCGGTGTATGACGCGGCCCGTGCCGCGTTCCGCACCGCCTGGGACGGCGCCGAGCCGGTCGACATGGGGGTGGGCGGGTCGATCCCGTTCATCGCCACCTTCCAGGAGCTGTTCCCCGGCGCCGCGGTCCTGGTGACCGGCGTCGAGGACCCGCACTCGGCGGCGCACGGCCCCGACGAGAGCCTGCACCTGGGCGAGTTCGAGCGGGTCTGCACCGCCGAGGCCCTGCTGCTCAAGAACGTCGCGGAGACACTCACGAGATAGGAAACGGGGTGGCCGATGACCGAGTTGTCGTGTGAGGTGCTCGTGGTGGGCGCCGGTCCCACCGGGCTGATGCTCACCAACTGGCTGACCAGGCTCGGGGTTCAGGTGATCGTCGCGGACGGCAAGGACGGCCCGACCCGCGAGTCCCGTGCGCTGGTGGTCCAGGCGCGCAGCATGGAGATCTACGACCAGCTCGGCATCGGCGACCAGGTCCTCGAGGCCGCGCACCGGGCCGAGGCGCTCGCGCCCGGGTTCGGTGCGCGGGCCTTCGGCCGGATCCCGCTCGGTCCGCTCGGGTCCGGTGTCACGGCGTTCCCGTTCATCGAGGTCCTCGAGCAGAGCCGCAACGAGGAGATCCTCTACGAGAACCTGCAGAAGCTCGGCGGCCAGGTGTTCTGGGAGTCCCCGGTCACCGCTGTCGTGCAGACCGACGACGGGATCGAGGCCAAGGTCGGCAACCACACCGTGCGGGCCCGGTTCTGTGTCGGCTGCGACGGCGCCAACTCGGTGGTCCGCAAGGCCCGCCGGATCGCTTTCGAGGGCGTCACCAACCAGCACCGGTTCTTCGTGCTGGACGCGGTCGGCGCCCGCGGCCTGGCGCCGGACGCGATCAACGTCCGGCCGGAGCGCAACGACTTCCTGCTCGGCTTCCCGATGCGGGCCGGTGGGTGGCGGCTGATCGGCCTGGTCCGCGACACCGACGGCGACGGCGATCTGGACGAGGACGACGCCCGCGAGCGGTTGCTCCGGACGTACGGGGTCACCTACGACCGGGCCCGCTGGTTCGCCACCTACCGGGTGCATCACCGGGTCGCGGCGGCCTTCCGGGACGGCCCGTTCTTCCTGGCCGGCGATGCCGCGCACGTGCACTCGCCGGTCGGCGGCCAGGGGATGAACACCGGTCTGCAGGACGCCCACAACCTCGCCTTCAAGCTCGCCGACGTGCTGCGCGGCGCCCGCAAGGACGGCTGGCTGGACCGGTACGAGGCCGAGCGCCGCCCGGTCGCCCGGAAACTGGTCGCCACCACCGACCGGGTCTTCGGGTTGATCACCTCGACCCGGCCGCCGGCCCCGCTGCTGCGCCGGCTGGTCGTGCCGTTGCTGGCGCCGATCGCCGTGCGGCTGCTGCCGCGGTTCTCCGGCGGCTCCCGCCTCTTCCAGTACGTCGCCCAGCTCCGCATCCACTACCGCCTCGACCCGGCGGCCCGGGCGGCGGGCCAGCGGCGTGATCCGGTGATCGGCCGCCGCCTCCCGTGGTCCGGCGGCAACCACACCGCGCTGCGCGCCGCCTGCTGGCAGATCCATGGGTACGGCGGGGTCACCGCGGCCGACGCGCCCGACCTCGGCCTGCCGGTGCACATCTTCCCGCCGGCCCCGTCGACAGCCCTGCGGCAGGGCCTGTTCTACCTGATCCGGCCGGACGGTTTCGTTGCCGCGCAGGCGGAACCGGGCGAGGCCGACAACCTGTTCCGGCATGCCATGGCCAGGTGAAATCCACTGTCCACAGAGTGATCACAGGGGTGGCGGGGGCGGACGATCCTGTTAGGATTCGTACATGCGTTCGATTAATGCACCGACGCTCTCGGCTGCGCTGACCGGCCGCGCGTCCCGGGCCACCCCCGGCACGCGCGACCCGCTCGATCGCCTCCGCACCCGCGACCGGATCGAGTCGATCGCCCGGCTCCGTGCCGCGGCCCGCGCCCTGGGAGACGTCGACGTCTCCGGGTGGGACGACGCCACCCTCACCGATCACCTCGACGATCTCTCCAAGGTCCTCTGCTCGCTCGACGCCGAGCTGGCCCGCGTCGCCGACGCGGTGCGCGCCCGCGGCTTCCGCATCGCGGAGCCGAAAGCCGCATGACATCCCTGCTCACGGTCTGCCCCACGCCACCGGCGCCGCGGCCCGAGAATTTCCTTCGGTGGTACGCGTTTCGAGCCCCGTGACCATGCGGACCCCGTCCCGGGCCGGAGGCTCGGCGCGGAAGCACCCGGCCCACGTCCGATCACGGCAGTGCCGCCGATCGTGTGCCGCTCGGCTGGGCGGCGCCGCGGCCGAGGGTGTGACGCTTGGGCGGGCGGCGTTGTGGCCGGTGGTGTGACGCTCGGCCGGGCGGCGTTGCGGCTGCGGGCCGCGAAAACTCCGAGCTGCTGCCAGGATGGGAAACGTGCGGTTCCTTGACATCGCTGCCACATCGGCCGCCGTCTCCGCGACCTCCGGGAGGAAAGCGAAGATCGAGCTGCTAGCCGGCGCGCTCCGTGGCCTCGATCCCGGCGAGATCGTCCCCGGAGCCGCCTACCTCGCCGGTGAGCTGCGGCAACGGCAGACCGGGGTGGGCTGGGCCGCGCTGCGTGAGCGCCCCGCGCCGGCCACCGAGCCCACTCTGACCGTCGCCGCGGTCGACACGGCGATCGGCGAGATCTCCACGGTCGCGGGCGCCGGCTCGCAGGCGCGGCGCAAACATCTCCTCGGCGCCCTCTTCTCCGCCGCGACCGAGCCGGAGCAGCGGCTGCTCCTCGGGCTGTTCGGCGGTGAGCTGCGCCAGGGTGCCCAGGCGGGGTTGCTCGCCGAGGCGATCGCGGTCGCCGCCGGGGTTCCGGCCACCGTCGTGCGGCGTGCGCTGCTTCTCTCCGGCGACCTGAAACTCGTCGCCGCGACCGCGCTGACCGGCGGCGCGCCGGCACTGGCCGAGATCCAGCTGCGGGTCGGTACCCCGCTGAGCCCGATGCTGGCGAGCAGCGCCCCCGATGTCGCGGCCGCCCTGGTCGCCACCGGCACCCCGGCGATCGTCGACGTCAAGCTCGACGGCATCCGCATCCAGGTGCACCGGTCCGGCGACGACGTGGCCGTCTTCACCCGCAGCCTGGACGACATCACCGCCCGCCTGCCGGAGGTGGTGGCCGCGGTCCGGGCGCTGCCGTTGCGCGAGGCGGTTCTCGACGGTGAGGCGATGCTGTTGGACGCTTCCGGCCGGCCCCGTCCGTTCCAGGAGACGTCGAGCCGGGCGGCGACCAGGGGCGCGCCGGTCAGCGGCCTCCAGCCGTACTTCTTCGATCTGTTGCACCTCGACGGCGCCGACCTGCTGGACGAGCCCGGCCGGACCCGGTGGGCGGCCTTGGCCGAGGCCGTGCCGGAGGCCCTGACCGTCGGCCGCACCGAGGCCGGAAACGAGGAGGAGGCGGCCGCCTCGTTCGCCGCGGCCCTGGCCGCCGGGCAGGAGGGCGTGGTGATCAAATCACCCGGCGCGCCGTACGACGTCGGGCGCCGCGGCGCCGCCTGGGTCAAGGTGAAACCCCGGCACACCCTGGACCTGGTCGTCCTCGCGGTCGAGTGGGGCAACGGCCGCCGCCGCGGCTGGCTGTCCAACCTGCACCTTGGCGCCCGCGATCCGGGGACGGGCGAGTTCGTGATGCTCGGCAAGACGTTCAAGGGCCTCACCGACGAGTTGTTGCGCTGGCAGACCGAACGCTTCAAGGAACTCGCCGTCTCCGACGACGGCTGGGTGGTCCGGGTCCGTCCTGAGCAGGTCGTCGAGATCGCCTTCGACGGGGTGCAGCGGTCTCCCCGCTATCCGGGTGGAGTCGCCCTGCGGTTCGCCCGCGTCCTGCGTTACCGCGACGACAAACCCGCCACCGAAGCCGACACCATCGACACGGTCCGCGCCCTCGACCCCACCGGCCCACCCCCACCAGCTTGATCCCTGACGCACCGACGAGCCCGCGTGGAGACTTACGGCTCGGATCGGATCACAGATCTCCACGCGAATTGGTGTGGAGATCTGTGGGGAGCGTAGGAGCATCGCTTCGGCCGGCAGGCCGCGTTATGGCCTTGGGGCAGGACCACCTCGCGCGGAGAAGGCTGGACGGGTCTCGTCGGGCGGGACGGTTCCGGGCCCACCACCACCGGACCCCACCCGGAGACGGGCAGGGGTCGTCGTTGCACGGCGGCCTGTCTCGACGGAGCCGGTGAGTAGCCGGGCCGCCCGGCTGGCCCACCGATGACGAGTGCAGCGGACAGTCCGTCGGTGCCCGGCCCGGGAAGGTCGCCGGTGTTACAGGGCGGCCAGGCTCCGGACGTAGTTGACCTGCTGGTTGATCGTGTGCACGTCGTCCTCGTGGCGGATCGTGATGCGGGAGACGTACTGATGCGGGCCGCTGGTGACCGTGACATGCACGTTCCCCTGCGGGATCGCCTCTTTGTAGAGCAGCAGGAGCAGGCTCAGCCCGCCGGTGAA
Source organism: Actinoplanes utahensis (assembly GCF_016862455.1). Classification (GTDB taxonomy): domain Bacteria; phylum Actinomycetota; class Actinomycetes; order Mycobacteriales; family Micromonosporaceae; genus Actinoplanes; species Actinoplanes utahensis. Next base: position 43,173 of record NZ_BOMZ01000021.1, read on the forward strand.
GCACACGCCCAGGAACGCCACGGCCTTCGCCCACGTCGGTGTGCGCCGCTGCGAGATCCAGTGGTCGGTGACGAGCCAGCGGGAGCCGGCGAGCGGCAGATCACCCACCGGCGTGCGCACCGACGTGGAGGTGACCTGAATCTCGGCGATCTCCACGATCACCGGCCCGGTCGCCGCTGGAACGGTGAGATCCCGGCTCTCCGGCTCCGGCGGGGGCGTGGGCGAGCCCCACGGGTCACCCTGCGGGAAGGTCATGCCCGAGACATTAACCGGCGTCGTCCCGCGCCGCGAGACGACGCTCGCTGTCGTCCGCACGTGGCGTGGTCACCGTCGCGGACCGTGCCGCGGCGGCCTCCGCCGCCCGCCGATCGGCCTCCGCCACCCGATCCCGTGCGTCCGCCAGAGCGACCCGGTCACGGGCGTCGGCTTCGGCCACCCGGTCGCGGGAACGCTTGGCGGCCTTGGCCGGACGTGACCGGACGGAGCCGGCGCCGGGCTCGGCAGAGACGCCGTCGCCGGCGCCCTGGGCGGTCCGTTCCTGGGCCTCACGGCGGGCCTGCCATCCGTACAGCACGAAGGTCATGCCCGCGAAGATCCACCACTGGACCGCGTAGCCACCGTTCTGCCAGGCGTCCTCGTGCGGGATCGGGATCTGCACGAACGCCGGATCGGCGGCCGGGGTCTGCTCGGTGAGCAGGACGTACGCCCCGTACACCGGGAAGGGCAGCTCGGTGGCGAGCCGCGGCAGGTTGATCCGCCGGGTGTCAAGCCGGCCGTCCCGCCGTTCCACTGAAGCGGGTCTACTTTCCGACAGGTGAATCTGTCCGACGACCGTCACCTGGCCGGTCGGCACGGCCGGGACCACCGGCGACTCGAGCGCCCCACCGGGTGGCGCGGGGACCCAGCCACGGTCCACCAGCACCGCCGTCCCGTCGTCCAGGATCAGCGGCGTGAGGATCTCGAACCCGACCTTGCTGGCGACCGTGCGCCCCCGGGCCTGGATCTCGTGGGCCGGATCGTAACGACCGGTGAGGGTCACCTTTGTCCAGGCCACGGCCTCGCCCGGGCCGGCGCCCGGAGTGCCCGCCGCGGTCGGCGCGGCCAGCACCGAGGTCAGCGGGACCGGGTCGGTGGCGGCTGCCGCGTCGACGCGTTCATTGATGGCGGTGCGCTCCTGGTATCGGTGCAACTGCCAATTGCCCAAGATCACCATGACGATGGCGGCGACGACGGTGAGCGCGGCCGCGCCCAGCCAGCGAGGGGTCAGCAGGAACCGGTACACCCCCCGAGGCTACCTGGCGAGGCGGTGGCTCCCGCCGCAGCCAGGTAGTCTGCGACATCCGGCAGTCGATGAACACGTGGCGGCCGCCTGCGGAAACCTCGGGGGAGACATTGATCACCGCCCAGCCTCGTCTGGTCGTGAGCGCGCCGTCGTCCGGCCACGGCAAGACAGCCATCGCCGTGGGCCTGCTCGCCGCGCTCAGCGGTCGTGGCGTCCCGACGGCCGGTTTCAAGGTCGGCCCGGATCACACCGACGCGGCGTACCTGGGGTTGGCCGCCGGCCGTCCCGGCCGCAACCTGGACCCGCGCCTGGTCGGCGCGCAGCGCGTCGCCCCGCTCTTCGCGCACGGCGCCTCCGGTGCCCAGGTCGCCGTCATCGAGGGCGCGATGGGCCTGTTCGACAGTCTCACCGGCCAGCCGGAGATCGACGGCACCGCCTCGGTCGCGGCCGCCCTGCGTGCGCCGGTGGTTCTCGTCGTCGACGTCGCCGCGATGGGCCACTCGCTCGCCGCGCTGGTGCACGGCTTCCGGATGTTCGACGAGATGGTGCATCTCGGCGGCGTGATCCTGAACCGGGTCGCCTCCGAGCGGCACGAGCAGATGCTGCGCAGCGCCATGGACGACATCGGCATGCCGGTTCTCGGCGCCCTGCATCGCGGTGACCTTCCCAACGTGCTGCCCGCCCGCACCCACGGCCTGGTCCCGGTCGCGCACCGGACGGTCGAGGCCGGCCGGGCGGTGCGGCGCCTCGGCGAGGCCGTCTCCGGTTCCCTCGACATGGACCGGTTGATGGCCCTCGCCGCGTCCGCGCCGCCGATCCCCGGCCCGCTCTGGACCCCAGCGGAAGCGGCCGGTGACGAGCGGTTCGACCAGCGGCCGTTGATCGCCCTGGCTGGGGGCCAGGGCGCCCCCTACACCTACGTGGAGACGGCCGAGCTGCTCACCGCCGCGGGCGCGGACGTCGCGGTCGTCGACCCTCTGCGCGATGAGGTGCTGCCACCGGGCACGCGCGGGCTGGTGGTGGGTGCGGGCCTTCCTGAGGGGTACGCGGAGGAGCTCTCCGCCAATCGCCGGCTCTGCGCGGCCGTCGCGCAGTTCGCCCGGGACGGCTGGCCCGTGGTGGCCGAGGGCGTCGCCCTGCCGTGGCTCGGCCGGGAACTGGACGGCCGCCCGATGTGCGGCGTCCTCGACGCGACCGCGACGACCGGCGAGCAGACCGTCGCCGGTTACCGCGAGGCGACCGCCCCCGGCACATCGGTGCTGGCCCCGGCCGGCGCCCGGATCACCGGCTACAAGCAGCACCGCGCGGTGGTCACCCCTCGGCACGGCGCCAACCCGGCCTGGACCTGGTCCGGCGGCAACCCGGAGGGCTTCGTCTGGCGCCAGGTCCACGCCTCGCAGCTCGCCCTGCACTGGGCCGCCGCCCCGGAGATCGCCCGCCGCCTGGTCTCCGCCGCACACGCCGGCCCGCAGGGCACTCAGCCCTCGCAGGCCCCGCAGAGCTTCCATGCCCCGAGCTTGCACGGCCCGCAGAGCTCCCCGAACTCACACGGCTCGCAGAACGGCATGCACTCCGGTTCACCCGCAGGTCACCCGGCGATGCCTCCCACCCAGGGCGGACCGGGCGGCCAAGGCGGACCGGGCGGGCAGCCGTCGGGCATGCCCCCGGTCCAGGGCTCGCCGGCTGTGCCGGGTCCGCCGAGGCCGCCGCAGCCGGTGCCGACCGGCATGCTCCCCGGCCAGGGCCCCGGCCCCTCCTATGGCATGCCTCCCGGTCAGAACGGCTCGCCGTACGACATGCCGCAGCGTCCCGGGCCGTCCGGATCACCCTTCGACATGCCGCCCGGCCAGGGCCCCGGCGGCTCGCCGTTCGACATGCCGCCCGGTCAAGGCCCTGGCGGCTTCCCGTTCGACATGCTGCCAGGCCACGGCTCCGGGCCGAACGGCTCGGCCCGCAACGTTCCCGTGGGACAGGGTGTCGGCCCCGGATTCGGCATGCCGGGTTCCGGCATGCCGGTCTCCAGCTTCCCGGACGCCGGTATGTCGGCGGCCCCTGGCCCGGAGACCCCCGACAACGGAGCGCCGACCCAGGTGATGCCGGCTCCGGGTCTGCCCACCAGCCCCGGCATGCCACCCGGCCCGATGTCCTTCGGCGGTCCCGGTCAGGGAATGCCGTCGCACCAGGCCCAGGGCGGCCCGCAAGGTCACATCCTGCCGACCGGCGCCCTGCCCCAGATCCAGATCACGACCAACCAACCGGATTCCGGCGTCGCCATCTCCGGCCAGATCCTGCCGCCCGCGGCACCGTCCGGCTCCGGCGACTCCTCCGGCCCCAACACGCCGCCTTCGGACGGCCATCCCCACGACATGCCCGTGCGCTGACCCGCACCGTCCACACCCTCCGTGGTGGCGGGTCACGGACCGCGGCGCCATGAGCCGTCACCGCCGAAAGCACGGGTCCGGGCGCCACCTGTGGGTGGCCGGGTGACCTGGCGCGGCACCGGAAACGATCCAGCGTGCGAAAGCGCGATCGCGTGCCCGGAAGTTGTCGTACCCCCCTCGTACCGTGAGGCATACGACAACCGAAGGAGGAGATCGTGGCCGACCGTGTGCCGCTGGATTTCGACCCGCCGGTTCGTCAGATCAGAGCCCTGTTGCTGGGGGTCGACGACCGTGACCTCACCGCGCCGACTCCCTGCCCGGGCTGGCCGGTCGCGACCCTGCTCGATCATCTGATGGGACTGGCCTCCGCCTTCACGATGGCCGCCCGCAAACGCGACGGCGCCGGCGGCCCACCGCCGGAGCCATCCGCTGAGCACCTGTCCCGGCATTGGCGCAGCCGTCTGCCGGTTGTGCTCGCCGACCTCGCCACCGCGTGGAAGGACCCGCACGCCTGGACCGGCACGGCCCGGGCCGGCGGCGTGACCATGCCGGCCACCGCGATGGGCGCGGTGGCGATGACCGAGCTGGTGATGCACGGGTGGGATCTGGCCCGTGCCACCGGCCAGGACTACGCGGCCGACCCGCGGGCGCTGGAGGTGCTCGTCGAGTTCCTCGCCCAGGGCCCGGCCGACGGCACCCCCGGCCTGTTCGGGCCCCGGGTCCCGGTCGCACCGGAGGAGGAGTTGCTGGCCCAGGCTCTGGGTATGGCCGGCCGCGACCCATCCTGGCGCCGTCCACGCCACCCCACCCCCTCCCGCCACCCGGTGCGGGAGTAGACCGTCCACCCCACCCGGTCCAGGAGGCGAGCCGAGCGGGGAACGGCCTGGGCTCCCGGTCCAGGAGACGAGCCGAGCCGGGAACGGCCTGGGCTCCCGGTCCAGGAGGCGAGCCGAGCCGGGAACGGCCGGGGCTCCCGGTCCAGGAGACGAGCCGAGCCGGGAACGGCCTGGCCGGGCCAGGGAAAGCGAGCCCGGCCCGGCCTGGCCGGGAAGACGGGCCAGGCCGGGCCGGGTCGCAGTGCCTGTCATGCGGCATCTGCCCGGGCGGCGGGCGGGCGCGGTGGCCCGTGGGGTGCGGTGTGGCGGCCCGGGCGCGGGGTCAGCCCCAGACGAGCTTGTCGGAGGGCGGCTGGAAGTCCTGCTCCGGGACGCCTTCGAGAGCGTCGCGCAGGGTTTCGGCGACGGTGTATTTCGAGATGGTGGAGCGGCCGACACCGACCAGATGTTCCGGGTTGTCGGGGTCGGCGACGAAGGCGGCGGCCGCCAGTTGTGGGGTGTAACCGCTGAACCAGGCGGTCTTGTTGCCGTCGGTGGTTCCGCTCTTGCCGGCGACCGGACGGCCCAGTGTGCGGTAGACCATCTCCGACGTGCCCCAGCCGCCGCAGCCGCCGCGGGCCGCGCCGTAACCGGTGACGCAGCGGGCCGCGTCGGTGGCGGCGCGGGCCACGTTCACCTTGACGGCCTGGTCACAGCGTGGCGCGGCGACGAGTCGTCCCTGGTGGAGGGCGTTGGAGCCGTCCGGGGTGCGGATGCTGGTCACCGGCAGGGGCTGGCAGTGCCGGCCGTCGGCGGCGAGGGTGGCGAAGACGTTCGCCATCTCGACGGGGGTGGCGTCGCTGACGCCGAGGGTGAAGGCGCCCCACTCGGAGGCGTTCTCCTTTCGGGCGAGCCGTTTGTCGACGGCGGTGCGCCAGCGCAGTCCGAGCCGTTCCGCCATCTGTACGGCCTTCTCGGCGCCGACCTTCTCCTCGAGTTGAACGAAGTACGTGTTCACCGATTTGCCGAATCCGCTCCACATGGTCTGGGTGCCGGTCATCGACGCGGTGGAGTTCTTGGGGCACCAGTGGACGCCGCAGGTGGCGGGCCCGGGCGCGGTGATGTACCGGCTGACGTACCGCGGCGGTGAGTAGAAGGAGGTGGACAGTGGCATCCCGGCTTCCAGCGCGGCCAGCATCGTGAAGATCTTGAACGTGGATCCGGCCTGGTAACCGGCCATGTCGCCGCCGCCGAGCAGCGGGTTGACGGTGTTGGGGTAGTTGCCTTTGACGTCGTCGAGCGACCGGTCGCTGTGCCTGCCGTTCTCTTCCTGGTCGAGGGAGTACCGCCGGTTGACGGCCATGCTCAGCACCCGGCCGGTGCCCGGCTGGATGACGACCTGTCCGTGCGCGATGGAGCTGTTGCGGCCTTCTTTGTCGAGTACGTGTTCCATGGCGTACCGCTGGATCTCGGGGTCGATCGAGGTGATCACCCGGTAGCCGCCGCGCCGCAGATTCTCCTCGCGTTCCTGCGGGTTGCGGCCGAAGGCCGGCTGTTCGCGCCACCAGTTCTTGAAGTAGTCGCAGAAGAAGCCCCAGTCGTTGTGGCGGGGCGCGACCGAGACGCAGTCGTTCGGCGGGGTGTACAGCTTCAGTCTGATCTTCGTCTTGCGCGCCGAGGCGGCCTGTTCGGCGGTGATCGCGTTCATTTCGCGCATCCGGTCGATGACGTAGTTGCGCCGGTCCAGGGCGGCCTTCTGGTCCTTGGTCGCCGGATCGTACGCGGACGGCGCCTTGACGAGTCCGGCCAGCAGTGCCGCTTCGACGAGGGTGAGATCGCGGGGCGACTTGGAGAAGAAGACCTGGGACGCGGCGTAGATGCCGTACGCGCGGTGCCCGTAGTAGGCGGCGTTCAGGTACCGCTCGAGGATCTCGTTCTTGCTGAGCCGGTGTTCGACCTCGATGGCGAGCCGCATCTCGCGCAGTTTGCGGGTGGCGGTCTGTTCGGTGGCTTCCAGGGCTTCGCGCGGGGTTCGTGCGCTGTCGCGCAGCGCCATCCGGACGTATTGCATGGTCAGCGTGGACGCGCCCTGGGAGACGCCGCCGGCCTGCTGGTTGGCGACGAAGGCGCGGGCCACCCCTTTGGCGTCGACGCCGTTGTGCTCGTAGAAGCGGGAGTCCTCGGACGCCACGATCGCCTTGATCACGTGCGGCGACATGTCGGCCAGGCCGACGTGTTTGCGGTGTTCGTCGTAGAACAGGGTGAGCAGGGTCTTGCCGTCGCTGGCGTACACGTAGGTGGTCTGGGCGGGTGGTGTCTCGGTGAGTTGTTCGGGCATGCCTTCCAGCGCTTCGCTGCCGGCCTTGACCCCCATCCCGGCGAGGGCCGTGAAGGGATAGGAGAGGCCGGCGATGACCAGGCCCGCGATGAGCCCGGCGCGGATCAGGAGGGCGACTCTTCCGGCTACGGTGAGGCGTCGGCTCGTCACCCTAAGAAGGTATGACAAAACCCCTCATGTTCGGACGGAACGGCCGAAGTAAGGCGGCATGAGGGAGGGTTCGAGGGTCGGGCATGCTGACCCCATGAGTTTCGACCTTGATCATCACGGCGACGCCGAGGTGGGGGCGGGCCTGATCGATCTCGCGGTCAACGTGCGGCGCCAGGCCATGCCCCGGTGGCTGGCGGATCCGATCACCGAGTCACTGGGCGCGCTCGCGGCGTACCCCGACGAGACGAAGGCGACCGCGGCCGTCGCGGGCCGGCACCGCCGGGACCCGGCCGAGGTGCTGCTGACCGCCGGCGCCGCCCAGGCGTTCGTGCTGCTCGCGCAGGCCCTGCGCGGTGCCCGGCGCCCGGTCGTGGTGCACCCGCAGTTCACCGAGCCGGAGGCCGCGCTGCGCAACGCCGGCCATCAGGTGGAACGGGTGATCCTGCGCGAGGAGGACGGCTTCCGGCTCGATCCGGGCCTGGTCCCGGAGGACTCCGATCTGGTGTTCGTGGGCAACCCGACGAACCCGACGTCGGTTCTGCACCCGGCCGCCGACATCGCGAAACTGGCCCGCCCGGGCCGGGTCCTGGTGGTGGACGAGGCGTTCGCCGACACCACCTACCGGCCGGGCGTGCCGGGCGAGCCGGAGTCGCTCGCGGGGCGCCGGGACCTGCCCGGCCTGGTGGTGCTGCGCAGCCTGACCAAGACCTGGGGCCTGGCCGGGCTGCGGATCGGCTACCTGCTCGGGCCGGCCGGGCTGCTGCCCCGGCTGGCCGCCGCCCGCCCGCTCTGGGCGGTCTCCACCCCGGCGCTCGCCGCGGCGACCGCGTGCGCCTCCCCGGTCGCGGTCGCGGCCGAACGGGAGATCGCCGCGGGGCTCGCGGCGGAGCGTGCCCATCTGGTGGAACGGCTGCGGCGAGTGCCGAGCGTCACGGTTCCCGGCGATCCGGCGTCCGCTTTCGTTCCGGTACGCCTCCCAGCTGCCGATCACCTACGCGTTGAGCTGCGCGAACGTGGCTATGCGGTACGCCGTGGCGACACCTTCCCGGGGCTGGGCCCGGACTGGCTGCGGATTGCGGTGCGCGACACTGCCACCACAGACGGATTCGTGCAGACTCTGAGCGAAGTGATCGAGGAGCGACCGTGACGCTGGAGACCACGCTGGCCGCCATCCGGCCGGCCGACGACGCGGCGATGACCGCCGCCCGGGACCTGCAGGCCCGGCTGACCAAGCCGGCCGGTTCGCTGGGCGCCCTGGAGGAGCTGTCGGTGCGCCTGGCCGGTCTGGCCGGGGTGTGCCCGCCGCCGCTGCCGCAGCCGGCCACGGTCGCGGTCTTCGCCGGCGATCACGGCGTGCACGCGCAGGGCGTGACCCCGTGGCCGCAGGAGGTCACCGCGCAGATGGTGGCGAACTTCGTGGCCGGCGGCGCGGTGGTGAACGCGTTCGCTCGCCAGGCCGGCGCGGACGTCATGGTGGTCGACGTCGGGGTGGCGATCCCGCTGCACGGCGGCCCGAACCTGCTGGACGCCAACGTGCGCCGCGGGACCCGGGACATGACGGCCGGCCCGGCGCTGACCCGCGAGGAGGCGCTCGCGGCTGTCGAGATCGGCATCCGGGTCGCCGAGACGCTCGTGGAGCAGGGCGCGAGAGCGCTGCTCACCGGGGACATGGGGATCGCCAACACGACCCCGGCGGCCGCGCTGATCGCCGCGTTCACCGGCGTCTCGGCAGACGTCGCGACGGGTCGGGGCACCGGCATCGACGACGCGACCCTGGCCCACAAGATCTCCGTGGTGACGGCCGCGCTGGAGCGGCACCGGCCCGACCCGGCCGACCCGCTGGGTGTGCTCGCCGCGGTCGGCGGTCTGGAGCACGCCGCTCTGGCCGGTTTCATCCTGGGCGCCGCCGCGCGCCGCGTTCCGGTGATCGTCGACGGGGTGATCGCGGTGTCGGCCGCGGTGACCGCGGCCGCGTTCGCCCCCGACTCGGTGGCCGCGATGGTCGCCGGGCACCGTTCCGCCGAGCCCGGGGCCAGCGTCGCCCTCGCCCACCTCGGCCTGGAGCCGCTGCTCGACCTGGGCATGCGCCTGGGCGAGGGGAGCGGCGCGGTGCTTGCCCTGCCCGTCGTGGCGGCCGCGGTGCGCGTGCTGCACGAGGTGGCGACGTTCGACTCGGCGGGAGTTTCGGAGAAATGAGCATCTATCCACTCGGGCTGCGCCTCGAGGGACGCCGTGTGCTGGTGGTCGGTGGCGGTTCGGTCGCCACCCGCCGGGTGCCGGCCCTGATCGCGGCCGGCGCCGCGGTCGAGATCGTGTCCCCCGAGCTCACCCCCACCCTTCAGGGGCACGTCGACGCCGGGCGCGCGGTGTGGACGCCGCGGCGCTTCGCGCCGACGGACGTCGTGGGCGCCTGGCTGGTCCAGGTGGCGGTCGACGACCCGGAGGCGGCGGCCCAGGTCAGCGTGGCGGCCGAGGTTCACCACATCTTCTGCGTACGGGCGGACGACCGCGACGCCGCCACCGCCTGGACCCCGGCCGTCACCCGGCACGGCCAGGTCACCGTGGCGGTCACCGACGGCGGCGACCGTCGCCGGGCGATGGCGGTCCGCGACATGGTGGCGAACGTGCTGGAGGCGACCCCGCCGGCCAGCCCCGAGCTCAAGGGCGTGGCCCTGGTCGGCGCCGGCCCCGGCGACCCCGAGCTGATCACCGTGAAGGGCCGCAGGCTGCTGGCCGCCGCCGACGTGGTGGTCGCCGACCGGCTGGTGCCCGGCATGCTGCTCGGTGAGTTGCGTCCCGAGGTCGAGCTGATCGACGCCGCGAAGATCCCGTACGGTCCGCAGGCCGCCCAGGAGGAGATCAACCGGATCCTGGTGGACCGGGCCTCGCAGGGCAGGTTCGTGGTGCGGCTCAAGGGCGGCGACAACTTCGTCTTCGGCCGCGGCGGCGAGGAGGCGCTGGCCTGCGCCCAGGCCGGGATCCCGGTGCTGGTGGTGCCCGGGGTGACCAGTTCGATCGCGGCGCCCGCGCTGGCCGGCATCCCGGTCACCCATCGTGGGGTGGCGCACGAGTTCACGGTGATCTCCGGGCACATCCCGCCGGACCACCCGGAGTCGCTCGTCGACTGGGCGGCGGTGGCCCGGCTGCGCGGCACGGTCGTGCTGATGATGGGCCTGAAGAACCTGCCGGTGATCGCCGAGCGGCTGATCGCCGAGGGCAAGGCGGCGAGCACGCCGGTCGCGGTGGTGCAGGAGGGTTCCACGGCCCACCAGCGGTCGCTGATCAGCACGCTCGCGGCGGTCGCGGAGGAGACGGCGGCGTCCGGGATCCGCCCGCCGGCGGTGGTCGTGATCGGTGACGTGGTCACGGTGGGGGAGCAGTTCACCCCGGCCGCCGGCTGACCGGCGGGCGCGTACCCGTACCGGAGCGAGAAGGCGCCGGGCCGAAGCCGGCCCGGCGCCCGAACGCCGGCCTCAGCCCTCGGAGTCGTCCGAGGTCTCGCCGACGCCCAGCTCGTCCAGGAACGTCTTGGCCCACCGGGACACGTCGTGGGTCCGCAGGTGGCGCTGCATGACCCGCATCCGGCGTTTGAGCTCGGCCGGCTCGGCGTTGATCGCCCGGAGCAGGGCGTCCTTCACCCCGTCGGGGTCGTGCGGGTTGCACAGGAACGACTGCCGCAGCTCGGTGGCCGCCCCGGCGAACTCGCTGAGCACCAGCGCGCCGCCCGAGTCACCGCGGCAGGCGATGTACTCCTTGGCGACCAGGTTCATCCCGTCGCGCAGCGGGGTCACCATCATCACGTCGGCCGCCGCGTACATCGCGGCCAGTTCCTGCTTGTCGACCGACTGGTGCAGGTAGTGCACGGCCGGGGTGCCGACCTTGCCGAACTCGCCGTTGATCCGGCCGACTTCGCGCTCCACCTTCACCCGCAGGGTCTGGTAGTGCTCGACGCGCTCCCGGCTCGGCGTGGCGACCTGGATCATCACCGCGTCGCCGACGTTGAGCTTGCCGTCGGCGAGCAGCTCGCGGAACGCCTTGAGGCGCAGCTCGATGCCCTTGGTGTAGTCGAGCCGGTCGACGCCGAGGATCACCGTCTTCGGATCGCCCAGCTCGGCGCGGATCTGCTTGGCCCGGGCCTGTACCGAGGGATCGGCGGCCAGCCGCTCCATCTCCCGCGTGTCGATGCTGATCGGGAACGCGCCGGCCTTGACCTTGCGCCCGTCGACCTGGATCGACTGGCCCTCGTACCGCAGGCCGAGCAGGTGCCGGGCCAGCCGGACGAAGTTCTGCGCGGCCAGTTTCTGCTGGAAACCGACCAGGTCGGCGCCGAGCAGGCCACGCAGGATCTCGGCCCGGAACGGCATCTGCATGAACAGCTCGATCGGCGGGAACGGGATGTGCAGGAAGAACCCGATCCGCAGGTCGGGACGCATCTCCCGGAGCATGGACGGCACCAGCTGGAGCTGGTAGTCCTGCACCCAGACGGTGGCGCCCTCGTCGGCGACCTGCGCCGCGGCCTGGGCGAACCGGTGGTTGACCACGCGGTAGGTCTCCCGCCAGCGCCGCTTGTAAGCCGGGGTCTCGACGGCGTCGTGGTAGAGCGGCCAGATCGTCGCGTTGGACTGGCCCTCGTAGTAGCGTTCCAGCTCCTCGCCGCTGAGCGGAACCGGGTGGATGTGGATGCCCTCGAGATCGAAGGGCTCGGGCGCGTCACCGGTCCCGCCGGCCCACCCGATCCAGGTGCCGTGGTGCTCGGTGAGGACCGGATGCAGGGCCGTGACCAGGCCGCCCGGACTGGGCCGCCACTGCTTATCACCGTCCGGCGTCGTGACCTCGTCCACGGGCAGACGGTTGGCGACGACGACGAAGGAACTTCGTTGGGCCACGCTGAGTACACCTCCGAGTGGTTTCTGTTCCCAACGTGAGCCTACTGTGGGTAAGCTCTCGCTTCCTCACCGCCCTCGGCCAGCGGGCCGAACGGACCGTGATGGACCGGGTTGGGCCGGGGTGCCATCCTGTGCCGGTGACCCCGCACGATGATCATTCCCAGCGACGGCAGCCGTTGTTCTTCCCTGTGGTGATCGCCACGGTGTTGCTGACGATCGTGGGCATGGTCGGCGGTTATCTGCTCGCCGAGCAGCGCGAGCGCGCGAGCGAGCCGGTGCCGTCGGACTCGGCGTCGGACTTCCCTTCGGAGTACCCGTCGGGGCCGCCGGTCAAGCTCGTCGGCAAGGAACCGTGCATTCCCGAGACCCAGACGGCGGGCGAGCGGGCCGGCGCCGTCGGGGAACTGCGCCGGGTCCTCTACCTCAAGACGAAGAAGTCCGAGGTGTGGATCTGCCAGGACCAGGCCGGGAGCTTCTACTATCACGCCAACCGGGGCAGCCGGGCCGACTGGGTGGAGAACACGACCGCTCTCTTCCTGCACAACGCCCAGCCCGACGGCCGCGGGGGTTACACCGCCACAGCGGTCGACGGCAAGGTCTTCTCGGTCAACAGCGCGCGGCTGCGCATCACCGCCCTCGACGGCGCCTCCCGGGTCGAGGAGGCCGTGCCGGAGTGACGCACCCGGGGTTGCCGTTCGCTTCCGGCGGGGTACCTGGAAAGATTGTCCTTTGATTACGGCACCGACAAATCCACGATCTCGGAGGTAGGGCACACCGTGGCCCAGTACATCTACGTCCTGGAAAAGGCGCGCAAGGCGCACGGCGACAAGGTCGTGCTCGACAATGTGACGCTGAGCTTCCTGCCGGGCGCCAAGATCGGTGTCGTCGGCCCGAACGGCGCCGGTAAGTCCAGCCTGCTCAAGATCATGGCGGGGCTCGACAAGACCAGCAACGGCGAGGCCCGGCTGATGCCCGGCTACACCGTCGGCATGCTGGCCCAGGAGCCCCCGCTGAACGACTCCAAGACCGTCCTCGGCAACATCGAGGAGGCCGTTGCGGAGACGAAGGCCAAGCTCGAGCGGTTCAACGCGATCGCCGAGCAGATGGCCACCGACTACTCCGACGAGTTGATGGACGAGATGGGCAAGCTCCAGGAGGAGCTCGACCACCTCGACGCGTGGGACGTCGACTCCAAGCTCGAGCTGGCGATGGACGCGCTGCGCTGCCCGCCGCCGGACGCCGACGTCACCCAGCTCTCCGGTGGTGAGCGCCGCCGGGTCGCCCTCTGCAAGCTGCTGCTCGAGGCACCCGACCTGCTGCTGCTCGACGAGCCCACCAACCACCTGGACGCCGAGAGCGTGAGCTGGCTGGAGCAGCACCTGGCCAAGTACGCCGGCACCGTCCTGGCGATCACCCACGACCGGTACTTCCTGGACAACGTGGCCGGCTGGATCCTCGAGCTGGACCGCGGCCGGGCGATCGGCTACGAGGGCAACTACTCCACGTACCTGGAGAAGAAGGCCGCGCGTCTCTCCGTCGAGGGCCGCAAGGACGCCAAGATGAAGAAGCGCCTCTCCGAGGAGCTCGAGTGGGTGCGGTCCAACGCCAAGGCCCGGCAGACCAAGAGCAAGAGCCGGCTCGACCGGTACGAGGAGATGGCCGCCGAGGCCGAGAAGACCCGGAAACTGGACTTCGAGGAGATCCAGATCCCGCCGGGCCCGCGTCTGGGCAACACCGTCATCGAGGCCAGCGGCCTGACCAAGGGCTTCGACGGACGTACGCTCATCGATGATCTGTCGTTCTCGCTGCCCCGCAACGGCATCGTCGGCATCATCGGCCCGAACGGCGTCGGCAAGACCACCCTGTTCAAGACCATCGTCGGGCTGGAGAAGCCGGACGACGGCTCGGTGCGCATCGGTGAGACCGTCAAGCTGTCGTACGTGGACCAGAGCCGCGCCGGCCTGGACCCCACCAAGACGGTGTGGGAGGTCGTCTCCGACGGTCTCGACCACATGATGGTCGGCAAGGTCGAGATGCCGTCCCGGGCGTACGTGGCGGCCTTCGGCTTCAAGGGCCCGGACCAGCAGAAGCCGACGAAGGTGCTGTCCGGCGGTGAGCGCAACCGGCTCAACCTCGCGATGACGCTGAAGATCGGCGGCAACGTGATCCTGCTCGACGAGCCGACCAACGACCTGGACGTCGAGACGCTCTCCAGCCTGGAGAACGCGCTGCTGGAGTTCCCGGGCTGCGCCGTGGTCATCTCCCACGACCGGATGTTCCTCGACCGGGTCGCCACCCACATGCTCGCGTGGGAGGGCACCGAGGAGGACCCGGACAAGTGGTTCTGGTTCGAGGGCAACTTCGAGGCGTACGAGAAGAACAAGATCGACCGCCTCGGCGCGGAGGCCGCCCGGCCGCACCGGGTGACCTACCGCAAGCTGACTCGTGACTGATCGTTTCGTCTATGACGTGTCCTTGCGCTGGTCCGACATGGACGCGTACGGGCACGTCAACAACGCGCGCTTCCTCACCCTGTACGAGGAGGCGCGCGTGGCGATGTTCTTCGTCGGGGCCCGGGCACACGGCCTGGGCTCCTTCGAGGAGGGCATCGTGATCGCCCGGCACGAGATCGACTATCTGCGGCCGGTCGACTTCGGGGACCCGGTCCGCATCGAGATGTGGGTCTCCGAGCTGCGGGCGGCGTCGTTCACCGTCTCCTACGAGCTGTTCGACGACGGTGTGCTGGCCAGCCGGGCCCAGTCGGTCTGTGTGCCGTACCACCTCGCCAACGGCCATCCCCGCCGGCTCTCCGCCGCGGAGAAGGACTTCCTCAAGCCGTACACGCCGCCCGAGGATCGGTCATGAGTTCGCACGGCCTGCTCGGTATCCCCGACGCGGGCGCGTTCCTGGCCCGGCTCACCCGGCTCGACCCGGCCGCGCCGGTCCGTCTCCGGTCCTCCGGCGGGCGGACCGCGCTCTGGGCCAGCCTGCCCTGGGACGTCCTGGTCACCCGTGAGGTGGCCGGGCCCGGGCCGGGCGACGCCACGGTGTCGGCGGCGGCGCTGCTGGCCGTTCTGGCCGGCAGTGGCGACACCCTGCCGGACCGGCGGGACACCGAGTGGCGGTGGCCGCTGCCGCCGCCCGCCAGCCGGGCCGTCGAATCGGTGTCCGGAGCCGAACTGGCCCGCCTGGCCGCCGCCGCGGCCGGGACCCTGCGCGAGGTCGCCGCCGGCGGGATGGCCGGCCGCGCGATCGGGCAGCGCGCGGTCCGTGACGCCCTCCTCGATCACGTGGCGCTGGTGGTCACTCCGGACTCCGGCGAGCCGGTGCGGATCTCCCAGCGGCTCGTGCAGGCGGTCGCCCGGATGGGTTTCCTCGGCCCGCGGGACGCTGATCCGGTCGAGGCGCGGGTACGCGTCGCCGGCGGCTGGGTGGGAATTTCCGCACCATATGGAGTGGCGTGGAGACAGAGCGTTCACAAATTGACTGTTATGCCGATGGCAGGTAACCCGAAAGGGTGACCTTGCATCCTTCATCCGGTCCCGCCCTCCCGTTGGGGGGATGACCTTCGCGGAGGCTGCGGGTACCGTCGGCCCTCGGGTCCACTGCAACGTCCAGCATGGGGTCCGTTGGGGAGTGAGGTGCACACGATGCCGTGGTGGTCATGGCGTCCGGGATCGGCGGCGGGCAGCGCCCAGCCGGATGCCGGTGGCGAGGTGGCGGTGCAGGGTGCCGTCCGCGTCGGTGTCCCGGCCCAGCGTGAGCCGGGTCGCTCCGGGGTTCCGTCCGACTTGTCCTCGGCCGGCTCGTCCGGCTCGTCCGATCCGGTCATGCCGGTGCAGCTGGCGCGGGTCGGCAAGGCGCTCGACGCGCTCGACATCCGGTTCCTGGCCGACGGCGGGGGCAGCCTGCTGGCCATGTGGGAGCGGCACGCCGTGCTGTTCACCCTGGAGGGACCGGACGACGAGATCCTCGTGATGCGGGCCCGTCCGCACGCGACGGTCCCTCCGGACTGGGCGGACCGCGCCTACCGGGTGGTGAACGAGTGGAATCACACGCGCCGGTTCTGCAAGGCCTACGTCGGTGATCCCACCGAGCGGGGGCAGCTCCCGATCTACGCGGAGCTGCAGGTCCCGCTCGCGGCCGGGGTCCACGACACCCTCCTGGTCGAGCTGCTCGACTGCGGCGCAGCCGTGGCGACCTCCTTCGTGGACTGGCTCCACGACGAGGGCGCTCTGCTCTGACGGTCCGATCCGGCTGGTTCTCCCTGCTGTCTCAACGCCGTTGAGACAGCAGGGACAACCAGCCGGGACCGGGCTCAGCGCAGCGGGAACATGCCGATCCTGCCGTGGTACTCGCGGCCCAGCTGATCGGTGTCCGAGCCGACCAGCAGGCCGCCCTCGGTCACCAGGAAGGCCCGGACCCCGACGCCGCGCGACCGGGTGGGATTCCACTCCAGGGCCTTGCCGGTGTTCGGGTTGACGGCGCCGATCCCGGGACGGGAGACCGCACCCGGGCCGGGCCCGTTGCCGTCCGTGCCGTACGGGTTGTCGAACCACCGCTGATGCCCGCCGAGGTAGACGGCCGGCCCGGTGATCGCCACCGCGTACAGCGAGTCCCCACCGGTCCGCTGCACCCACGTCGGGTTCTGCGGCCCGGCCGTCCGGGTCTCGAACCGCGCCGCCGAGTCGCACAGCTTCTGCGCCGACGACGCCCGCCCGGTGGCCGCCACCACGATGTACGACCCGTCCGGCGAGAACTTCACCTGCCGCAGGTACGTGTCGAAGCCCTTCATGCAGGCCGGCTTGAACGCGTCGGTGTACCAGCCGGTCAGCGCCGCTCCCGGCCCGCCGACGTCGAACAGGGCGATCTGCGTCCGGTCCGCCGTCCCCGACTTCAGGAAAGCGCCCACCGCGATCAGCTTCCGGCCGTCGGTCGAGACGTCGAAGTGCTCCACCCGGGTCCGCTTCAGCCCCGGCCCGGCCAGCCGCGCGTCGAACCCCTGATCCACCACCCCGGTGTACGCGTTGAGCCGTGCCAGCCCCACCCGCGGCACCCCGTTGATGGCCGAGAACGTCCCGCCCACGTACAGCCGCTCGCCCCGGGTGACCAGCCCTCGGACGTCACCCCAGTTCATCCGCGGGTTGAACGAGGGGTACCGGCCGCCGTCGCGCAGCGAGACCCGCGCCACCGCCCGCTGCCCCTGCCCGTTGACGGTCTTGAACGCCCCACCGATGTAGACCGAGTGGTCGGGCCCGGGCGCCAGCGAGTAGATCGCGCCGTCCACCTCCGGGGCGAACGCCCGGATCACGCCGTCGTGCAACCCGAAGGCGAAGATGTTCTTGCGCTCGAACGTGAACCGCCGGCTGCTGTCCGAGACCTTGTTGAACGCCCCGCCGACCACCACCGTGTCGCCGACCACCGCCAGCGACCACACCGTCCCGTCCAGCACGTGCGGGGTGAAGTCGACCGGATCGGCGGACACCACCGTCGGGTGGTAGGTGTCGGCGCCGGCGGGCATTGCTCCGGTCGTCGCCGGTACGGCGACGGCCGCGACGGCGGCGGCAGCGAGCAGGCGACGGCGCATGAGGCGGCTCCCCGGGGATTGCGAGTGACAATCCGATCAACGAATCATCGCCGCATGCGTCACTGTCAGTGAGCGGGCTCCGTGTTGACCATGAAGTAGGCGGCCCGTTCCAGGTAGTCCCAGAGGGTGGCGCGGTGCTCCTCGGGCAGGCCGAGAGAGTCGACCGCCACCCGCATGTGGTGCAGCCAGGCGTCCCGCGCGGCCTCGTCGACCCGGTACGGCGCGTGCCGCATCCGCAGCCGGGGATGGCCCCGCGCGTCCGAATACGTGCTCGGGCCGCCCCAGTACTGCATCAGGAAGAGGGTCAGGCGGTCGGCGGCCGGTCCCAGGTCCTCCTCGGGATACATCGGCTTCAGCAGCGGATCCGCCGCGACGCCCTCGTAGAACGTGTCCACCAGGCGCCGGAACGTGGGCTCGCCGCCGACGGCGTCGAAGAAGGTCGGTGCGGTCACGATCCCATCCTAGGTCGCGCCGCCGGACTGGCCGGCCGGCGGCTGTTCCGACGAGGAGGCGCCACCGCCGAGCCAGGCCGGCGGGACCGCGCTGCGCGGCAGCAGCCGAGACGCGGCGATCCGCTCGGACAGGCCGGTCGACTCGAGCGACTCGGTCAGCGCCCGGCGCAGGTCGCGCTGGATCGCGATCTGGCTGTCGGCGGTGGTCTTGGCGATGGTGCGGATCACCGCGCCGTCCACGGTGAGCTGCTCGACACCGATCACGTCCGGCGGCTCCAGGAAGCCGGTCTCGTGCTCGGGATCGTGCGCCACCTGCTCGGCCGCGGTCTTCAGCACCGCGATCGCCTCCTCCGAGTTGACGAAGCCGATCGGGATGTCGATCACCACCATCGCCCAGCCCTGGCTCTTGTTGCCGACCCGGACGATCTCGCCGTTGCGGATGTACCAGAGCACGCCCCGGGCGTCGCGGACCGTGGTGATCCGCAGGCCGACGCTCTCCACCACGCCGGTGGCCTCGCCGAGGTCGACGGTGTCGCCCACCCCGTACTGGTCCTCCAGGAGCATGAAGAGGCCGGCGATCAGGTCCTTGACGAGACTCTGCGCGCCGAAACCGAGGGCCACGCCGACGATGCCGGCGCTGGCCAGCAGCGGCGCCAGGTTGAAGCCGAGCTCACCCATCACCAGCAGGGCGGCCATGGTGAAGACGATGGCGCTGACGAAGCTGCGCAGCACCGAGCCGATCGCCTCCGCTCGCTGCCGCCGCCGCTCGGGGATGAACGTGCCCTCCTCGGCGGTGACCGTCACCTTCTCCTTGAGCGGCTTGAGCAGCGCCGGCATGGAGGCCCGCGAGGTGGTCGTGGCCAGCCGGGAGATGCCGCGGTGCAGCAGCCACCGGATCAGCATCGCCACCAGGATGATGCCGATGATCCGCAGGGGTTTGATCAGGACCACGTAACTGCTCGTGGCGAGCCACTCGTTGCCGTTGCTCCACTCCAGGATCCGGCTGCACAGCACGTCGGAGTCGCAGACCGGCGTCACGTAGACGTCGGAGGGGGTCGGGGTGGGAGAGGCCGGAGCCGCTAAGGGGAACACGGGAACTCAAGGTACCGGTTCCGGCTGTCCGAGACCTCAGACGTTTACCGCGAGGCCACAGATTGTGCTCGCAATTTGGTTATTCATCAGGGACTATTGGCGCACGGGTCCCGTTCGACGAGGCCCACATCACACACGCATGGGCTATGGGAGCGGTCTTCAGCAACTGACACCGGAAGGGTGATCGCGATGCCTGACATACGACCCACGGTTGGCTCTTCCGCGTTGGTGCTGAACGCAACATACGAGCCGCTGTGCGTCGTATCAGTGCGTCGGGCGACCATCCTCGTCCTCACCGCCAAGGCCGAGTGCGTCTCGGACGGTGACGGCATCCTGCACAGCGCGCATCACACTCTCCCGGTCCCTTCCGTGGTCCGCCTCACGCGTTACGTGAAGGTTCCGTACCGCACCCATGTCGGCCTGTCGCGCCGCGCGGTCTTCGCCCGTGACGGCGGCCGCTGCGCCTACTGCCGCGGTTCCGCCGAGACCATCGACCACGTCTTCCCCCGCAGCCGCGGCGGCCTGCACGCCTGGGACAACGTGGTGGCCGCCTGCGCCAAGTGCAACCACAGCAAGGGCGACAAGACCCCGGCCGAGCTCGGCTGGCGGCTGCACACCGCACCCGCCGCCCCGCGCGGGGTGGCCTGGCGGGTGCTCGGCCACCGGACCCCCGACCCCCGCTGGACGGACTGGCTGGACCTGCCCGCCGCCCCCGCCGAGCCGGCCGGCACGGCACAGGCGGCGTGAGCCCGGGCGCCTAGGCCTCGCGGGCGGTGACGAGGGAGGCGAAGACGACGATGTTGTCCTCGTAACCCTCCTCCGTGCCGAGCCACTTGCCGCCGCAGGTCATCAGCCGCAGCGAGGGTCGGCTGTAATCGCCGTAGACCCGCTGCGCAGGCAACCGGTCCTTGTCGAAGGTCTCCACCGAGTTGACCTCGAACACCGCCGCCGACCCGTCCGAGCGCCGCACCGTGACCTCCTGGCCCGGCCGCATCTCGTCCAGACGGGCGAAGACCGCCGGCCCGGTACGGGTGTCCGCGTGCCCCACGATCAGCGCCGGCCCGAACTGCCCCGGCGTCGGCCCGCCCTCGAACCACCCGGCCTCGTCGTGCTGTTTCAGCGGCGGCACGCCCACCGAGCCGTCGCCGGCCAGCCCGACCTCGTGGACCGGCGCGGACACCGCGATCGCCGGGATCTCGAGGCGCTCCGGGCGGCTCGGCTCCATCACCGGGAACTCCCGCGGCGGCGGCTCCTCCGGCCCCCGGAACAGCCCGCGCATGTCGAACCCGGTCGCGAACCCGAGGCCCAGCCCGAACGCGAACAGCCCGATGAAGACCAGCACGAACGCGGCCACCCCGATCATCCCGCCGCGCCGCCCGCGGACCGGCTGGGGTTTCGGCACCGTCCGGGGCAGGGCGATCCGGAAGGGCGAACGGCCGCGGAGCATCGGGGTCGGGGGCAGCGGGCCGGTGACCGTGCCGGGCGGCGGCGCCGTGATGACCTGGGCCGGTCGTTTCTGCGCCACCGCCGCGGGCACCCGCGGGCCGGCCGGCGGTCGTTCTCCGCTCGCCACGCCGCGCCCTCAGCCGACGCGGCGGCGCCGCAGGGACAGGACTCCGAGCACCAGCCCGGCGAGCAGGGCGGCCAGCCCACCGCCGATCAGCAGCGGCCCGGTCGTGCCACTGACCGCGGTGCCGCCGCCACCGGTGGCCGGGCCCTTGCTCGGCACCACTTTGGCCACCACGTGCAGCGTGGTCGTGGCGGCGCCGCCCTGCTGGCATCGCAGGGCGACCGGGTAGTCGCCGGTTTCGGTGCCGGCCGGCACCCGTACCGTCGCGGTCAGGAACCCGAACTCGGGGGAGACCGTGACCGACCCGATCGGCTCGCTGGTGACGGTGGCCGGTTTGAGGTTGTCGTCGCACGACGCGCGCAGCGCGACCTCGTCGCCGGCCCGGACCGTGCTGGGGTTGAGCTCGATGAAGGTGGCCGCGGCCGCGGCCGGGGAGGCGCCCGTCAGGGCGATGGTCAGACCCGCAGCGACGGCGGGGACGAACGTGCGCATGGGATCCCCCTTCTGCCGTTCGCGACGGAAAGTACGCGGACGGCGCGTGAGGGTGATTTTCGCACCTGGACGCCCATTCCGCGTAGATCCCGACGGCGTGAGACCCCGGTTCGAGACCCGACGGTCCGGGACGACATGCGCTCCGCTACGGTGATTGATGTTCGGAATAAGACGGATCACCGGCGCCTGGGGGCGTTCAGTTGTCAGTAATCACCACCGTTCTGGTCTTCGTGATCATTCCGGCCGCGATCATCGGGACGATCGCGACTCTCGTGCTCGCCGGTTCTGACCGGTCCAAGCCGTCCCGCCGCTACCGTCCGGGACGGCCCTACGACTTCCCGGCGATGTGGTTCACCGCCACGCCGCAGCAGGTTCTTCCGGCCGCGGACGGCCACTCCGGACTGGTCATCGAGGACAGTTCCGGCGCTCCGGTCCGGCCCGGTCCTACAGGAGGCGCAAGTGACAGTTGGTGAGGTCACCCCGCTCGAGCAGCCGGTCGACGGTCCGTTCACGACCCGTCAGCTGCTCCGCCTCGACGAGGCGCTCCGGATCGCCGACCAGGTGACCGGCCTCAACTTCAGCATCTACCTCGGCCCGCTCGAGGAGCCGCTGCGCGAGTCCGCGGAGAGACTGCACGCCCGGACACGCGACCCGCAGCGGTCCGTGCTGGTCGCGATCTCGCCGAACCAGCGCAAGCTGGAGATCGTCACCGGCGCCGACGCCCGCAAGCGGATCTCCAACCGGGACGCGAAGCTGGCCGGCCTGTCGATGGCCGCGGCCTTCGCCGGCGGCGACCTGGCCGGCGGCCTGATGATCGGGATCGATCAGCTGGCGACTCACGCCGGTCGCAGCTGACTCCGGCTCAGCGCCACACCGCGGGGTTCACCCGGAGTGGGTACGGGCTGTCCAGCTTGACCTGCTCCTCCGTCTCGACGTCGCAGGCCGGTCGATAGGCCGCCCCGTCCAGGGTGAACGCCCGCAGGACCGGCCCGGCCTCGACCCGCCAGTACGCCGGGATCCCGGCCGCCGCGTAGACGGCCGGTTTGAGCAGCCGGTCGTACCGCAGCGTCTCCGCCGTCTCGATCTCCACCACCAGCGCCACATCGGCCGGGTCCACCCAGATCGAGCCGGACGAGTGCGGCCGCAGCACGGTCACGTCCGGCACCAGGTTGCTGGCCTCCATCGCGATGCCGAGCCGGGCGCACACCCACCAGCCGGGCGGGGCCGCGGCACGCAGGGTGGCGACCACCGACTCGACGAGCGAGTCGTGCCGGGCGTCCGGCGGTGGGGTGACGTGCAGGCTGCCGTCAAGGATCTCGTACCGATGGCCGTCCTGCGGGAACAACTGCAGGTCCGGTTGGGTCCACCGGCCCTCGGGCGCGGACCAGCGCACCGGGGAACCCTGGCTGAGCATCGTCACGGGGCACCTCCATCACCGGGGAGTGCCAGACTACTCACACAGAGTTGTTTCTGACGTGTTATCCACAGGCATGTTGTGGCATGTGAAAGGCCCGCCCCACGAAAGTGGGACGGGCCGGTAATCACATCCGGTCAGGACGCGGCGGTGTCCTTCGCCCGGGCCTTGAGCGCCCGCAGCACCCCGTCGCGGCCCTCGGCGACCAGCCGCCGCAGCGACGCGGGGTGACCGTCTCGGGCCAGCCACGCGTCGGTGAGCGCCACGGTCTCCTCGCTGATCTGGTAGACGGGGTACGCCATGGTGGCGAACTCCTGCGCCGGCTCGCTGTCCGAGCGGGCCCACACGTCCCCGACGACCTCGAAGAACCGCTCCGCGTACGGAGCCGTCAGCGCCACCTGGCGAGTGCTCTGGAAACCGATCAGCAGCGACCGGTTCAGCCAGTTCGGCGGCGCCTGCGGACCGGTCAGGTCCGCCCACACCCGCGCCTTGTTCTCGGTCGTCGGGAGCAGCGCCCGGGCGACCGCGGCCTCCCGCTCGCCGCTGGCCGTCTTGTCGCCCGCCAGCTCGTCATCGATCTCGGACTCGGCGGCGGCCCCCAGCGCGGCCAGCGCCTGCAGCAGCGACCAGCGCAGCTCGGTGTCGACGACCAGGCCCTCCGGCCGCGACTCGCCGCTCAGCCAGCCCCGCAGCACGGCCGCGTCCTCCCGGGTGCGGGCCGCGGTGACGAACGTCCGGGCCCAGACGAGCTGCCACCCGCTGCCCGGCTCCGCGTTCCCCACCTGGGTCCGGGCCAGGCCCGCCAGCTGCGCCCAGCCCTGCGGCGCCCACGCCGGGTCGGCGAACGTCGCCAGCGCGGTCGCGGCCTGCCGCAGCGTGGCCGTGGCCAGGTTGATGTCGTCCTCGGCGGGCAGGCCGGCGACGACCAGCGCCACGTAGTCGCGGGCCGCCATCTCGGCGTCGCGCAGCATGTCCCAGGCGGCCGCCCAGCACAGCGCCCGCGGCAGCGACGAGTCGAACCCGGCGATGTGCCCGACCAGCGTGCCCAGCGACCGCTCGTCCAGCCGCAGCTTCGCGTAGGTCAGGTCCTCGTCGTTGACCAGCAGCAGGTCCGGGGCCTTCACCCCGGCCAGCGCGGCGATCTCGGTCCGCTCCCCGGCCACGTCCGCCTCGATCAGTTCGCGCCGGACCAGCCGGTCGCCGTCGAGGTCGTACAGGCCGATGCCGATCCGGTGGGTACGCAGCGTCGGGTAGTCGCTGGGTGCCTCCTGCTGCACGACCACGCTGGCGTAGCGGCCGTCCGCGCCCACCTCGACGACCGGCCGCAGCGTGTTGACCTGCGCGGTCTCCAGCCACTGCGCGGCGAACTTGCGCAGTTCCCGGCCGGACGCCGCCTCCAGCTCGGAGAGCAGGTCGTCGAAGGTCGCGTTGCCCCACGCGTACTTGGCGAAGTACGCCCGCAGGCCGGTCAGGAACGGGTCCAGGCCGACGTAGGCGACCAGCTGCTTGATGACGCTGGCGCCCTTGGCGTACGTGATGCCGTCGAAGTTGACCTCGACCGCCTCCAGGTCCGGCATCTCGCAGTACACCGGGTGGGTGGAGGACAGCTGGTCCTGGCGGTAGCCCCAGGTCTTGCGGATGGACAGGAACGTCGTCCAGGCGTCGCGGAACCGGGTGGCCTCGGTGTTGCACCAGTGGCTCGCCCACTCGGCGAACGACTCGTTCAGCCACAGGTCGTTCCACCAGCGCATGGTGACCAGGTCACCGAACCACATGTGGGCCAGCTCGTGCAGGATCGTGTTGGCGCGCTGCTCGTACTCGTAGTCGGTGACCTGCGAGCGGAAGATGTAGTGCGACTCGGCGTGCGTGACGCAGCCGAAGTTCTCCATCGCGCCGGCGTTGAAGTCCGGCACCCACAGCTGGTCGTACTTCGGCAGCGGGTACCGCACCCCGAACTTGGAGTGGAAGAAGTCGAAGCCCTGCTTGGTGACCAGGAACAGGTCGTCGGCGTCCAGGTATCGGGCCATCGAGGCGCGGCAGAAGACGCCCAGCTCGATGCCGTCGTGCGAGTCGCGCACCTCGTGGTACGGCCCCGCACAGATCGCGGTGATGTACGTGCTCATCTTCGGCGAGGTGGCGAAGTGGATCGTCGTCGCCTCGGAGCCGGCCTCGTCCGTGCCGTCCACCGGCATGTTCGAGACGACCTTCCAGTGCCCGGGCGCCGTGACGTGCCAGGTGAACACGCTCTTCAGGTCGGGCTGGTCGAAGCAGGCGAAGGCGCGCTGCGCGTCCGCCGTCTCGAACTGGCTGTAGAGGTAGACCTCCTGGTCCACCGGGTCGAGGCTGCGGTGCAGCCCCTGCCCGCTGGCGGAGTATCCGAAGTCGCCGGACACCACCAGGGTGTTCTCCGCGGCGAGGCCGGGCAGCGACAGGCCGTTCTCGGGCGACCAGGAGCCGAGGTCCAGCGGTTCGCCGTTCAGCGTGGCGGAGTGGATCCGCACGGCTGCCGCCTCGACGAACGTCGTGGCGCCCGGTTCGGCGCACCGGAAGTTGATCACTGAGGTGGACCTGAAGGTCTCCGAGCCGGGGTTGCCGTGCCCGTCGGTCAGGTCGAGGGTGATGTCGTACCCGGTCACCTCGAGCAATCGACCACGCTCCGCAGCCTCGACCTGGGTCAGGTTGTGAACACCGGCCACGTGCACTCTCCTTCGAGCTGACTGCGTTTCCCCGAAGCCTATGCGGCGACGGCGACACAACTCACCCCGACCGGCGGCGAGAAAAGGTGGAAGATCGAGGAATGACTGCCATCCGACCGCCCCACCCCCCGCCCGAAAGCGGACCGAAGACTGATTCGTCGACCGTCGACATGTGGTTCGACCCGCTCTGCCCGTGGGCCTGGATCACCTCCCGCTGGTTGCTGGAGGTGGAGAAGGTCCGTCCGCTGGACGTCCGGTTCAACGTCATGAGTCTCTCGGTGCTCAACGAGGGCCGCGACGAACTGCCCGAGCGCTACAAGGAGCTGCTGGCCAAGGGCTGGGGCCCGGTCCGGGTCTGCATCGCCGCCGCCGAGGCCGCCGGACCGGCCGTCCTGCGTGACCTCTACACCGCTCTCGGCACCCGTATTCACCTGCAGAAATACGACATCGAGGACGAGAAGCTGTTCATCGAGGCCCTGGCGGAGGTGGGCCTCGATCCGGAACTGGCCAAGGCCGCGAAGACCGACGAACGTGACGAGGCGCTCCGGGCCAGTCACAACGCCGGGATGAAGCCGGTCGGCACCGATGTGGGTACCCCGGTGATCCACGCCCCCGGCCCGAACCCGGGCGAGACCGTCGCGTTCTTCGGCCCGGTCATCACCCCGGCGCCGACGGGCGAGGCCGCCGGCAAGCTGTGGGACGGCGTCGTGCTCGTCGCCGGCACCCCCGGTTTCTACGAGCTCAAGCGCAGCCGCGACCTGGACCCGATCTTCGACTGAGTTGCCGTTCGGTGGCGGTCGGGCGAAAAAGCGATGCCCGGCTCGGAATCCGTCGTTGGATGAGGTGACGTACACCTCATCCAGCGCGGAGGCGGCAATGCCGGAAACTGAGTCGGTCGGGTCGAGCATCGGCGTTCAGCGTGGGGTCTGGGCCGATTTGCCCCCGGATGTCGCAGGGATGCTCGCTCCTCCGGTGACCGTCACGGCAAAGCCGGTGGAACGCCCGGTGAACCCGCACCGCACGGCGCAGTTGAGCAGGTCACGAGGGAACATGCCGGTGGGTAGGCACCGAAGGCTCGCCGGGTAAGTTGCCAGCCATGACGGTCGTGCACCCGATCAGCCGGGCCTGGATCACCACCGGGGGTACCGGAGCCCAGAACTACGACGAGTTCGCCGACGACGCCGAAATCACCGACATCATCACGGCCAACCCGCACAGCGCGCTGGCCGTCGAGATGCCGCACCTCGCGCCCGAGTCCCTCGGGAAGTCCTTCCTCGAGTCGCTGCCGGACGCCGCTGTCCGCCTGCAGCGCGATCAGGCCGAGGAGAAGTACCGGCAGGCCGAGGACGTCGTGGTGCTCTACCGCATCACGGCGCCGGGCGAGGCGCCCGCCTACGGCCTGTGGAGCATGGTCGAGACCGGCCAGATCTCCACCAGCGCCGACGAGCCCGGCCTGGTCATCCGCAACGAGGACGTGTTCATCAGCAAGGTCCGCGAGCGGGTCGCGCTGGCCGAGGCGATCGGCGCGCTGCTGTCGCCGGTGCTGCTGCTGCAGACCGGGCGCGGCGAGGAGCTGCACGCGGCGCTGGCCGAGGCGATCGATGCGGCGGGCGAGCCGGCCGCGACGGACGTCGACGCGAGTGGGCGTACCCATGCGATCTGGCCTCTCGGCCCCGGAGACCTGCAGGAGAAGCTGCTGGCGCTCGCCGGCGGCGGCGAACTGGTGGTCGCCGACGGCAACCACCGCAGCCTGGCCGCGCAGACCGGGGGCCTGCAGCGGTTTCTGGCCGTCGTGACCACGCCGTCCTCGTTCTTCATCCAGCCCTACAACCGCCTGATCAGTGAGCTCCCGGCGTCCGTCGACGAGCTTCTGGAGCGGCTCCGCGCGGCGGGTGCGACGGTCACCGAGCTGCCGCGCCCCGCGCAGCTTCCGGCCAAGGGCACCATCGAGGTGTACGCCGCCGGCCGCACCTTCACCCTCGGACTGCCCGCCGACCCGGCCGGCAGCACGGTGGAGAACCTGGACCACGCCCTCGTCGAGCGCATCCTGCTGCGTGACTCGCTGGGCCTCGACCCGGGCGACAAGCGGATCTCCTACATCGGCGGCGACTACCCGGTCGAGTGGCTGCGCGGCGAGGTCGACGCCGGCCGTGCCGAGCTGGCCGTCCTGATCGCCCCGGTCACCGTCGACGACTTCGTCGAGGTCAACCTGGAGCGGCTCAAGCTGCCCCGCAAGAGCACCTGGTTCACCCCGAAGGCCCGCGGCGGCCTGGTCGTCGCCGACCTCCGCTGATGCTGCACCCGCAGGTCACGGCCGCCGCCCAGCTGCGGCGGCGGCCGTCTCCGGAGGAACTGGCCGCCGACCCGTACCAGCGTCTGCTCGGCGTGCGGGCGGCGATGGAGGAGGCCAACGAGGCGGAGAGCGGCCCGGCGCTGCCGCTGCCGGTGGTCGCCGACTTCGACGCCGACGGTGTGCCCTGCCGCCTCTACGCCACGAAGATCGGTGCTCCGGTGCTGGTCTACCTGCACGGCGGCGGCTGGTGCTACGGCAGCATCGAGACCGTCGACAGGTTCTGCCGGCGGGTCGCCGACCGCTCCGGCTGCGCCGTGGTGTCCGCCGGATACCGCCTCGCCCCGGAACACGTCTTCCCGGCCGCCCTGGACGACGCCGAGACCGTCCTGCGGTACCTGCGCACGTCCGGCGCCGACCTGGGGCTGGACGTGTCCCGGTTGGCTATCGGCGGGGACAGCGCCGGCGGCCAGCTCGCCACGGTCACCGCGCGCCGGCAGCGGGACGCCGCCACCCCGCTCGACTTCCAGGTGCTTATCTACCCGGCCCTCGACCCGCTGACCTCCGCCGAGTCCTACGACGAGGTGGGGGAGTACGGCCTGGACCGGGCCTCGATGCGACTGGCCTGGGAGACGTTCGTCCCGGACCCGATGCTCCGGCTCACCCCGGACGTGGCGCCGCTCGCCGCCGCCGATCTGGCCGGCATGCCGCCCACCCTGCTGATCACCGCCGAGTACGACGCGCTCCGCGACGAGGGCGCCGACTACGCCGACGCGCTGATCGCCGCGGGCGTCCCGGTGGTGCACACCCGCTACATGGGTGTGAACCACGGCTTCGCCCGGAAACTGGCCACCATCGACGCCGCGCGAACCGCGGCTGATCAGGTGGCGTCCGCCCTGCGTTCGGCCCTCACCTTCTGAAAGACTTCCCTTCATGCGTCTCTACCTTGGTTCCGACCACGCCGGCTTCGAGCTGAAGAACCACCTCGTGAACCACCTGGTCAAGCAGGGGCACGACGTGGTCGACGTCGGACCGCACGTCTACGACGCCGAGGACGACTACCCGGCGTTCTGCTTCCACACCGGCGTCAAGGTGGTCGCCGACCCCGGTTCGCTCGGCATCGTGATCGGTGGCTCGGGCAACGGCGAGCAGATCGCCGCGAACAAGGTCCCCGGCGTCCGCTCCGCCCTCGTCTGGAAGGCCGAGATCGCCGAGCTGGCCCGGCAGCACAACGACAGCAACGTGATCGCCATCGGCGCCCGCCAGCACACCCTCGACGAGGCCACCGCGTTCGTCGAGGCGTTCATCGCGACCTCGTTCTCCGGCGACGCCCGGCACGCCCGCCGGATCTCCCAGCTCGCCGACTACGAGGTCGCCCGCGAGCTGCCGGAGCTGCCGGAGTCCGCCGCCACCGCCTGACCGCACACCCGTTCACCCCGGCCGGCCGTCCCCGCGACGGCCGGCCGTTCCGTTCGAACCCCGGCTGGTTGTCGGTGCTGTCTCAGCGCCGCTGAGACAGCACCGACAACCAGCCGGATCCGTCAGCGGCGGGGCAGCTCCTCGCGGGGAAGCCAGTTGCGCCGCACGATCGTCAGGTTCGCCTCAGCCTCGGCCACGTCCTCGTCGCTGGGCCGGGACGCGTCTCGCGCGCGCAGCGCCGCACCGACGCTGACCTGCGACGATCCGGATCCCACCAGTCCACGCAGCCCGCGCTCGGACTCCCGGTCGTCACCGCCCGGCGCCCCGCCGGGCCGGCGGGGATAGCCGCCACGGGCCGGCGGCGCCGGTCGCTGCCTGCTGTCCGCCGCCGCGGTCCGCGGGCCGTCGCCCTCGCCGGTCACCACCGCGGGGGGCGCCGGAACCGGCACCGGCGGCGGTGCGGGGACCGGGACCGGAGGAGGAGCCGGGACCGGCGCGGCGGGCGGCGCCTCGGCGGATGCGGTGGCGGGACGCACGCGGCGACGTCGGCGTTCGGGCTGGCCCATGCCTCCGACGGTACCGTCGCGGCCACCGGGTCAGAACACCTCCGTCGGGCTCGGCAGCCGGTTCCAGCCGAACGCGACCGTCGGATCGTTGCCGGTCAGCTGCGTGACCCGGCCGGCCGCGGCCAGCGCGGCGAACCTGGTGCCGCCCAGGTAGACCGCTCCCAGATCGGTCACCGAGCAGACGAGATCCGCCGGGTCGGTGGTCGCGGCGCAGGTCGCCCCGTCCGGGCCGCCGGTGAGCCGCCAGCGGCCGGTGTTGCCCTCCAGGATCGGGTCGGTGACCTCGAGCACCACGTCGACCGGGGCGGCGTACCGGCGGGCCGCCAGTGCCCGGGGCACGTCCACCAGGCGCACCCACAGGGCGTCCAGCATCGAGGGGCCGAGCCGTCGCGGCTCGTCGGCCAGGTACAGCAGGGGCTCGTCCACCGCGGCCAGGCGGGTGGTCACGCTGCGGCTCAGGTCGATGCCGAGCAGGAACCGCCACAGCGCCAGGTAGGTCTCCGGGTCGGCGGCGGCCACCTCACGGACCTGAACCTCGGCGTCCGGGCCGTGGTTGGTCCAGCCGTCCTTGACCCGCCAGAGCGCGTAACCGGTGGGGCCGTCCGGGCCGTCGTGCACCACCGCGTACCGCTTGGTGGCGCCGTCACGATGGTCCTTCAGGTCGGACAGCACGTAACGCCACCAGCGGTCGTCCCGGCTGGACCAGCCGATCCGCTCCGGGCGCAGCTGCTCGTACACCTTGGTGATGTCGGTGCGTACACTCTCCGGATCGGCCATCCGCAGACTGCCGGACGGCTGGGCAGGCGGGGCCGGGAGACGAACCTCACGATTCATGATGTTGAGGAAGAGACGGGAGGCGGCCGGGCCGTACCCGTACCGCGGGTAGATCGCGCTCTCGCTGGCCCAGAGCACCGCCACGCTCTCCCGGCCGGTGTCGGCGATCTCGTGGAGCTGCCGGTGCATCATCCGGTTGAGAAGACCCCGCCGCCGGTGGGTCGGAAGAACCCCGACACCCGAGATGTGCGCCGCCGGCACCACCGCGCCCGGCACCGTGAAGTCCCGGGTGAAAGCCAGGGTGTGCCCCACCACCCGCCCCGCGTCGTCGGCGACCAGCGAGCGGTCGAACTCGACGATCTCCGCCTCGATCCGCTTGACCTCGCCACTGAACTCCTCGTGGAAGACCGTGCCGAGCAGTTCGCAGATCGCGGGGAAGTCCTCGGGGGTGGTGGGGCGGAGTGGTATCTCTTCCTTCATGGCTTGTGTGTAACGGACAGCTGTGGGCTGCGGCGACCTATTTGTTGGCTCGCTACCCTCGAACTGTCGCCGGTCACCGATCGCGGCGATCGCCGGTCACCGACCGCAAGCCGAGAGGGGAACGATGCCGGAGCAACCGCAGTGGTCCGAGCGGACGCTCGATATGCCGCCGCAGGACCCATGGGCCGATCAGCCGACCAGGCAGACCAGCCCGGACGCCGTGCCGGAGCAGTCGGCGCCCACCGCCCCCGTGCAGGCCGTCCCCGGACCGGCCACACCCGTGCAGGCTCCCGAGCCGTCCCCGTTCAGCCGGGGCCGGGCGAGCGTGACCCAGCGGACCCAGCAGTTCACCGGTCAGTTCACCGGGCATGTCGGCGCCGGCCACGAGCCGACCGGCACCGGCTGGCCGGACGACAGCCACCACGAGCCGCCTCGCAGCCTGAGCTGGCACGTCCGGCGGCTGCGCCGCGGCGGCGAGTGGAGCAGCGCCGCAGTGCTGTTCTCCTTCGTCTGCTGGGGCATCTGGGCGCTGTCCTCGGACGGCGACCTGATCAGCGCGCTGATCATCTTCGTGGTGACGCTGGCCGTCGCCGCGGGCGTGTTCGCGCTGGCCCGCCTGGTCGGCCGGCTCGTGCTCGAGCAGCGGATGGGCCGTCCCCGGCACACCGCCCGCGGCGCGCACATGGTCACCGGCCTCTTCCTGGCCGGTGTCGGCTTCGCCTTCCTCCGCCAGACGACCTGGGTGATGGAAGCCGTCAACTGGGTCACCGGCTCGTTCTGATCGCCACGGGGACGCGCCGCCTCATCTCGGGGCGGCGCGTCTGCGGGCGAGGACGTGGTCAGCTGACCGGCTTGCCGCCGGTGACGCCGAGCACTTCGCCGGTGGTGTAGCTGGAGTCCGGGCTCGCGAAGTAGACGTAGGCGGCGGCCAGTTCGGCCGGCTGCCCGGCCCGGCCGAGCGGGGTGTCCCCGCCGAAGCTCTTCACCTTCTCCTCCGGCATGGTGGCCGGGATCAGCGGCGTCCAGATCGGCCCGGGCGCGACCGCGTTGACCCGGATGCCCTTCTCGGCCAGGTCCTCGGCGAGCGCCTTGGTGAAGGCGACGATGCCGCCCTTGGTGGTGGCGTAGTCCAGCAGCGCGCTCGACGACAGGTACGCCTGGATCGACGCGGTGTTGATGATCGTCGAACCGGGCGGCATGTGCGGCACCGCGGCCCGGCAGAGCCAGAACATCGCGTACAGGTTGGTCTTCATGACCCGGTCGAACTGCTCGTCGGTGATGTCGGTGATCCCACCCGGCTGCGCCATCTGGTAGGCGGCGTTGTTCACCAGGATGTCCACCCCGCCGAGCTGCCGGCGGGCCTCCTCGATGATCGTCCGGCAGTGCGCCTCGTCACGGATGTCGCCGGGCACGGTCACCGCCTTGCGGCCCGCCTTCTCGATCCACTGCGCGGTGTCGGCGGCGTCGGACTCCTCCTCCGGCAGGTAGGACAGGAGCACGTCGGCGCCCTCCCGCGCGTACGCGATGGCCACCGCCCGGCCGATTCCGGAGTCGCCGCCGGTGATCACCGCCTTCCGCCCGGTCAGCCGTCCGCTGCCCCGGTAGGACTGCTCGCCGTGATCCGGCCGGTCCGGCATGGCCGTCGTCAGGCCGGGTGGCTGCTGGTCGCCGCCGTCCAGCTCCGGCTTCGGGTACAGATCGCGGGGGTCCACGTCATCGCCTCCTCGTCCTCGCACGCCGGAGTGTCCGGCATACCGACCGGTTGCCCAGATGACGTGCGAATAACCGGATCCGGGGTATGCGGGCCCGCGTTCCGCGACGAGGAGGAGAGATCATGGGGGATCCGCGGGTGAGCGCCGTCGTCATCACATGGCAGCGGCGCGAGGAGGCGCTGGCCTGTGTGCGGCGGTTGCTCGAGCTGCCGGAGAGGCCGCACGTGGTGCTGGTCGACAACGGCTCCCCGGACGGGACCGCCGACGCGGTCCGGGACCGGTATCCGGATGTCGAGGTGGTCGCTCTCCGCGAGAACCTCGGGGCGGTCGGCCGCAACATCGGGGTACGCCGTACCCGCACCCCGTACGTCGCCTTCTGTGACGACGACACCTGGTGGAGCCCCGGCTCGCTGGCCCGGGCCGCCGACGCGCTCGACGCCCATCCCCGGCTCGCCCTGGTCAACGCCCGCATCGTGGTCGAACCCTCCGGGGTCGAGGACCCGATCGTGGCCGAACTGCGCGACTCCCCGGTCCCCGCGCCGGGCTGGATGCCCGGCCCGGCGCTCGGCAGTTTCCTGGCCGGCGCCTCGGTGGTGCGGCGGGAGGCGTTCGAGGCGGCCGGCGGTTTCAGCGAGCGGCTGTGGCTCGGCGGCGAGGAGGAACTGCTGGCCACCGATCTGATCGCCGCCGGCTGGGAGCTCTGTTATCTGGAGGATCTGACCGTGCACCACCGGGCGTCGAAGCTGCGGGACAGCACCCACCGGCGCCGGGTCGGGCTGCGCAACACGCTCTGGTTCACCTGGCTGCGCCGGCCACTCGGCCCCGCCGTCCGCCGTACCCTCTTTCTGGCCCGGACCGTGCCCCGGGACCGGACCTCCCTCCTCGGCGCGGTCGACGCCCTCCGCGGTGTCGGCTGGCTGTTGAACGACCGCCGTCCACGCCCCGCCGTGGTGGAGGCCCGCCTGAGCCGCCTGGACGAGGCGCAGCGCCGCTCGACGGCCCGCCGTTACGTCGGGTGACCCGGTCCGCCAGGCCGTGCCTGCTCGGCCCGGCCCGGCGGACCGGCGTTCACGCTGAGGCCAGGACCTTGCCGGTCTCCAGCAGCGACTTGAGGTCGCTGAGAACCCAGGCCCAGCCGCCGCCACCCTCGGCGCCGGCGTCCGTGTTGCCGCGGATCATCGCGGCGGTGGCCGGCGCGCCCGGCGTCTCGTGGGTGATGGTGACCCGGCAGACGCCGGGACCCGACTCCTCGATGTCATAGGTCAGCGTGGTGAACGGCTCGGCCGCCGTGGTCGGGTCCATCAGCATCCGCCACGTCTGCACCAGGCGCCGCGGCGGCTCGGACTCCAGCACCTCACCGTCCAGGATCACCTCGGGCAGGGGGAAGCCGTTGGCCTCCGAATACGCCTTCATCTCCTCGGTGGCGGTCGAGTGGAACCGGCCGCCCTTCTGCAATTCGTAGAACTGCGGAGCCGCATACCCGTACTTCGCGGTCCACTCGGGATCGGTGATGGCCGTCCAGATCCGGTCGGCCGATGCTTTGATCCAGATGCGGAAGACCTGGGTGTCGCTCATGACTCTTCCTCCAGCGTTCGCTTCAGATCGATGAGTGCGGTCACGTGCTGCTCGGTGAACTTGTCGATCCACCGGTCGTGGATCTGCCGGATCGGCACCGGATTGAGGTAGTGCAATTTCTCCCGCCCGGACCGGCGGACGACGACGAGCCCGGCCTCCTCGAGCACCCGCAGGTGCTTGGCGACACCGAACCTGGTCATCTCCAGCTCACGCTCCAGCTCGGTGAGTGTGCGGCCGTCCCGGGCGAAGAGCAGATCGAGCAGGAACCGGCGGCTCGGGTCGGCCAGTGCCTTGAAAACCCGATCGTCGTCCGTCATGACCCCAAGTTATGTGACCGTTTGGTCACCTGTCAAGCCGGGATCCATGGTCCTGAGCTTCCGGACGGGGGCGGAACCCCTTAGGCTCCCCGCGTGTGGCCATTCAAGAAGGAACCCTCGGTCGCCGAGGACCAGCCGGAGTTCCTCCGATTTCTCGGCGATCCCGGCGCTGAGTCGTTACACGGCGTAATGCGAAAGCGGGACTGGGACACCGCCCGCGCCATCCTCGCCGGCGCCGATCCCGAACACCTCTCGTACTACGTCACCGTCGCCGGCGGCGTCCGCGACGTCACCCGATGGATCACCGGCCCGATCCGTGAGGAACCGGACTCGGCCCTGCCGGTGCTCATCCGGGGCGCCGCCCTGGTCTCTCTCGCCTGGGAGGTGTCCGAGGCGGCCGGCGAGTCCGGGGAGAGCCCCGAGGTACGGCAGGCGTGGGCGAAAGCCGACGAATGCCTCGACGAGGCGCTGCGCCTGGATCCGGCGTGTGCCGACGCGTGGGCGTACAAGATCGAGGTCAGCCGGGCCGCCGCACTGCCGGTGGAGGAGCGGTGGCGCAGGTTCCACCGGATGATCGAGATTTACCCCGGCCACTGGTACGGCCACGTCGAGATGCTGATGGCACTGGCTCCCGAAGCCGGTGGCACCACCGGCGCGATGCTCGAGTTCGCCCGCACCCGGGCCGCGGCCTGTCCGGCCACCCACATCCCCGCGCTGGTGGTCCGCGCTCATCTGGCCCACCACGCCCACCTGGAGAAACTGCGGAACCCGGCGGGCAAGGGCGCCATCGCGGACTGGAGTTACCTCGAGCGCGACGACATCACCGACGAGATCTGGGACGCGGGGCAGCTGTCCGTCTTCCACGACGACTACCACGAGACGCTGCTGACACCGATCCCGTGGAACCTGTTCGCCTACGCGTTCACCTACGGCGACATCCTCAAACAGGCGAGCAATCTGTACGAGGTGATCAGCGACGACTGGATCACCCGGGAACCGTGGGGCGACATGGACTTCTTCCTCGCGTCGCGCGCCTACACCCACCGGAACCTGGGCTGACGGCCCCGGCGAGCCGGCTGGGCGCGACTACGGCCGTGGTCGGCGCTGTGCGTTCTCGACCAGGGTCGAAGCGACGTCGCGTAGCTTGCGATTGGTGTCCTGGGACAGTTTGACGAGGATGGCGAAGGCGTCTTCGGCGGTGCACCGGCGGTCGCCCCGCGCGATCGTGGTCAGCAGGGTGTCGATGTCGATGTCGGCGAGCCGGATACGGCCGAGTTCGTTCGGGTCGCGGACCGGCCCAGGACACCGGCCGGGAACTCCGCGAGGTCGCCTCGGCGCTGGTTCGGGACGTACGACGGCGTCCTCAGCCCTGACCGAGTCTGCCGCGCATCGCTCACGATGCGTGAGGGCAACTGCGGGGGACTGTGACCTCAGTCACGTGATATTGCATCGCAAGTGAACGGTGCCGCGCCTCGATACAGGTAGATCGAGGTCTTTGATTGCAACAGTATGACAGCCGTGAATTCCTTGGTGCTCACTTACTGTGTGTCCCTGGATGGATCGTTGACAGGTTCAATCCCTATAGGCATGATCGGAGATGCAAGCTATTGCAATTACTGCCGTCCGGTGAGCGCGACCATGCCGGCTGTCGCGATTTTCCACCGAACGCAATCGTCAAGGGTTCACGGGGGATTCCAAGGAAATGGCGAAGCATGCGATTCCGATCATCAGCTACGACGATCTCGTCACGGGTTCCATAAAGCCCAGCGAAGTGTTGGACACGCTGGCCGAGAACGGATTCTTCTATCTCTCGGACATTGAGAGGGCCATCCCGCCCAGCCTGTTCAAGTCGCTGCACGAGACGTCGGAGCGTTACTTCGGCCTTCCGCTCGAGGCGAAGATGGAACACTACATCGGCGACTCCGACAATCACCGCGGCTACGTTCCGGTGACCGAGCAGGGCTCGTACAGCGACGAGAGCGTCAGAGTCTACGAAGCGTTCGACATCGGTTACGACAGCGATCCGTTGCCGGCGTCCCGGAGCCGCGGGTTCGAGCTCGTGGGCCGGAACCGTTACCCCACCCAGGTCCCCGGCATGGCCGGCACCCTGCGGGAGTACTACGACGCGAACTTCGGCATCGCACGCCTGATCCTGCAGCAGATCGCCATCGCCGCGGAACTGGAGGCCGAGCACTTCGATCGATGGCTCACACGCCCGGCGTCCCAACTGCGCCTGATCCATTACCTCCGCAACGACATCCTCGTGAACCGCGAGGACACCTCCATGGGTGGCCACACCGACTACGAGTTGCTCACCATCATCCACCAGTCCTCACCGGGCCTGGTGGCGTACGACCGTGCGTCCAAGTCCTGGCACAACATGCCGGTCTTCAAGAACACCGTGCTCGTGCTGGTCGGCGACATGCTCCAGTTCCTGACCGGAGGCCGGCTGCAGTCGCTCCTGCACCGCGTGTCGACGACCGGGGAGGAGCGCTACAGCTTCCCGTTCTTCATGAATCTCGACTTCGAGACCGAACTCGGCGTCCTGCCCTTCTTCGGGCACAGTGACGAGAAGATCGTCGTCGGTCACCACCTGCTCGGCCAGCTCTACCGCGATTTCCCGTACATCAAACAGCGCGTCGACTCGGGCCGGTGGCCGGTGGACTTCGAGATCCCCGCCAGCAACGTCTTCGAGCAGGTGTAGGCGGATGCGCGGATTGACGGACAAGCGGGTTCTGGTCACCGGCGGCGCCAGCGGCATCGGGCAGGCCACCGTTCAGCGCTTCGTGGAGGAGGGCGCGGCCGTTGCGATCTTCGACCGCGACAGCCGGGCGCTGGAGAAGACGCTGGCGGAGATTCCCCAGGTCGCCAAGGGGGTGACCGTGGACGTCTCCGACGACCGGGCGGTGGCGGAGGCGTTCCGGGAACTGGACGAGGTCTTCCCGGCGATCGACATTCTGATCAACAACGCCGGCATCAGTGTTCGCCATGAGAGCTTTCGCAGCATCACGCCCGCCCAGTGGCGACAGGTGCTGAACACCAACCTCAACGGCGCGTTCTACGTCGCGAGCGAGACGGTCCGGCGGATGGACCACGGCGTCGTCATCAACCAGTCCTCGATCAACGGGCTGGCCGCGTTCCCCCACTACGCGGACTACAACGCCTCCAAGGCAGCGCTTCTGGCGCTGTCCCGGACGATGGCGGTCGAGCTCGCCCCGCAGATTCGTGTGATAGCGCTCTGCCCGGGAGCGGTGCTGACGCCCATGCAGCGAGCTGAGTACACCGACGAGATGTTCCAGCAGGTCAACGACAACATCCCCCTGGGCCGCCATGCCGACCCGGAGGAGATCGCTCGGTTCCTGGCGTTCCTGGCGTCGGACGACGCCCGTTTCATCACCGGCCAGCACTACATCATCGACGGCGGCGAGACTGCGAGGGCAGCACTGTGACGCGCATTGACAATTCCACGCCGACTGTCGACATCTCCTCCTGGACCGAGGTCGTCCATAAGTTCGCGACCTTGAGCAATCCCTACCGCGAGTTCGAACGGACCGCGGCGCACGCCGAAGAGGCCCTTGCCGCACTCGATTACCGGGACCTCAAAGAGGTGCTCGACTTCAAGCGGCACGGCGGTCCCGGCGGGCGCATCCTGCTCCGCGGTGGCGCGGTCGACCCGAACCTGATTCCCACGACCGAGTCCACCGAGGAGATCGAGACCGCAAAGGGCACGTACTACAGCGAGTTCACGCTGGTGATGCTCGGCAAACTGCTCGGAGAGCCGTTCAGCTACACCCAGGAGCGGAACGGCGCGATGATCCACAATGTGCGCCCGGCCAAGCGGAACGAAACGAACATCTCGTCGGACAGCTCGGCGATCATCCTCGATCTGCACAACGAGAACATCTATCACCCGGTCCAGCCGGACTACCTGATGCTGTCGGGGCTGCGGCGCGATCCGGGCGGACTGGCCAAGACGCTGGTGATCGGCTCCGACGAGGTCATCTCGCTGCTGGCCGCCGAGGACGTCGCCAGGCTCCGGCAGTTCCAGTTCCGCACCAACGTCGACTTCAACTTCGGCAACAGCGCGGCCGAACGTGGAACCGGCCCGCTGATCCGTGTGCTCTTCGGCAACGATGCGTCCCCCATGATCGCTTACGACGACGAGTACATCGCCGGTACCAATCCCCACGCACAGCGAGCGCTCGACAGGCTGCGCGCCGTCCTGCACGAGAACATGTACGAGTTCGATCTGGGGCCGGGCGAGATCCTGCTGCTCGACAACCTCAAGACCGTGCACGGCCGGACAGCGTTCAAGGCACGCTACGACGGGACCGACCGCTGGCTGCAACGCCTGCTGGTGACCCGGGATCTCCGTCGGGCCGAGACGCTGCTCGGTCAGACCGGCCGGACCGTCTCCTGGAACTACGAGCCGGGAGAGTTCTATGGCTTCGTCGACTACCGCTGAGACACCGAGCGCCGCGGACAAGAAGCAGGACCGGGTCGCCCTACTCGCCATCTTCTCGATTCCGGTGATCTGGGGAATCGGCTTTCCGCTGACCCACAACGCCGTGGCATCGGTGGATCCCGGACTCTACGCGTTCGCGCGTTCGCTGGTCGCCACGGCGGCATTGCTGCCGATCGCGCTCCCCGCGGTCCGGCGGGTGAGCCGGCGGATCGTGCTGGGCGGTCTCGTCCTCGGTGTGTTCAGCGCGATCAACATCGTCAGCCAGAGCTATGCGCTGCACTACATCTCGTCGGCGAGTACGGCCTTCTGCGTGACGATGAGCATCGTCTTCATCCCGTTCATCTCCTTCGCCCTCGGTCAGGGGTGGCCGTCGAGACTCGACATCGCCGCGGTGCTGATCGGCATAGCCGGCGCCGTCATCATCCTCGGGCCGCACCTGGACGACCTCTCCGTGGGCTACCTGTGGGGAGGCGCCGCCGCCTTCGCCATCGCCATGACCATCTGCATCATCGGGAAGTTGACGTCCCGGTCAGGGCAGGTCGACCGTCTGGCTCTCGGGTTCTTCCAGGTGCTCACCGGAACCGTTCTGCTGCTGTACTTCCCGTTCACCCGCGACCTCGAGCCGCTGGCCGAACCGAAGGTGTGGATCGCGGTCCTCTTCATGGGCGTCATGGCCACCGCCCTGGCGATCTACCTGCAGACGCGATATCAGCGGCGGGTGGGCAGCGCCCGTACCTCGGTGATCTTCAACCTGGATCTCGTGTTCGCCAGCCTCTTCGGGCTCCTCAACCGGGAGCCGCTGAGTCTGTCCCAGATCCTCGGCGGCGCCGTGGTGCTGCTCGCCTCCATGCTGGAAAGCGTTCAACAGTGGCTGAGAGCCATGTACCAACGGGTTCGGCCAATCCCCTGACCGGTGTCCGCATCGGCCGCGGTGACCACCGGCCTACCGCCCGTGACCTTGCCGCGGATCAGGGCGTGCCGGGAAAGGCTGTCAGCTACCCGGCACGCCCTGTTCACTGGGCCAGCAGCGAGTCCTCGCCGTTGACAGCCGCTCGCCAGACCAGCTCGGGCCGGCGGCGCTGTCTCGGGACGACGGTGGACCGCTCGAGAACCTCGGCGAGGTCGGCGACGAAGGCGTCGACCTGGTCCATGGTGATCCCGGGCATGGTGATGAGGTGGCTGCGGGCGCCGTCGCGCGAGAGATTCCAGCCGCGCTCCAGGACTGCAGCCGGTGGGGTGGCCAGGACCACGGTGAAGGCCCGCTCGTGCCGCCACGCAGGCCACCCGATCATGGTCAGCCGGTGCACGGCGTATTCCGCTACTGCCCGGGCCGCGGCAGCGCGGTGACGGTGTCCGTCGACGCCGTACTCGTTGATGGCGTGCCAGAGCAGCACGGCAGCCTGACCGCTGCGTGAGCCCGCGATCGTGGTGTCCAGTGTGGCGGTGTAGGCCACGTGCCGGCCGCGGGCGAGCCGGGCGCTGTCGGCCATCAGCACCACCCCGCACGAGACGGGGGTGCCGTAGAACTTGTGGCCGGAGGTCGCCACGCTGTTCACGGGGCTGTCCGGGCCCAGCTGGAGCAGTCCGTCGATGGCGAGCGCGGTGCCGGCCAGCGCCGCATCGACGTGGATGAACCGCTGGGTGATGCCACAGTCGTCCAGGATCTGCTGGATCCGGGTGGTGTCGTCGACTGCTTCGCACATCGTGGTGCCGGCGGTGGCCACCACGATGGCGGGCCGATCCCGGTGGCGGGTGACCAGCTGGTGCAGGTGCCCGTAGTCCATCTCGCCACGGGCGTCCTCGTCGACGAGCACGACGTTCGTCGCCACCCCGAGAATGTCGGTGATCTTTTCGATCGAGTAGTGCGCGGCGTGGGAGAAGTACACGAGCGCGTCGGGGAACCGGCGGCGGGCGGTGAGCAGTGCGGCCTGGTTCGCTTCGGTTCCACCGGTTGTCACATAGCCCCACCGGTCCCCGGCGGGCAGCCCGAACAGGTCGGCGAACCAGTGGACGACCTGGCGTTCCAGTTCGACGGTGTGCGCGAAGCCCTGCGGGGTGGAGGCCAAGGCGTCCCCGACGTTGTTGTACAGCTCGCGGAACACGTCGAGGACGGGGGTGTAGTCGATGTCGATCGCGGCCGGGAAGCCGATGTCCTTGTACCGGGCGGCAGCGGCCCGGGCGCGCAACGTGCGGATGACCGCAGCGGAGTCACGCCCGGGCAGGCGCAGATCGATGGCCGCGTCCCAGGCGGCCGCCGGTATCGGGGGCTGGTCCACGTCACCCGGCCAGGTGTTGCTGGAAGATGCGGGCCAGGTTCTGGATGTAGGGCCATCCGGTGCGCAGCGTGTTGCCGAGATCATT
Organism: Actinoplanes utahensis; assembly: GCF_016862455.1. Taxonomy (GTDB): domain Bacteria; phylum Actinomycetota; class Actinomycetes; order Mycobacteriales; family Micromonosporaceae; genus Actinoplanes; species Actinoplanes utahensis. The sequence continues at coordinate 84,287 of NZ_BOMZ01000021.1, forward strand.
GCTCAGAGGGGTGGACCGGCCAACCGGATTGCCCAGGTCGAGAGGCTTGTTGCAGGTAACCGATTGGTACCGGGACGGCTTGTTGTCGTCGCGTACGACCCGGATGACCGACGCCTCCTCGGGGGTGCCCCGCAACGGTGCCTGCGGGTCGATGACCCCGTCGGTGAGCAGGACGACGGACTCGCCCGGCTGCCCGTAGAGCGCCTGGCCGTAGGAGTAGTCGTCCAGACGCGCCAGCCATTCGGCGGTGGCCGGCCATTTCCTGTCCCCGACCTCGAGGGTGTCCACGCCCAGGCCGATGTAGCGGGTCGAGTCCCGGGGCATCTCGCGGTCACCGAAGTTGACGAAGCTGCGTTCCGGACCGCGAGGATCCCAGCGCTGACCGCGCGTTGCATCGCCGCTGAACCGTTGAGCCGTTCCTGTCAGCCCCTGGAGGAAGGAGACGATGTCGTTGGTGTCGGGGCTGATGAGCTCGAACCGCGTTACGGTATAGAGCCGGTATCCGGAGGGCTCCTGCTGGTCGGGGCCGCTGTAGAACAGGGTCACGCCGTGCGCGGCGAGGCCGGGCTGACGCAGCGCCCGCATCTTGTGCATGCAGTAGTCCAGGTGCCGCATGTTGACCATGCGCATCTCGTAGGCGACCCGCAGCCGGAGTTCGACACCGCGCTTCTCGGCTTCCCGCTGCTCGATCTTCGCTCTCTCGGCGCGCCGCCAGGCCTCCGCCCTGTCGGCCGCCTCCTGCTCCGCGGCGGAGCGCCACTGCCGCTCCGCAGCCTGCGGTTCGTGCCGGTCCCAGCCGGGGGTCGGAGCCGGCGGCTGGTCCCAGCCGGGGGCCGGAGCCGGCGGCCACGGCTGGTGCTGAGGGGACGCCTGCCAGCCGCCGGGCGGCTGCGGCGGCGGAGCGGAGACGCCATAGGGGTCATGCGGCGGTGACGCGGGATTCCAGCGGGGCTGGACATCGTAGGGGTACTGGTGCTGCTGGTCGGGATGCTGAGGGTGGCTGGTCATCGCCGGCTCAGATCGCACTCGGGACATCGAAACCGCTCAGCGGCACACCGTGGCTGATGCCCTGGTACACGCCGGGCTGGCGCGAGCGCAGCAGGCGCGCCCAGACGTACCCCGCCACGGCAGCCGCCACGATCAGGACGGGCACGATCGCCGGCGGCACCACGGACGGCGGCAGCAGCGACGACAGCTGCCACAGCATCGCCCCCAGGATCATCGTGCCGAGGAGGACCCCGAGCGTCGGCGCCGCTGTCGACGCTCCCGCGCCGACCGACGTCCGGTTACGGGCGAAGTAGATCGGCGCCGCGACGTTGGCGATGATCAGCAGCACCAGCAGGCCCATCGCGCCCAGGGTGGACAGCCAGACGAACATCGTCTCGCCGCTGGCACCGAAGATGGCGAATCCGGCCAACACCAGCACGGCGATCGCGGTCTGCAGGCGGGAGGCGCCCTTCGGGGCCTTCGCCGTCGTCCCACCGTCGCTCTCGGCCAGGCTCGCTGGCAGAACGTGCTCGCGGGCGATCGCCATCGTGTACCGGGTGATGACCGAGTGGAGACTGATCGAGGACGTGCCGATCGCCGCAAGGAAGACCGCGAGCGCGACGACGACCACGACACCGGCCACCGGGCCGAGGTGATCAGCCAGGATCGTGAACGGCAGGTTGGCGTCGTTAGCGGCGGCCGCAGCGATGCCATCCGGGCCCGACGGCAGCTGCATCGCCCACGCGACGGCGGTGTAGACCACCGTTGCGGTTGCCGCCGCCGCCAGCATGCCCCGGCCGACCACGGCGCCGGGCTTTCCCTCGGTGGCCTCCTCCTCGATCAGGGAACCACCCCCATCGATACCGGCGAAGGCCGCGAAGGTGAGCGCGACGGCCAGACCGCCGCCGGAGACCAGCAGACCCTGCGGGGAGAACGCCTTACCGGTGAACTGCCCGCCCGCCGGGTCACTGATGCCGACCAGGACGAAGAGGCCCAAGAGCATCAGGGAGCCGATCAGTACCGGCGCGATGAACCGGATGGCCGCGCGAATGGGCATCCTGCCGATCAGCGCCACGACACCGATGATGACGGCCGCTCCCACCCACCACGGCAGGCCGGTCATGCCGGCCAGCACACTGCCGAAAAGCCCGGCGAGGCTGATCTGCAGCGTGTTGTAGGCCAGCAGCGCCACCGCAGCGCCCGCGACACCCATCTCAGGGCTCAGCCCGCGGGCCAGAATCGCGTAGTACGGCGCCGAGTGGGACACCTCCCGCAGCATGGCGCTGTATCCCACCATCAGCAGGGTCACCACCACCCCGATCACCAGGAACAGCAGGGGAAGACTGGTCACACCGGACTGCGCGTAGGTGGCCACGATGCCACCGGCCATCACGACTGCTGGAGCACTGGTCGCGAGACTGATCAGCCAGGCCCGGAATGCGGTGACGGTGCGCCGGTCGAGCGTTGCGGCTACGGGAGCCGTGGACATGGAATCTCCTTGAGGGGAAGGACAAGAGGGTGGTGCGGGGGAACGAAGAGGAAGGACGAGGGGCGCTCAGCGAGCGGTCAGGTTCTGCAAGCTCTGGCTCGTGGCCGGGTACGTGAACGGATCACAGGCGTCCGGATCGTGCTCGGCGGTCCGGCCGTACCGCGCGGCGACGACGATCCGCCCCGCCGATGGCAGGGCCGGATACCGTCGGGGCGGGGCCGATCGCCACGTGCGTAGCTGCTGCATCCGCGGGTGCTCGGAGTCGGAGCCGACCAGGTGGTGGAAGCCGTCGTGTCACCACTCCAGGGCCGTCCAGCCGGCCTGTTCCGGCTCATAACGCACGGCTTGCTGACGCCCAACGCTGCCAGCGCGCGAAACCCCGCCGTCCAAATAGGACACTCGGGGCAAAACGGTCTTGTCGTGGCATATGTCTTCCAGGTGCGGGGTGCGCAAGGAGAGGGGAACGCAAGTTGATCTCGTGTTCCGGGCAGCACCTTACGCGGTTTTTGGTCCGGGATCTCTATCCGCGAGACTCACGATGCCTACTGAGAGGTTCGTCCGTTCCGTGACTCCTTCACGGTCTGTAGGGACGCGCGGGAATTCGCCGCGCCTGGCACCGGGACCGCCGATGACAGCCGACGCGGATGCTGGTGGCGGCCACCGTGTGAGCCGAACCTGAACCCGCTCGTCACGTGCTGAAAGTTGACCGCGGCAGGAGTCGATGAGCATGCCCGGACCGCGGGTCGCGCAGCGCACGACGTACGCCGCGTTCGAGTACGGCACCACCAGGCCACACGCACGGTGATTTGCGCGAAACTTGATGGCGTACGTCACGTCGGCGGTTCGGTAGGTCATGCCGCAACCGCCGCACCTCCCAGCCCTTGAACGCCGCTCGGGCCTTACCGGACATCGCTGTCCGGCCGCGACGCCGACCGCGCCACCACCGTCGCGTCACGATTCAGGACCTCAGCGTCCCCACTCGAGCGACCGCAACGAGCGTCACGGGCCCTTGTCCCGCATGGCGCTCGGCGGTCGCGGGCGCGCTCGCCAGGAAGGAAAGTCCATGACCATGTCATGCATGCTGCGGGTGCTGATGATGGCCGCGGCGCCCATCGCCGCTCTCGGAGTCTTTGCCGCTCCGGCCAACGCCAGCCCGTCCTCGGCCCCGGTCCCGGCCGGCACGGAGACGCCGGTGCTGCAGTCGGCGGCCGGAGCCCGTGCCCATGCGGCGGGGTGAGCGGCCCATTTCGGGCCGCCTTGAATGCGTACAGAACCTTTGAACGCTGCGTGCCCATGTTGGTGTGGCATGACCGCAGACTCCCGACCCTTTGCCGCTTCGGTTGAGGGATGTGAAGGACTAGACCAGCCGATCCACGTATCCGGCGCGAGTCAGGCGGGAAAAGGACTCTTCCACATCCATTGGAACTTCTTGAGCGATGGCGAAGCCTAGATCAGCGTATTTGGTGATTCGCTGTGTGTCGCCGACAAGCATGTTGATAAATTTCGCTGCGTTACCGATGCTTGCCACGTAGTTATCTAGGCCCAGCGGGAGCGAAGCGCAGATGACGTCAACCTCAGGCCAAATCTTTTTGCAGGTGGCGTAGGCGCGGCGCTGTTGGTACGGACGAGACATCAGGATGACGGATTGGGCCTGGATTCCCCTTTTTTCCAGGACTGCCCGGGTGTACTCGATGTTCTGGCTGGTGTTCCGGGCCTGAGTCTCGACGAGTATCGCGTCCGCAGGAACGCCGTTCTCCATGGCGTATTCGCGGTAGTGAACGGCTTCCCCTCGTGGGAAGACTTCGATGGTCGTCGGGGCGTTGGCGCCGCTGAACACCAGCCACGGATACATCTTCTGGAAGAACAGCTCGGTTGCGATCTTTGCTACGCCCAGGTCGTGACTGCCGAGCCGATACCGACATCAGCCGGGCGGAGCGAGTGATGCATGTTGTGGTAGTCCCACAGCCGCTCGACGTCCTCGCGGTGCTCAGCAGGGATCGTGAGGGGAGCCGTTGTCATCGTCTTCTCTCAGTCGGGGATCTTGAAGGTGTACGACCACGTGAAACGCGAGGCGGCGTGAACGCCGCGGGCGAACTCGACCGGCCTTCCGCTGCTGGTGAAGGTCGTTCGGTGAAGAACCATCACTGGCTCACCTGCTGGTAGTTGTAGAAGTTCGGTCTCGTCCGGTGTCGGCATCCGTGCTCGGACTGTCTCCGTGATGCTGTCCGGCTCCAACCCGCGTTCGGTGAGAATGGCAAAGCCATCGCCGCGCCCGGCCGGCCCTGGCGTCGGGCCGACGAGGATCGTCCCGGCCACATCTTCGGGCCGGTAGTTGCTGGTGAGCGTGTGGGTGGGAACGCCGGTTTCCTTGACCAGGCGGGCGCGCTCGTAGACCGGGTCTCCTGGTTCGAGACCGAGAGCCTCGGCCACCTCCGCATCAGCCTCGACCTTGCGGACCTCGTTGGTCTGGTCGCTTGGCTTCCATGCCCGGCCGGTTGCCTCACGGTCGGCCGCAAAGGCGACGAGTCCAGACTTCCATTTGCTCTTGGCGTAGCGGTCGGTTCCGAGCCGCTTCATCGCAACACGCGGCCGGACGACAGTGCCGCGCCGACGGACAGGCGTCACGAGCCCTTCGGCTTCGAGCATCCGGACGGCTTGGCGAACCGTCTTGATGTTCACGCCGTGTGTCGTCGCGATCTCTTCCTACTGGGGAAGAGTGCTCCCCTCGGGGAAGTCGCCTTGCTGGATGGCTTGGCGCAGGAGTGTGGCCAGCTCCCGGTACCCGATGCCCACTCTTGTTCCTCCAAGCCAGGTGCTGTCTTGAGCTATCTCTACCAGTCCCAGCCCAGGAGATCCCCACTTTAGAGCTAGCTCTATTGACGCCACGGGCGCGTCCGGTGTCGTACAGAGCTAGCCCTAATGACTGTTGCTTGGGGGACCGGATGCTCGGTGATGCCGAAGTTCGACTGACTCATCTTGTTCAGTCGCCCTTGCCGGACCCCGGGTGCGACCGGTAGCACGTGCTGGACGAGGTGCTCGCGCTGGCGGCTCAGATGTCGCCGCGCTACGTGGCGTTGATCACCGTCGTTGCATCTTCGGGGCTGCGCTGGGGAGAACTGGTCGCGATGTCGCGCTAACGGCCGGTGCGGTGCCCGTACCCCCGGAAGTTGAATGCGGCCTGTAGCCCGGACCGCGGAAGTCGCGGCGGATGTCCGAGTCCTCGCCCTTCCGGCGGGTTGCCTGCACGGCTCTGGCCGCCCACTTGGTCGAGTTCGCCGACATTCAGCCCGGAGGCACTGATCATCACCGGCAATAAGGACACGCCTCTGGGCTGGGGTCGAAGGTGCTCGCGGATGCGGGGATGCCGGCGGGCTTCCACATCTATCACCGCCTTCGCGGCGGCAGCAGTGCGGCACGTGAGTTGGTGCACCGGAGGGGTTAGGCGAGCATGCGGGCCGCGATGACCTGACAGCGCGCGCTCAGTGACCGGGTTCGGAAGATTGCCGGAAGCAGGGACAAGCGGATCACCGAGGGCACGAACACCAGGCCAGCGGACGAAACGCGGCACGCTCGGACGGTGGCGGCAAGCCGGGCGGTCGTGGACACCAGCCTTGGTGCCGGCATCCACTGGCACGCAAGATCATCCGGGTGGGTGAACGACGAAGGCCCAGGTCGGCGAAACCGCTTCTGACCTGGGCCTTCGTAGTGGAGCGGGCGACGAGAATCGAACTCGCGTAATCAGTTTGGAAGACTGAGGCTCTACCATTGAGCTACGCCCGCGTGATCCCCGATCACCTCGGGGTTCGGGTACAGCTTACTGAATCATCTCCCGTCCGCGCGAACCGGATTCCCCAGCAGGTGACTCCAGCGCACACGCGGACGAGCCGACCGCATACACTGGCCGTCGCCACGGGGTGTGGCGCAGCTTGGTAGCGCACTCGCTTTGGGAGCGAGGGGCCGTGGGTTCAAATCCCGCCACCCCGACTGACACCAACATCCGCAGCAACAAGGAGTACGCCTGTGAAGAGCACCGTCGAGACTCTGAGCCCGACTCGGGTGAAGCTCGCCATCGAGGTGCCGTTCGAGGAGCTCAAGCCGAGCCTGCAGAAGGCGTACCGGGAGATCGGCGCGCAGGTCCAGGTGCCGGGCTTCCGCAAGGGCAAGGTTCCGGCGGCGGTGATCGACCAGCGGGTCGGCCGTGGCGCCGTGCTGAACGAGGCCGTTCAGGAGGCGATCCCACAGCAGATCCTCGCCGCGGTCCAGGAGCACGATGTCAAGACCCTCGGCCGTCCCGAGGTCGAGATCACCGAGTTCGCCGACAACGCGCCGCTGAAGTTCACGGCCGAGGTCGACGTCCGCCCGGAGATCACCGTGCCCGACCTCTCCGGCATCACCGTGACGGTTCCGGCCGTCGAGATCGGTGACAACGAGATCGACGAGCAGATCAACGGCCTGCGTGAGCGCTTCGCCACCCTGAAGACCGTCGAGCGCGCGGCTGCGGAGGGTGACTACGTCCAGCTGGACCTGAACGCCACCGTGGACGGCGAGGACGTCCCGGGCGGTTCGGCCACCAACATCTCCCACGAGGTCGGCAGCAAGCAGCTGCTCCCCGGTCTGGACGAGGTGCTCGTCGGCCTCTCCGCCGGCGAGGAGGCCAACTTCACCACCCAGCTCGTCGGCGGCGACTTCGCCGGCCGCGACGCCGAGGTGAAGGTCGTCGTGAAGAGCGTGAAGGACAAGCAGCTCCCCGAGATCGACGACGAGTTCGCCCAGCTGGCGAGCGAGTTCGACACCCTCGACGAGCTCCGCGACGACCTGCGTACCCGCCTCAGCCGGGCGAAGAAGGTCGAGCAGATCTACGCCGCTCGTGACGAGGCTCTCAAGCAGCTCGTCGAGTCGGCGAACATCCCGGCTCCCGAGGGCGTCGTCAAGGACGAGGTCGAGGGCCGTAAGCAGGCCATGACCGACCAGCTGGAGCGGATCGGCGCGACCCTGCAGGACTACCTGGCGTCCGAGGAGAAGACCGAGGAGCAGATCGACCAGGAGCTGACCGAGGCCGCTCAGGAGGGCGTCCGGATCCAGCTGCTGCTCGACACGGTCGCCGACGCCGAGGACGTCCAGGTCACCGACGACGAGTTCGGTCACGAGATCGTGCACCGGGCGCAGCGCGCCCAGATGCAGCCCCAGCAGTACTACGACCAGCTGGTCCGCTCGGGTGCCGCGGCGGCCGTCTTCGGCGACGTGCGCCGGGGCAAGGCGCTCGCGTCCGTCATGGAGCAGGTCACGATGAAGGACAGCGAGGGCAACACCCTCTCGCTGGACGACCTGCGCACCGAGGACGACCACGCGGGTCACAACCACTGATCCGAAGCATCACGACGGCCACCGCGCATCCCTTACGGGTGCGCGGTGGCCGTTGTCTTTTCCGCAGGGTACGGCCGTGCGATGCGCTGTCAGCGAACACCTGCCCGAGCGGGAAGCTGATGCGCATCCGACCAGTTAGGTTGGTCGTACGACGGACAACCTGCCGGCCGGATCACGGCCGACACAGCAAGCTGTGAAGGGCTGCCATGACCGATCTCCACATCCCCACCGGGCCCGTGTCGCGGCGCGGCGGTGACACCCTGAGTGGCAACCTCGACGACTCGGTCTTCAACCGCCTGCTGCGCGAGCGGATCATCTTCCTCGGCAGCGAGGTGACCGATGCGAGCGCCAACCGCATCTGCGCGCAGCTGCTGCTGCTCTCCGCCGAGGACCCGGAGGCCGACATCCACCTGTGGATCAACTCCCCGGGCGGCTCTGTCTACTCGGGTATGGCCATCTACGACACGATGCAGTTCATCGACAACGACGTGCAGACCGTCGCGATGGGCATGGCCGCCTCGATGGGGCAGTTCCTGCTCTGCGCCGGCACGCCGGGCAAGCGCTTCGCCCTGCCGCACGCCCGCATCATGATGCACCAGCCGTCCGGCGGCATGGGTGGCACCGCCGCCGACATCGCCATTCAGGCGGAGCAGATGCTCTACACCAAGCGCATGTTCCAGGAGCGGATCGCGTTTCACACCGGTCAGACTCAGGAGCAGATCGCGGCCGACTTCGACCGGGACCGCTGGTTCACGGCCGAGGAGGCCAAGGACTATGGCTTCATCGACAAGGTGATCACCGGGGCCACGCAGGTTCCGGACGGCGCCGGAACGCTGAACTGAGGAGCTGAACCATGACCGACCTTTCCATGCCTCCCGGGTTCGCTCCGGTGCACAACCGCTACGTGCTGCCCTCGTTCTCCGAGCGCACCTCGTGGGGCATCAAGGAGTCCAACCCGTACAACAAGATGTTCGAGGACCGGATCATCTTCCTCGGCGTCCAGGTGGACGACGCGTCGGCCAACGACGTGATGGCCCAGCTGCTGACGCTGGAAAGCACCGACCCGGACCGCGACATCCTGATGTACATCAACTCGCCCGGTGGCTCGTTCACCGCCATGACGGCGATCTACGACACCATGCAGTACGTGCGTCCCGACATCAGCACGGTCTGCCTGGGCCAGGCGGCCAGCGCGGCGGCCGTCCTGCTCGCCGGCGGCACCCCGGGCAAGCGGATGGCGCTCCCGCACTCGCGGATCATCATCCACCAGCCGGCCACCGAGGGTGGTTACGGCCAGGGGTCGGACATCGAGATCCAGGCGCGCGAGATCATGCGCATGCGCACCCAGCTGGAGGAGATGATCGCGCACCACTCCAACCAGACGGTGGAGAAGGTCCGCAAGGACATCGACCGTGACAAGATCATGACGGCCGACGAGGCCAAGGAGTACGGCATCGTCGATGTCGTGCTGGCGACTCGGAAGAAGAGCCTGCAGACAGCCGGCGTCTGACGCTGAGCCTGCGGTGTCAGGGGCCGGCCGGCGGAGCGCTAGACTGGCCGACCCCTGACACGCCCGTTTTGGGGGGTCGGAGAACAGCCCCGGAGCGGGTAACGTCGAGTCTGCAGCCTCAGTTACGCGGGTCGGCGGACGATAGATGGCAACGAGGCAATCAGTCCTCGGAGAAGGTCCGGTCGTCGGCCGGCCAATGATCAGCAAGGAGAACGTAGGTGGCACGGATCGGTGACGGTGGCGACCTACTCAAGTGCTCCTTCTGTGGGAAGTCGCAGAAACAGGTGAAGAAGCTCATCGCAGGCCCTGGGGTCTACATCTGCGATGAGTGCATCGACCTCTGCAACGAGATCATCGAAGAAGAGCTGGCTGAGACCGGCGAGGTGAAGTGGGAAGAGCTTCCCAAGCCGATGGAGATCTGCCAGTTCCTGGACAACTACGTCGTTGGCCAGGAACAGGCGAAGAAGGCACTGTCCGTCGCGGTCTACAACCACTACAAGCGGATCCAGGCCGAGTCGAACGGCGCTCCCGGAGGGGGCAGCGACGTCGAGGTGGCCAAGTCCAACATCATGCTGATCGGTCCGACCGGTTGCGGTAAGACGCATCTGGCGCAGACCCTGGCCCGGATGCTCAACGTGCCGTTCGCCATCGCGGACGCCACCGCGCTGACCGAGGCCGGCTACGTCGGCGAGGACGTCGAGAACATCCTCCTCAAGCTCATCCAGGCGGCCGACTACGACGTCAAGCGCGCCGAGCAGGGCATCATCTACATCGACGAGGTCGACAAGATCGCCCGCAAGAGCGAGAACCCGTCGATCACCCGGGACGTCTCCGGCGAGGGCGTGCAGCAGGCACTGCTCAAGATCCTTGAGGGTACGGTCGCGAACGTCCCGCCCCAGGGCGGCCGCAAGCACCCGCACCAGGAGTTCATCCAGATCGACACGACGAACGTGCTGTTCATCGTGGGTGGCGCCTTCGCGGGTCTGGATCGGATCATCGAGCAGCGGGTCGGGCAGAGCGGCGTCGGGTTCGGCGCGCGCCTCCGGTCGATCTCCGAGCGCAACACCGACGACATCTTCAGCAAGGTGATGCCGGAGGACATGCTCAAGTTCGGCCTGATCCCCGAGTTCATCGGTCGTCTCCCGGTGATCACGACGGTCCGTAACCTCGACCGTGATGCCCTCATCAAGATCCTCACCGAGCCGCGGAACGCGTATGTGAAGCAGTACCAGCGTCTCTTCGAGCTGGACGGGGTCGAGCTCGAGTTCGACGAGGGCGCCCTCGAAGCCATCGCCGATCAAGCCATGCTGCGGGGCACCGGCGCCCGCGGTCTCCGGGCGATCATGGAGGAAGTCCTCCAGAACGTGATGTTCGAGGTGCCCAGCAACCCCGACGCCGCCCGGGTCCTGATCACTCGCGAGGTCGTGGTGGAGAACGTGATCCCGACGATCGTTCCGCGCGAGTTCGGCGCCGGTCGCCGTCGCCGTCCGGAGCGCGAGGAGAAGTCCGCCTGACGAGACGGTCCCGCCTCCTGGGCTGAAGTGGCTTAGGGATATCCCGGATCCGTCTCGTCGTCAGTTCGTCCGCTGCCGCCGCCCGTGAGGGAGGCGGCAGCGCTGTTTCCGGCACGCCGGAGCAGCGTCCGGGTGGTGCCCTCGTGTGCCACTGCCCAGCCCGCGGATTGCCACGGATCAGTGTCGGTGGCCGTACCCTCGAATCCATGCGTGTCGCCGTTTGCCAGCTGAACTCGCGGGAGGACCGCGCCCACAACCTCGCCGTGGCACGGGGGTTGCTCGAACGCGCGGCCGCCGGTGGCGCCGAGTTCGCGATCCTCCCGGAGTACGTCGACTTTCTCGGACGCTCCGCCGAGGCCCCGAAACCAGAGCCCGTCGACGGGGAGTTCGCCGCCTTCTTCGCCGCGGCCGCCCGGGAGCTCGGCCTCTGGGTGCACGCCGGCTCGTTCCATGAGACCGGTCCGGACGCTGCGCGGACCTACAACACCTCGCTGGTCTTCGCGCCGAACGGCGAGCGGGTCGCGACCTACCGCAAGATCCATCTGTACGACGTGGAGATCGCGGGCCGGGTCTCGTACCAGGAGTCGCGCTCCGTGGCGCCCGGCGAGCAGACCGTCGTGGCCGAGATCGCCGGCGTGCCCACCGGGCTGAGCATCTGTTACGACCTCCGTTTCCCTGAGCTGTACCGGAAGCTCGCCATCAGCGGCGCGAAGGTCCTCGTGGTGCCGGCCGCCTTCATGCTGCACACCGGGCGTGATCACTGGGAGGTGCTGTTGCGGGCCCGTGCGATCGAGAACCAGTGCTACGTGATCGCTGCCGGCCAGACCGGTGATCACGAGCCGTCCCGCACCTGCTTCGGCCGCAGCATGATCGTCGACCCGTGGGGGACCGTTCTCGCTCAGGCGCCGGACACCGTCGGTGTCACCTTCGCCGACCTGGACCTGGAGCGTCTTGACACCATCCGGACCGAGGTGCCCAGCCTCGCCAACCGAAGGCTCTAGAAGGCACCGGCCGGACAGAACCAAGGTGTATCCGGCGTCACAGACTTTCGACGAGGTAGCTGATCGCGGTCAGGGCGAGCACGGCTCCGCCGGCCAGCAGGAGCGCTCCGCCCATCCGGGTGGGGCCGCGCATCAGCAGCTTCCGCGCCGAGACCACGACCGTGACCAGCACAAGTAGCCCGATCACCAACTGCCAGAGCGGGACGAGCAGGCCCAGGAACGCATCGGCCGCCAATGTCGTTGGATTGGCCATGACCCCACTCTGTCATGGAGCGGTTCCGTCGTGTGCAGCCTCGCCGCGCCTGACGAGCATGAACGTCGATTTGCAGATGGCGGGGCGGGTCGCGTAACTTTCTCTCTGCAAGCGGGAAACCGGTACGGAGCGCCACGAAAGTGACAATCCGGAAGGTGCCCCGGGAGCCGTCGGGAGCGAGCTATGCTCGAACTTGACGTCGGGCGGTGCGGAAAGAGATCCAAGAAATTGGATTTGCGGATGCGAAGCCGACCGGGTAGAGTGGCAAAGCCAGCAGGGAGCCGGACGAGTTAAGGCCGGTCTGCTTGGGTCACTTCCCGCATCGCGGGGAAACGTTCGGGCGTTGCTCACAGGGGTTCTACTCTGTGCCGCGGAAATGACCGGATACACTTGAGCGGTTGCCTCGACGGCGAGCCTTGACGGGCTCAAATTCGA
>NZ_BOMZ01000022.1 GCF_016862455.1 Actinoplanes utahensis
CAGGCGACGTGGCGTTCGACGGCCACGATGCGGTCCGCAGTGCCGTGCAGGACGAGCAGACCGCCGTCCGGGATCGTCGACTCCACCCGGGCCGGCACCAGCCGGCGAAACAATTCCGCAATGGCCCGGCGTTCCGCGCAGAAGGCGGCCGGCCGGCCTGTGGCGAACGATTCCCCGGCGACCCGCAGCGCACCGTCCACATCGTCGCCGCAACTCGGATCGCCGGCGCCGTATGCGGAGAGAATCGACTCCGCCGGATACGGTGTCCGGCACATCAGGACGACACAACTGGTGCTGGCCCGGACCCGGCATTCGAATTCCGCGAGAATACGCACGTCGTCGGGACGGCTCAGCGCGTCGGCGGCCCGCCGCGGCGGCAACCAGAGCAGGTCGGCGGACTCATCGACGGCCGGCGCCTCGGCCGCGAAATAGTCGACGTGCTCCGGCCAGCCCGCATGCACATAATTCGTGTCACCGAGCCACCGGCCGAGGCGTACCGATGTCCCGGTCTCCTCGGAAACGGCACGGACCGCGGCCGCCGTCATATGTTCGCCCGGCGCGATCCGCCCTTTCGGAAAGCACCAGCCGCCGTGCCGATGATGCACGACGACGACCTCGCGCGCGTTTTCCGCACCACGCCACAGAACCGCACCGGCGGCCGTGACGGGCGCGGAGAACGACGGCCCGAGAAGCACCGCCCCACGATAGGCCGATGCCCGACTTGATCAGATTGCCCTGTTCGGGGGATCAGTCCTTCAGGTAGGTGAGCAGACCGGCCTCGGGGCGAGCGCGTGGATGCCCGCCTCCACCTCGGCCGGCTCCCGCGCGGATCGTCGAGGGAGAGAGTCAGCCGGGGGATGTCAGCCGCGGTACGGCGGCAGGCCGAGAGTCTTGCGGATGGCCTGCTGCACCTCCTCGACCGGAGGACGGCCGTCCACGTCGTGCACGACCTCCTTGCGCCGGAACAGCTCCAGCACCGGCCGGGTCTTCTCGTGATAGTCGGTCAGCCGGGCCTCGAGCGCCTCCGGGGTGTCGTCAGCCCGGGTGATCAGCTCGTGCCCGCAGATGTCGCAGCGGCCCTCCACCTCGGGACGGTCGGCGATCAGGTTGTAGTCCATGCCGCAGTTCGGGCAGAGACGGCGGCTGAGCACCCGGCGGCGCACCTCGTCGTCCGGCAGCTCCAGGTGGATCACGGCGTCGATGTCGTAGCTCTCCATGAAGAACTCGGCCTGCCGCCCGTTGCGCGGGAAGCCGTCGATGACGAAGCCGTAGTTCCAGTCGTGGATGCCGAGCCGGCGGCGCACCACCTCCTCGACCAGGTCGTCGCCGACCAGATCGCCGGCCGCCATGATCCGCTTGACCTGGGCGCCGATCTTGGTGTGCTGGCGCACGTGCCAGCGGAAGATGTCACCGACGCTGATGTGCGCCAGGTCCAGGTCCTCACGCAGCATCTTGGCCTGGGTGCCCTTGCCGCTGCCCTGCACGCCCATGATCACGTACTTACGCATGTGGCATCTCCTCCTCAGTCGCTCGCGCCCAGGCGCAGCGGGCCGGTGGCCTTGCCGGACAACGTGGTCGGATCGATGCTCCAGGCGCCGGCCACCCGGAACACGTCCCCCTCGGCGACCAGCACGGACGCCTCGGGGTCGAGCTCGGCGGGCAGACCGGCGTCCCGCTCGGCCGGGCCGGGCTCGCCGAACCACGACGTGACCTCACCGGTCTGGCCCACATAGCCGAACGCGCGCAGCAGCTCGCCCCCGGCCGCGCGCCGCCACCGGTGCAGCTCGGTGACCCGGTGGGTGGCGAAGAACTGCACCTCGGTCGCCAGCTCGGCGGAGAGCGCCACCAGATCGGGATCATGGCGCATGAGCCGCTGCCCGGCCGCGAGCACCCAGTCGACGCCGCGGGCGCCGGGCAACGGCGGGGTGATCGCGATCCGGTCGTCGGTGAGATGCGCCAGGTCCAGCCCGTCGCGCCACGGCACGGTGCCGAGATCACGCAGGCCCAGCGCCTTCAGCACGGCGGCGGGGTCGCCGCCCGCGACGGCCAGCCAGGCCTGCTTGCCACCGAAACCGGTCATCACGTCGAGATCCATGGCAACAACGCTAAACCTCCGGTCCCGGTGATTCCCGGGCGGCCGTCAGTGCTGTCGCGACCGCGCCGGCGCGCCGGTCACCACCGGCCGGGGCCACCGGTGCTCACGGCCACCCGTAATCGCGGCGCAGGATCGCGGCGATCCGGTCGAAACGCGGCCGGTCCAGGACCGCGCCCTCGCGGCGGATGCCGTCCTCGTCGATCTCCAGAATCCGGTCCAGGCGGACCCAGCTCGGACGGGCGGCCCGGTCCCAGTCGCCGGGCCCGAGCGCCATCCAGTGGCGCTGCCCGTCGCGGTCGTCCTGGCTGGACAGCATCAGGCCCAGCAGGGTACGGGCGTCGCGCCCGACCACCAGGACGGGCCGGTCCTTGCCCTGGGACGGATCGTCCTCATAGGGCACCCAGGTCCAGACGATCTCGCCGGGGTCGGCGTCACCGTCCAGGCTGGGCGCGTAGGCGAGGTGGCGGCCCTGCCGCGGCACCGTCCGTGTGACAGCGGGCCTCCGGGCGGACGACTCGGGGGCCGCCGGTCTCGGGGTGGCCGGCCCGGGGACGGTCCGGGGGCGGGCCGGGGCCTCGACGGCGACCGGTTGCCGCTCCGGCGCACCGGCGAGCCGCCGGAGGAAGGCTTTCAGCTTTTCGAGCACGGCGTCACCCTACGGCTGTCCCCGCCCACCCGCACAGGTCGAAGATCGCCTGCCGGTCGTGCGGGGCCGCCGCCCGGGTCTCCTAACGGTCGAAGTCACCGCCCCGCACGCCGGCCAGGAACGCGGCCCACTCGGCGCGGCTGAAGACGAGCGTGCCGCCGCCGGGGTCCTTGCTGTCCCGCAGTGCCACGATGCCGGGAAGGTTGCCGGCCACCTCGACACAGTCGCCCCCGTTGCCGCCGCTTCGAGTGCTCTTGTGCCAGACGGCACCGGTCAGGTCAGCCATCGCTCTCCTCGATGATCATGCGGATGAGATCGTCGGATTCGGACTGATTCAGTGCGCTCGCGTCGATTTCAGCCCAGATCGACTCGTACGTCTCCACCTCCGCGAGCTTATCGAGGTAGAGGGCGCCGGTGAGGTTCTCGCAATAGATGGTGGTGGGTTCCGGCGAGGCGGTGCCGACGGCCGGGAACTCCAGGATGGTGAACTGCCCGGAACTGGCCGCCTTGTGCGGGCCGGCGGCGAACGGCAGGACCCGGACGCTGACGTTCGGGCGGGTCGACATGTTCACCAGGTGGGCGAGTTGTTTCTGCATGCCGTAGCCGTCCGGGATCCAGCGGCGCAGCACCCCCTCGTCGATGGCGACGTCCAGGCGGGGCGCCTCGGGCAGGCGGCGGCTCAGCAGCGACTGCCGCTCCAGGCGCACGGCCACCGCGTTGGCGACGGCCTCCTCGTCGTCGCCGTGCCATTTGCGGAACACCGCCTCGGCGTACTCCCTGGTCTGGAGCAGTCCGGGGATCACGCTCGGCGCGAAGGACCGCAGGTGGGAGGCGGCCTGCTCCATGCCGACGTAGAGCTCGAACCAGGCGGGTACGACGTCCCCGTACGCATGCCACCAGCCTTTCGCCTTGGATTCGGCCGCCAGGCCGATGAGCACCTCGGTGATGTGGCCGGGCGCCGAGTAGACGCCGCACATGGCGATCACGTCGTGTTTGCGGACCGGGACCTCGCCGTTCTCGATCCGGTACATCCGGGCGCGGGAGAACTCCAGCTCCTGCGCCGCCGCCATCAGCGATATCCCCGCCTGCTCGCGCAGTTGCCGCAGCAACCGGCCGACCTGCCGTCTCGGCACGGTCGAGCCCGTCTCGGTCATCCTCGTCGTCCCTCGCAGTCCGCCAACTGTCCGGTGTATCGAACGAGACGATCCGATCGCCACGCGCGAGACAGCGAGAATCCGAATCCGGGATTCTCGCCGATCCGGCTTGAGGCCGAGCCTAGGGCACGACACGCTCCACTGTGTAGTCATCGAATCGCACGTGGTGAGGGTGGCATGCTGGTTCCGCGGACCGAACACGTCGGCGAGCGCCCGTCGTGGGACTGCCGGGTCTGCGGGCGGCCGTGGCCGTGCGCCACCGCGAAGGTCGAGCTCTCCGAGCAGTACCAGAACTTCCCGCACGGGCTGTCGGTCTTCCTCGGCTCGTGCCTGCTGGAGGCGATCGACGACTGGGCGGCCGGCGCGGGCGGCCCGCCGGCCGATCTCTACGAGCGGTTCCTCGGCTGGGCGGCGGCGCCCTGACCCGTCAGCCCTCGACGGGCTTGCGCAGCAGGTCGTACAGCTGCTGGTCGCGCACCGCGCTGTGCAGTGTGCCGCCGTCGCTCTCCAGGACCACGAACGGGCAGGCACGCTCCGCTCCGACCAGGGCCTTCTCCAGGACCTTGCGGTGCGAGGCCACCTCGTGGACGGTCAGCGTGTACCGCCCCTCGAGCAGCGGCAGCGTCCTGCCGCCGGACTTGCAGTCACGAATCCGTTTTCCCGCGCCGGCCAGGTTCAGACAGGCCACCAGCTGCGTCCTGGCCGGTTCCGGCGCCCAGGTGCGGCGGTCGGCGGCCGACCCGGCAAAGGCGGCCCGGTTCAGCGTCCGCGTCGTCCTCGACTCCGCACCGGCGGTCCCCTCGCTGATCAGCACCGGGTGCGGGGCGTCACCGCGCGGCTTCGGCGCCGACGGGTAATAGCGGTCGGCGCAGACCCGATCCAGGTCGTTCTCGGTGCGCACCGGCTGCTTCACCGGTTGCGGCCCGGCCACCACCGGCCCGGCGGCGCTCGGCACGGGCGAGACCCGGCTCGCCGGCCGGCTCTCCGGCGGGCCGCCGGTCTCGATGAGCGAGAACACGGCGGCGCCGAGGCATCCCAGGAGGGCGACGGTGACGGCCGACGCGACGATCACGGTGGTGCGGTTTCTCCAGCGGGTACGCCCCGCGCGGCCCACCTCCGTCACCGGCTCGCCCGGCCCGGCCGGCACGGCGCCGAAGTCACGGAGATCCGGCCCGCCCGTCGCGGCCAGCCGTGCGCCGAGCCCGGCCACCGGTTCTTCCGGTGTTTCCCCTGCCTGACCCATAGTCACTCCCCGACCGACCCGAGGCGACGAACTATATCGATGTCCACGAAGATCCGCACTACTCCCCGGTAACATGCTGCCCTGGTCGCCGCCCCGGTCGCCCGGCGTGCTTGGCTGGGCCGGTGACGTACCGGTGGATGGAACTACCCGCGGAGCAGGTCGACGAGGCGGCCCGGGAATTGCTCGGATGGCGGCTGCACGCGAACGGGGTGACCGTGCGCCTCACCGAGGTGGAGGCGTACAGCGGGCTCGGCGCGGACCCGGCGAGCCACGCGCACCGCGGCCGGACCGGCCGGAACGCGGTGATGTTCGGCCCGGCCGGGCGGCTGTACGTCTACCAGATCTACGGCATGCACTTCTGCGCGAACGTGGTCTGCGGCGAGGCCGGGCGGGCGGCCGCCGTGCTGCTGCGGGCCGGGGAGGTCGTGGACGGTGTGGAACTGGCCCGGGAACGCCGCCCGGCGGCCCGCACGGACGCCGGGCTGGCCGCCGGACCGGCCAAGCTGATGCAGGTCCTGGCGCTGAACCGGAGCGCCGACGACACCCCGCTGTTCGAGGACGGCCCGGCCCGGCTGCTCCCGCCGGACGGTCCGGCCGGGCCGGTCTCGGCCGGACCGCGGGTCGGGGTGACCTCGGCCCACGACGTGCCGTGGCGCTTCTGGATCACCGGCGACCCGACGGTCAGCGCCTACCGCCGCCACACCCCCAAACCCCGGCCGCGCGGGTAGGCACGGCGCCTATGACGGCCGAGCCGCACACCCGGAACCGAGCCGGAAGACGGTGAGCGTCCGAGTCGCCCGGGTCAGTGCCACGTAGAGATCGTTGGTGCCACGCGGCGACTCGGTGCGGATGACCTCCGGGTCGACCAGGACCACGGAGTCGAACTCCAGGCCCTTGGCCTGCGTGACGGTGAGCAGCACGGCCGGCTCCTCCAGATCCTGGCCGAGTCCGGGCAGGGCGGCGGCCACCTCGGCCCGGCGGCTCGCCGCGGTGATCACCGCGAGGCTGCCGGGCCCGCCGGCCCGGTCCGCGACCAGGGCCGCCAGGTCGGCCGGGCCACCGGTCCACTCGTCCGGCTCCACGCCTGTGGAACGGACCGGGTGCGGCAGGTCGATCGGCGGTTCGGCGTCGGCGAGCAGGCGGCCGGCGAAGGACATGATCTCGGCGGGGGTCCGGTAACTCACGGTCAGCGCCGCGAGGCGCCAGCGATCGGCGACGTACGGGGACAGCACCTCCCCCCACGACGCCGGCCCGCCGAGCGCACCGGTCTGGGCCAGGTCGCCGACCACGGTCATCGACCGGCTCGGGCACCGGCGCATCAGCATCCGCCACGCCATCGGGCTGAGTTCCTGCGCCTCGTCGACGATCACGTGCCCGAACGCCCACTTCCGGTCCGCCGCCGCGCGCTCGGCGGCCGGCAGCGACTGCCGTTCGGCGTACCGGTCGGCGAGCATCCCGGCCTCCATCACGTCCGCGGCGTTCGGGATCTCGGCCTCGGCGTCGTCCTCCGCCTCGTACGACTTCGAGCCCGCGCTGATGTCCAGCACCCCCTGCGCATACTCCAGCCGTCGCCTCTCGATCCGCGCCGCCCGGGCCCGCGCCGCCCGGTCGTCCTCGCCGAGCAGTTCCACGGCCTCGTCGAGCAGCGGCACATCCGCGGCCGTCCAGCCGTCGCCCATGGGACGGTGCAGCAGCGGGTGCCCGGTCGAGGCGTACAACTCGCTCAGGAACCGCTCCGGAGTGAGCACCGGCCACAGATCGTCGAGGACCGCGAGGACCGCCGGGTCCTCCGCCAGATCCGCGCGGATGTCCGCGCGGTCGGCGTCGTCCAGAACGTTCGGCACGCCCGGCGCGTCGTCCTCGCCGAGCGGGTCGTCCCAGAACGGATCGTCGCCGATCCGGTCCGCGATCTGGGCGGCCAGCACGTCGAGGATGCCGGCCACGAAGATCGGGCGGGCCAGGTTGTGCAGCCGGCCCGAGGCCCGGGCGCGGCGGCGCGCCGGTTCGCAGTCGCCGGCGTCCAGGCGCAGCACATGCCGGTCCACCACGAACTCGATCGGCGTCTCCGGCACCCGCTGCCGATCCCGCAAGCCCTGCTCCAGGACCTCCACCATCTCGGCGCGGCCCTTGACCTCGGCCACCTCCGGCGCCTCCGCGCGCTGGGCCGTCACGCCCGGGAACAGGTCGGCGGGCGTGGCCAGCAGCACCCCGGTCTCGGCCAGCGAGGGCAGCACCTGGGAGATGTAACGCAGGAACGTCGGGTTCGGGCCGACGATCAGCACGCCGCGGGAGCCGAGCTGCTCCCGGTAGGTGTAGAGCAGATAGGCGGCCCGGTGCAGCGCCACCGCGGTCTTGCCGGTGCCCGGGCCGCCCTGCACCACGAGCACGCCACCGGCCGCCGACCGGATCACCCGGTCCTGCTCGGCCTGGATCGTCTCGACGATGTCGCGCATCCGGCCGGTGCGGCGCGCGTCCAGGGCGGCGATCAGCGCGGCCTCCCCGACCAGCGGCCCGCCGCCGGCGGCCGGGTCCGCGTCGAAGACCTCGTCGTCCAGACCGGTGACGGTACGGCCGCGGGTGCGGATGTGACGGCGGCGGGCCATGCCGTACGAGGTGACGGCCGTCGCCACGTAGAACGGCCGGGCCGCCGGGGCCCGCCAGTCGATCAGCACCGGTTCGGCGCCCGCACCGCGGAGACCGAGCCGGCCGATCCGCAGTGGCGTGCCGTCGTGCGGGTCGAGGCGGCCGAAGCACAGACCGGACTCGACGGCCTCGTACCGGGCCAGCCGTTCGGCGTAGTCCCGGGCGGCGAAGTCACGTTGCCGCCGCTCCTGCGGGGTGACGCCGGGCTGTCGCCACTGGTCGGCCAGCCGCTCCCGGATCCGCTCGCGCGTCTCGTCGAGACGGCCGTAGATCATGTCGAGGTGGTCCTGTTCCTCAGCGATGGCATCCGCGGGACTTGACAGACTTGACACCACAGGCCCCCAAGGCTTATTCTAATAGTGGTTTTCTCTGCCACTCACAAGGAGTTTGCACAGGGAGTCCGAGAGTACGCCTTCTTCCCGCATTCCGCTCCCCCTTCCACCGCCTCCCACGGCGACAGGCGATCAGTTCCCGCGGGGGTCGCTTGACGGTCGGCGGCAGGCGATCGAATTCCTGTGGAGGGCGCTTGGCAGCAGGCGATCAAGGTTCCCGCGGGGGCTCGGACGCGGCCGGCAGGAAATCAGTTCAGCAGGGTCCGCAGCGCGGCCGCATCCGCGCGCCAAACCTGCTCCTCCAGCAGCGGCGGGATCAGCCGGCCATCCGGCGGATCGCCCGCATAACGCGCGGTCACATGGGTGTGCAGGTGCGGCTCGTCGTCACCGGCGGTCACGAAATCCAGCCGCGCCGGCCGGAAACAGTCACGAATGGCGCGGCCCACCGTCAGAACCTCGCGGTGGTACAGATCCGCCTCGACCGGGCTCAGGTCGATCGGCTCCACCACGTGCCGGCCCCGCCACACCACCACGGCACAGCCACGGGCGAACGCTCGCCGGGCGAAATAGGCGTCGGTGACCCGCCCCGACCACACCCTCAGCCCGAAACCGGTCTCGTCGCGCCGCTCACCACACCAGGCACAACCGTCCTCCCCCATCCCGGAACCATAAACGATCCTCGATCGCCCGGTGTCCCCGTCGACGGGTTCGCGCCGCCGGCTCCCGGAAGGTGGGACTCCTCACCAGGGGTTGAGGGAGCGCCACTGCTGGTTGGATTTCCCGGTGCACTCCTGGAGGCGTACGGTGCCGTGGCCCGTGGCGCCGTCCACGGAGACCTCGGTGAGACAGCGGCCCTTCCGGTCGCCCGCCTGCAGCGTCGTGGTGTACCACCAGTTCTGGTCACCCTTGTAGGTGCACGTCACGACCCGCACGCTTGCCCCACTGTCGGTCATCACCTTGACCTGGGCCGGCTTCGGTTTCCCGGTGCCCGCCGGCTTCTTCGTGACGGCCGCCGGCTTCTTCGTGACGGCCGGGGCCTTCAGGGCGGCGACCGTGTCCACCGCCTGCACACAGTTCCCGTTCTGGGTGAAGTGGCCGTCACTGGTCTGATAGAAGTCCTGCGCCTTGCTGGCCCGGTCGCATGCCGCGGTGTGCAGGATCGTGCCGACCGGCCCGCCGGTCAGACACCGGTACGGCGTCTGCTCCGTGATGATCCATCCCTGATGCAACGGCGGCGGCCCGGGAACGGCGGCCACGGGCGTCGCCGGAGCCCCGAGCAACCCGGCAGCGGACAGCATCGGCAGCAGCACACCACGCAAGAACATCGCACCACTCTAGGAACAGCGGGGCCGGTTGCGCAGGCGTTCCGCTCAGAACGGCGGCTCATCGGCGACCATCCGGGGAGGCGTCGCAGCCCACGGGCCACTCAGAACATCGGAGCCGGACGGCGCGACAGCACCGCGGGAGAGACACCATGCGATCTCGAACCGGACCCACGGCTCGGTCTCCGACGTTCCCATCTCGTCCAGCAGCGGATGGAGATGAACGAGCCCGCGCCGCCAGACCAGCGCCACACCGTGACAACGAAGCAACGGATCCGGGTCCCGGAGCAGTCGGCGAGCCACCGGATCGAGCGCTTCGGCGGCGACCGGTTCGAGGCCGCCGAGGTTCCAGGCCAGTTCGTAGGCCGCGACCCGGCGGCGTTCCCGGTCAGGATGGGCCAGTTCCGGCAGGATGTCGTCGAGGCCCAGCCGATCGCACCAGGAGAGCGCCCGCAAACCCGGCGGGTCGACGGAACGCGCGTAGGCGGCCAGTTCGATCCGCGCCGCCTCGTCGTTCCACCGTCCGAGCACTTGGAGCAGGTCGGCACGAACCTGCGGATCACGGTCGGATCGGGCGGCCCGGTCGACGGCCGCCCGCACGGCGCCACTCACCACCGGAAGTCGTAGCAGCGTCTCGCCGGCGCGGGCTCGGCGATGAGCGGCGGGATCTTCCGCGAGCACCGTGAGCAGGTCCGGTTCGGGCAACGGGAGGTTCTCGCCGAACCAGCCCACGTCGAATCCGGCCGCGGTCTCGTCGATCCAGCGCTCGTACCAGGCGAGGAAGCCGGAATCCTCCAGGATGTACGGGCCGGCCGGGCCGTCGACGTCGACGTTGAAGAGGCGCCCGCGAGCGGGACCGGACACCACCAGGTGGGTGTAGAGCGAGCAGCCGTGCCCGGCGATCGTGAGGGTCCCCGGCAGGAACGTTCGGCGCGGGCCGGGCGGCTCCTCATGCCGTTGCTCCCAGTCGCCTTGATAGCGGGGACCCGGAAGGTAAGGGCTGGGCCGGTTCAGACCGGCGGGATCCGTGTCGGCGAGCCGGAGCACTCGATCGTTGTCGCCGTCACCGAGGCGCGTGACGAAGAGGCGGTACTCCTCCGGCAGGGTCACCCCGTGATCGGCCTCGAACGCGGCGACCTGGGCCTCGGTCAGCGGCGGGTTCAGGCGGAGACCCGCCGGCAGTTTGGCGGTGATGCGCTCCAGGCGGGGGTCCGGCACGGGGACAGGGTACGGAGCGGTTTGCGGGGTGGGGGTGCGGGTAGGCGCGAGGGATGAGTACCGAGGCGACTGTCACGTTTGTGGGAAATGCGACGACGCTGCTGCGGCTGGGGGTGTTCACGCTGCTCACCGACCCGGCGTTCGGGCCGGCCGGGAGCCGGGTGTACCTCGGGTACGGGGCGTGGAGCAGGAGGTTGCGGGACCCCGCGATGGCGTACCCCCAACTGGCGAAGCCCGACGCCGTCCTGTTGTCGCACCTGCACGGTGACCACTTCGATCGTGCGGCGCGTCGCGCCATCCCAGCGGACATGCCGATCGTGACCACCCCGCAGGCGCAGCGCCGCCTGCGGCGCAAGCGGTTCGAGAAGACGGTCGGCCTGCCGACCTGGGAGGCCGAGGAGTGGCGGCGCGACGGGCAACTGCTGCGGATCACGGCGCTGCCGGGGCGGCACGGGCCGGGGCTGGTGGACCGGCTGCTGCCGGACGTGATGGGGTCGCTGCTCGAGTGGGAGGTCGACGGGCAGCGGATGCTGCGGCTGTACGTCACCGGGGACACGCTGTACCGGCCGAACCTCCGCGAGATCCGGGACCGCTGCGGTGAGATCGACGCGATGCTGATCCACCTGGGCGGGACCCGGCTGCTGGGGCTGTTGCTGACCATGGACGGGCGGCAGGGCGCCGACCTGACCGGGCTGATCCGGCCGCGGTTGACGCTGCCGATCCACTACGACGACTACAAGGTGATGAAGTCACCGCTGAGCGACTATCTCGGCGCCTGCCGGGAGCGGTCGCTGGACGGGGTGCGCCCGATCGGGCGCGGCGAGACCGTCACGCTGGTACCGGTAGCGTGAAACCACCTCCGCTGACGTTCGGCGCCGGTTAGCGTCAGCGGTGATGATCACGCGTCGCGGGCTGTTGTGGCTGAGTCTGGTGTGCGGGGCCGGTGTGCTGTGGTCGGCCGCCCTGATCGTGGCGACGGCCCTCGGGGCCCGCCCGGTGATCACGCCGATCGCGGTGGGGGTCGCCGCGGTCCTGACCGTGCCCGGGTTCGCCGCGGGCATCCTGGCGAACCGGCGCGGGTACCGGACCCAGCAGCCGCGGCGGCTGTGGCGGCTGGCCTCGTGGGTGCCGCCGCACGTGCCGATGTGGGGCGCGGTGCTGGCGGCGCTGGTGTTCGCCGGGTTCTGGCTGGCGCTGATGCTGGCGTTCGTGGCACTCGACGGCACCCCGCAGCAGCGCGACGGACGATACGTGCTGATCGACAACAACCGGGAGACCGTCGTCGACCAGGCGATGTACGAGCGCCAGGTCGATCACGAGACGCAGATCTCGCTGGCGGTGCTGGGGGCGTTCGCGGTCGGGGGCACGTTCCTGTGCGCGGCCCGGGCCCTCGACCACGAGGATCACTGAGCAGGCCGGGTCAGGGCCGGGACTCGCGGCGGAGCTTCGCCGAGCCGCGGCCGACCGACCAGCCCTGCACCCATCGGGCCGCGGTGCCCCGGTCGGTGCGGTCGGCCAGGTGGTACCAGTCCATCCGGCAGCGGGAGCGGGTCACGTCGAGGACCCCGTACCCGTGCCCGTCGGTCTCCACCCAGCGCACGTGCGGGTTGGTGGCCCGGATCAGCGAGGCGGCGAGGCCGCTGAGCGCCGTCGTACCCACGAAGTCGTTGAGGTTGTCGCTGGTCACGGCGGGCACCACGAACTCGGCGGCGGCCGGGTCCGCCGGGCCGGTGTCCCTGGTGGTCAGCTCGTTGGCCCAGGACATGTGGATGTCGCCGGTCAGGAAGACCACGTCCTCGGTACGGGCGGCGCGCAACGCGTCGACCAGCCGCTCCCGGTCCGCGTTGTAGCCGTCCCACTGGTCGAGGTTGAGCACGACGCCGTTGCGCGGCACCCCGATCAGCTCGGCGAGCGGCGGGATCAGCCAGGCCGGCAGGGTGCCCACGTCCAGGCGGGAGATCATCACCGGGTTGCCGACCAGCTTCCAGATCGCGTCCGAGGCGACCAGGCCGCCGGTGAGCCAGGCGAGCTGCTCGGCGCCGGCGATGGTGCGGCCGTCCGCGTCGGCGGCGGTGCCGCTCGCCTGCTGGGATCGGTAGCTGCGCAGGTCGAGCATGGACAGCTCGAACAGGTCGCCGTAGCGCAGCCGCCGGTAGATCCGGCCGTCGCCGCCGAGACGCACCGGCATCCACTCCGCGTACGCCTGCCGGGCCGCCGCCACCCGGGCCGCGAAGTCGCCCTCGGCGCCGGGGGTGTGGTTCTCCGCGCCGCCGCTCCACTGGTCGTTGGCGACCTCGTGATCGTCCCAGGTGATCACCCACGGCACCGAGGCGTGCAGGGCCTGGAGGTCGGGGTCGGTCTTGTAGTGGGCGTGCCGGATCCGGTAGTCGGCGAGGGTGCGGGTCTCGTGGGCCGGACGGGTGGCCCGGACCACCTTCCCGGCCGCGCTGAATCCGCCGGTGCCGTACTCGTACAGGTAGTCGCCGAGGTGCACCACCAGGTTGAGGTCGTCGCGCGCGGCCAGGTGCCGGTAGGCGGCGAAGTAGCCGGCCTCCCAGTTCGCGCAGCTCACCACCCCGGCCCGGAGGCGGGCCACGGTGTCGGCGACGGCCGGGGCGGTCATCGTGCGGCCGGGCGGCGACCAGGCGCCGGCGTGACCGAAGCGGTACCAGTAGGTGGTCGCGGGCCGCAACCCGGCCACGTCGACCTTGACGGTGTGATCGCGTTCCGGGCCGGTGCGCTCGACGCCCGCGGCGACGATCGTGGTGAACCCGGCGTCGGCGGAGACCTGCCAGGTGACGTCGGCCTGCGGTCCGGCGCCCGAGCCGGGCGCCGACTCGGGCGTCGGGGTGACCCGGGTCCACAGCAGAACGCCGCCGGGCAGCGGATCGCCGGACGCGACACCGTGCTGGAAGACGGCTTCGGCCGCGGCGGCGGGCCCGGGAACGGTGGCGGCCGCGACGGCGCCGGCGCCGGCCAGCCCCAGGACGGTACGGCGGCCGACCGCATGACGAGGAAGGACAGTCATACTCCTCTATCTACCAGTGTTCACGCACCCGCTGTGCCCCGCGCGGGATTGGTCGACGAGACTTCACCGGCGCTGTCCCGGCCGCATCCGTGATGTTCACGCGCGCAGCTGGCGGACGGCATCTACCGTGGGCCGGTGGAGATCCGCCTCTGGTCCGTCGTCGCCGAGGCCGGTGCCCTCGCCGTGGCCGGGCCCGGCGCGCGGGTGCACGAGTCCGGGGACACCCGGTTCGCCGCCGGGCCGGACGCGACCGTCGTGATCGTCTCCGGGGTGCGCAACGCTGAGGACGTGACCGTTGCGGGGCCGTTCCCGCGCCTGGTCGAGGGCCGCCTGACCGGCGGCGACGGGCCGGGGCTCCAGGTGTTCACGCGGCTGCCGGAGGGTCTTCTGGTGCTGGGCACCGCCCGGATCACCGAGCGGGGCCGTCGCCGTGGCGTGCTGCACCGCGTCGACCTGCGCCTGGACACGCCGCTTCCGGAGCATCTGCTGACGCTGGCCGGCACGACCGCGGAGCAGCCGGGGACGGACTGGCTGGACCTGCTGCCGGACGATCCGGTCAAGGCGCTGGAGCAGTTCACCGCCGGGTGGTACGCCGACGTTCCGGCCGGGGATCCGGTGCCCGGCACGGGCCAGCCGGAGCCGTTGCGGGCGTTCCACCGGGCGGCGGCCGGGCGGGCCGAGCTGTACGGCGGGGCGCTGCGCGTGCACCGGGAGCCGCGGCCCGGCGGGCCGGACCAGCGGATGATCTTCGGGGAGGGCGGGGACGGGACGTTCCAGCTGCTCATCGATGCGGGGGTGGACGATCCACACGTCTACTACCACGGGCTCAGTGATCAGCCGTTGCGCGAGCGGGAGCGGCTGGCGGCGTACCTGATGCTCTCCGTCCTGGCCCGGGCCGCGATCGACGGCAGCCCCGGCGGGATGGCGTTCGCCGACCGCGCGCAGGCCCGGCGGATCGTCGCGCCGCTGCGCAGGGTGCCGCTGCGGCCGCTGCGCTGGCCGTGCGCGCATTCCCGGCTCTACGCCGGACCGGATCTGATCGCTCTGGTCGGCGCGGACGACGCCGACTGGTTCGAGGTCTACGTCGGCGCCCGCAGCCGGCCGGCGCTGCGCCGGCTGCGAAAACTGGGGCTGGACTGGGCTTCATTCGACGGCTGATCGGCCGATCAGGCGGCCATGACTCGGGTACCGGCACGGCTCCGCCGGATGGCACCGCCGCGGCAACTCGGCGCTCGCATCCGCTGGCTCTTTCTGATCTTCATCCTGTTCAACCTGGTGACCACCGTGCCCCGCACGCTGACCAGTGCGGACGCGCCGCTGGCCTGGCGGGTCGCGGCGGTCGCCGCCGCTCTGGCGCTGGGCTGGTGGTGGCTGCGCGGCTACCGGCGCGGCGCGTTTCCGCTGTGGGCGGCCCCGGTCGAGGCGCTGGCGCTCGGCCTGATCGGGTACGGCTCGCACAACTGGCTGATCACCCTCGGCCTGCTGTTCGTGACGGTCTCGTTCCGTGGCCTCTACGGCACCTGGCGGCACGCGCTGCTGCTCACCGTCTCGCTCTTCGCCACGTCGGTGGCCGCGATCGCCCTGACCGAACCCGGTCAGCTCGCCGTCTTCCTGCAGCAGACCGCGGGCGTGCCGCCGCTGGCGCTGTTCACCGCCGCGGTCGCGGAGACCACACGGCGCCAGGAGCAGGCCGCGGCCCGTGAGCGGGTGTTCGCCCGGCTCGGCTCGACCCTGGTCACCACCTCGGACCGGGAGACGATCTGCCGGCACGCGGCCGAGGCGGCCGAGGAGCTGCTCGGCGGGCTGCCGGGCGGCTGGTCGGCGGTCACCAGCAACACCCCGGGCGGGGAGGCGGTGAGCACGGTCTCCGGTCCGGTTCCGGCGGCTCTGCTGGCCGGTGACATCTCCGCGGTACGGGTGACGCTGACCTTGCGCAGCGACAAGCACCACTACGGCACCCTGATGCTCGGCGGTGACGTGCCGCTCCCCGCCGACGTGATGCCGTCGCTGGAGACCCTGGCCGCGCAGACCGTGCTCGGCCTGCGCAACGCCGAGCACGCCGCCGACCTGCGGCATCAGGCGTTCCACGACAACCTGACCGGGCTGGCGAACCGGCCGCTGCTGCGCGACCACCTGGAGCAGGCCGCGGCCCGGGCCCGGCGGGGCAGCCCGGTCGCGCTGCTGCTGCTCGATCTGGACGGGTTCAAGGCGGTCAACGACACGTACGGGCACGCGGCCGGCGACCAGCTGCTGGTGGCGGTGTCCCAGCGGCTGCGCGACGGCATCCGGGGCGCGGACACCGCGGCCCGGCTCGGCGGTGACGAGTTCGCGGTGCTGCTCGACGGCATGGACGCGCCGCGGGACGCGGTGCTGGTCGCCGAACGGCTGCTCGCCTCGATCCAGGAGCCGCTCGTGGTGGCCGGGGTCGAGCTGACGCCGCGGGGCAGCATCGGAGTGGCGGTGTGGCGCGATCACGCGGACGTGGACGCGCTGATGCACGACGCGGACACCGCGATGTACGCGGCGAAGACGGCCGGGAAGAGCCGGGTCGCGGTCGCGGCATGACGCCAGGCGGGGCGGCGTCTCCGCCGCCCCGCCTCCGTACGCGCTGCTCGCCTCCGTACGCGCTACTCGCTGATGGCGTCGATCAGGTCGCCGACCGGGTTGTCCGGCAGGGCGCGGGCCACGTCGGCGACGGCGACGATGCCGACCAGCTGGTGGCCGTCGATCACCGGCAGGCGGCGGACCTTGTGCTGGGCCATGGTGCGCAGGATCTCGGCGGCGTCGTCGTCGGCGCCGATCGTCACCGGCTTGCCCTGGGCCAGCTCGCCGGCCAGGACCTCACCGGGGTTGCGGCCCTGGGCCACGGCCTTGACCACGATGTCACGGTCGGTGATCATGCCGTGCAGCCGGTTGTCGTCGCCGCAGATCGGCAGCGAACCGACGTTGAGCTCGGCCATCTTCCGCGCGGCGTCGGCCAGGGAGTCCTTCTCCTGGGCACAGGTCACGTCGCGGCTCATGATCTCACGGGCGGTCGTCATGACAGGAGCATCCTTTCTCGTGTCGTAACGGTGTCGTGACATGGCGTACCCGTTTCAGACCGAGGCAATCGTCGATGCCACCTCGTCCACGAGTTCGCGGGCCAGGAAACCGACCCGGCCGTACCGGGGAACCAGCCGCTGACCGCCGACGGAGTGCGCGAACGCGGCCCAGCAGGCGGCCTGTGCCGGATCCGCGCCGCGGGCGAGCAGACCGGCCACGATGCCCGCGCGGACGTCGCCGCTGCCGGAGGTGCCGAGACCGACGTGACCGCTCTCCTCGCGCCAGGACCGCCCGTCCGGGGCGGCGATGTGGCCGTAGAGCGACACCACCGCACCGTGCCGGGCCGCCAGTTCGGCGGCCGCCCCGGCCAGGTCGTCGCCGAGGTCGCGGTCCAGCAGGTGGCCGGCCTCGACCAGGTTGGGGGTGAGCACGGCCCGGGACTGGGTGAGCAGGCCGGGTTCCTTGCTGAGAGCGCCGAGGGCGTACGCGTCCAGCACCACCGCGGTGTCCGCGGCCGCCGCCTCGAACACCGCGCCCATCAGCCGGATGGTGCTGTCGATGTCGTCGAGGCCTGGTCCGAGGGCGATCACGTCGGCCCGGCCGGCCAGTTCCAGGACCTGCTCGCCCGGTTCGCCGTCCGGGCCGAGGCCGAGCACCTTGGCCTCGGGCACGGCGATGCTCAGCGGCACCGCGGACTCCCCGGCGACCACCAGTTGCAGCCGGCCCGCGCCGGCCCGCATCGCGGCCAGGCCGGCCAGCAGCACCGCGCCCGGCGTGCAGCGGGCGCCACCGACCACGAGCGCGGTGCCGCGGGACGTCTTGTCGCCCCCCGGCTCCGGCAGCGGCCAGTCCCGCAGCAGCGCCGGGGTGACCACGCGTTCCTCAGACCGGCTCGGCATTGACGTCCTCCTGCCGGGTGTGCGGGGCGTCCTCGCGGCGCAGGTGGGCGACCGAGTTGAACAGCTCCGGCTCGGTACCGCGCCAGCTACTGATCGAGCAGTTCGCGATCGCGGTCCGGTGGGCGAGCTCCATCAGCTCGGCCTCGCTCAGCTTCTCGGTGAGATAGCGGATCATCAGCACGGTGGCCTCGTGCGCGAAGAGGACCACCCGGGCGCCGGGATGGTCCTCGCGGATCTCGCGCAGCAGGGCGCGCAGCCGCAGCAACACGTCGGCCCAGGACTCGCCGCCCGGCGGCCGGTAGTAGAACTTGCCCAGCCGTTCCCGCCGGCGCGCCTCCTCAGGCAGCCGGGCCTGCACGCCACGGGCCGTGAGCAGGTCGAGGACGCCCAGTTCACGGTCGCGCAGGCGCTCGTCGACGACGACCGGGACGCCGCTGTCGCCGAGCGCGATCTCCGCGGTCTGCCGGGTGCGCAGGTAGGGCGAGACGACCGCCAGGTCCGGCGGGTTCTCCTTGAGGAACCGGCCGACGGCCTCGGCCTGCTCGCGGCCCTCCGGGGCGAGCGGCACGTCCGCGTCGCGTTCCGGGATGTCGATCGACTCCAGGCCGGCGGTCTCGGCCTCCTGGGCGGTCACGTTGCCGGTGCTCAGGCCGTGCCGGACCACGGCGAGCCACTCCAGTCGCTGCATACCGGGCCCTTACCCCGGCACGCGCCGGGCTATCCCGCCCTTGCGCACCGGGGCTTTCTCAGCGCGGCCTTTCTCAGCGCGGCCTTTCGGCGCGGCCTTTCTCAGCGCGGCGCGAACGCCTCCAGCGTGCGGGCCTGGTTGAGCAGGTCGTCCCGGGTGGCGCCGAGCTCCTCGATCGCGGCCCGCAGCGCCTCGGTGCCGCGGACGTCGCCGGCGATCTCGCGGGTGGCGGTGAGCACCTCCATGGTCGCGGCCATCGTGCCGGCGACGTCGGACAGCTTGCGGGACATCTGTTCGCGCAGGAGCAGCAGCAGCGGATCCATCGGGCGGGCGCCTTCCGGTACGGGCGGCCGTGCGGCCACCGTTCGAGGCGTAGCGATCGGCCGGGCTGAGGCGGACTTGAGAACTGCGACGGGCCCGACATTCGCTACATCCGGGCGGCGCGGTCCCGATAAAACGAACATGCAGGTCCGACGCCGACTAGATCCGCCGCTCCTGACCGCGCTCAGCCTCCTCGTCTTCGTGCTGGCATGGTTCGTCACCGGGCTGTGGCACGTCTGGAGCCACCCGGTCCTGCCGTGGCTCACCCTGCCGGCGCTGTCGGTGGTGGCCACCTACGAGTGCGCCCGGACCGCCCGCTGCACCGAGCTTGACATCGACACCCGCAAGTTCTGGGGCCGTCTCGGCGTCGCCTGCGCGATGCTGATCCCGGCCGTGTTCAGCGCCATGTACGACGCGCTGGCCGGCCCGGAGCTGTCCCAGATGGTGTCGGTGCGTACCCAGTTCTGCTTCGGGCTGGCGCTGGCGATGGTGCTGATGGCGCTGCTGCGGCTGCCGACCTGGCAGCGCACCCGCGGCGACTGGCTGCGGTTCGCCCTGGACACCGGCATCATCATGATCACCGCGGGGGTGCTGATCTGGCACTACTCGCTGAGCCGGATCGACTTCTCGGCGTCGCCGAACGCCACCCCGCGCTCGGTCATGGTGATCATCGTGGTCGCCGGGGTCTCGCTGATCACCTTCGTGAAGGTGGCGTTCGCCGGGGCCGGCCGGCTGGACCAGGGCTCCCTCTACATCCTGTCCACCGGGGTCGCGCTGGCCGCGGCGACCGGGGCGGTCGCGCCGTTCATCGTCGACAAGCCGTACCTGCACACCTGCCTCGTCTCGTTCCCGATGTCGGAGATCACCGCGATCCTGGCGGCCCGTCGGCAGCGCCGGCGCCGGCACCTGCCACCGCCGGCCCGGCCGGCGCCGCGGCGGTTCAGCCTGGTCCCGTACCTCTCGGTCGTCCTGCTCTACGCCACGGTGCTGCACTACATGGCGCCCGACGGCGGCGAGAAACTGCTGATGGCGGTCGCCGCCACGGCGGTCACCGTGCTGGTGGTGCTGCGGCAGCTCACCACGCTGCGCGACAACGCCAGCCTGCTGGACACCGTCGACGCCAGCCTGAGACAGCTCGACCACCAGGTGACGCACGACGCGCTCACCGGGATCGGCAACCGGTCGGCGTACTCCGACGAGATCACCGCCCGGCTGGCCGCCGGCGAGCCGTTCGTGGTCGCCCTGCTCGACCTGGACGACTTCAAGGTGATCAACGACCGGTACGGCCACCACACCGGCGACGCGCTGCTCCAGACGATCAGCCGGCGGCTGCGGGACCGGCTGCGCCAGGAGGACACCGTGGCCCGGCTCGGCGGCGACGAGTTCACCCTGCTGCTGCCCGGCCTGACCGAGGCCGCCACCGACGAGCTGCTGCGCGAGCTGCTGGCCGTGGTGCAGGCGCCGGTGCTGGACGGCAGCCTGGAGATGGCGCCGCGGATCAGCGCCGGCGTCACCGCGAGCCGCCCCGACGACACCGCCGGGGAGCTGCTGCGCCGCGCCGACGTGGCGATGTACGCGGCCAAGACGGCGGGCGGCGGCCGCTGGACCTGGTTCGACCCGATCATGGACCAGCTCGCCGCCAGCGACGCCCGGCTCGCCGCCGACCTGCGCCAGGCGATCACCCGTGACGAGCTGTTCCTGCTCTTCCAGCCGATCGTCGCGCTGCCGCACGGCCGGCTCGCCGGGGTGGAGGCGCTGGTCCGCTGGCGGCACCCGGAGCACGGGCTGGTCTCGCCCGCCGTGTTCATCCCGCTCGCCGAGCGCAACGGCCACATCGTCGAACTCGGCCGCTGGGTCCTCGAACAGGCCATCGGGCAGGCGGTCCGCTGGCAGCGCGAGCACGGCGCGGACGCGCCGGCCAAGGTCAGCGTCAACGTGTCGGCCCGCCAACTGGGCGAGCCCGGTTTCCCGGACGAGATGGCGGCGCTGCTGTCCGCGGCCGGGCTGGACCCGGCCCGGCTGGTCGTGGAGGTCACCGAGACCGCGGTGATGGGCACCGGCGTGGCCCTGGAGACGATCCGGGCGCTGGCCGGGCAGGGCCTGAGCATCGCCCTGGACGACTTCGGCACCGGCCAGTCGTCGCTCAGCCTGCTGGTGGAGTGCCCGGTGAGCTGGCTGAAGGTGGACAAGTCGTTCGTCGACGGGGTGACCACCCCGAGCCCGCAGGCGGTGATCGTGGACAGCCTGATCGGCATCACCGAGGGGCTGCGGATGCAGGCGGTCGCCGAGGGTGTGGAGACCGCCGAGCAGGCCGAACGGCTGCATCGGGCCGGGTACCGGTGGGCTCAGGGCTACCACTTCGCCCGTCCGCTGAGCGCATCCGACATCAGCCTGCTGATCACCGCGGCGAAGACGCCGGTTCCTGATTTTTCCTCTCATCACGGCATCTGACCTGCCGAAGTAGGGCAACGTCGGGGTGGGGGTGGCGATGAACGTACGTCAGAAGCTTCTGGGCGGTTATCTGCTGGTGGCTCTGCTGGTCGCGGCGACCGCCACGGTCGCCTGGCACGCCAACGCGGCCTCGGCCGAGAAGGCCGCCACCCAGGAGGCCGTCCGGCTGGCCCAGGGCATCGCCCTCGACGTCACACTGGGGCTGCCGGTCGACACCGCGGACGAGATCGTCTCGCCGCTGTACTACAGCGCGACCGCGCTCAGCAACTATCTCCAGCGGCTGCACGAGATCCAGCACCGCGACGCCG
Source organism: Actinoplanes utahensis (assembly GCF_016862455.1). Taxonomy (GTDB): domain Bacteria; phylum Actinomycetota; class Actinomycetes; order Mycobacteriales; family Micromonosporaceae; genus Actinoplanes; species Actinoplanes utahensis. The sequence goes on from NZ_BOMZ01000022.1 coordinate 21,391, forward strand.
TGGTGGTCGACTACGCGAAGTACATCGTCGGCGACGTGGTCGTGGAGAACGTCGGCCGGTTCTTCGACCACGACCTCGGCAACGAGGTGGGCCGGACGATCGCCGACGGGAGGTCCCGGGTCTTCGTCGAGACCAGCGTCGACTACCCGGACGGCATCAAGCAGGTCGTGGTGCCGATGAACAACAAGGCCGGCAAGACGGTCGGCGCGGTGATCGTCGAATACACCCCGATCTACGACCAGATGATGGCCGCGACCCGCCAGTCCCAGCTGATCACCCTGATCGCCGCCGTGGTCGTCATCGTGCTGGTGATCGGCCTCGGCCTCGGACTGGCCGGCTCGCTCACCCGCCGGATCACCTCGCTCACCACCGCGGTCCGCACCATCCGCAACGGCGATTACTCCCAGCGGGTGCCGTGGGACGGCGGCGACGAGATCGGGCGGCTCGCCCGCGCCTTCAACGCGATGGCCGAACAGCTGGAACGCTCGGCCCGGGAGATCCTCGCCAAGGAGTACACCGACAGCATCCTCGCCAACGCCGGCGAAGGCATCTGCGGCATCGACGCGGAGGGGCGGGTCGCCTTCGCCAACGAGGCCGCCGGGCGGATCACCGGGCTCGGCGTCGGCGGGCTGCTCCAGCGGCAGGCGTCGGTGCTGCTGCCGGAGGCCGGCGCCGGCCTGGTCAGCGGCACCCACGAGGGCCGTCTGCAGCGGCCGGACGGCACCGCGGTCCGGGTCGAATACACGATCAGCGAGATCGAGAAGGTCGGCGCGGTGGTCGTGCTGCGCGACGTGACCCGGCAGCGCGACCTGGAGTTCGACCTGCGCCACCAAGCCCTGCACGACGGCCTGACCGGGCTGCCCAACCGCAAGCTGCTGCTCGACCGCCTCGATCACGCGCTCGCCCGGTCCCGGGCCTCCGGTGAGGAGATCGCCCTGCTCTACCTGGACCTGGACGGGTTCAAGCGGGTCAACGACAGTCTCGGGCACAACGCCGGCGACCTGCTGCTGCGCACCGCCGCCGAACGCCTGACCAGCGCGCTGCGGCCGCACGACACGGTGGCCCGGCTCGGTGGCGACGAGTTCGCCGTGCTGCTGGAGGCCGCCGCCCGGGAGACCGTCGAGGAACTGGCCCGCGCCTGTCTCGACGCGATCGCCCGGCCGTTCGTGGTGCACGGCCGGGAGGCGGTGGTGACGGTCAGCATCGGCGTGGTCCCCGGCGCGGCCCGGTTCACCGACGCCGACGAGGTGGTCCGCAACGCCGACGTGGCCATGTACGCCGCCAAGGACGTCGGCAAGAACCGTTTCATGGTGTTCGAGACCCGGATGCACGAGCAACTGCTGGACCGCCTCGACCAGGAGAACCGCCTGCGCGAGGCGGTCCACCGCGGCGAACTGCGCCTGCACCTGCAACCCGTGGTGGCGCTGCCGGGCGGCCAGGTGTCCGGCGCCGAGGCGCTGGTCCGCTGGCAGGACCCGCAACGCGGCCTGCAGCAGCCGGGCTCGTTCATCCCGCTCGCCGAGGAGACCGGCATGATCATCGAGATCGACCGGTGGATCCTCGTCGAAGCCTGCCGCACGGTCCGCCGCTGGCAGGAGGAGAGCCCGCAGACCGCGCCCGCCTGGGTGAGCGTCAACCTGTCCGCCGCCCACCTGGAACTGCCGGACCTCACCGACCACGTCGCGTACGCCCTGACCACCACCGGCCTGTCGCCGCACTGCCTGACCCTGGAACTCACCGAGACCGTGATGATGCGCGACCTCGCGGTGACCTCGCCCCGCCTCGAGGAGCTGCGGCGGCTCGGTGTGAAGATCGCGATCGACGACTTCGGCACCGGGTACTCGTCGCTGGGCTACCTGCGCGACATCCCGGTCGACGTCCTCAAGATCGATCGCTCGTTCATCAACGGCCTGGTCGGCAACGGCCGCCAGCAGGAACTGGTCAGCGCCATCATGCAGCTCGGGCACACCCTCGGCCTGCGCGTCGTCGCCGAGGGCGTGGAGGACGCCGACCAGCTGGCCCTGCTCACCGTGATGGGCTGCAAGTTCGCGCAGGGGTACCACCTGGGCCGCCCGCAGGCCGCCGACCAGCTCCGGGACAGCCTCGCCGTCCCCGCCTTCAACCGGTGACCGCCGGCCGTGACCGGGCGCCACCACCCGCCGGCCGCGTCCAGGCCGTACGCCGCGCCCACCTCGCGTGGACGGCCACGGGACCTCGCGTGGCCCGTACCCCTCAAGGTTGTCAGCGGTGACGGTGGAGGTCGCGGAGCAGCAGGATCTCGGCGCCGTGATGGATGACCTCGCGGTTGATGTGCAGGATCAGGGAGTGGAAACGGCCACCGCCCACCTCGGCAGGCGGGTGAGCGGTGGCCGTGATCTGGGGTACCGGGCCGGCGCGAGGGTGGAAGGCCCGCGCCGGCCCGGTAGCTCTCAGGACCGCATCTCAGTGCTGGACGAACACCGAGACGGTCCGGGCCGGGACGGTGAGCGTGCCGGTCGCCGCGGCGAACGAGGCGGTACGGGTCACCGGGTCGGCGGAGGACCGCTGGATCGGGTGCAGGGCGACCTTCTTGCCGGCGAGCGCGGGCACCGTCTGAGTGGCGGTGGTCGTGCCGGCGTTGAAGACGACCGTGATCGACTTGTACTGACGGTCCACGCCGCGGGCGTCGATCGTCATGGTGATCACGCCCGGGGTCTCGTTCGCGCCGGAGAGCGGGAACGAGACGCGCTGCTCGACCTGGGCGCCGGACGGGAGCCCGAAGGCCGGCGTGGACTTCCGGATCTTCAGCAGCTCCTGGTAGGTGCTGTTCGCCAGGTTGATAGCCGCGCAGTCCGGGATGAGGGACCTGTCGGCGAGCAACGGCTTGGCGTACGGGTACTTCGCCTCGTTGTCCGCCTTGGGCGGCAGACCGCGGCCGAACCCGTTGCCCTTCGCGCAGTCCCAGATGATCTCGTTGAACCAGTCGCCGGAGTTGAACGAGTTCCGGTCGAGGGACTTCGATCGCAGCCGCTCGCTGCCGGTGGTGACGAAGCCCGCGCCCTGCCCGAGCACCGTGGTGGCCAGCGCCACCGACTGTGCCCGCGCCCGGTCGGCGGCAGTGGTCGCCTGCGGCAGCTTGTACGCCAGCGAGTCGTACAGGATCTCGTTGTCGTGCGCGTCCACGTAGGTGATCACGTCACCGGGGTCGACCGTGTACCCGGCCGGCGCCCCGTTGTAGTCGACCTGCGAGCCCTTGACCCTCGCCCCCGACGAGTCGGTGAACGTGTAGTCGGCGAGGTTGCCGGTCAGACCGACCTTGATCAGGTCCTGGTAGTGCAGCAGGCGCGCCTTCTGCTCCGCCGCGGTGCCGTTGGCCGCGTCGCCGTTGGGGGCGCCGGCCAGACCGGACGCGAAGCCCTGGATGCGCGGGTTGCCGTCGAACGGGCCGCCACCGCGAACGGCGTCGCGGAGCCGGTCGTTGAACGTGCCGATCCCGGTGCCACCCATGTTGAGCTGCGTGGCCTGGATGAAGCGGGCGTCGTTCGCCACCTCGCCGAAGTTCCAGCCCTCGCCGTACACGTAGATGCTCTTGCCGTCGACGCCGTCCCGGGCGACCGTGAGCTTGTCGAGGGCCTTGCGCACCGCCAGGATGTTCGCCTTCGGGTGGTGGCCCATCAGGTCGAAGCGGAAACCGTCGACCTTGTACGCCTTGGCCCACGTCACGATCGAGTCGACGACGAGCTTGCCCATCATCGCGTTCTCCGGCGCGGTGTTGGCGCAGCAGGTGGAGTTGGCGACGGTCCCGTCGGAGAGCAGCCGGTGGTAGTAGCCGGGCACGATCTGGTCGAGCACCGACTTGGCGTCCGTGCCGGCGGCCGAGGTGTGGTTGTAGACGACGTCCATGACGACCCGCAGGCCGGCCTGGTTGACGCCGGCGACCATGCTGCGGAACTCGCGGGTCCGCTGGTCGGGGTCGGCTGCGTAGCCACCCTCCGGAACCGTGTAATGCAGCGGGTCGTAGCCCCAGTTGTACCCGTCCGTCGCGGCGACCTCGGCGATGCAGGCCTGCTGCTCTTCCGAGTCGGCCGGCAGCGACGCCAGGTCGCAGGGCGGTTGCTGCTGGTCGGCGCGCTTCTCCGGGATGGTGGCGAAGTCGTACGCCGGCAGCAGATGCAGGTGGGTGACGCCGGCCTCGGCGATCTCCTTCAGGTGCTTCGTGCCGCTGGAGTCGACGGTGAAGGCGCTGAAGGTGCCCCGCTTGTCCGCGGGCACGGTGCTGTCGGCGATGGAGAAGTCCCGGACCGACAGCTCCGAGATCTGGATCTTCGCGGGGGCGGTGGCGGCCGGCTTCCTCAGGGTGTTCCAGCCGGCCGGCGCGAGTGCCGGGTCGGACAGGCTGACGAACCGGCTGCGGGTGGAGTCGGCGGTGAGCGCGACCGAGTACGGGTCGGTCACCGACGCCGTGACGACCTTCTGCGCGGCGGGTTGCCACGCGGTCACCCGGAACTCGTAGAACTTGCCGGCCCAGTCGCCGCGGCCGGACCAGACGCCGGTGCGGTCGTTGCGGGTCAGCGGGACCAGGGCCGGGGAGGCCTGATCGGCGGTGTCGTAGACCTCGAGCTCGACGCTGCGGGCAGTCGGCGCCCAGACGGCGACGCTCGCCTTCCTTCCGTTGACGACCGGCCCCAGGTTCTCCTTGACGGCCGCGCCGTAGACATCGTCGAGGACGCCGGACAGCTGAACGCCGGAGGCGGAGAGAAGTTTGCCGGCGGCGTCGCGCTCGGTCACCACGACCTGCCCGCGCAAGATCTGTCCGATGTCTCCCGACTTGATGTCGAACGCGCCGTACTGCCACAGGTGCGGGAACTCCTCGCGTTGACGCTCGGTGAGACCATTGCGCCGTGCGGCCAGCGAGATCGTGGAATATGTCCCGGTCAGCTCGCCGTCCGCGACCCCGATGCCGCCGTTCGGCGCGTACACCAGGTGGTAGACCTTGCCGTCCGTGCCCGCACCGACCGGTTGGAGGGTGCTGCCCGTGCCGGTCTTCCAGGCGATCGTGCCCCGGTCCAGCCAGACCGCGGCCGATTTGGTCACGTCCACCACGCCACCGCCGGCGGCGGTCTTCACCAGCGGCAGCAGGCGGGCCTCCTGACCGGCGAGCAGCCAGACCTCACGGCCCGCCTTGGCGAAGTCGAGGGACTGGTCGGTGGGCAGGTCCTTCTCGTCGCCCTTGTGGATGATGTAGCTCAGCGAGGTCGCACCGGCCGCGAGCGGCACCTCGAAGACCGCGCCGTAGGCGTCGACCCGGGACGGGAGCAGCGGGGTGGACCAGTCGGTCGGGCTCGCCGCGCCGGCCCAGACGTGCAGGCCCCAGCCGTCGTAGTTCCCGTCGGCCCGCTTCCAGTGCAGGATCGCCCTGTTCGGGTCCTGCGCCGGGTCGGGCCGGCCGGTGGCCGCCTGCCGCGAGGTGTAGAAGGCGGCGTCGCCCTGCTTGATCCAGATCTCCGGGTTGGCGCCGATGTCGATGGTCCGGTCGGCGTCGACGTCCTTGGTGCCGTCGTCGTCGACCACGACGAAGCCGACGCTCTTCGCACCCGGCTTGAGCTTCACGTAGGCGAAGCGGCCGTACGAGTCCTCCCCGGTGAACGGCTGCCCGTCCGGCCAGGTGGTGGACATCGACGGGTCGATGTCGCCCCACACGTACAGGTTCTGGTCGTCGTAGCCGCCCGCGGGCCGCTGGTAGTGCACGACCGCGTAACCGGCGGTGGACTGGGCGACCGGGGTGCCGACGGTGATGTTCGTGGTCGAGGACGCGAGGCGTCCCCTGCTGTCGCGGACCACGGCCTTGTACCGCACCGGGGTGTTCCCGGCGAGCCCGGTCAGGTCGTGGTAGGCCCGGTACGGCGCCTTGTCGGCGGTGCCGAGCAGCTTCCACGGGCCGTTGCCGGCCTGGACCGCGAAGGTCACGGTGGACAGCGGGTCACCGGTGACGTCGGCGACGATCTCGGTGCGGGTGGCGACCGATGCGGCGGCCTTCGGGCTGCTGATGGTCACGGTCGGAGCGTTCGACGGTACGGCCACCGCGCCGCCCGCCTTGAAGACGACCGAGGACAGCGCCGGCACGGTGATGGTGATCCGGCCCTCGGCGTCCGAGGTGACCGCGCCCGCGCCGCCGTAGATCCCGGCGAACGTGGTGTTCGGGGTGGCGGTGGCGAAGCTGACGGTCTGCGCCGTGGTGGCGTTGTTGACCGCGACCACGTACTCCTTGCGGGTGTGGTCCCGGGCGATCCGGGACGCCGCGAAGACGCCCTGGCCCTCGGCCGCGTACCGGGTCTGCTGGATACCGGTGACCAGGGCCGGGTTGGCCTTGCGCAGCTTCGCCAGCGCGGAGATCGTCTGGTAGACGGGGTGCGTGGTGTTGTAGTTGTCGGTCGCGTGGGTGCGGTCGGTGCCGATCAGGTCGTCGTCCAGGTAGTCCGCCGACCTGCTGGCGAACATGTCCTGGCGGGCGTCCTTGTCGCCGCCCGGCCCGGTGAAGCCCTGCTCGTCACCGGAGTAGACGACCGGCTGGCCCCGGGTCAGGAACATCAGCTCGTGGGCGAGCTGGTCGCGCCTGAGCTGGGTGTCGGCGGTCGCCGCGGCGGCGATGAACGAGCCGATCCGGCCCATGTCGTGGTTGCCGAGGAAGGTCGGCAGCCGGTCGGCGCCGGTGTCCCGGGCGGTGTAGAGGTCGTCCTTGGCGTACAGGCCGCTCAGGGCGTCCGCGCCGCTGTTGCCGGTGACGAAGCCGCGCGCGGTCTCCTGGAACGAGAAGTCCAGGGTGGCCTGGAGGTTGCCCTCGCGCACGTAGGTCGACTGGATCTCCTGGTCGGCGCTGTAGACCTCGCCGAACATGAAGAAGTCCTTCTTGCCGGCCCTCGCCGCGGCCTTCTGCACGCCGGGCGCCCACTGCTGCCAGAACTCCAGGTTGGAGTGCTTGACGGTGTCGAGGCGGTACCCGTCGATGCCGGTGTCCCGGACCCAGTCGCCGTAGATCTTCGTCATGCCGGCGACGACCTCGGGACGCTCGGTGAAGAGGTCGTCGAGGCCCTGGAAGTCGCCGTACTCGCTGTTCTCGCCGGCGAAGGTCGAGTCACCGCGGTTGTGGTACATGTTCACGTCGTTGAGCCACGAGGGCTTCTTGACTGTCGCATCCGCTTTCGAGCCGAAGATCGGGGTGTACGGGTACGACGTCGCGTCCGTCTTCGGGAACTCGCCGGAGGTCGCGTAGTTACGGTCCTCGAACGGCTGCCCGTCGGTGTCGGTGTACGGCGAGTCCGCCTTGTCGACGTACGTGTACTTGTTCTCCGCGTACTTGATGACGTCGGCGGTGTGGTTGACGATGATGTCCAGGTAGATCTTCATGCCCCGCCGGTGGGCGAGGTCGACCAGCCTCTTCAGGTCGGCGTTCGTGCCGAAGTGCGGGTCCACCTGAGTGAAGTCGGTGATCCAGTACCCGTGGTAACCGGCTGACACGTCGCTGCCGACGCCCTGCACGGGACGGTTCTTGAAGACCGGGGCGAGCCAGATCGCGGTGGTGCCGAGGCCCTGGATGTAGTCCAGGCGGTCCATCACGCCCTTGAGGTCGCCACCGTGGTAGAAGCCCTTGTCGGCGGGGTCGTGACCGGTGGAGAGACGGTCGCCGGAGAGGCCGCCCCTGTCGTTCCTCGGGTCGCCGTTGGCGAACCGGTCCGGGAGCACGAAGTAGAACTGCTCCCCCGACGTCGGGTCGTTGTCCGAGCCCCACTCGGTGACGACGGCATCACTGGGAACGGAGGGTGCCGCGGCCGAGGCGGAGGCCGGCACGGCGATCAGTGGAAGGAAGAGGCTGAGCAGCGCTGCGCCCAGTCTCAGACGGCGGTACAAGGGTCTTCTCGGTGCCACAGCGCACCCTTCCGATTCGGTGGTATCGGATTGACTGTTATATATTTCTGCACGCTGCCCCGGCGCGGAACCCATCGGAAGCACTCCCGTAGGGTGAGCCCCGGCAGGCTCGACGACGCGCCGCCGGCAACACGGCCGAAAAGCCGTTCGAGGCCCGTTCCATCGAACGATCGGCCTGTATCGTTCCTGTTGCCGGGACGTTAGCAAGGTCTTGCATGGAATGGAAGACCTTTCAGGTCCATGCCGACCACACAACAGACGACTAGAGTGAGACCATGCGTGCGCGAATGGCCGATATCGCCAAACAGGCTCAGGTCAGTGAATGGCCGATATCGCCAAACAGGCTCAGGTCAGTGAGGCGACGGTGTCGCGTGTCATTAACGACCGCCCCGGCGTCTCCGCTGAAACCCGCCAGGCGGTCCTGACCGCCCTCGATGTGCTCGGTTACGAACGACCGGAACGCCTGCGGAAAAGAAGCGCCGGACTCGTCGGTCTCGTGGTGCCCGAGCTGGAGAACCCGATCTTCCCGGCGTTCGCCCAGGTGATCGAGTCGACGCTGGCCCAGCACGGCTACACCCCGGTGCTGTGCACCCAGTCCCCCGGCGGCGTCACCGAGGACGAGTACGTGGAGATGCTCCTGGACCGCCAGGTCTCCGGCATCGTCTTCATCTCCTCACTGTCCGCCGACACCACCTCCGACCGCTCCCGCTATCAGCGCCTGCTCGACCGGCCGCTGCCGATCGTCCTGGTCAACGGCTATGCCAAGGAGCTGGAGGCGCCGTTCGTCTCCTGTGACGACCGGGTCGCCGGCGACCTCGCCGTCACCCACCTGGTCGCGCTCGGGCACAAGCGGATCGGCCTGATCTCCGGCCCCAACCGGTTCATCAACACCCAGCGCAAGCTGCAGGGCTACCGCACGGCCATGAAACGCGAGCTCAACGCCTCGGACGCGGAACTGGACGAGATGACCTCGCTGACCCTGTTCGGCGTGGAGGGCGGCGAGGTGGCGGCGGAGCGCCTGCTGGCCAAGGGCGTGACCGGCCTGATCTGCGCCTCCGACATGATGGCGCTGGGCGCGATCCGGGCCGCCCGGCGGCGGGGGCTGCGGGTGCCCGAGGAGGTCTCGGTGATCGGCTTCGACGACTCGACGCTGATCCCGTTCACCGACCCGCCGCTGACCACGCTGCGGCAGCCGGTGGCGGCGATGGCGGTGGCCGCGGTGCGATCGCTGGTCGACGAGATCAACGGGCACGGCGCGCCGCATTCGGAATACCTGTTCCATCCCGAGCTGGTGGTGCGCAACTCGACGGCGATCGCCCCGGCCCGCTCGGCGGTCGCGGTCGCCGCACCCGCCTGACGAAATTGCGCGGATGGCGGCCCGGCTGCTGCCCGCGCATCGTGAGAGCGTTCTCACGAAATGTCGAAACACCGTCAGGCGCCCACCGGAATCGGTGAGCGCCTGACGGGAATCGCTGGGAGGAATCAGCCCTTCGTGCCGCCGGCGGTAAGGCCGGAGACGAGATGCTTCTGCGCGAAGAGGAATACGATTCCGGCCGGGATGGTGACCAGTACCGCGGCCGCGGTGAGGTATTCCCACTGCGCGTTGAACTGCGGCACGAACTGCTGCAGGCCGTAGGACAGCGTGTATTTGTCGTCGGTCTGGATGAATGCCGACGCGTACGCGACCTCACCCCAGGCGGTCAGGAAGGCGTAGAAACCGGTGACCGCGATGGCCGGGCGAGCCAGCGGCAGGATCACCCGCCAGAAGATCCGGAACGGACCGCATCCGTCCAGCGCCGCCGCCTCGTCGAGCGAGGTGGGGATCGAGTCGAAGTACCCCTTGAGCATCCAGGCGCAGAACGGCACCGCGATGGTCAGGTACGCGATGACCAGCGCCGGCAGCGTGTTGATCAGACCCAGGTTCGCCATGATCGTGTAGATCGGGACGATCAGGATGGACACCGGGAACATCTGGGTGACCAGGAAGACCAGCATCAGCGACCGGCGGCCCGGGAAGTTGAACCGGGACAGCGCGTAACCGGTGGTGGCCGAGAAGAAGATGCCGATCAGCATGGTCAGCGCCGCGACGATGACCGAGTTCAGGAACCAGCTCGGGAAGTTCGTCTCGAACAGCACGTACTCGTAGTTCGCGACCGTCGGGTCCTTGATCAGGGTGATCTCGGTGCTGTTGACCGCGTACCCGGGCTTGAACGACGAGAGCACCACCCAGGCGATCGGACCGATCGCGATCAGCGAGGCGACGATCAGCGTGGCGTGCAGGCCGATCGACGCGCCGATGCCGCGCCGGCCGCGCCGCGGCTTGTTGACGCGGGCCGGTGTCTCGTTCGTCGGCGCCGCGACCGGCGGAGTGGTCGTCATCTGAGCCATGTCACCAAACCTCGCCTTGCTTGCGCAGCGCCCGGCGGTAGAACACCGAGAAGATGAGCAGGATCGAGAGAATCAGCACGCCGTACGTGGAGGCGAGCGAGTAGTTCCGGATGCCCTCGAAAGCGGCCCGGAAGGCGCCGGTCACCAGGATCTCGGTCTCCCCCGACGGCGCGCCCTCGGTCGTCAGGAAGATGATCGGGAACATGTTGAACGTCCAGATCGTGCCGAGCAGGATCACCGTCATGCTGACCGGGCGCAGACCCGGCAGGGTGATGTTCCTGAACCGCTGCCACGGCGTCGCGCCGTCGATCTCGGCCGACTCGTAGAGCTCCTCGGGGATGCTCTGCAGGCCACCGAGCAGCGCCACCATCATGAACGGCACGCCCAGCCAGATGTTGGTGACCACCGCGACGAACAGCGAGGTCCACTTGTCGCCGAACCAGGCGACCGAGTCGACGCCGATCGAGTTGAGCACCGAGTTGATCAGGCCGAGCTGTTCGTTGAAGAGGAACTTCCAGGCGAAGGCGCTGATGAACGCCGGCACCGCCCACGGCAGGACGAGCAGGACCCGGTAGAAGCCGCGGAACCGCATCTCCCGGTGGATCATGACGGCCAGGCCCAGGCCGAGGCCGTAGTGGAAGGTGACACCCGCGATGGTCCAGACCACCGTGGTGCCGGCCCACTGCCAGAACTCGCCGACCTTGCCGGTGAGGATGTTGATGTAGTTGTCGAGGCCCACGAACGACCAGGCGTTCGGGTTCTCCTTGCAGACCTCGCCACCGGTGATCGACTTGGTGCAGATCTCGGCGATGGTGTTCGCCTCGTTCTGGTTGGTGAAGGTGATCCAGATGCCGTTCACCAGCGGGTAGAAGATCAGGACCGCCAGGACGGCCACGACCGGCACGACCATCGCCCAGGCCGTCCAGTGCTTGTCCCAGCTCCGCCGCAGCTTGGTCGACAGTCCGGCGCTCCTCGGCGCCGCGTCGGCGGTCACAGTGCTCATCAGCTGTGCTCCAGGGAGGAAAGGCGCCGGCCCTCGTCCGGGGCCGGCGCCTAGGTCAGTGCGTCAGTTGGTGGCGTACGAGGTGACGACCTCGGCCTTGTACTTCTGGGCGACGGCGTCGAGCGCGGCCTTCGGGTCCTTGTTCTGCACCAGGACCTCGGTGGCGAGCTGGTCGAGCGGGCCGAAGAACTGGCCACCCTCCGGGATCCACGGGCGGCTCACGGCCGACTCGGTGACCGGCTTGAAGGCGGAGACGACGGCGTTGTTCTTGACCGAACCGATCTCGTAGGCCGACTTGCGGGTGGGCAGCAGGCCCAGCTTGTCGGCGAGGACCGCCTGCGACTCGGCGGAGTTCATGAACTTGATGAACTCGACCGCGGCGGCGGCCTTCTCCTGCGGGACACCCGAGTAGACGACGTAGTTGTGGCCGCCGATCGGGGAACCGGCCTTGGCCGAGCCGGCCGGGACCGGCGCGATGCCGAGGTTCTCCACGCCACCGAAGGCCGGGGCGGACTTGACGTTGCCGACCTCCCACGGGCCGTTGATGATGAACGCGACCTTCTTCTCCTTGAAGAGGGTCATCATCGTGTCGTACGCGCCGGTCGCCGGCGGCTTCGGAGCGGCGCCGCTGTCGATCAGGTCCTTCGCGGCCTTCAGGCCCGCGACGTTCTGCTCGGAGTCGACGACGATCTTCTTGGCCGCCGTGTCGACCAGGTCGCCGCCCTCGCCGTACAGGAACGGCAGGGTGAAGTAGCCGGCCGGGTTGATGTAGAGGCCGGTGGCGCCGGTCTTCTGCTTGACGGCCTGGGCGGCGGTCTTCAGCTCGGCCCAGGTCTTCGGCACCTGCACGCCGGCCTTCTGCACCAGCTCCTTGTTGTAGAGCAGGGCGAGGCTGTCGGTGACCTGCGGGACGCCGTAGGTCTTGCCGTCGAACTTGTTCGAGGCCAGGGCGGCCGCGTTGTAGTCCGACTCGTCGGCGAGCAGCTCGGAGCCGTCGAGGGAGTAGAGGTAGCCCAGCGACGCGAACTCGGGAACCCAGGCGACCTCGGCGCGCAGGATGTCCGGGGCGCCGGTCTTGGCCTGCGCCGCGGTCTTGAACTTGTTCTGCGCGTCAGCGAACGGCACCGACTGGTAGTTGATTTTGACGTTCGGGTACTTCGCGTTGAACTGCTTGATCAGTTCCTGGAAGACCGGACCCTCGTTCTTGGCGTCCGAGGTGTCCCACCAGGTGAGCTCGGCGGACAGGGAGGCCGGGTCGACAGCCGCCGCCTTGCTCTCACTGGCGGCCGGCTTCGAGTCGCTGCCACAGGCGGCGACGGAGAAGGCGAGAGCCACGGAGGAGAAAGCGGCCAGTCCCTTAGTTATGCGACGCATGTTGCGCTCCTTGAAGACCTGCTTGGTGACGACCGGACGGTAGCAAGAAGTTTCGGGCTTAGAAACCCCTTGCGAATCCACTTGCAACATCGCCGTCGCCAAGAAACGCCACGATTCCGGCATCGCGGGCGCATCGGCGGCCCTAGCTGCCGTTCCGTTACCAACGGGGTCGCGTTCCGGAACAACACCGTCATGGAACCGGCTTGCATAGCTTGCAGGGACGGATGCGCGAAGGCGCTCGAGAGAGCGTTCAGCGATGCAACTTCTTGCATCAACGACTGAAAATGCCTGCCGGATCCGAACGAGTCGGACCGCTCCCACGAGAGAAGTGCGTCAAACAAGTAAAAAGGCGGTGACGGGCATACTGCCCGTCACCGCCTCGGCGCCCCTGGGGCTGCCGGGTCACCTGCTCCCGGTCACCTGCTCCAGATCGCGGACCATCTCGGAGAACACGACCGGATCGACGTCACCCAACGTGGCGAACTGGCGCTCGAGCCAGATCGGGCCGAGGGTCTGCTCCGGATAGAAGTCCACGTCGCTGAGATCGACACCCGGAATCAACTCCATGTCCAGCATGTCCGTCAGGTTCGCGACGACACTGCGCACCGTGCGGCCCTCCATGGCGTTGTGCACCCAGCCCTTCCTCACCAAGCTCGCCAACGCGCGGGACGGGATCCGCCGGCCCTCGAACCGGGTGAGTTTCTTCTCCGGCGCCTCGGCCTCGGTCACGGTGGCGATCTCTCGGCCCAGCTGCGTGAACGGCTGCAGGATCCCGTAGTCGGCGAAGATCTCCGACCACTGCGCCAGGGTCTCCCCCAGCTGAACCGGATGAACCACACCGACCACCTCGTCCTCGGCGATCGTGGTCACCTCGTCGTGCACGTCGGCGAACGTGCCGTCCTCGGCCACCCGGAAAGCGCCGGTCAGCATGCCCTTCGCGTCGTAACGCCCCCAGAGCAGCCGGCGGACCGGATGCCGCAGCAGCGGGTGCCCGACGAGGAAACGGCGGAACTCCTCCTCCGTCCAGCGGCGGCCGGCCACCATGGCCCGCTCCAGGCGGCTGACCTGACCGACGACGACGGTCCGCACATCCTTCTTCAGCTGGGTGAACCGCTGGTAGGCGGCGGGCGCCAGCTCCGCGTCGTCCCGCACGCCCGGACGGGGCAGACTTTTGAGAACACTGCCGTCGCCGTCCACCACGCACAGTTGCAAGTCCTCGTCGAACCGCACCGCGAAGCTCCGCGGCCCGTAATCGAGGGTCAGGCTGCCGTCACGATCCAGCCCGAGGTCCGGAACCAGACGGTCGGCGAGCTGATCGGTCGTCAGACCACGCCTTTCGGCGAGCCGGCCGAGCCGATCCCGGGCGGCCGAGCGGAGACCGTCATATCGCGACATCTCAGCGATGTGGTTGATCTGCAGCAGGGCGACCTCGGTGCCGATCCGCTCCAGCACGCTCAGACCGCTGAGGGCGCGCTGGTGCCCGCTCTGCCCCGGCCACGCCATGATGTGCGGGGTCAGCCGCCGCACCACCTCGTCGTCGCCGACCAGGCCGAGCGTGTCGAGCACCCAGCCCTGCCTGCCGTTGCGCCCGGCGGCCACCCACGCCTCGAACAGCCCCCAGGCGAACCGGGCCAGGTCGGCCGGCTCACACGCCTGGAGGACGATGTCCAGCCCCGGATAGGGCAGATGGGGATCGTGCAGCGCGAACACCGTCGCCAGGTCCCGCAGCGAGGCGGTCGGCAGGACGAACGCCGGTGCACCGGCGTCCAGGGAGGACCGCCGCAGACGGACCGGGGGCAGCGTGGCGGGGTCGAACCACTTGGGGATGGGAGGGAGTTTCGCGGGCAGGACAGCCCACGGATCGGTGCCGATCAGCGTCTCGACGGCCGCAGCGGCCTCGGCACCGTAGGACTCACCGGCGGCCCGGACCGCCTCGGTGTGCCCGGCGGCGATCAGGTTCAGAAGGGCGAGCCGCGCGCTGCGCCGGACACGATCGATGTCACCGAAAGCGCGGGGCAGGAGAGTCCGCACGGCGAACTCGCCATGCCGATCCAGCCAGGCGTGCGCCGCCGCGGCGGTGCCCGGCTCGCGCAGGTGCGACTCCATCCGCCACGTGATCGTGGCGGATCGGAAGGGCAGCAGCAGCCCCTCGGACGTCACCCGCTCGCGACCGGCCAGGCGCAACACGGTGATCAGCGCATCCGTCCCGAAGCGAGCGACGATCCGCCGCATCCAGGAGCGCCACTCCGGTGTGCTCTCCGGACGCCAGTCAGCAAGCAGGGGCCGGGCCATCTCCTCCGGCCCGGCGGCGAAGAACTCAGCCGCCTCACGGGCGAAGACCGGCTCACCCCGGCGCAGCCGGCCGGCGGTGGCCGCCCAATCGCCCTCGCCGGACAGCTCGAACGGGGCCGACAGCCACTCCTCACGCTCGCCGGGCGCCCACACCATGCTCTCCGCCTCGGGTGCCGTCAGCTCAAGGACGGACGGTGCGCTGCTCCCCCGCCGCCGGCGCCACGGCGGGGTGGCGAGCAGCGGCGGCAGCGCCTCCGGCGGGGCGGTCGCGAGCGAGGCATCGGGTGTCTCCCATGTCATGGCGGCACGATATCGATCACCTATGACAAAAACGGGAGCGGCCTCGACCGCTCCCGTCTCCCGTCCTGCCTCAGATCAGCGCGGGACGACCTTCTCCACCGCCCACTGTCGCCAGTTGTCCAGCTTGTGCTGCACGGTGGCGAGCTGGTCGGCCACCGGGCCGGGACCGGTCGAGCCCGGCGTCTTGCGCGCCGCCAGCGCCGACGACACCGACAGCACCTCGCGCACCGACGGGTCCAGGTGCTCGCTGACCGTCTTCAGGTCGTCGTCGGTGAGATCCTCCAGCTCGGACCCGCGGGCCGAGCAGAGCGCCACCAGCTTGCCGGTGATCTCGTGCGCGTCCCGGAACGGGACGCCCTTGCGGACCAGCCAGTCGGCGACCTCGGTGGCCAGCGAGAACCCCACCGGGGCGGACGCGGCGAGCCGGTCCACCCGGACGGTCATCGTGGAGATCATCCCGGCCAGCGCGGGCAGCAGGAGCTCCAGGGTGTCGACCGCGTCGAAGGCCGGCTCCTTGTCCTCCTGCATGTCCCGGTCGTACGTCAGGGGCAGTCCCTTGAGCATGGTCAGCACCGCGACCAGACCGCCGACCAGCCGCCCGCTCTTGCCCCGGGCCAGCTCGGCGATGTCCGCGTTCTTCTTCTGCGGCATGATCGAGGAACCGGTGGCGAAGGCGTCGTCCAGCTCGACCCAGCCGAACTCGGTGGAGGTCCAGAGCACCACCTCCTCGCCGAGGCGGGACAGGTGCACGCCGATCAGCGCGGTCACGAAGAGGAACTCGGCGACGAAGTCACGGTCGGCGACGGCGTCCATCGAATTCGGCGCGGGGGCGGTGAAGCCCAGCTCCTTGGCGACGGCGGCCGGGTCCAGCGGCAGCGACGAGCCGGCCAGCGCGCCCGAGCCGAGCGGGCTGATCGCGGTCCGCGCGTCCCAGTCGCGCAGCCGCTCCAGGTCGCGCAGCAGCGGCTGGACGTGCGCCAGCAGCCAGTGACCGAAGCTCACCGGCTGGGCGTGCTGGAGGTGGGTCATGCCGGGTGCGGCGGTGTCCACGTTGCGGGCCGCCTGCTCGGTCAGCGCGTCCGCCAGCTCGATCAGCGCGACGGCCACCCCACGGGCGTGATCGCGCAGGTAGAGCCGCAGGTCGGTGGCGACCTGGTCGTTGCGGGACCGGCCGGCGCGCAGCTTGCCGCCGAGCGCACCGAGACGCTCCAGCAGGCCCCGCTCCAGGGCGGTGTGCACGTCCTCGTCCTCGACGGTGGGACGGAAGTCGCCGGCGGCGCAGGCCGACTCCAGGTCGTCCAGGGCGGCCAGCATGCGGCCCAGCTCATCGGCGTCGAGCAGGCCCGCGTTGGCCAGGACCCGGGCGTGCGCGCGGGAGGCGAGCAGATCGTAGGGCGCGAGGCGCCAGTCGAACTGCACGCTGACGCTCAGCCGGGCCAGCGCCTCGGCCGGGCCGCCCGCGAACCGCGCACCCCAGAGCCGCGTCGGCTCGTCGCTCTCCGGCACACCTTCTCCTCGGTCGATCACGTTTCGTTACCTTCCTGACCCTATCGCTGCTGCCGGGGCCCCGGATCGCGGCCCGGCCCCGTCGCGGTGGATGAGACGGGGCAGGCGGGGTCGCGGTCGTCCACCGTTTCCGCCGTACGCATAAAAATGCTCTTGATCTGATAAGTTTGCACCATGACCCGCCTCGATCTCACCGGTGATGTTGTCGAACTCACTCGGACCATCTGCGACATCCCGTCCGTCAGCGGCGACGAGAAGGCTCTGGCCGACGCCGTCGAAACCGCCCTGCGCGCCTACGGCCACCTCGAGGTCCTGCGCGACGGGGACGCCGTCGTGGCCCGGACGAACACGGGACGCGGGACCCGGGTCGTGATCGCCGGGCACCTCGACACCGTGCCGATCAAGGACAACCTGCCGGTGGTCGTCGACGGTGACATCATGCGCGGCCGCGGCACCGTCGACATGAAAGCCGGTGTCGCGGTGGCGCTGCACCTGGCCGCGACGCTGAGCGAGCCGCGGCACGACGTGACCTACGTGTTCTACGACCACGAGGAGGTCGCGGCCCGGCTCAACGGGCTCGGCCGTCTGGTGCGCAACCACCCGGAGTGGCTGGCCGGCGACTTCGCGATCCTCGGCGAGCCGTCCGACGGCACCGTCGAGGGCGGCTGCCAGGGCACCATGCGGGTCAAGATCACGGTGCCCGGGGTGGCGGCGCACGCGGCCCGCTCGTGGAAGGGCAGCAATGCCATCCACAGCGCGGGCGCGGTGCTCGACGTGCTCCGTGCCTATGTGCCGCGCCGACCCGTCGTCGAGGGCCTGGAATATCACGAGGGCCTCAACGCGGTGAAGATCGAGGGCGGCATCGCCGGGAACGTGATCCCCGACCTGTGCACCGTCCACGTCAACCACCGCTTCGCCCCCGACCGGGACGTGGCGGCGGCCGAGGCGCACCTGCGTGAGGTGTTCGCGGGTTTCGAGCTGGAGGTCGTCGACGCGGCGCCGGGCGCCCGGCCGGGTCTGGAGCAGCCGGCCGCCAAGGAGTTCGTCGACCTGGTCGGCCGCCCGCCGGCGCCGAAACTGGGGTGGACCGATGTGTCCCGGTTCGCCGGCCTGGGCATCCCGGCGGTCAACTTCGGGCCGGGCGACCCGCTGCTGGCACACACCGACGGTGAGTTCGTGCCGATCCCGGAGATCCGCCAAGCCCTGCACGTGCTCACCACCTGGCTCAGCTGACACCCGGGTCATCCCAGCGCAGCGTGGCGACCCGCGGTCCGAACCGCGCCGCTGGTCGCCACGCTGGGGGTTCTACTCGGCCGGGTCGGCGGCGGCGCGGGCGATCGCGCCCGGCACCGAGTACATGTGGGCGAACGCGCGGGCCTGCTCGCCGGTCCACAGCGACGATCCATGGCCGTAGACGACGCCCGAGCGGGTCGCCGCGTCCAGCAGGCTGTGCGGGCTCTTGCTGCCGAGCAGCACGATGTTGCCCTTGTGCAGCCGGACCCGCACGGTGCCGGTGACCCGGGTCTGGCTGGAGTCCAGGAAGGCCCGGAAATCGTCCATGATCGGGTCGAAGTACACGGCCTCGTGCAGCAGGTCGCCATAGGTGTTGCCGAGCGTCGCCTTGGTGGCCTGCTGCCGGTTCGACAGGACCAGTTTCTCCAGCTCACGGTGCGCGGCGATGAGGATCAGCATGCCCGGCGCCTCGAATCCGACCCGGGCCAGGTTGCCGACCATGGTGGAGCCCATGTGGATGCCCCGGCCGACGCCGTGCTCGCCGCCGAGCACGTTGAGCGCCGACAGGATGTCGTAGTTGTTCTCGTTCGGCAGCGGCGCGCCGTCGACGGTGACCGCCGAGACGACCTCGCCCTTCTCGAAGCCGATCAACAGCTCGACGCCCTTCTCCGGGGCCTCGTCGATCGACTTCGTGTAGGTCCAGGCGGACTCCGGCAGATAGTCCCAGGAGCCGTAGGTCTCCTCGCCGCCGATCGACGTGCCGATCAGGCCCTCGTTGATCGAGTAGAGCTTGACCTTCTCGCTGACCTCGTAACCCCGGGACCGCAGGAACTCGGTCTCCCCCTCGCGGGTGAGCCGCTCGTCCCGGATCGGGGTGACGATCTCCAGGTGGGGGGCCAGCGCCCGGATCACCGCGTCGTACCGCACATGGTCGGCGCCGGCGCCGGTCGAGCCGTGCGCCACCGCGTCCGCGCCGACCTCGAGGGCGACCTGCACGACCTTCTCCGCCTGGATCAGCCGCTCCGCCCCGACACAGGACGGGTAGGCGCCGTTGCGCAGATAGTTCGCCTTGATCGCGTAGGTGACGACCCGCTCGTAGAGCTCGGCGCGGGCGTCCACCACGTGGTGCTCGACGGCGCCCAGCTCCTCGGCGCGCGCCTTGACCACCTCCGCCTCACCGCTGTGCAGGCCGCCGGTGTCGATGTTGGCGGTGACCACGTCCCAGCCCTTCTCGCGGAAGTCCACGAGGGCGTACGACGTGTCCAGACCACCGGAGAAGGCGAGGACGATCTTGCGCTTGGTCATCGGGGCAGTTCCTTTTCGAGAATCGGCACATATGTCTTACCGTCCCGGCGGACGTGGCCGGGCGGCAGGACATAGAACTCACAGCGGCCCGCTTCGATGTCCTTCTGCATCGCCCGCTGGCGGCTGTAGTCGAACGGATCGAGCAGGAAGGTCGGCTCGGGAACCTCTCCCCCGGCCGGGAGCGTCAGGTCGCTCTGGTAGACGAACGAACCCGGCGAGGTGTGGAACGGCACTGTCGCGACCAGGACCTTCAGCGCGCCGAACTCGGTGTGCACCTTGAGGGCGCTGTTGTCGTACTGGGTGACGCCGTCGAGTTTCTGCGCGCGGTAGGCGGACAGCGCGAGCGCCTTGGCCGCCTTGCCCAGCCCGACCGCCGGCATCAGCGACCACAGCGACCAGCCGACCCAGCGGCCCGGCTCGGCGGACGGAGCCGCGCAGTAACCGCCGACCGGGACGGGACCGCGGTAGCCGCTGTCCCGCATGTCCTGCTGGACCTTGCGCAGCAACTGCTTCACGTCGGTGTCGAACCGGAACGTGGACCGCTCGACCATGTCCGCGAACTCGGCCTGCGGCAGGCCGGCGATCAGGGCCGCGGCCGGCATCAGGATCAGGTCGACCATCACCCACTGCGGCATCGGGATGCCCCGGTCACCGAACGCGATGCCGTTGATGACGTTGAAGAAGTTCAGGAAGTCCCGGATCGACCACTCCTTCTCGGCCGTCTCGGTGAAGTCGAGCCAGCTGAGCTTGTGGCCGTACGGCGTCTCGTTGAGGTGCGGCCGCAACGTCTCGTTGGAGGCGAGAAAGAACTCCACCCCGTGCCCGACCAGGCTGTCGGTGTGGTCGGCGAAGTCGGGGAAGCGGGCCTCCACGGCTGGCTTGAACGTCATCAACGACTCTCCTCCGAGTCCGACCTGCTCCAGTTGCTGAGTTTCTCCGCCAGCAGCGCACCCGACACCGGGCTCGCGTCCCGGGCCACCACGAAGATGGTGTCGTCGCCGGCGATGGTCCCGACCACCTCCGGCAGCCCGGAGCGGTCCAGGGCGCTGGCGAGGTACTGTGCGGCGCCCGGCGGGGTGCGCAGCACCGCGATGTTGCCGCTCGAGTCCACCCCGGTGAGCAGCTCGCGCAGCAGGCGGATCAGGCGGGCCGGGCCGTGCTCGGTGCTCTCCCGCAACGGCTTGTGACCGTCCTCGGGGATGTAGTAGATGCCGCTGACCTTGACGGCGTTCAGCTCCTCCAGGTCACGGGAGAGCGTGGCCTGGGTGACGTGAACACCCTCGTGGGCGAGGATGGTGGACAACTCGGTCTGCGACTTGACCCGCTTGGTCCGGATCAGGTCGACGAGCCGGGCATGCCGCCCCGCACGGGTCAGTGGCGTGCTCATGACCGGCCGTTGGCAGCCAGCAGCCAGGCGAGCAGCGCCTTCTGGGCGTGCAGCCGGTTCTCCGCCTGGTCGAAGACGGCGCTCTGCGGCCCGTCGATCACCTCGTCGGTGATCTCCTCGTTGCGGTGCGCGGGCAGGCAGTGCAGCACGATCGCCTCCGGGTCGGCGGCGGCGAGCAGCTCCTTGTTCACCTGGTACGGCCAGAAGGGGGTGAGCCGGTCCTTGCCGTCGGCCTCCTGGCCCATCGACGTCCAGGTGTCGGTGGCGATCACGTGCGCCCCGTCGGCCGCCTCCCGCGGGTCGCGCAGCACCTCCACCGAACCGCCGGTCCACGCCGCGATCTCACCGGCCCGGGCGACCACGGCCGGCGACGGGTCGAACCCGGACGGGCCGGCGACCCGCACGTTCATCCCGGCCAGAGCGCCCGCGATCAGGTAGGAGTGGGCCATGTTGTTCGCCGCGTCACCGACGTAGGCGAGGGTCCGCCCGGCCGTCGACCCGAACCGCTCCCGGATGGTCAGCAGGTCGGCGAGCAGCTGGCAGGGGTGGTAACCGTCGCTGAGCGCGTTGATCACCGGCACGTCGACGCCGGAGGCCAGCTCGGCCAGCCGCTCGTCGCCGTGGGTGCGGTAGACCATCGCCGACACGTACCGCGCGACCACCCGGCCGGCGTCGGCGAGCGTCTCGCCGCGTCCGAAGTGGGTGTTCTGCGTGTCCACGATGATCGGCTGGCCGCCCAGCTCGGCGATGCCGGCCTCGAACGAGAGCCGGGTGCGCAGGCTGGCCTTGTCGAAGAACACCGCGACGCTGCGCGGGCCGGCGAGCGGGTGGTGGCCGAACCGGTCCGCCTTCATCTCCGCGGCCAGGTCGAGGATCTGCGACTGCTCCTCGGGCGTCAGGTCGTCGTCACGCAGGAAATGGCGGGTGGTCACCGGATACCGTCCAGGGCAGCGATCAGGGCGTCCGCCTGATCGGAGGAGATGATCAGGGGCGGGGCGAGCCGGATCACGTCCGGCTTGGCGGGGTTGACCAGGAAACCGGCGTCCCGCAGCTTCGCGGCCACGTCAGTGGAGACCGGCTCGGTGAGCACGATGCCGAGCAGCAGGCCGGCGCCCCGGACGTGGGACACCAGCGGGTGACCGAGCGCCTCGATGCCGTGCCGCAGCTGCTCCCCGACCCGCTTGACGTGGTCGAGCAAGCCCTCGCCGGCGATCGTGCGGATCACCGCGAGGCCGGCCGCGCAGGAGACCGGGTTGCCGCCGAACGTGGTGCCGTGCGAACCCGGCTGGAAGAGGTCGGCGGCGCGCCCGAAGGCGATGCAGGCGCCCAGCGGCAGACCGCCGCCCAGCCCCTTGGCCAGGGTGACGACGTCCGGCTCGACGCCCTCGCTCTGGTGGTGGAACCAGTGCCCGGTCCGGCCGATGCCGGTCTGCACCTCGTCGAGTGCCAGCAGGGCGCCGGCCCGCTCGGTGATCTCCCGTGCCGCCGTCAGATATCCGGGCGGCGGGACCACCACGCCGTTCTCCCCCTGGATCGGCTCCAGGATCACCATCGCGGTCTCGCTGGTGACGGCCGCCTCCAGAGCGGCGACGTCACCGAACGGGACGTGGGTGACCGACGGCGGCAGCGGCCGGAACGGGTCGGCCTTCGACGGCTGACCGGTCAGCGCGAGCGCCCCCATGGTCCGGCCGTGGAAGGCGCCGTCGGTCGCGACGACATGAGTCCGCCCGGTCAGCCGGGACAGCTTGAACGCCGCCTCGTTGGCCTCCGCGCCGGAGTTGGTGAACAGCACCCGCCCGGACCGGCCCGCCAGCACGAGCAGCAGGTCGGCGAGCGCGACCGGAGGCTCGGAGATGTACAGGTTGGAGACGTGACCCAGCTGCTGGATCTGCTGCGTGACGGCGGCGACCACGGCCGGGTGGGCGTGACCCAGGGCGTTGACGGCGATGCCGCCGAGAAAGTCGACGAACTCCCTGCCGTCCTCCGCGGTCAGCACCGCGCCCTCGCCCTTGACCAGGCCGATCGCCGGCGTGCCGTAGTTGTTCATCATGGTCTGCTGCCAGCGCTCGACCAGGGTGCTCATGCCGGCACCTCCGCTTCGCTCCGGCCCCGGCCGGATCCCGGCGCTGAACCTGTTGATTCGCTCGCAACCTCGCGAATGGACGGGACCACCATCGTTCCGAATCCTTCTTCCGTGAAGACTTCGAGCAGAGTCGAGTGGGCGACCCGGCCGTCCACGACGTGTGCCGCCGGCACCCCGCCGCGGACCGCGCGCAGGCACGCCTCCATCTTCGGCGCCATCCCCGACTCCAGGGAGGGCAGCAGTCTCTCCAGGGCGTCGGCATCGATCTCGCTGGTCAGCGACGAGGTGTCCGGCCAGTTCGTGTAGAGGCCCGGCACGTCGGTGAGGACCACCAGCTTGCGGGCACCGAGCGCGACCGCGAGCGCGGAGGCGGCGGTGTCCGCGTTCACGTTGTGCAGGACGCCGTCGGCGTCCGGGGCGACCGTCGCGATCACCGGGATGCGGCCGGCCGCGATCAGGTCGTCGACGGCCGAGGTGTGCACCTCGTCGACGTCACCGACCTGGCCGATGTCGACCGGCTCACCGTCGACGATCGCCTGCCGGCGGACCGCGGTGAACAGGCCCGCGTCCTCCCCGGAGAGACCCACCGCGAACGGCCCGTGCTGGTTGATCAGACCGACCAGCTCCCGGCCCACCTGACCGACCAGCACCATCCGGACGACCTCCATCGCCTCCGGGGTGGTGACCCGCAGGCCGCCGCGGAACTCGCTCTCGATGCCGAGCCGGGTCAGCATCCGGCTGATCTGCGGGCCGCCGCCGTGCACGACGACCGGCTTGATGCCGACCAGGCGCAGGAACACCATGTCGGCGGCGAACGCCTCCTGCAGCTTCGGGTCGATCATGGCGTTGCCGCCGTACTTGATCACGACGGTGGTGCCGTGGAAACGCTCCAGCCAGGGCAGCGCCTCGATGAGGATGCCGGCCTTCTCCAGCGGGTTCATGACGAATACGCCGAGTTCTCGTGCACGTAGGCGTGCGAGAGGTCGGTGGTCCAGATGGTCGCGCCCATCTCGCCCTCGTGCAGATGGATGGTGACCTTGACGTCCCGGCCGGAGAGGTCGACCTTGCCACGGTCCTCGGCGGCGGCGCCGTTGCGGCAGATCCAGACGCCGTTGATCGCGACGTCGATGCGATCCGGCTCGAAGGCCGCGCTGGTGGTGCCGATCGCGGCCAGGATGCGTCCCCAGTTCGGATCGTTGCCGAAGAACGCCGTCTTCACCAGGTTGTTGCCGGCGACCGTGCGGCCCACCTCCACCGCGTCGGCCTCGCTGGCCGCGCCCTGCACCTCGATGGCGATGTGCTTGGTGGCGCCCTCGGCGTCGGCGATCAACTGCTGGGCCAGGTCGTGGCAGACCTCGGTGACCGCGGCGGTCAGCTCCTCCAGCGAGGGCTGCCGGTCGGAGGCGCCGCTGGCCAGCAGCAGCACCGTGTCGTTCGTCGACATGCAGCCGTCGGCGTCGATCCGGTCGAAGGTGAACCGGGTGGCGGCGCGCAGCGCGGCGTCGAGCACCTCGTTGTCGGCGGAGGCGTCGGTGGTGATCACGACAAGCATGGTGGCCAGCGCCGGGGCGAGCATGCCGGCGCCCTTGGCGATGCCGCCGACCGACCAGCCGTCCCGCTGGGCCACCGCGTTCTTCGCCACCGTGTCCGTGGTCATGATCGCCTCGGCGGCCCTGGTCCCGCCGTCGGCGGCGAGCGCCTTGGCGGCCGCGCTGACACCCGGCAGCAGCTTGTCCATCGGCAGCAGCTCGCCGATCAGGCCGGTCGAGCAGACCGCCACGTCACCGGCGCCGATCATCATCGGCTTGGCGCCGCCGCGCAGCACGCTCGCGGTGTGCTCGGCGGTGGCGTGCGTGTCCCGGAAGCCCTGCGAGCCGGTGCACGCGTTGGCGCCGCCGGAGTTGAGGATCACGGCGCGGACGATGCCGCCCCTGAGCACCTGCTGGCTCCACAGCACCGGCGCGGCCTTGACCCGGTTGCCGGTGAAGACGCCGGCGGCCGTGTAGTCCGGGCCGTCGTTGACGACCAGGGCGACGTCGGCGTTTCCGCCGCTCTTGAGCCCGGCGGCGACGCCGGAGGCCCGAAAGCCCTTGGGATGGGTGACGGTCACGGGGCCACTCCGAAGACGCTCAAGCCCGTGGTCTCGGGCAGACCGAACATGATGTTGGCGTTCTGCACGGCCTGGCCCGCGGCGCCCTTGCCGAGGTTGTCCAGCGCGCTCACGACGATGATGCGGCCCGAGTCGATGTCGACGGTGGCCTGCAGGTGGCACGAGTTGGAACCGGCGGTGGCGGCCGTGTGCGGCCAGACGCCCTCGGGCAGCACGTGCACGAACGGGGCGTCCGCATAGGCCGCCTGCAGCGCCTCGCGCGGATCACCGCCGTTGCGCCGGCGGGCCGTGACGGTCGCCAGGATGCCGCGCGGCATCGGCGCCAGGATCGGCGTCATCGACAGCGAGCCCGCGCCGGTGGCCTGCTTGATCTCGGCGACGTGCTGGTGGGCGCCGACCTTGTAGGGCGACAGGTCGCCCATGATCTCGCTGGCCAGCAGGTGCACCTTGGCGTTGCGGCCGGCGCCGGACGTGCCGGAGCTGGCGACCACCACGATGTCCTCCGGGTCGGCGACGCCGGAGGCGATCAGCGGCGCGAGCGCCAGGATGATCGTCGCGGCATAGCACCCCGTGTTGGCGACCCGGTCGGCCCCGGCGATCGCCTCCCGCGCGCCGGGCAGCTCGGGCAGACCATAGGTCCAGGTGCCGGCGTGGCCGCCACCGTAATAACGGGTCCACTGCTCGGCGCTCTCCAGCCGGAAGTCGGCGCCCAGATCGACCACCTTGACCCCGGGCTCCAACTGGGCCGCGACGGCCGCGGACTGCCCGTGCGGCAGAGCGAGGAAGACCAGGTCGGCGCCGCGCAGCGTCTCCGCGTCGGTGGCGCCGAGGACCAGGTCGAGCCCGGCCAGCTGCGGATGCACCGCGCTCACCGGCGAACCCGCCTGGCTGTGCGCGGTCGCCGCGACGAGGTCGAACTCGGGGTGCCCGGCGATCAGGCGCAGCAACTCACCGCCCGCATAACCACTGGCTCCCGCAACCGCGACCCGGACGCCCATCGAGACCCTCCGCCTCTCTGCATGAATATGCAGTCAACCGTAACTTCTCGCAGTCATTCCGACAAGCGACGACACCCGCGTCCCGCATGGTGAGCGTCACGGTCACGACCCTTCCGCGGAGAAGACCCTTTCATCGGTACGCCGTACACCGTGCCCAGAAGCAGAATCAGCCGTCCCCGCTCCCCCGCGCGAGACAGGCGGTGCGAACCACCGCACCGCGACCGCCGGGCGAATGCGGTGGTCACGGAAGACGACGGCAGCCCCACCCCGCGGACGGGACTCTGTTGGCGAATCCGCGCCGTCGTCGTTGGCGGCGGGGCGGACGAGACTGACGGCCCGCCCGGTCGCCTCCCGCGGCCGCTCGGGAACCGCAAGGTTCACCATGACGCCGCGTTACGCGGTTACGGGCCCAGCGCGCGTCATCGGCGGCAGATGAGGGCGCCGGCTTGCGGTGTCGGCGACTGACCCGAGCTTGCCAGGAGGGCGGCGGAGTCTGCTCCGCGGCGATGAACGGAAGCCGTTCACGGGGTCTACTTTGCGAGCAGAACCGTCGAGGTCTCTGGCGAGAACGCCCTCCCACGTTGTCCTGACGGTGCCGCCCTGAACAATGGGCGGCGGCCCCGCCGTACAAGGAAAGGTTTGATCATGGGTTGGAACACCTCGGTGCTCTTCCGTCGGGACGTGACGGCGGACGAGGCTGTGGACGACCTCGCCATCACAGATTTCAGTGGCGAACTGGTCGGAGCCGACCAGGCTACAAGCGCCCTCAAGCCGGACGCCCTCTATGCCGCCGAGTCGGGTGGCTGGGTGCAGGTCTGGAACCCGATGATGGATGTGGTCATGGGCTGGGAGCCGACCGACCCGGCCGACGCTTTGGTGGTCTTCTTCAGCAGCGTCTCGAGCACATACGGCTTCACGCTGTTCACGAACGGCGAACGAACCCGGCATTACGTCTACGCCGATGGTGTGGCCGTCGAGGACGAAGGAACGCCACTGCTGGTCGAGGCCGAGATCGCCCTGCCGTCCTGGGGCCCAGACGAGGACTTCCTCTGGTCGATCATCACGG
This sequence comes from Actinoplanes utahensis, assembly GCF_016862455.1. GTDB lineage: Bacteria > Actinomycetota > Actinomycetes > Mycobacteriales > Micromonosporaceae > Actinoplanes > Actinoplanes utahensis. The sequence goes on from NZ_BOMZ01000022.1 coordinate 48,338, forward strand.
CAGTCACCGGTCTCCAGTACGACGAAAAGCTGCAGTACCGCGTTTACCCGGTGTGACGGGCATGGTCATAGCGCATCACCGACGGCCTGAGCGCGTGCACTGTCATCGGCACAAGCGTGCACGCGATCCTGGCTCGATGGACACGCACCGTCACGACGGTCTGGCGGCAGCACACATGCTCAGCGGCATGAGAGTGCCTTCTGCCCCATCGGCTGGGCTATAGCCGTCCCAGCGACGGGTGGCTAGAGTCCGTGACTATCCCTGCGCCAGCAGAGTCGCCTTCTCGGCGGCGTCTACCAGCGCAGCGGCCAGAGGTCGAATGACGGATGCTCCCACAATCCGCGGGCGACTGGATCGATCTTGATCGAAAGGTGCCCTTGGGTCACCATGATCGGATGCGCGACACGCCACCGACCCAGCCGTTGTTCGTCACGCCGACCGGGGCAGAGGTCATCGGGTTCCAGGCTGAAGGCGACGAGGCTCTGCGGTGGTGGGAACAGCTGCGGCTGGCCCATCCGGAGAGCGGGCTCTGGCCGCTGCTGATGGATGCCGACACCCCCGAGCAACTGACCGCGTCGTACCCCTCCAACGGACAGGTCTGGTCGGCAGCCGACGCGCAGGCGCTGAACGGCGCCGCGCTTCTGGCCGAACGCGGCGAGCGGTACCTGAGCACCAGTTCCCCGAGCTACGCCGCGGAGCTGCGCGCCGAACTGGCCGGCGAACGAGTATGGCCCGAGAAACCAGAACGACCCGGGTTCGGGCTTCCCTACGGCTGGGACGGGGAGCCGGCCGAAGTCACCGTCGCCCTGGTGCCCGCCACCGCACCGTGGCTGGTGCCGGTGACCCTGCAGCACAGCGTCTTCTGGGACCCGGACCCGGCCGAGCATTCCGCGATCATGCGCTACTGGTACGAACGGTACGGAGCCGAACCGGTCGCCTGGACCGACACGACCCTCGAATACGCCGTCGCCCGCCCGCCGGCCACCCCGCCCCACGCTCTGGCTCTGGCCTGGGAATACCGGCAGTACAACGACGGCGAGTACGACTACTATCGCGCGGACACCCTCACCGAGCTGGCCGCCGGCCTGATGAACGCCCCGGTCTGGCGCGTGTGGTGGGACTGACCTGAGCATCCGGACCACCGTTGTGCCGGTCGGCGGTCTTCCAACAGTGCCAACCCCCGATCAGCGGCAGATCAGGAAGCGGCCAGCAGTAGGCCGACGCTGCCGCGAAACAGCGGCAGACCGAGCTCCGCTCTCACAACTTGCCGGCGTTGTCCGCCCGTTCCGCGTCCAACACCCGCTCCCAGGTGGCGGTTCCGACGATGCCGCGCAGCAGCAGCGCCGGGAGACTCCGGGCCTTCTCCACGACCGCCGGCCCGAACGCTTTCAGGTCTTGATAGGAGCTGCCGCGGAAACTCACGTAGGTAAAGCCGGCTACCAGCCACGGCACCGCGCCGAGAACGGCCGGGAACAGCCCGGTCGAGACGCTGAGAGCGACCAGCGGGACGGCGCCGGCGATGACCGTCACGGCGCTCACCCAGCCGATCCGGATCTGCTGCAGGATCAGGGCGAAGACGACACAGGAGCTGACCGCGGCCAGGTGGATCACTGGGCTCCGGCCAGCCGGATCGGTCAGTTCCACGCCGAGCACGGCTGCCGATGCTGCCGCGGCCAGCTGCGCGAGGTTCCACGGTGCCTGCGGTCGCGGGCGCCGCGGATTGTCGAGCAGGAGCCGTCGGGCGCCGCCGTAGCCGGGATCCCGCGCCGCATCGTTCGAAGGCGCGGCCGTGTCGTATCGGGGATTTCTCACCGGTACGAATCGGAGCAGCTCGGCCAGGTGCGGCTTGCGCCGCAGATCCGGCCGGAACGACCATGTCCCGTCGGCCTCGACCCGCCCGTACGAGCTGGCGTCGAGAACCCAGGTGAGCAGCACGAACATGATGCCGAACGCGAGCAGGAACCCCATCCCCGCCAGACCCGGCCGGGACAGCGGTGACACGCCGCTGCCGGCGATGCCCACGGCACCCCGGATCGCGTAGCCAGCGCCGACCAGGAGCCAGATCGCGACGGTGCTGACGGTGAGCCCGCCCCGGGTCCGGGAACGCAGCAACTCATAGATCACCGCGACGCCGAAGACGGCGCCGATCATCACGGCGGCCTGCCCAGGGAACCCGGCGATCGCGGCGAGCAGCATCGCCCCGATCAGTCGGATGCCCCCGACTAGCAGGCTGACCAGTATGTTCTGTCGTGACTCGGCCGAGTCACGCGGGACCGGGAGCCGGGCCCGGGCGCGGGCCTCACTGTGGTTCCAGTCGTCGACGACGCCCCGGACGTCGTTCCACTGGTACCGCGCCATGTAGATCAGGTACTCCAGGATGATCCAGGCGAGGAGGAACCGGCGCCACTGTGTCCAGTCGCCGGCCGCGGCGGCGTACGCCAGGTAGGTGAGCGGCGCGATCGTCCACTTGATCAGGTCCTCCGGGCGGGGCAGGACGAGGTACGAGGCGAGGCTCCGGGGCCGTTTCGTCGGGGACTCCGCCACGCCGGCGGCGCCCGAGCCGGCGTGGGCGCGGGGCATTCCGCCGTAGCCGGGTCCGCGGACGAACCGTTGCGCCACCGACGTGAACAAGCGCGGGCCGTGGAAGACAGCCTCGACGGTCTGGCTCAGCAGGATCACGACCACCGTGCCGTAGACCACCGCCATGGCGACCTGGTACGGCGGCGCGATCGCCATGCCGATGTAGATGGCCATGCCGCCGAAAACGACCATGATGGCCGCCAGGATGACATTAAAAAGCAGCCGGTTCGCTAGACCGCCACGGCGCAGGCTGATGTACTCCGTCGTCAGGCCGATGTAGCTGACCGGCCGCAGGTCCCCGAGGGCCGACATCGGCTTGTCGGCATAACGGCCGATCTCGACCTCGAGTCCGCGCAGGTAGTAGCTGCGGATCGTGGAGACGGAACCGATGCTCTGGATGAAGGCGATGAGCCCCAGCGGCAAGATGGGGAGGGCGGCGAGGATCGGGTCGGGTACGTCGGTGCAGTCCTCCCCGTTCCGCATGCCGAAGCCGCACTCCTGGGTCAGGGCACCCGCCATCAACGCGATCAGCGCGATGGCCACCCCGTACAATCCGGCTTGCATGTTGATGACGGTTCGTTCGTCGTCGCGAGCCATCTCGTAGTCGAGAAGAAGCGACTCTAGCCGCAGGGTCTCCTGCGTGACGTGCTCAAGCTGATCATGGCTGTCCTTGGCGCGCTCCGCGCGGCGGATGAGATTCCGCGGGCCGTGTCGCATCGCTCAGCCCACCCCGCGGGTCAGCGGCCGGAAGATCAGCGGCGCGAACGCCGCGCTGAGGAGTAGTTGTAGCCGGGGCCACCAGGGCTGAGCACCTCGATGCACCCATTGATGAAACCTGCCGCCGAGGCGCCACGCCAGCACACCGTCCGTCCCAGGCTGATCCCCGATCACGGTGACCGGCCGGGGAAGGCCCGCGACGTGATCGAGCCGCCACGGTTTGCCGGCCTTGGTCACGACGGTGACCCGGCCGGCGTGCCGGTCCGCGACCGGTGGCAGGATGCGGTGAGAGTTCGAGGCGAAGACGATGCGGTGGATCGACGGTGATTCCGTGTCGACCAGATCGACGAAGGCCATGGCCCGGGACGGGAACACCGCATCTGGCTCCGACCAGTCCAGGATAAGTGGTTCGACGTCGACCACCAGGGTTCTGCTTCGTGTGGCCGAGGTCATGACGAAGAGATCAGCCAGGCTGTCGGAACGGATCCGTGGGGCGCGAACCATCATGAATTCTCGACTCCTGACGCCTCGGCGAGGACACCGATGATAGAACAGGGACGCATATGTAACGGCTGGTCGGCATCGAGGCATCGGGGCCGACCGAGGTTCGGCTCGCCGGGTCAGCGGGCGATGCGGCCACGATCAGAGTTCGTGCTCGCGCAGCCAGGTCAGACTCGCGTCCGCGACGTCACGCCAGCCGCTGTCGATGGTCAGCGAGTGCGCCCGCTCCGGGAAGTTCAGGATGTCGGTGACAGCTGCGTGACTTTGCGGCAGATCAGTGAAGGTAGTGGCCTGCCCGACAATGCAGTTGTTGAGCGTTCCGCCCGTCATTACGGTGGGCATCGTGACGGCGGATCTGTTCGACGCGGCAGCGATGTACGACGACGACTACCTGCATTTCTTCGCCTCGCCGGAGGGCGACAATGGGCCCACGCACGGTCCTGTGGTGGGAACGGCGTACGCCGCCACGTCTGACGCCACTGACCTCGTCTGGCGGCTGCTGGATCTGCAACCCGGGATGAGCGTGCTTGATCTGGCCTGTGGCCACGGTGCGATGGCCAACAGCCTGGCGGCCCGCGGCTGTAAGGTCACCGGCCTCGACTCGTCGGCGGTCTTCCTCGACCGGGCTCGCACCGACGCCGCGGCGATGGCCGTGGACGTCGAGTACGTCTCGGGCGACATGCGACGACTTCCGGCCTGGACCGGCCGCTTCGACCGTCTGATCAACTGGACGACAGCCTTCGGATACTTCGACGACCTCACCAACCGCAAAGTCTTGGATGAGATGGCGCGGGTCATACGGCCCGGCGGGCGGATGGCCATGGATGTGGACAATCTACCGAGGTTCCTGGCGTCGTATACGCCATCGCGGATCACCGCCGCCCGGGACAACGGTGACATGCTTGTCGACCGCAACCACTTCGACCCGCTGACCGGGCGGTTCGAGATCGAACGCACGGTGGTTCGCGACGGTCGAGCCCGTGAATTGACTTTCCTCAAGCGATTGTTCGGCTTTCCGGAACTGCGCGACTGGTGCACGGCTGCGGGGTTCACCACCGTGGCCGGGTACGGCGAAGACGGGGAGCCCCTGAATGTCCGACACCATCGGATGATCCTGATCGCGGAGCTTCGATAACACCTCACCAGCCGCATCTCCGCGCGCTGATCTCGGCACGAGCGTGCGTCCGCCGGCACCCGACCGAACCGACAGTGAGTGTCAGTGGGCGAACCGGTACGGACAGAGGTGGTCAGGCTGGGATGCCGGACCGGACCGTGCCGTGACAAGGGCAGCCTCGGAAGGCAACCGGCACCGCGGTGGCCTGCTTCGGCCGTTCGGCCGCGGCCTCGATGTCGGCGAGCGTTCGCCGGCGCTGGGACGGGCCGATGTGGCTGCCGCGGACGAAGACGCTGTCGATGCGTGTCGTGTTGCGGATGTCATGCAGCGGGTCGGCGTCGAGCAGAACCAGGTCGGCGAACGCCCCGCGAGTGATCACGCCTTGGTCGTAACGGCCCAGGTAGCGCGCCGGGTTCAGCGTTGCGGCGGCGAGGGCATCGATGGGTTTCAGGCCCGCCCGTACGAATAGCGCCAGCTCGTCGTGGAGGCTGAAGCCGGGCATCAGGTACGTGGTGCCGAGGTCGGTTCCGGTCATCAGCGGCACGCCGGCTTCGGCTAGGTCGGCGGTCAGCTCAAGGCGGCGCTGGAAGAGCTCTTGCGACTTGGTCACGTCGGCCGGGGTACGGCCGGGAAGGTACAGGTTGTCCAGGGCCCAGTCCCAGTATCCGATCATGTCGGCGCTGAAGTACCGATAGCGGGAGTCTCGGCGGCGGATCTGCTCAGGCATGTCATTGGTTTCGTGCAGCACTAGCGTCGGCGTGAAGTACGTGCCGTTGCGAGCGATCCGGTGGAATACCCGCATGGCCTTGCGCCGGTCGTAGCTGCGGGCCGCGGCGTACTCGTACGGGCGCATCGTGGTGAACCAGCCGTTGTAGTCGCCTGGACCGATCGAAACCGCGGTGACGGCCCGGCGCAGCCGGTCCTCCTCGCTCGACGTGGCGTACCACACCTCGAACAGGTGCTCGACCGTCCGCATGCCACGATCGCTGGCGTCGGTCAGCGCTACGAAGTCGGGCACGTGGCCGAGGAACGGTAGCCCGAGCTTGGCGGATTCGTCGGCGACGGCGAGGAACGACTCGCGGCTCAGCCGCGTGTAAGTCTTGATGAAGGCGGCTCCGGCGGCATGTTCCTGCTGTACAGCAGATCGGGCCTGCGCGGGGTTCGCGACCGAGACGTGTACCGACCCGTCGGCGTCCAGCCCGTCCCACAGCGAGGGCGCGCCGTCGATGATCCGGCTGCCGATCGACCACTGTGGGCCGAGGCGGGTGCCGGCGACGATCTGCCGCTGCCAGGTTGAGGCCTGAGCGCTGCCCGACATCTGCCGGGTGGTGGTGACACCGTTGACCACATACAGCTCAGGATCGGTGTCGTCGATGCCTACGGCATGCGTGTGCATGTCGGCGAGGCCGGGGATGAGGTATTTTCCAGTGCCGTCGAGGACGGTGGCGTCGTGCGGGACCGGCACCCGCGGAGCGGGTCCGGCGTCGAGGATGCGGTCACCGCGGATGAGTACGGTGCATCCGCGCCGGCTGCCGCCGACCGCGTCGATCACGGTCACGCCCCGGATCGCGATCAATCTCTGAGCCGCCGCCCCCGAGCTCGCCTCGGCCGGCGAGGACAGTTCGAGGGCGGCACCCGCGACGCCGAGGGCCGTGCTGGTGAGGATGGTTCGTCGTTGCATGAGCCGCTCCCTATCCGCGTGCACTGCTGTCAGGGATGAGCCTGCCCGCCCGGACTTGCCGAATCAGTGGTGCTGCGTCCCGTGCCCGTGGGAGGGCTAGCACCACCCCGTCTGGCCGGACCCCTCTGGAGCCGTGACGACGCCGAACCAAGCACTGTCGTTCGCCGACCCTGCCTGGATCGACTACGCCTCGCGCGGCGCGTTGACGTCGCCGGCGTCGGCCATGGGCGCCAGCACCGCGAGCGCGTTCGGCGCGGCGCGCATCGTCTCGATGCAGCGTTCCAGCCGCCCCGGTACAGCGCCGCCCGCAGATCAGCCGGCAGGAGGCCGCTGCGCAGGGCGTCGGCCGCGGTGCTGAGCAGTTGAGCGTCACCGCGGCCGTTCTTCGGGGAAGCCGCCCGCAGGCGTTCGAGCAGCTCCTCCGGTTCACGGGGCAGGCCGGCCATCCACTTCGCGGTCGGCTGCGCAGGGTTCCCGCTCCTGCTCGGTGGCGTGGAAGTCCACGCCGGGTTTCCCGGGGGTGACCGCGACCCTCGCCACGGCCCGGCGGACGCGCGACGGCCCGGTGAGCCGCCGACCTCGCGCGGGGGAGCGGGGACGGGCCGTCTGCGGTCGGGGGCGGCTCACGGCGTACCGGAGCAGGGGGTTGATCTCGGGGTTATCGCGCGGCCCAGGCGTTCCAGGCGGCGAGCCAGTCGTCCTGAGCCGCGGCGATGGCTTTGATCCTGGCGTAGTCGACCGGGCGCAGACCGCGCTGGCGCAGCCAGGCCACCTGGGCGGTCCGGCTCGGCACCCGCGACGCGAGCCCGGTGGTGAACAGCAGCGTCTCGGCGATCGCCCGCTGCCGCAGAACCGGATCGGCACGGAACCACTCCGCCTCCCGGTCCAGGCGGGTCAGCTGGTCGAGCATGGTCTGGACGGCACGGCGCGCGTCCTCCTCCGGCTCCTCGGCCAGATCCATCTGCCGGCGGACCGCGGCCGCCCACAGCTCGCCCCAGGCACGCGGCAGCTGTGGGCGCGAACCACCCTCAGCCCACCACTCGGTGTGCTCCCGGGACGACCGCAACACGGTTTCCACCAGCAACACGTGCGGCTCACGGTCCGCGGGAGCCGTCTGGTCGGTCCCCATGCGGCACCTCCGTCGGTCGACGCCTCGCACCGCAAGAAAAGCACGAAACGTCAACCATCTACCCGTCGTGGGCCGCGGTGACGCAGCCGGACCCGATCAGGCGGCCTCGGCGAGGGTGACCGCGAAGCGGTCCGCGGGGTCGGTCCACCAGTGGCGGGCGGTGAAACCGGCGGCGCTCAGCTCGGCGGCGAGGGCGGGGCGGCGGAACTTGGCGGAGATCTCGGTGCGCAGTTCGGAGCCTTGCGGAAAGTGCAGGTCAAGGCCCGGGTCGGGGATGCGGACCCGCTGGTCCCGGAGGGAGCGCAGGCGCATCTCGATCCATTCGTCGTCCGGGTTCCAGAGAGCGACGTGCCGGAACGCGGACGGGTCGAAGTCGGCGCCCAGCTCGCGGTTGATCACGTGCAGGACGTTGCGGTTGAACTCGGCGGTCACACCGGCGGCGTCGTCGTAGGCGGGCACCAGCACGGCCGGGTCGGTGACCAGGGCGGCGCCGAGCAGCAGCCATTCGCCCTCGTGCAGGACGTCGCGCAGAGCGGTGAGGAAGGCGGCGCGCTCGGCCGGGACCAGGTTGCCGAGGGTGCCGCCGAGGAACGCCACCACCCGGCTGTCGCCGTCGGGCAGGTGGTGCAGATGGCGGGTCATGTCGCCGACGACGCCGTGCACGCTGAGGCCGGGATAGGCCCCGGTCAGCGCGGTCACGGCGGCGGCCAGCGCGGACTCGGAGACGTCGAGGGGGACGAACGCGCCGAGCGTGCCCGCGGCGACCATCGCGTCGAGCAGCAGGCGGGTCTTCTCCGACGAGCCGGAACCCAGCTCGATCAGGGTCTTCGCCTCGGTGATCCGGGCGATCTCGGGGGCGTGCTGTTCGAGCAGAGCACGTTCGGTACGAGTCGGGTAGTACTCCGGCAGCCGGGTGATCTCCTCGAACAGTTCGCTGCCACGGGCGTCGTAGAACCATTTCGGCGGCAGCCACCGCGGGTCCGCGGTCAGCCCGGCACGCACGTCCGCGCGCAGGTTCCGGGCCAGGTCGTCCTCGTCGAGGTGCTTCTCCAGCATGGTCGGGACACCTTTCAGGTAAGCGGGACGATCTCCGCCTCGGTGGCGGTGGCGACGACCAGGCTGCCGTCGGGGACGGAACGCCAGGCCGGTCCGGGATCGAGGGGTTCGGAGCTGATCAGCGTCGCGTCGCGGCCGGACCGCAGCGACAGCGCGTGACCGAGGGTGGTGGCGATGAGCCGGGTTCCGTCGGTGAGCAGCAGGTTCAGCCGGGAGCCGGGCGCGGCGGCGGCGACCTCGGTGACGACGGCGGCGACCGCCTTGGCCGGGGGTTCCCCGGCGCGGAGCCGGTCGCGGACCAGCGCCCACAGCAGCGCCGCATCGGTCGGCGCGTCGAGCGTGAGCAGGTCCTCGACCGGCAGGCCGCGGGCGAGCGCGGCGACCGACGACGGCCAGCCGCGCACCACGCCGTTGTGGCTGAACAGCCAGCGGCCGTCGGTGAACGGCGCCGCCGCGGTCTCGGTCACCGGCATCCCGACGGTGGCGGAACGGACCGCGGCGAGGACCGCGCCGGAGGAGGTGGCGGCCGCCAGGCCGGGCAGGGCGGCATCCGACCAGATCGGCATCGCACTGCGGTAACGCACCGGTCCGGCGGCGCCCGGCGGCCACCAGCCGAGGCCGAAGCCGTCGGCGTTGACGGTGCCGCCACCACGCATGTCCCGGGGCGCCCACGCCTGCGTCGCCAGCGCGTGCGGCGGATCCAGGAGAAGATCTCTCAGGGGTACGGGTGGACCGAGGTACCCCAGGTGGCGGCACATCAGACGTGGTCCCGGGCGCAGCGGAAGCCGCTGAAGATCTGCCGCCGGATCGGGTGGTCCCAGTTGCGGAAGGTGCCCCGGCAGGCGGCCGCGTCGGTGCCGAACGACCCGCCGCGCAGAACCTTGTAGTCGCCGCCGTGGAAGACCTCCGAGTACTCCGGGTACGGGAACGCGCGGAACCCGGGATAGGGCTCGAACCCGGACGACACCCACTCCCACACGTCGCCGATCAACTGGTGCACGCCCAGCGGGGAGGCGCCCGCCGGGTAGGCGCCGACCGGTGCCGGGGACAGGTGCCGCTGGCCCAGGTTGGCGTGGGCGGGGCCGGGCGGGTCGTCGCCCCATGGGTAGCGGCGGGACCGTCCGGTCGCCGGGTCGAACCGGGCCGCCTTCTCCCATTCGGCCTCGGTCGGCAGGCGCTTCCCGGCCCAGGCGGCGTAGGCCTCGGCCTCGAAGTAGCACACGTGCACGACCGGCTCCTCCATCGGCACCGGCTCGACGTGGCCGAACCGGCGGCGCAGCCAGCCGTCGCGGTCCCGGATCCAGTGCAGTGGGGCCGCCAGGCCGGCCTTCTGCCGGTGCGCCCAGCCGCGCTCACTCCACCAGCGGGGATCGTCGTAGCCGCCGGCGTCGATGAACGCCGCGTACTGTCCGTTCGTCGTCGGCGCGGCGTCGATCCAGAACGCGCCGAGGTCCACGGTGTGGGCCGGCCGTTCGTTGTCGAGGGCCCAGGGCTCGGTGTCCGTGCCCATGACGAATCCGCCCGCGTCGATGAAGATCTCTCCGCGTACGGCGTTCGCCGCGGCCGGTGGCGGGGGCGCGGTCAGCACCGGTGAACCGGTCCGCAACTGGTGCGTCGCCAGCATCGTCTCGTCGTGCTGCTGCTCGTGCTGGACGATCATGCCGAAGGCGAACCCGCCGTCCAGCAACCGCGCGCCCGGATCGAACCGCACCCGGTCCAGCACGTCGAGGGCCTTGTCCCGTACCCGCGCCACATAGGCCCGCGCCTCGAGGGGGTCGAGCAGCGGCAACGCCGGCCGGTCCCGCCGGGCGTGCTTGAACGCGTCGTACAGCTCGTCGATGTCCTGCCGGACCGGGTCGCGGCCGCCCACGTCCCGGACCAGCCACAACTCCTCCTGGTTGCCGACATGCGCCAGATCCCAGACCAGCGGGGACATCAGCGGCGAGTGCTGGCGGGTCAGATCGTCGTCGTCGACGGCCTCGGTCAGCAGCGCCGTTCGCGCCCGCGTCCGCTCCAGCTCAGCGGCGATGGTCAGCCGCAGATCCTCGGTCGTCATGCGGTGCCACCCACGGGCAGTCGCAGATTGGTGCAGTCGGTCATGCGGGGATTCCCAATCCTCGTCCGGAGATCGCTCGGTGCAGGCGGCGGGAGACGATGTCGGCGACGTGGTCGCGGACATCGGCCGGCAGCCCGGTGGCGTTCAGGTTTCGGCAGGCCAGGTCGGCGAGACCGGCCGCGGCCTCGCGCACCCGACGGTCGGCCAGGCCGAGCCGGGCCGCGGCACGCCAGCGGCCGTCCGCCGGAGCGGCCAGGCCGCGGGCCAGGTCGGTGAGGTCGTCCCGGGCGAGGAGCGCGACCAGCACCGCGGCCGGGGCGATCCACTCCCCGCCCGGCTGGGTGTCGAGGTAGCGGACCTCCAGATAGCCGCGCGGCCGGACCGGCGGGAACAGCGTCCCGAGGTGATAGTCCAGGTCGGCGACCGTGGGCGGCCGGTTGACCGGTTCGGTGAGCAGCGGCGGCCGCTTCCGGCGCGGGCCGATCCGGCGGGTGGCGACCCGCCCGGTCCCGGCGTGGGTGGCCTCGATGCCGCCGGCCTCGATCCAGTCGGTCATGGTCACATCGGGCGGGACGTCCCATCGGCCGCCGTCCCGCCGGACGCACAGCAGCGGGGCGCGCATCGCGTACTCCGCCCAGGCGGTGGCGGGATCGCCGAGGGTCAGGGCCGGGCCGCTGCGGCGGGAGTCGATGCCGTACCAGGTGGCCATCCGGGCCGAGGCCCAGCCGTCGCGCGGGGAGTTGGCGAACAGGGCCAGCAGCGCCGGGCCGATCTCGTGCAGGGCCGCCCAGCGGGCCGGGATCTGATCGGCCGTCCCTGCGTCGAGGCAGATCTGCAGGCCGGCGGTGGAACCCATCATGGTCCGCCCGGCCTGGTCGAAGGCCCGTTCCATGGCCGCGTACCGCGGGCTGTCGAGGAGGCGGCGCGGCTCACGCCATCGGTCGAGGCCGTGGTCGCCGAGCACGATGCCGTCGGCGGCGAGCAGCCCGGTGAGCGTCGCGTGGTCGGCGGTGACGGCGGCGTGCAGGTCGGCCAGGGAGCCGGCCGGGGCCGAGGAGATCTCGATCTGGCCGCCGGGTTCGACGGTGACGGCGCCGCCGGCGGGCAGCGGCACGGGCTCCGGGTTGCCGAGGGTGGCGGGCGTGTGCTCGCCGAGTGCCCCGGCCAGGTCGCCGATCCGCAGGTACGCGGTGGGGTCGGCGGCGTGGTGCGTGGTCCATTCCAGTTCGGCGCCCACCTGCCGCGGTGGGCCGGTCTTGAAGCAGATGCCGGTTATGTGCTCGATCGCCTCGGCGGTCCTCCGGAGGACCCGGTCAGCCGAACCCAATGCTCCTCCTTTGATCACTATGTGTGATCTACAGACTTCTCTGGGTGTCGTCCTTTGAGGACCTTACCCGGATAATGATGAATACGCCTCCCACGGGCCGGGGTCGAGATGATGAAAGTTCCGGAACCGTGACGGGGTGCCGGAACCGGTTCCGGACTGAAAGACTTCCAGCGTTCGTGTTCGGCAGACCGTTCGGAGAGACGCATGCCATTGCCATATCAGGACTCCACTCTCGGCGTGAGTGAGCGCGTGGAGGATCTGCTGGGCCGGATGACGCTGCCCGAGAAGGTCGGCCAGATGCTCCAGCTCGACGCCCGCCAGGATCTCTCGGAGATCGTTCTGGAGAGGCTCGCCGGTTCCATCCTGCACACCTCGCCGGCCAAGCTGGTCGAGGCCGCCGAGCTGGTCAGCCGGACCCGCCTGCGGATCCCGCTGATCACCGCCGAGGACTGCATCCACGGTCACGGCTTCTGGCCCGGCGCCACGGTCTTCCCCACCCAGCTCGCGATGGCCGCCACCTGGGACGCCACGCTGGTCGAGCGGGTCGGCCGGGCCACCGCGACCGAGGCCGCCGCCACCGGCGTGCACTGGACCTTCTCACCGGTCCTCTGCATCAGCCGTGACCTGCGCTGGGGCCGGGTCGACGAGACGTTCGGCGAGGACCCGTTCCTGATCGGCGAGCTCGGTGCCGCGATGATCCGCGGTTACCAGGGCGAGGGCCTCACCGACCCGACCGCGGTCCTGGCCACCGCCAAGCACTTCGCCGGCTACTCCGAGACGCAGGGCGGCCGCGACGCCAGCGAGGCCGACATCAGCCGCCGCAAGTTGCGGTCCTGGTTCCTGCCGCCGTTCGAGCGGGCCGCCGCCGAGGGCTGCCGGGTGTTCATGCTCGGCTACCAGTCGATGGACGGGGTGCCGATCACCGCGAACAAGTGGCTGCTCAACGACGTGCTCAAGGGCGAGTGGGGCTTCACCGGCACGCTCGTCACCGACTGGGACAACGTCGGCCGGATGGTCTGGGAACAGAAGGTCTGCGCCGACCACGCGGAGGCGGCGACGGTCGCGGTCCGCGCCGGCAACGACGTGATCATGACGACCCCGGCCTTCTTCGAGGGCGCTCAGGAGGCGGTCCGCCGCGGGTCGCTGCGGGTCGAGGAGATCGACGCGGCGGTACGGCGGATCCTGCGCCTGAAGTTCGAACTCGGCCTCTTCGAGAACCCGCGCACCCCCGACAGCGCCCGCCAGCGGGAGGTGATCGGTTGCTCCGCGCACACCTCGCTGAACCTGGAGGTGGCCCGCCGCTCCCTGGTCCTGCTCCGCAACGACGGCGTCCTGCCCCTGTCGCCGTCGTCCGGGCCGCGCCGGCTCGCGGTGTTCGGCCCCAACGCCGACGACGTGTCCGCGCAGCTCGGTGACTGGGCCGGCAACTCCGGCCAGGTCGACTGGATGCCCGACGGCCACCCTCGGGAGCTGACCGTCACCGTGCTCGACGGGCTGCGTGAGCTGCTGCCCGACGGGTGGGCCCTCGACTTCGACCCGGCCGTCGAGATCGAACGCCGGGCGCCCGACCCGGAGGGCTCGACCTTCCCGGACGGGCAGCCCCGGCCGCCCGTCTCGATCGGTGTCCCCGCCGAACCGGCGCGGCTCGGCGCGGCCCGCGAACTGGCAGCCGCCGCCGACTACGCGATCGTGGTCGTCGGCGACACGGTCAACCTCACCGGGGAAGGCCGCTCCACCGCCACCCTGGAGTTGCAGGGCGGGCAGATCGCGCTGCTCGACACGGTCGCCGCCACCGGCACCCCGATGATCGTCGTGCTGCTCGACGGGAAACCGCACGCGCTGCCGGAGTCCGCGGTCACGGCGGCGGCCGTCGTACAGGCCTTCAACCCGGGCATGCGCGGCGGGCAGGCGATCGCGGAACTGCTGTTCGGGCTGATCGAGCCGACCGGGCGGATGCCGATCTCGGCGGCCCGGCACGTGGGGCAGCAGCCGGTCTTCTACAACCAGTTGCGGGGACAGCACGGGACGCGGTACGCCGACCTCACCCAGGATCCGCTGTTCGCGTTCGGGGAAGGGCTCAGCTACACGACAGTCGTCTACGACGGGCTCAGCGTCGAGGAACCGGAAGTGCCGGCCGACGGGACGATCCGGGCGACCGTGCGGCTCAGCAACACCGGGACCCGGCCGGCGCTGGAGACCGTGCAGGTCTACGTCAGCGACCTGGTCACCAGCGTCACCTGGGCGGCACGGGAGCTGAAGGCGTACCGGCAGGTGACCGTGCCCGCCGGGGAGAGCCTCACGGTCCACCTCGACCTGGCGGCCCGGGACTGCTCGCTGGTCGACGCCGACGGCCGCCGGGTCGTCGAGCCGGGCGACTTCGAGCTGCTGGTCGGGCCGAACTCACGGCCGTCGTCGCTGCTCTCCGCCAAGTTCCGGATCTCCTGACCCGGGCTGCTCAGGCCGGGGCGCAGGCGGCTCAGAGCCGGGCGCGGGCTGCTCAGGGCCGGGGCGCGGGCTGCTCAGGGCCGGGGCGCGGGCTGCTCAGGGCCGGGGGACCGCGGCGAACGCGAACTGCTTGAACCACGCGGGCAGGGCGCGGCGCAACTCCTCCGGGCCCTGGAACGCCAGCTCCCCGGACCGCAGCCCGGACGCCCAGGTGCGCTCCCCGCGCCACACGTCGGTCAGGCACCGCAGATCCGCGGTGACCAGCACGTCCACATCGTGACCGGGGTCGACGTCACAGACGTCGGCCTCGCTCGGTGTGATCACCAGCCACCAGGTCCGGACCCGCGGCGACGCCGCCGGGAAGAAGAACCGCAGCACGGTACGCCGTCGCGGCACCGCCGCATGATCGACCGACCGGTGCATGTCCCACAGCAGCAGCTTCGGATCCAGATCCCGGTCACCCAGCTCGGGGATCCAGCGGGCGCCCCACTCGCCGAGCGCGAACACGATCGGCTGAAGCTCCTTCCCCGCCGCGGTCAGCTCGTAGTCCACCTCGGCGCCGGACTCGCGCCGATCCACCAGGCCCGCCGCGCTCAACTGCTGCAACCGCCGCGACAGCAGCGTCGGCGACATCCGCGGCAGGCCCCGGCGCAGGTCGTTGAAGCGGCGGCTGCCCGCGATCAGCTCCCGGATGACCAGCAGCGTCCAGCGCTCGTCCAGCAATTCCATCGCCTTCGCCACCGGGCAGAACTGACCGTAGGACGCTCCCATGCCGCTCCCCTCACCGATACACATCGTGTACTAGGCCGGGCCACCAGGGCTCCCTACCGTCGGTGACATGACAACAACAGTCAAAGCGAAACACCGTGCCATGTGGGCGTCCGGCGACTACCCGGCCGTCGTCACGGAGATCGTCGCGCCGCTCGGGCCGGCACTGGTCGAAGCGGCGGGCATCGGCCCCGGGCAGACCGTCCTGGACGTCGCCGCCGGCACCGGCAACGCGGCGATCCCGGCAGCCGAGGCCGGCGCCACCGTCACCGCCAGTGATCTCACCCCCGAACTGCTCGCCATCGGCGAACGCTCCACCACCGCCAAGATCACCTGGATCGAGGCGGACGCCGAGAACCTGCCCTTCGACACCGCCTCCTTCGACACGGTGATCTCCTGCATCGGCGTCATGTTCGCGCCGTTCCACGAGGCGGCAGCGGCGGAACTGGCCCGGGTCTGCCGTCCCGGCGGAACCATCGGGCTGATCAACTGGACTCCGGAAGGCTTCATCGGTGAGATGTTCGCGGCGATGAAGCCGTACGCCGCCCCCGCCCCGCAGGGAGCCCAGCCACCGCCCCGATGGGGCGATCCCGCCCACCTGGAGTCCATGCTGGGCGCCGCCGTGACCGGGGCCCGAACCGAGCGCCGCACCCTGCGGGTGGACCGGTTCGGCAGCCCGGTGGAGTTCCGCGACTACTTCAAGACCCACTACGGCCCGACGATCGCCGTCTACCGCAACATCGCCGACGACCCCGAACGGACCGCCGCCCTCGACGCGGAACTGCACGCCCTGGCCGCCCGGCACGACCTCGGCGACGGCGTCATGAACTGGGAATACCTGCTCTACACCGCCCGCCGCAAATCCTGATTCCGGCTCCTCCCGCCCGGCGACGGCCTGCACCACCCGCCGTTACCACCAGCCGTCCGGCATGCCCGCGCCGCCCGGCCGTGCGGCACGCCCGCGCCGCCCGGCCGTGCGGCCGCCTCACCGCCGCCTCGTCAGCGGCGGCGGGCGGCGGCCACCCGGCGGGTCGTGAAACCCAGGCGCGTGTAGGTGGCGAGCGCCGCGGTGTTCCAGTAGTCGACCAGCAGGGCGACCCGTTCCCGCCCGGCAAGCAGCTCGTTCGCGGTGAACTCGCAGATCGCCGCGCCGAGCCCCCGCCCACGGGCCGCCGGAAGGGTCGCGACCCCGGACATGAACCCGATCTCCGGGGTCGACCACGCCTCCGCGGCCACCGTCAGCAACTCACCGCCCGTACTCCGGATGCCTGCCCAGCGGCGCACCCCGGGCCCGCCCGGCCAGGCGTACGACTGCGGATACGCCCGCCTGATCAGCGCGGTCACCTCCGCCTCATCCTCCTGACCGAGCCAGCCCGCCGCACCCGTCGGCCCGCCGCCGTCCTCCGCCGGGTCGGCCGGCATCCGGTCGCGCTCCACCCGCCCGGGCGACATCTGGTCATGCTCCCCCCGGCCGGTCGACATCTGGTCATGCTCCCCCCGGCCGGTCGACATCCGGTCATGCTGCACCCGCCCGGGCGACATACGGTCATGCTTCACCGGGTCGGCCGGCATCCGGTCGCGCTTCACCGGCGTGGTCGTCTCCATCCAGGCGAAAGTGGCACTGACCTCGAGGTCCGGCACTCTGGCGACGACCTCGCCGACCAGTTCCTCGGTCCCGAACGGCCGGAACGTCTCCCCGGTCTCCACCAGAACCTCGCGCAGCAGGCCCGCCACCGCGGCCGGCTCCCCGTTCATCACCAGCCGATCCCAGTGCGACAGATCGGGGCAGGCCACCACCACCGCGCTCGGCTGCCGCCAGACCCGCGCATCCCGGGCATACAGCGCCCACCGGATCAACGGATCCCGGTCCGCATCGATCATGAGGTCATGCTGCCAGCCGATACGGCAGCGGCATCCACCCGGTGATCCCTTTCCCCCGTTGCCCCTGTTTGCCATCCTCGGACCGATGCCGAAGCGTCCCGTTCTCCCCCGCCGCCTGTCGCCGCGTTCCCGCAGCGAGCAGCGCTCCGCCACGGCAGCCCTCTCGCCGCCCGACGCCTCCCCGCCGGCCGGCTCGCTGTTCACCGCGCGGGGGTTACGGTCCCTGTTCACCGCACGGGGATTGCGCTCCCTGTTCACCGCACGGGAATTACGGTCCCTGTTCACCGCGCGGGGATTGCGGTCGCTGTTCACCGCACGGCGGCTGCGCCGCCTGACCGCGGTGGGTGTGCTGGGCGTGCTCGTCGCGGTCGCCGTCGCCATCGGTTGTTCCCAGTGGGTGCGCTCCTCAGCCGACGGCCACCTCTACGACGCCGCCTCGGTGCCCGCCGCCCCGGTCGCGCTCGTCCTCGGCGCCCAGGTCAATACGGACGGTCAGCCTTCGGCCTTCCTCGCCGCCCGCCTGGAGATCGCCCGCGGGCTGCTGGCAGCCGGCAAGGTGAGGGCGATCCTCGTCTCCGGCGATCACGGCCGGTGGACCTACGACGAACCGGGTGCGATGCAGCGCTGGCTGGTCGCCCGCGGAGTCCCCGCCGACCGGGTGGTCCTCGATCATGCCGGCTTCGACACCTACGACTCGTGCGTGCGCGCCAACAAGATCTTCGGCGTACGCCAGGCGATCGTCGTCACCCAGAACTTCCACCTGCCCCGGGCCGTGGCCCTCTGTCGTGAGCAGGGGATCGACGCCACCGGTGTGGGCGACGACTCGGCCCGCATGTTCAAGGACCTGTGGCTCCGCGGCGAGATCCGCGAGTACGGCGCCGCCGTCAAAGCCGCCGCCGACGTCCTCACCGCCCGCGACCCCGTCTTCCTGGGTCCTTACGAGACCAGCCTCGACGACGCCCTCCACCACGGCTGACCCGCCCACCGCCGACACAGGATCGCGGCGGGCGGGCGTGGCGGTCCCGATCACCGAGAAGATCCGGGTCCGCTGGCATGACGGCCGACCGGCCGCACGGCCGGCGAACGGCGAACGGCACAGCGAGAGGCCGACGAGCGGCGCAGCGGCAGGCCGGCGACCGGCACAGCGGCAGGCCGGCGGGCTGTACAGCGGCAGGGCGGCGGGCTGCACAGCAGCAGGCCGGCGGGCTGCACAGCAGCAGGCGGTGCGGCCGGGCGGCTGCTGTGCCGGTGACGGGGCGGTGCGGCCTCAGAGGAGGTCGGCGGCGAGGCTCACGCGCAGGTAGGCGTCGGCCCAGGCGTTCGCCGTCTCCATACCCGGGTCGGGGCTGAGGCGGGCAGCGAACCCACCGAGTGCGGACGCCACCCGGTGCAGACCGGCGCGGGCCAGATCGGTGCGTGCGGTCTCCAGCCGTTCCCGGTATCCGGGTGGCAGATGCGCGAGCCCGCTGTGCGCCGCCTCGGCGAGAACATCTCTGGCCGCGGCCACCACCGCCGCAAGCGGATCCGTCACCGCCTCGCCGACGAGGTCCGCAACCGGCTCACCCCCGGCAGAAGGCGACCCGGACGCACCGGGACCAGCCGGGCCCGGGGCCGCGCCCTCCGGTGGCGGCCCGGCAGAAGCACCCGGATCAAGCAAACCCGGGGCCGCACCTTCGCCACCGGACGACTGCCTGGCAGAAGCACCTGGGTCGACCACACCGGGGAGCGGGCCCGCGCCACCCGATGCCGGCCCGGCAGAAGCGCCCAGGTCAACCCCACCCGTGGCCGCGTCGCCGGACGCCGGGCCCCCCGAAGCGCCCGGACCAACTGAACCCGGGTCCGGATCAGCCGAATCCGTGTCCGGACCCAGCAGACCCGGGACCGGGCCTCCGCCACCGGACGACGGACC
The DNA here is from genome assembly GCF_016862455.1 of Actinoplanes utahensis. Taxonomy (GTDB): domain Bacteria; phylum Actinomycetota; class Actinomycetes; order Mycobacteriales; family Micromonosporaceae; genus Actinoplanes; species Actinoplanes utahensis. The sequence continues at coordinate 67,502 of NZ_BOMZ01000022.1, forward strand.
CGCCGAGGCGCGCGTGCCGGCCGAAGCCGGGAACGGCGTGCCGGCCGAAGCCGGGAACGGCGTGCCGGCGGTGGCGGCGGGGAAGGCGTCCGGGGTGGCGAGGTCGGGGACCACGGGCGGCCCGTCGGCGGCGATCGCGTACGGGTCGATGATGATGCGGCCGCCGCTGCGGTGGACTGTTCCGGCCACGAAACGGGGTCTGCCGCGCCGGCCGTCCAGTGCGGCGGCGATGGCGTCCAGACGGGCCGGCGCCACCGCCGCGTGGGTCGCCGACACCGTCGCCGTGACGCCCGCGCTGTCGCGGATCTCATAGGTGAGGCGCTGCGCGCCCGGCGCGTAGTGGCCCTCCCCCACCTCGGCGATGGCGAGCACGCGGACCAGTTCGGCGCGGACCCGGGCGCGGACCGGACGGGGTGGCATCGCGTCGAGTTCGGCCGCGAGCCGTGCATAGTCATGCACGAGCAGACCGGCCGGCAGCGGATCCCAGGCGCCGGTGGAGACGGTGACCGTGGACTTCGCGACCCGGCTCTCGGTCAGCCGGACCGCGCGGCTGGCGCTCCGGAACGCCGACTCGGTGACCAGGGTGCCGCCGGCCACCGCGCCGATCGTGCTGCCGGCGAACCGTCGCCGGGCCAGGGCGGGGCCGTCGTCCGGGGTGGCCCACTGTCGCTGCGACACGAGGACGACCCCGCTGGCCGGCTGCCCGTGGAAGATCTCGACCCGCCGCTGGTCGCCGATCGCGGTGACCCGGGCGCCGAGCCCGTCGAGGCGTACCCGGCGCAGCGGGGTCTCGGCCGCCTCCTCCGATCCGAGGACACGGGCCCGCAGCGCCGTGCCACCGTCGGCGCTGACCGCGCGGTGCCGGGCGAACAGTTCGGCGATCAGGTCGGCGACCAGCTCCGGACGGTAGCGGGCGCTGCGTTCCCGGTACGCGGTGAGCTGGGCGGTGAGTTCGGTGGCGGCGTCGAGCGGCCACCGCAGCCCGGCTCGTTCCAGGGCGGCGATCTGCCCGGCGGCACCGGCGGCCAGACCCTCACCGGCGTGGACGGCCCCGGCTCGCAGCACTTCGGCGAGAAACTCCACGAGGGGGGCGAGCGGGGACCCGGTGACCGCGCCGCCGGCCGGGGAGCCGCCCACGTCGACGACGCATTCGGCGGTGCCCGGCTGCTGCTCGTCGGCGGCCCGGAAGGCCCAGACGGCCAGCGCGATCACGTCGTCGCGTACCCCGGCGCGGGCGTCGGTGTGCACATAGCCGAGATCGCCGGGCACCAGGAACCGGACGGTCGCCGCGGGCAGTTCGGCGACCGGCACCGTCCCGCGCCTGATCCGGGCCGTGTAGCCGCCGCGCATGGTCCGCCGGGCCGCCTCGACCAGCCGGTTGCCGATCCGCGCCGCCAGGTCGCCGTCGGTGAACCCGCCCGGCGACCAGGCCGGGACCGGCTCGGCGGCACTCTCGCCGGCCCGTACGGACTCCGGCTCCGCAGCCGTGGACGTGGTGACCGAAGCCGCCTGGTACGCCAGGATCAGCCCGAGCAGGTGCCGGCACACCCCGGCCGCCCCGCATGTGCACCGTCCCCGCTCGAGGCCGCCCTCGGGCAGTTCGGTGCGCGCGCCGTCACCGAACGCGGCGACGATCGTGACACCCGCGCCCGCGGTGAGGCCCGGCGGTTCCCGATCGACCTCCCGGGCGGCCCGTTTCACCAGTCCCCGGTTGGCGAGCGCCGCCAGCGCCCCTTCGTCGAGCGCCAGCAGATCCGCCCGGACCGGCAAGGTGGTCCCGCTCATCACACCACCTCCGCCATGCTCACCGGGCTGCTCATCGGCCCACCCGCTCCGCCACGAAGGACGCCAGCTCACCCGGCGTCATCGCGCCCACCCAGGCGCCCACGTCGGCGAGTCTCTGCGCGCACTCCCGGTCGTACGCCGGGTCGGCCTGCTCGTCGAGCGCCGCCAGCCCGAGCACGATGCTGCCCTGTTCGACGAGTTCCCGGACCGCTCGCACCAGCCCCGCCTCCGATCCGCCCTCGAAGAAGTCACTGATCACCGCGACGATCGTGCGGCGTGGCTGCTCGACGATCTGGGCCGCGTACCGGACCGCCCGCCCGATGTCGGTGCCACCGCCGAGCTGGGTCTTCATCAGGACCTCGACCGGGTCGCTGACCTCGGAGGTCAGGTCGACGACCTCGGTGTCGAACGCGATCAGATGGGTCCGCACTCCCGGCAGCCCCCACAGGCAGGCGGCCGTGACCGCCGAGTGGATCACCGACGACAGCATCGAACCGGACTGGTCCACCAGCAGGATCACCTGCCACTGGGTGAGCTGTCGCCGGGTCCGCGAGGCGAAGTACGGCGTCTCCACGTAGATCCGCCGCTCGTCCGGCCGGTAGTTGCCCAGGTTGGCCCGGACCGTGCGCCGCGCGTCGAAGTCACGTGCCTGCCGGAACCGGCTGGCCCGCCGCGACCGGGCGCCGGAGAAGCTCTGCCGGACCTCGGTGGAGAGCCGCTGCACGAGGTCCCGGACGACCTCCTCGACGATCCGCCGGGCCAGCCGCAGCACCTCGGGGTTCATCAGGTGTTTGGTGCGGAGCACGGCTCGCAGCAGCGACGGGTTCGGTTCGATGCGTTCCAGCACATCAGGGTCGGTGACGATGTCGTCGATCTGGTAGCGCTCGACGGCGTCGCGCTGCAGCCGTTCCACCGTCTCCTTCGGGAACAGCCGGGTGATGTCGTCGAGCCAGTCCACCGTGGTGAGCTGTGACGGCCCGGTGCCGCCCTGCCGGCGGATGTCGCGGCGGCCGAGCTCATCGTCCCGGCCGTAGAGCCAGTCCAGCGCCGCGTCCCGCCCGGCCGCGTCACCGCCGAGCCCGCCGAGGCACCCGGCCGCCGGGTCGCCCAGGATGAGCCGCCATCGTTCCAGGCCGACGTCCGTCACGAGTCCTCCCCCACACCGCTCGCCACCCGATCGGCACCGGCGTCCGGCCCGGGCGGGCTGATCAGCCCGGCCGCGGCCAGCCGTGACTCGACCGCCTCGTCCAGGGCCATGCCGGCCGCCACCATCGCGGGTGGCATCGCACCGGCCCGGAGCAGGTCCCGTCCGGAACCGGCCAGCCCGCGCCGGGCCAGCAACTGCTCGCCGATGGTCTCCCGCTCCCGTGGCGGGAAGTACTCGAAGGCCTGCCGCAGCGCCGGCAACGCGACCAGGAAGTCGTCCGCCCCGAGCCCGGTGACCAGGTCGTCGAGCAGGGTCAGGATGCCGCCGGGCGCCAGCACCGGCTCCCGGGCCACCCCGAAGAGCCCGGCCAGCCAGTCACCTGCCGTCCCGGCGGCGAACGCGCCGCGCACCACCTGCTCCGGCGCCGGGAAGAGCCCGGCCGGATCGTCGTCGCCGAGCAGTGTGCGGCCGAGTCCGTAGAAGGCGCCGCGCAGGTCCGGCGGCGCGGCGCGGTCGGCCGCGATCCGCCCGGCGACCTCCACCGCGGCGGTACGGTCGACGCCGGCCGCCGAAGCGTGCAGCGCCGCGTCGCGCACCGCGACGACCGCCGCGATCCGGGCCCGGTCCGCCGGCGACCCGGCCGCGTGCCATCCCTCGGCGAGCCACAGGATCCGGCGGGCCGCGGCCGCCACCACCGCCCCGAGCGCCTCGCTGCCGGCGGTCCCGAGCAGCCGGTCGTGCCGCCACAGCGCCAGGGTGACCGCCAGGACCCGGCCCAGCTCGGTGAGGTCGCTGCCGGCCGCCACGCCCCGTTCGAGCATCGCGGGAACGTCGGCGCCGAGATCGGTGACGCCGCACAGCGCCGCGTCGAACAGCGCGTCGGCGAGCGTGCCGAGCCGGCCGGACGCCTCGTCGATGCGCTGCGCGACGAGGGTCGCGGACGCCACCTCCAGGGTCGGCCCGTAACCGCCGGCCTCGATCAGCGCGGCGAGCCGGTGCTCGTGCCGCTGGATCGTCCATTTCTCGCGCAGCACCGGGTCGATCCCGGTCGCCGGGCCGGCGTCGCGCCGGAATCCGGGCACCCCGAGCACCCGCAGCCGGTGCAGGACCCGGCTGACGGCGAGGCCCTCCGGCCGGGTCAGGTCGGTGGTGTGCTCCCCGGGGCCGTCGAGTCCGTACCGTTCGAGTTCGGCGGTGGCCGCGTGGACCAGCGGCGGCAGCGGGGTGTCCGGGTGCAGCCGGCCGACCCGGTCGCCGCTGAGCGCCGCGGTCATCTCCAGCACCGCCGGATGCTGCCCGGCCGTGACCGTCCCGCGCACCGCCCACGGCAGCGGCACGTCCAGCGCCTCGTTGACCAGCGCGGAGGCGAGGCCGTCGAGCACGTCGACCCGCGCCGGGAAGGTGTGCCCGCGCAGCAGGGCGAGCGCCTCCGCCCCGGCCCGGGCGGCGATCAGGTCGGCCGTGGAGACCGGTTGCCCGCGCCGCCGCAGCCGCCCGGCGACGGCGGTCACCAGATGACGTGCCGCCGCCTCCGGCCCACGCTCCCAGAGCCGCTGGTAGTAGTCCGGCGACGGCATTCCCGACTGGTAGCCGGCGAAGGCGTCCAAGCGCTTGAACGAGTACGGCACCAGGTAGCTGCCGGCGGTCGCGCCGTCCGGTGGGGCCGGGACGCCGGGCCACCCCGGGGCCGGGCCGGCGGCGGCCAGGCGGAGCAGGGCGGGCCGGTGGAATCCGCCGACGACGGCGACGACGGGACGGTCGCCCGCCTCGGCGCAGGCGGCGCGGATCCAGTCGGCCATGTACGCCTCCCGGGCCGTGTCCGAGGGCCCGGCCGGCGAGTCGCCGCGGATCAGATCGAAGTAGGCCGTGAGCCGCTCGGTGACCCCCTCGGGCGGGCCCATCTCGATGACGTGGTCCCAGAGGGCGTCGCTGTCGTCCACCCCGAACTCGGCGCACAGCCGGCCGACCGCCTCGGCGTAGCGCAGTTCGGCGTCGGCGTACCGGTTGTCGCGGTCGGCGAACGCCTCGTGCCAGGCCGGCAGGTCGATGAAGCGCAGTTGCGCCCCGCACTCCCGGCCGGCCAGCAGCGCCTGCCACTCCGGTGAGTAGTCGCAGAACGGCGACCACGATCCGTGTCGCCGGTGCTCGTCGAGGTAGCTGGTGAAGACCGCCACCGGCAGGTCGTGCCCGAGCAGCAGCTCGCCGATCCGCTCGTTCATGTCGGCGGGACCCTCGATCAGGACGAAGGCCGGCCGCAGCGCGGTGATCGTCGAGCCGACCAGGCGGGCGCAGGCGGGGCTGTGGTGCCGGACCCCGATGACGGTGAGGTTCATCCGCCGGGCAGTTCCCGGCGGGCGTCCCGCAGCTCCCGCCATTGCGGGCCGGTCCGCCAGGAGGTGTGCTGCTCCAGGTAGCGGCGCAGTTTCGCAAGGTCCTCCGGGCTGTCCTTGGCGGCCGTCCCGGCGAGGCAGGAGACCAGGTCGGTGGTGGTGCCGGCGGACCCGTTCAGGAACCAGCCGCGCAGCCCGACGGCGTGCGCGACGGCGACCGCCTCGGCGGTGCTCATCACCGCGGACAGCTTGTCCATCTCGTCGCCGCGGGTGGTCCGCCCGGTCCGCAGCTCCCGGAAGGCGGTGACCAGCACCTCGAGGACGTCCCGCCGCGGTGGGGCGGTCACCCCGGAGCGCCGCAGCAGCGCGCCCGCCTCCGCCTCGACCAGCGCCAGCTCGGTGTCGAAGTCGGCGATCGGGAAGACCGTCTCGAAGTTGAACCGCCGTTTCAGCGCCGAGCTCATGTCGTTGACGCCGCGGTCCCGGGTGTTCGCCGTGGCGATGATGTTGAAGCCTTCCCGGGCGAACACCATCCCGGCGTCGCCGGGCAGCTCGGGAACCGCGAGGACCCGGTCGGAGAGCGGGGAGAGCAGGCAGTCCTGCACCTCGAGGGGGCAGCGGGTGATCTCCTCGAACCGGACCACCTTGCCGTGGGCCATGCCGCGCAGCAGCGGCGCCGGCACCAGGGACCGCTCGGACGGGCCCTCGGCGACGAGCAGGGCGTAGTTCCACGAATACTTGATCTGGTCCTCGGTGGTGGCCGCGCCGCCCTGGATGGTCAGGGTCGAGTCACCGCTGACCGCGGCCGCGAGCAGCTCGGAGAGCAGAGATTTCGCGGTGCCCGGCTCGCCGACCAGCAGCAGGCCCCGGCTGGTGGCCAGGCTGACGAGGGCCCGGTCGATGAGTGACGGGTCGCCGACGAACTTGCGGCTGATCCCGATCTTGTCGTCGCCGACGATGAACGCGCGGGCGGCCCGCAGGCTGAGCGCCCAGCCCGGCGGGGTCGGCGCGTCGTCGGCGGCCCGCAGACGGGCCAGCTCGTCGGCATAGCGCACCTCGGCCGGCGGTCGCTGGACGTGGGTGGTGGCAACGGTCACGGGAGCACCTCGGATAGTTCGCGCAGCGCCTTCGCCGCGGTGATCGGGTCGAGCTCACGGATGCGATCGTCATGATCATCGCGGAGCCGGTGGCACGCCTCCGCGGGGGCCACGTGGACGGCGCGGAGCGTCTGGTCGCCGAACATCTCGACGTCGCCGGCCGCGAACCGCCTCCAGCCTCGGGGGATGGCGAAGCCTCGCGCCTCGGTCACCGGCCACTCTCCAGACTCGCCGTTGCATCGACGGGCAGAACCATAGCGACACCCCCCGACAGAATTCCGGCCCAGCCGGGCCATGCGCCCTCAGGCATCGACGGGCATGGACATCCCGTCCGCGATGGACGAGAGTGGGGGCGTCGGCGCGGGCCGTGCAGGCGGCCGGCCCGCGCCGGCGTCGCCCGCCGGCCGGCCCCCACCACCCGCACGGGTGCGCGCCGATCAGGCGAACCACCTAGTCCTGCGTCTATAGTCGCGTGCATGGAAACGCCTTCACTCCGCCTGCTCGGCGCGCACGAGGTCCGCGCACGGATCGGCCTGATCAGCCGCCAGCGCGTCTATCAACTGGCCAAACGCGCGGACTTCCCGCAACCCGTCGCCGACCTGGCGCAGGGCAAGATCTGGCTGGCCGACGAGATCGAGGCCTGGCTCGACGCCCGTCGCATCCGGCTGGAGCCCCGTCCGCCGGCGGACGGGGGGTGACATCCGGCGCGGAATCCGTCTTGCGCGGCCCACCCGCTTCGTGACAGCCTTCTCGGGCGATCTCGCCCACGAGGTCGCCCACACCTGAGTTCTCGAAAGAGTGAAGCCAATGATCACGGCCTGGCCTCCCGGCCGCCGCTGAGCATCTCTCCGCCTGCGGCGGCCCGTGTCACCCGCATGCCCTCGGTTCGGCATGCCGTTTCCCGCAGACGCTCTTCACTCTCGAAAAGGCTTACCTCACCATGGATCTGCGCATCCAGCGCTCCGTCGTGTCCACCCTCCGCACCCGCCCGAAGGCAGTGGAGATCGGCCCGTTCGTGGCCGGTTTCGACCCGGACACCGCAAGTCCCTTCGTCAACTACGCCACCCCGATCCCGGACGTCCCGATCACGGCGGCCGATGTCGACGCCCTGATCGGCGCGTTCACCGGGGCCGGCCGCAAACCACGCCTGGAATACGTCGTCAGCACCACTCCCGAGCTGGAGGAGCTGCTGCTCGGAGCCGGCTTCACCGTCGAGGTCCGGCATCGGTACCTGGTCTGCACACCGCAGACGCTGACCGTGCCACCCGTACCGGAAGGGCTGTCGCTGACCGAGCCCACGACGGACCCGCAGCGGGCCGCACTGTCCGCCGCCACCGCCGAGGCCTTCGGCGCGCTGTGGGAGGCGAGCGAGGCGGACGTCATCCGGCTCCGCCGCAGTCAGGAACGCGGTGGCATCGCGATCGCCGCGTTCACCGCGAGCGGTGAATGCGCGGGCGGCGGGCAGGCCACGCCGCCGAGCGACGCGCTGTGCGAGGTCGCCGGCATCGGCGTGCGCGAGCCGTTCCGGCGGCGTGGCCTGGCCGCGGCGTTCACCGCGGAGATCACCCGCAGAGCCTTCGATCGGGGTGTGGACTTCGCCTGGCTGGAGGCGAGCGGCGGCGACTCGTGGCGGGTGTACGAGCGGATCGGCTACGTCCCGGCGGGCCACCGTCTCTACATCTCGAAGAACTGACCGCCGGCTCTGCCCGCCCCCGCCACGGCCGCCGGGGCGGGCAGAGCCGCTACAGGCGAAGCCGGGAAACGCGGAGAACCGGGACGGCTGAGCCGCTTCAGGCGAAGCCGGGAAACGCGGAAGACCGGGACGGCTGAGCCGCTTCAGGTGAAGCCGGGAAACGCGGAAGACCGGGACGGGGAAGGCGGTTCGGGGCGGAGGACCCGAAAGGTCATCCAACGAAGACCCGATGTGCGACCTGCGCTGATGCGCGGTGGTGCGACGATGACGCCATGACGGTCGACTACACGGTGCGACTGCGTTTCTCCGACGAGTCGCAGGCCGCCGCCACCCACACCAATCTCTCCGCGATCCGGCACGACGGCCGGGTGCTGTGGATCGCCGGCGACGAGAGCGCGACCATCGAGCGGCTGCTCGCCGACGACGTGGATCGGCCCACCGAGTTCGGGGCGGAGACGCGGTTCCGGCTGGCCGATTTCGTCACCCTGCCCGGCCACGACGCCGACGAGGAGGCGGACGTGGAGGGCCTGGCCCGGGCCGGGCACTTCCTCTGGGCGATCGGGTCGCACAGCCTGCGCCGCAAGCAGATCAAGGACCGGCACGAGGGGCAGAAGGCACTGCGCCGGCTGGCCCGGATCGAGGGGCAGGCCAACCGGCAGATCCTGGTCCGGCTGCCGATCGCCGACGTGGGCGGCGTCCCCACGCCGGTGCGTGAGCTGGAGGCGGACGGGGTCCGGCACCGGGCCGCGGCGCTGAGCGTCCGCGACGACCTGCGGCGGCTGCTGCGCGACGACGAGCATCTGGCGCCGTTCCTGCCCATTCCGGGCAAGGACAACGGCCTCGACATCGAGGGCATCGCGGTGCGCGGCGACCGGGTCTTCCTGGGCTTGCGGGGGCCGGTTCTGCGCGGGTGGGCGTTCGTTCTGGAGCTTCGGCCGTACGTTCTCGCCACCGACCCGGGACGACTGCGGCTGCACCGGTTCCCCGACGGTCAGCCGTACCGCAAACATGTTCTCGATCTTGATGGGCTGGGTGTCCGGGACCTCTGCCCGGACGGTGACGACCTGCTGGTGCTCGCCGGGCCGACGATGGACCTGGACGGGCCGGTGCGCATCTACCGCTGGCACGGCGCGGGCCGGGTGGAGGTGCCGACGATCGTGCGGAACGATCTGATCAGCCGTGAGCTGGAGCTGACCTACGGCGAGGGCGACGATCACGCCGAAGGGCTGAGCCTGATGGGCCCGGACCGGGTGCTGGTCGTCTACGACAGTCCCGCCCCGCTCCGGCTCGAACCGGACGGGGCGGTCGTCGCCGACGTTCTCAAGCTGCCCTGATGCGGCAGATCTACGCGCATCAGGCGACCGTCGCCCTCGCGAGCGGAGAGGATCCGGACGCGCCCGGCGCGGCGATCACCGCCGCGCTCGGCGGTCACGGTGACCATGAGCCGCCGCACCACACCACTGCCGAGCAGGCCGGGGAGGCACTTCGGCTGCGGGTCCTCGTCGCCACCGAGCCGGACAGGATCGCGGAGGTACGCCGCCGCATCGACGCCGCGCTCGCCGCCGGGGACTGGCGGCTGATCACCTCCGGCTGCGCCACGGTCGAGCCGGCCGAGCGGCCACACGGACGCCGACTCCTACGCAGAACAGCTGAACCGGGGACGAAAGGACCGTAGTCTGCGGGCATGCTCGTCACCGTCGTCGCCGATTACGGCACCGGCGACCTGGCCTTCGCCGAGGTCTGCCAACGGCTCGCCCTGCTGCTTCCGGAAGCGGCGATCACCACGGTCCCGGTGGCCGCCTTCGACACGGTCGGCGCGGGGTTCTGCGTGGCTCAGCTCGCCTTCGGCGAGGGGCCTTCCGACCGGATCGTGTACGCCAACGTAGCGCCCCGCCAGGACCTCGACGACCCGCGCGCCGACAACGCCGGGGAACGTCTCGCCGCCGCCCGGCTGGACTCCGGCGTCCTGGTCGTCGGCGTGGCGTCCGGATCCAGCCTGTCGTTCCTGGCCGCCGAGGGTGTGCCGGTCCGCGCCGTCGAGGTGGCCGACCGAGGATCCCAGTTCCGCTCCCGCGACGTCTTCCCGGCCGCGCTCGCCGCCCTCGCCCGCGGTGACGACTCGCTGCTCGGCGAGGAGCTGACGGTCGGGCCGCCACCGAAGCAGGCGGTCGGCTACATCGACGGGTACGGCAACATCAAGACGACGTGGGACCACGCGCCGGCGCCGGCCGGCACGACGGTCGGGGTGCGGATCGGCGAGGTCAGCGTGGCGGCCACGGTCAGCGACGGGGTCTTCGAGGTGCCGGCGGGGACGATGTCGTTCGCGCCCGGCAGTTCCGGCTGGCCGCGCGGCGACGGGAGCGGCGATCGGACGTTCTACGAGCTGCTGTCCCGGGGCGGCAGCGCGGCCCGGCTCTTCGGTGATCCGCTGCCGGGCGCGAGCGTCGAAATCGTCGTACCCCCGGTCTAGCCTCCCGGGCATGACCCGACTCACCGGCACCGCCCCGCACCTTTCGACCGACCCCACCGGCTCGTCCTGGCAGCCGGTTCAGGATCTGCTGTGGATCAGTGACGCCACGCCGCGGCAGGGCTGGTGGCGGGCCCTGCGGGCGCAGCACGCGCGCACCGGGTTGTGGCCACTCCTGCTGGGCAGCCTCTCCGACAGCGATCCCGGCCGGCCGTGGTCCGAGGACGGCGATCTGGATCCCTGCCTGATCCGCACCGGGCCCGGTGACCACGATCCCGGCGCGGTCCTCGCCGCCTGGTGGAAAGGCGTGGAGCAGGAGGAGTGGCCCGGCCTCGCCCCCGGCGGCGAGCCGGCCACCGATCCGGACGCGGACGCCGACGAGACCGCCGACATGATTCTCGACCTCGGCGTTCTCACCCTGCCCCGGCTGGGTCTGGTTCCGGCGGCCCGGGGCGCGGACGCGCTGGCCGCGGCCGGTTGGACCGGCCCGATGAACCACGAGAACGACACCGCGAAGATCTCCTGCGTGCTGCGCAGCTGGGAGGAGCGGTTCGGCGCCCGGGTCGTCGCGGTCGGCTTCGACACGCTGTATGTGAGCGTCGCCGCCCCGCCGACCGGCGAGGAACACGCGCGGGCGGTCGCCGCCGAGCATCTCGCCTTCTGCCCCGACAACATCTGGCAGGGCGCGGGCTCCATGGACGCCTACGTCGAGCAGATCCTCGGCGCACCCGGCTGGACGTTCTGGTGGGACTGACCCGGCGGCGTCTCAGTTCGGAGCGGTCCAGCGGGAGATCCGGCCGTCCCTCAGCTCGTGCGCGACGGCGGGCTCGGGCGGCGGCCCCCGGCGAGTCGGGCGAAGACATCGTCGCGCCCACGGAACGAGGCCGGGCCGATGGCTTCCCACCAGCCCGGCCTCGTCAGAGCCGGCTTGTCAGGCGCCGCGCAGGGTGGCGCCGAAACGGGAGGCCGTGACGGCGACCGCGGCGTCGCGGGCGGCCAGGGTCTCCTCGGAGGTGAGGGTGCGGTCCGGGGCGCGGAACGTCAGCTTGTACGCCAGCGACCGCTTCCCCTCCCCCAGCTGCGACGACTCGTAGACGTCGAAGAGCGCCACCGACTCCAGCAGGTCGCCCGCACCCTCGGCCAGCGCCGCCTGCACCTCGGCGGCCGGGACCGTGCCGTCCAGCACGAGGGCCACGTCGAGCAGGGCGGGCGGGAAGGTGGAGATCTTCGGCGCGTCGACGACCGGGGCGTCCGGCAGGGCGTCCAGGTCGATCTCGGCGGCCGCGGTGCGCTTCGGCAGTTCGAGGGCGGCCAGCACGGCGGGGTGCAGCTCGCCGGCGTGACCGACGACCTCGCCGTCGACCAGGATCGCCGCGCACCGGCCCGGGTGCCACGGGGCGTGTTCGGTGGCCCGTACCGTGACGCGGTCCTCGGAGACGCCCGCGGCGGAGACCGCGACGCGCGCCGCCTCGATGGCGTCCGCCCACGTCGCGGCACGTCCCTGGCCCCACCAGCCGGCCGGTTCGATGTCGCCGGCCAGCACCACGGCCAGGTGCCACGGCTGCTCCGGGACGATCGCGTTGGCGGCCGCCCATTCGGCGTTCGTCGGGCGGCGGTCCACCACCAGCGACGGCGGGGCGGTCGAGGTCAGGTGCGGCAGGAAGACCGTGCCCGCCTCGAAGAGCGCCACGTCGCGCCGGCCGCGGCCGATGTTGCGTTTGAGGGTGCCGAGCAGCGGGCCGAGCAGCGTGGTGCGCAGCAGCGGCTCCTCCTCCGACAGCGGGTTGGTGAGCCGCACCGCGCTGCGCCGCGGGTCCGCCGGGGGCAGGCCGAGGGCGTCGGCGGTGCCGGGCGAGACGAACGGGTAGGACAGCACCTCGACGTACCCGTTCTCGGCGAGCGCCCGGCCCACCGACCGGCGCCGCTTCTGCGCGGGGGTGAGCCCACGGCTGGCTCCGGCGGGCGGCAGCACGCTCGGGATCTCGTTGTAACCGCCGAGCCGCGCCACCTCCTCGATCAGGTCGATCGGCGCCACCAGGTCGGGCCGCCAGGTCGGCGGGAGGACACTGAGCACGTCCTCGCCGGTGACCTCGCAGCCGATCTTGCGCAGCAGGTCGGCGGTCTGCGCCGCGGTGTACGGCAGGCCGATCAGCTTGGCCGGCGCGTCCCCGGGCAGGGTGAGCGCGACCGGGCCGGCCACGTGGTCGATGTCGAGGATCCGCTCGTCGACGTCACCGCCGGCGTGCTCGACGAGGATGTCCACCGCCTTGCGCAGGGCGGCGAGCGGCAGCGCCGGGTCGACACCGCGTTCCCACCGCTTCGCGGCCTCGCTGAACAGTCTGTGGCGGCGGGCGGTGCGGCCCACCATGATCGGGTCCCAGTGGGCGGCTTCGAGGAGCACGTTCACCGTGCCCTCCTGCCACTCGCTGGTCTCGCCGCCCATCACGGCGGCGAGCGAGATCGGCCCGGTCTCGTCGCAGATCACCATGTCCTCGGCGTCGAGCGAGCGGGCGACACCGTCCAGGGTGGTCAGTTTCTCCCCGGCCCGGGCCCGGCGCACCACCAGGCCGCCGTTGAGCCGGTCCAGGTCGAAGACGTGCATCGGCTGGCCGAATTCGAGCATCAGGTAGTTGGTGATGTCGACCGGCAGCGAGATGGCGCGGATGCCGGCCTGGATCAGCCGCCGCTGCATCCAGTCGGGAGACTGCGCGTTCGGGTCGATGCCGCGCACGACGCGGGCGGCGAACCGGTCACAGCCGGCGGTGTCCTCCACGGAGACGGCGTACGGAGCCTCCGCCGTGGCCTTCTCGACGGCGATCGCCGCCGGGTCGGTGAACGGCACGCCGAAGTACGTGGCCAGTTCCCGCGCGATGCCGCGGACGCTCATCTCGTAACCGCGGTCCGGCGTGACCTCGACCTCGACCAGCACGTCGTCCAGGCCGACGACCGGGCGGGCGTCGGCGCCGGGCGCGGCGGCCGTGTCGGCGGGCAGCACGACGATGCCGGAGTGGTCGCCGGACAGGCCCAGCTCGGCGCCCGAGCAGATCATGCCGTGCGAGTTGCGGCCGTACGTCTTCCGCGCACCGATCTTGAATCCGCCGGGCAGCTCGCCGCCGGGCAGGATGACCACGACGAGATCGCCCTCGGCGAAGTTGCGGGCGCCGCACACGATCTCCTGCGGCTGGGAGTTGCCCACGTCGACCGTGCAGAAGCGGATCGGCTTCTTGAACCCGGTCAGCTCCTCGATCGTCAGCACCCGGCCGACGACCAGGTCACCGAGGATCGTCCCGGCCTGGTCGACGATGCCCTCGACCTCCATGCCGAGGTTGGTCAGCGCCGTGTCCAGCTCCGAAGCGGTGATCCCCGCGGGCAGCTCGACGTACTCGCGCAGCCACGACAGTGACGTCTTCATCGCTTCAGGACTCCATTCCGAAGTTCGTGGTGAACCGCACGTCGCCCTCGACCATGTCGCGCATGTCCGAGACGCCGTTGCGGAACATCAGGGTCCGCTCGACACCCATGCCGAACGCGAAACCCGAGTAGACCCCCGGGTCGATGCCGCAGGCGGTCAGCACCCGCGGGTTGACCATGCCGCAGCCGCCCCACTCGACCCAGCGCGGCCCGTCCCGGTGCTGGGCGAACCAGACGTCGAACTCGGCGGACGGCTCGGTGAACGGGAAGTAGTGCGGGCGCCAGCGGGTCTTCGCGTCCGGGCCGAACATCGCCTTCGCGAAGTGGTCCAGGGTGCCGCGCAGGTGGGCCATGGTGATGCCCTCGTCGATGACCAGGCCCTCGATCTGGTGGAAGACCGGACTGTGCGTGGCGTCCAGCTCGTCGGTGCGGTACGCGCGGCCGGGGCTGACGATGCGGATCGGCGGCTGCCGGTCGAGCATGGTGCGCACCTGGCCGGGCGAGGTGTGCGTGCGCATCACCAGGCCGGGCAGGTCGACGAAGAAGGTGTCCGAGGAGCCGCGGACCGGGTTGTCCGGGCCGATGTTGAGCGCATCGAAGTTGGCCCACTCCAGCTCCAGCTGGGGACCGTCGACGATGTCGTAACCCATGCCGAGGAACACGTCACCCATGTGCTCCATCAGCGTGGTCAGCGGGTGCCGGGCGCCCCGCGGGCGGCGCGACCACGGCAGGGTGACGTCGACGCGCTCCTCGACCAGGACGCGGGCGGCCCGGTCGGCCTCCAGCTCGGCCTGCCGGGCGTCGTAGGCGGCCTGCACGGCCTGCCGGGCGACGTTGACGCGCTTGCCGGCGTCGGACTTCGCGGCCGGCGGCAGCGAGCCGATCTCCCGGCGGGCCAGCGACACCGGGGAGCGGTCGCCGAGGTGCGCCGACTTCAGCGTCGCGAGCGCGTCGAGGTCGGCGGCCTGTGCGAACGCCTTCTCGGCCTCGGCGACGGCGGCTTCCAGAGCCTCCGGCGCGAGCAGGGCGGCCTGCTTCGGATCGTACGGATCGTTGCGGTAGGACATGATCGGGTGAGCTCCCTAACACCGGATTAGCCATCGGCTATTCGCAACTGAGTGCACCGAGCGCAGCGAGGGCCGCGAAGGGGCGACACAGTCGGACTGGTCGCCACTGGGCGCACCGAGCGCGGCGCGAGCCGCGACGGGGCACCACAGCCGGACCAGTCGCAACTGATGGCCGTGAGGGGCCGACTCAGCTGCGTCAGTCTACGGAGGCGCGGCTGGGCCGCAGCCCGCCGGTCGGGGAGACGCGCAGAAGTGTCAGTTCCGGCGCCCGCGACCAGCGGGCCGGATAAACGAGAGCCGGGGACCTGACATGCGGCCAAGCTTACTATCAGCGCTGCGCACGGGCCGAGGCATACAGGCACACGGCGGCCGCGGCGGCGAGGTTGAGGCTCTCGGCTCCGCCGTAGATCGGCACCCGGACCCGCCGGTCCGCGGCCTTCAGCACCTCGTGCGGCAGGCCATGGGCCTCGGACCCGAACAGCCAGGCGGTACGGGCGGCGAGCTGCCCGCCGTCGAGCAGCGAGTCCACGTCGTCCTCGCCGGCGCCGCTGGTGGCGAGGACCTGCAGACCGTTGTCCTGCAACAGGTCGACGACGCTGAGCGGGGCCCGGACGACGTCCACGTGGAACAGGGAGCCGGCGGACGACCGTACACACTTGCCGTTGTAGGGGTCGACGGCGTCGCCGGCGAAGATGACCGCGCCGGCCCCGGCCGCGTCCGCGGTGCGCAGCACCGTCCCGGCGTTGCCGGGGTCCCGGATCTCGGCGACCACGGCGATCAGCCGCGGGTTCTTGGCGAGCGCTTCACCGATGGAGACGTCGCCCTGTTCGCAGACGGCGACCAGTCCTTGCGGGCTGACCGTCTCGGTGAGCGCGGCGAGTGCCTCGTCGGTGACCGGGGACACCTCCGGCGCCTGCGCGGTGAGTTCGGCGTGCCGGTCCAGCGCGGCCGGCGTCCCGAACAGTTCGATCACCGCGCCCGCGGCCAGCGCTTCGCGCACGGCCTGCGGCCCTTCGGCGAGGAAGCGCCGGCTCTGGTCGCGGTCCCTCCGGCGTTGCAGGCGGCGGGCGGCGACGATGCGGGGCGTACGGGGCGTGAACATGATCTCCTCACGACGACGCCTCCCGACCACGAGGATCGGGAGGCGTCTGAAAACGTGCTACGCGGATTCGGCTCAGGCAGCCTGCGCGGCGGCGCCGCCGGTGCCCTCAGCCGCGACGGCCGCGCGAGCGACCTCGACGATGGCCGCGAAGGCAGCCGCGTCGTTGACCGCGAGGTCCGCCAGGATCTTACGGTCGACCTCGACCTCAGCCAGCTTGAGGCCCTGGATGAGGCGGTTGTAGGTCATGCCGTTGGACCGGGCGGCCGCGTTGATACGGGTGATCCACAGCTGGCGGAAGTCGCCCTTGCGGTCACGACGGTCGCGGTACGAGTACTGCATCGAGTGCAGCACCTGCTCCTTGGCCTTGCGGTACAGGCGGGAGCGCTGACCGCGGTAGCCGCTCGCGGTCTCGAGCAGGGTGCGGCGCTTCTTCTGGGCGTTTACCGCCCGCTTGACGCGTGCCATTTCTAGTTACTCCTTCAGGGGAACCGGTCAGGCGCGCGTCAGCGGCCCAGAAGCTTCTTCACTCGCGCGGTGTCGGCCTTGGCCACAACGACCGTGCCGGTCATCCGGCGGGTCACGTGGGAGCTCTTGTGCTCCAGCAGGTGACGCTTACCGGCCTGCTCGCGCACGATCTTGCCCTTGCCGGTGACCTTCACCCGCTTACCCATGCCGGTGTGGCTCTTCATCTTCGGCACTTGACGCCTCTTTCTGATCTTTTCCCCGCGACCGGGGGGACGCGGGGAAAAAGCTGACTACTGTGCGGTGTTCTCGGCGGCCTCGACCGGGGCGGCCTCAGCCGGCTCGGCCTCGACCGGCTCGGCCTCGGCGACGTCGCCCTCACGCGGCTCCCGCGGCGGGCGGGCGTTCGCGGCGATCGTCGCAGCCGCAGCGGCCTTGGTGGCCCGGTGCGGAGCAAGAACCATGATCATGTTTCGGCCGTCCTGCTTCGGGCTGGCCTCGACGAAGCCCAGCTCCGAGATCTCCTCGCTGAGCCGGCGGAGAAGCCGGAAGCCCAGCTCGGGGCGGCTCTGCTCACGACCACGGAACATGATCGTCACCTTGACCTTGTCGCCCGCCTTGAGGAACCGCACCACGTGACCCTTTTTGGTCTCGTAGTCGTGCGGGTCGATCTTCGGCCGCAGCTTCATTTCCTTGATGACGGTCTGCTGCTGGTTGCGCCGCGCTTCGCGGGCCTTGAGTGCGCTCTCGTACTTGAACTTGCCGAAGTCCATGAGCTTGCACACCGGCGGCCGCGCCATCGGAGCAACCTCGACCAGGTCCAGGTCGACATCCGCGGCCAGCTGAAGGGCACGCTCGACCGGCACGATGCCGACCTGCTCACCCTCCGGACCGACCAGACGGACCTCTCGAGCCCGGATCTGTTCGTTCACGCGTGGTTCGACGCTAATGGGGCCTCCTCGGTTGTGTTCCTCGCCCGCCCGTGTGGGGCGGGCGCTGCCAATGGCGGTCGGCCCCGAGTCGTCCCGCTGGCCGCGGGACACCGGGAAAGCAGAAGGCCCCGGCGTGAAGCCAGGGCCCGCTACGACCGGTCATCGGCGCCCCATGGAGGACGCACACCGAGCCAGGGATATTCCCTGGCCGGGAGACCGGACCCGGCCACTGAGGTGACTCGGGTGGGAACCAGCGGGCTCCTCTTTCGCGCCCCCGCTGCGCCCTCTGAGATCGAGAGCAATGCGGAGGCGTGGTCGACTGCCCGCCATCCTATCAGCTACCTGCGGCAGCCTCCGCATGCAGGGCTCGCAGGGTACGCACCCCGTCCACCGCATAGTCCTTGTCGACCGCCTGGAGCGCGTGGATCGGCACCTGCTCGTCGTCGTGCAGCTCCAGATGGGCCCACGCCGAGTTCCGGTCGAACCGCACCGCGCGCACCACCCCCCACGGCAGGTCGTAGCCGCCGATCACGTTGCGCACGTGCACGGCCTCGGCGTCGGCGGTGACCCGGGGCCGGCAGAACGCCAGGATGCCCAGGCCGAGCAGCACACCCAGCCCGATCATGGCGAGCTGGTCGCCGCGCTGGAAGGTGGCCTTCGAGTTCTGGAAGCCGGCCGACCCGGTCAGGCCGAAGCTGATCACGGTGAAGAAGATCGCCACCGCGACCGCGGCCGGCACGGCCACCCAGCGGATCCGCTTCGGGCGATAGAGGACGGCGGTCATCAGAGCCTGCAGTTCGCGATGTCGGTGACCAGGATCGCCCGGGCGCCCAGGTCGTACAGCTCGTCCATGATCCGGTGCACGTCACGGCGCTGGACCATCGCCTGGACGGCGACCCAGCCCTCGCGGTGCAGCGGGGAGACCGTCGGCGACTCGATGCCGGGGGTGAGGCCGGTGGCCTGGTCCAGCAGGTCGGCGCGGACGTCGTACGCCAGCATCACGAAGTTGCGTGCCACCAGCACACCCTGCAGACGCCGCAGCAGCTGGGCGGCTCCGGCCGGCGCCTCCTCGGAGCGCCCGATGAGGATCGCCGAGGACCGCATGATCGGGTCGCCGATGGTGACGAGGCCGGCCTGGCGCAGCGTCGCGCCGGTCTCCACGACGTCGGCGATCAGGTCGGCGACACCGAGCCGGACCGCGTTCTCCACCGCGCCGTCGAGCCGGACCACGTCCGCCTTCAGGTCGTTGTCGGCCAGGTAGCGGGCGACCACACCGGGGTAGGCGGTGGCGATCCGGCGGCCACCGATCTCCCCGGCGCCGGTCAGCGTGCCCGCCGGGGCCGCCCAGCGGAAGGTGGCGCCGCCGAAGTTCAGGTCGAGCAGCTCGGTGGCCGGCACGCCGGAGTCGACGAGCAGATCCCGGCCGGTGATGCCGAGGTCGAGGTCGCCGGTGCCGACGTAGGTGGCGATGTCACGCGGCCGCAGGTAGAAGAACTCGACGTTGTTGTCTTCGTCACGGCAGATCAGATCTTTGGGGTCGGTGCGCTGGCGGTACCCCGCGTCCCGCAACATCTGTGACGCCGGCGCGGAGAGGGTGCCCTTGTTCGGAATGGCGATACGCAACATGACGTGCTCCTTGAGATCAGTGAACGGGTGTCGGGACACTCGTCACAGATGTCGGTACACGTCCTTGAGCTCCAGTCCGGTGGCGATCATCAGGACCTGCGCCTGGTAGAGCAGCTGGGAGATCTCCTCGGCAGCGCGTTCCGGCCCCTCGTGCTCGGCGGCCATCCACGACTCGGCCGCCTCCTCGACGACCTTCTTGCCGATGAAGTGGACTCCGCGTTCGAGCGCCTCGACGGTGCCCGAACCGGGTGTCTTGTCCGCCGCCTTGCTTTGCAACTCGGCAAACAGTTCTTCGAACGTCTTCACGAGGACCGATTGTGGCAGCTCATCACGGCTTGACGACGAACGCCCCCAGAGCGTGGGATCTCATGCATGGTCAGCCGACTCACCCCCGCGGCCGCCGGCGGCGCGGCCCTCCTGCTCGCCGCCCTCACGGCATGCTCGCCGGTCGAGGAGAAGAACTCCCCGGCCGTCTCCCCCTCCTCCGTCACCTGCGATCCGGCCTCCCTGCCCACGAAGACCGCGGGCAAGCTCACCATCGGCACCGACAATCCCGCCTACGAGCCGTGGTTCAGCGACAACAAGCCGGACAACGGCAAGGGCTTCGAGTCCGCGGTGGCCTACCAGGTCGCCGAGCGCCTCGGCTACCGGAAGGCCGACGTGGTCTGGACGACCGTGACGTTCAACAACGCGATCGCGCCGGGACCCAAGGCGTTCGACATCGACGTCAACCAGTTCTCGATCACCGAGGAGCGCAAGGCGGCGGTGGACTTCTCCTCGCCGTACTACCTGGTGCGCCAGACCGTGATCACCACCAAGGGCTCGAAGATCGCCGGCGCGAAGTCGCTCGCCGACCTGAAGAGCGCCAAGCTCGGCGCCCAGGTCGGCACCACCAGCTACCAGGCGATCACCGAACTGATCGAGCCGAGCGGCGACCCGGCCGTGTTCAACAACAACGACGATGCCAAGAAGGCCCTGGAGAACGGGACCGTCGACGGCATCGTGGTGGACCTGCCGACCGCGTTCTACATGACCGGCGCCGAGCTGAAGGACGGGGTCATCGTCGGCCAGCTGCCGCAGGTCGGCGTGCCCGAGCAGTTCGGCATCGTGCTCGACAAGAGCTCGCCGCTGACCGGCTGCGTCAGCACGGTGGTCGACCGGCTCCGCCAGGACGGCTCGCTCGCCGTGCTGGAGAAGACCTGGCTCGCCGACTCCGCCGGAGCCCCCGAACTCAAGTGACGACCCACCAGATCAGCACCAGGCAACGGGAACGGATCGCCTACCGTCGCGGACGGGCGATCCGTTCCGTTCTGCTGGCCGCCGCGTCGACCGCGGCCGTCGGCACCCTGCTCGCCGTCGCCATCACCGGGGCGCCCGGCTGGGAACGGGTCAAGGAGTCGTTCTTCGACCTCGACACGGCCCGCAAGTACCTGCCGCAGATCCTCGAGGGCCTGTGGCTCAACGTGAAGCTGCTGGTGGTCTGCGCCACCTGCGCGATGGCGCTGGGCCTGCTCGTGGCGGTGCTGCGCACCCTGCGCGGGCCGGTCTTCTTCCCGGTACGGGCGCTGGCCACCGGATACACCTACTCGTTCCGCGGCCTCCCGCTGATCATCGTGATCTACCTGTTCGCGTTCGGTGTCCCCGGCCTCCGGCTGCAGGGCACCCCGGACGTGCTGGTGCTGGGCGCCGCCGCCCTGGTCGTCACCTACGGCGCCTACCTGGCCGAGGTGTTCCGGGCCGGCATCGAGTCGGTGCACCCCAGCCAGATCGCGGCGGCCCGCTCGCTCGGCCTCACCTACCGGCAGGCGATGCGCCACGTGGTGCTGCCGCAGGCGGTCCGCCGGGTCGCTCCGCCGCTGCTCAACGACACCGTGGCGCTGCAGAAGGACGTCGGCCTGATCTCCCTGGCCGGTCCGATCGACGCGATCCGGGCGGCCCAGATCGGGGTGGCCCAGGACGCCGACTTCACCCCGTACATCGTCGCGGGGGTGTTGTTCGTGTTGTTGGCTCTGCCGCTGATCGCGGTCACCGACGGGGTGACGCTGCGGGCGGCCCGGCGGCAGAACGCGGGGACCTGATGCTTCTCGAGATCAAGGACGTCCGGAAGGCGTTCGGCGACCAGGTCATCCTCGACGGCCTGGACCTGGGTGTCGCCGAGCACGAGGTGGTGGCGCTGATCGGGGCGTCCGGCTCGGGCAAGTCGACCCTGTTGCGGTGCGTCAATCTGCTCACCGAGATCGACGACGGCACCATCCATCTGGACGGGGAGGAGATCTCCGATCCCCGGATCGACCCCGATGCGGTACGCCGTCGCATCGGCCTGGTCTTCCAGTCCTACAACCTGTTCCCGCACATGACGGTGCTGGAGAACATCACGCTCGCGCCGGTACGCGTACACCGGAGGCCCGCGAAGGAGGCCGAGGCGCAGGCACGGCAGTGGCTGGAGCGGGTCGGGCTCGCCGACAAGGCGGGCTCTTATCCGGACCGGCTCTCCGGCGGTCAGCAGCAGCGGGCCGCCATCGTTCGTGCCCTGGTCAACAGCCCGCGCCTGCTGCTGCTCGACGAGGTCACCTCGGCGCTCGACCCGGAACTCGTCGGTGAGGTGCTCACCATGATCCGTGACCTCAAGGGCGAGGGCGTGACGATGGTGCTGGCCACCCACGAGATGGGGTTCGCCAAGCAGGTCGCCGACCGGGTCGCGTTCCTGGACGGCGGGCGTGTCCTCGAGCAGGGGCCACCGGAGCAGGTGCTCGGCGACCCCGTCGAGGCGCGGACCCGTCAGTTCCTGGCCCGCATCATCGAGGCCGGCCGGCTCTGATCGCGCCGGGCGCCGAGCCTCGGGGCGCCGGCGCCCGGCGTCCGGTGCGGCGCCCGCGAACGCTGCTCGAGCACCGCCTGCCGGGCTTCGGTGAGTTCCGGCCCGGGGTCGATGCCCAGTTCCTCGGCGAGACGTGACCGGATCCGCTCGTACGCCTCCAGGGCGGGCGCCTGCTGCCCGGTGGTGGCCAGCGCGCTGATCAGCCGAGCGTGCAGGGCCTCGTGCCACGGGTGCTGGGCGGTGAGGCGGCGCAGGATCGGCAGGACCTCCGGCTGCCGGTCGAGGATCTCGCCGAGGTCGGCCAGTTCGACCGCGGCGTCGACCGTCTCGTCGAGGACGACGGTGACCAGCGGATCCTCCCGCAGTTCGAGCAGGTCCTCGGCCGGCCTGCCGCTGCGGAACATCCCCTGGGCCTCGAAGTACGCCTGGAAGGCGCGCTGCGGGTCGGCGCCCGTGAGCCGCCGCCCGAGGGCGATGCGCCCCCGGAATTCGAGCAGGTCGAGGTGCTCCTGCTCGACACCGAGGCGGTATCCCCCCGGTTCCAGGGTGATCTGCTGCGGGTCCCGCGGGCCGGTCCCGAAGATCCGCCGGAGCCGGCTGACCTGCGTGTGCAGCAGGCTCATGGCGGCGGGCGCCGCTCGGCCCCAGAGCAGGTCGAGGAGCTCCTCCCGGCCGACGGGAACGTTGGGCGTCAGGGCCAGCCGGGCCAGGAGCAGCCGGCGGCGCACGGACCCGAGGCGTACGCGAGCGGATCCGCGGGTGACCTCGAGCGGGCCGAGCAGAGCGATCCTCAGCGTGCCGGAAGCCGGACCGGAAACCGGGCCGGCAGCCGGGTCCGGTGGACTCCCCACAAGCGACTCACCCGCTGCAAACAGTTCACGAACGTCAATGTCAAGCGCTTTTGAAATCAAAACCAGCGATCGCTTGTGCGGCTGGCAACTTCTTCCCTGCTCCAGGTCTCGCAGCATTCCCAGACTGACGCCTGCCTGTACGGAAAGTTCTCGCTGACTGAACCCCAGACGCCTTCTGGAATCGCGCAACAAGGCCCCCAAGGCACCTCTGGAAGGCCGCTGATTTCTCAATTCTGCACCCCTCGGCATATCGATGATCCTAGCCGCGATCAGGTACGGGAAGAGTACGGGAATCACCCCTACAGCCCCCTGACAGACCCCTGCTTCAAGCTTCTGGCATCCAAGGAAGCAGCCGATAGGGGTTGCGGGAACCATCCCGCAGGGTCTATCGGAACCGCCGGTAAGACAGCTTTGTCACATTGGTGACAGTCATTGCCTTAAGCGGATCCCTGGCCCGGATAGATCCTGTGAAAATCGTCACCGGTGATGCCGGGTATCTCCACTCCCGCACCCTGTCAAGGAGCCGAGCATGACGTCCGCCCGCACCCTCTCCCTTTCGCGGCGAACCTTCGCCGCATTCGCCGTCGCACTTTCGGTAACAGCGGGAACGGTCGTCGTCGACGCCTCGCTGACCGCCCCGCCGGCCGCGGCGGCGAGCGTCGCCGGCGGCACCATCACACGTTCGGAGGTGCTGGCTCGCGCCGAGGCCTGGTACAGCCGCCGCCACAACGCGGACATGACCTACTCGCAGGAGCTCAAGACCTCGGGCGCCACCAGCGACCGGAACTACCGCCGGGACTGCTCGGGCCTGGTCGACATGGCCTGGCATCTCAATGCGGACCCGAACACCCAGGGCCTGATGAACACGACGATCACGAAGGCCATCACCCGCAATCAGCTGCTGCCCGGCGATCTTCTCAACGACGTGGTGAACAACGACTCGGGCTACCCCTACCACGCGATCCTCTTCGGCGGGTGGGAGAACGCGGCCAAGACCAGCTTCTGGTACTACAGCTTCGGTGGCACCCCGATGAAGAAGGTCACCGGAGCGTCGTTCTCGGATTCGATTCTGGCGGGTCATGCGACGTCCCAGTACGCCGCACGCCGTTACGTCAACATCGTCGACGACGCGGCTCCCGTGGAACCGGATCCGCACGGCACCGTCTACGCCCGGTCCCGTGACGCCGCCGGCGTGTGGGAGACCAACGCCACCCGCGTCGACGCCAACCCCAACATCGCCGGA
>NZ_BOMZ01000023.1 GCF_016862455.1 Actinoplanes utahensis
CAAGATCGACGGCAACGGCAGCGTCTTCAGCACCTACACCGTCGGCCTCAACGACAACACCATCGGCGTCGGCACCAACGTCGACCTCAGCTGACCCGACCTGACCACCGCACACGCCGGCGGGCGACCGCCCGCCGGCGTGTGGCTGTCTCCCCTCCATCCGCACACCCCGCGGGAAAGTGAGAGAAATCCATGAACAGGACCAGGGTGCTGGGATCCGTCCTTCTGTCCGGCCTGATGCTGCTCGGCTCGGCGGCCGTCGCCTCGCCCGCCCAGGCCTACGCGACCGTCGCCTGCGACCCGAAGGGCGCGACCTCCACCGACGCCGCCATCGCCGCCCAGCTCAACACGAAGCTCACCGCGAAGATGCGCAACGCGATGACCGCCTACCGGGTCTCCTGCGCCCGGATGGTCGTCAAGGCCGTCCGGGACCGCGGCCTGCCGCAGCACGCCGCGACCATCGCGGCCACCACGGTGGCGGTCGAGACGACCTTCCAGAACATCTCCGAGATGGTCGACCATGACAGTCTGGGGCTCTTCCAGCAACGCGCCTCATGGGGCAGCGCGGCGAACCGGCTGAACCCCACCTGGAGCACGAACGCCTTCCTGAACAAGATGACGTCCCTCTATCCGAGCAACAGCTGGATGAACGCGGCTGTCGGCAAGGTCAGCCAGGACGTCCAGGTCTCGGCGTACCCGCAGCGCTACTACGACAACGCGAGCGACGGAAAGATCATCGCGGACACGCTGTGGCCGCTGGTGGCGGAAGTCCCCGTGAAACCGGATCCGCACGGCACCGTCTACGCCCGGTCCCGTGACGCCGCCGGCGTGTGGGAGACCAACGCCACCCGCGTCGACGCCAACCCCAACATCGCCGGAATCGCCGGCACCAAGAACGCCGACGGCAGCATGCACATCTTCGCCGCCGTACCCGGCAGCGGCATCTGGCACCGCAAAGCCTGGGAAGCCAACGCCACCCAGATCGACACCAACCCCAACGTCAAAGCCGTGACCGCCGCCAGCCTCCCCAACGGCACCATGCACGTCTTCGCCGTCATCGAAGGCAGCGGCGTCTGGACCCGCACCCGCGCCGCCAACGGCGTCTGGAACAACAACGCCGTCCACCTCGACAGCAACCCCGCCATCGACGGCATCAGCGCCACCGGCCTCGCCGACGGCACCATCCACTTCTTCGGCCTCGTCCCCGGCAGCGGCATCTGGGAACGCACCCGCAACGCCAACGGCGTCTGGAACACCAACGCCAACCAGATCGACACCAACGACTCCATCAGCGACATCGCCTCCGCCGCCCTGCCCGACGGCACCCTCCACGTCTTCGGCGCCATCCTCGGCAGCGGCGTGTGGACCCGCACCCGCACCGCCGCCGGCGTCTGGAACAACAACGCCGTCCACATGGACAGCAACCCCGCCGTCAACGCCATCAGCGCCGCCGGCCTGCCCAACGGCACCCTGCAGATCGACGTGACCGTCGACGGCAGCGGCGTCTGGCACCGCAGCCGCAACACCGCCGGCACCTGGGACAGCAACGCCGTCAAGATCGACGGCAACGGCAGCGTCTTCAGCACCTACACCGTCGGCCTCAACGACAACACCATCGGCGTCGGCACCAACGTCGACCTCAGCTGACCGGACGACCGAGAAGCACGCCGGCGGGCCCATGGGCCCGCCGGCGTTCAGCTACGTCCGGGGAGGAACTTGCGGGCCCGCTTCTTGACGGCGCCGGCGAGCCGCTTCGGGTCACGCAGCCGGGCGACCCGGCCGACCACCGAGGCGACCTTGACGACCTTGCCGGCCTTGAACCGGCGCATCTCGTCGCGCATGTTGCGCAGCTGCTGCTCCCGGGTGCGCAGCTGCTGGTCCCGGAACCGCATGGTGCGCTCCAGGCCGAAGATGTGGCCCGCCTGCTCCTTGATCTTGAGCTGGGCGGCCTCCGCGTCGGCGAGGGCGGCGCGCAGGTCGGGCTGCTCGGCGGCCGGGAACGCCTCGTCGACGATCTCCCGGCCGTACTTGAGCAGGTCCGCGGTCGGTTCGACACCGGACATCGCCAGCCACGTCTTGACCAGGTCGTCGCCGTCGGCCATCCACGGCGGCCACGGGTGCCGGCGGTGCTCGCCGATGAGCCGGTCCCGGAAGCGGTGCCAGGCCGCGGCGAGCATCTCCGCCTTGGACCGTCCGGTGGCAGCGAAGGGCGCCGCCACGAAGTCGTGGATCTCGTCGAAGAACGCGACGTCCTCGAGCGCGCCGAGTCGGGCGGCGAACGCCCGGAAGCCGGGCACGTCCTCGGCCGCGGCGAAGCGGAACAGCACGGTCTCGGCGGACTCGGCGTCGGGCACCAGCCGGTCGCCGAGACGCCAGCCGTCCGCGGTGAGGTCGGCGGCGCCGGACGGCAGGTACGCGGTGTGCGTCTCGCCGGCCGGGCCGAGCACGACGAGCCAGCCGGGCGCGACGGTGTCGAGCAGGCCGGCCCGGGCCGCGGCTTCGGCGGCGGTGGTCACCGGCGCGAGCAGGGGCGTGGCCGAGGTCTGTGCCGCGAGTCCGGCGAGCGCGATCCGCGCGCCGGGGAAGCCCGGGTGGGTACGCCCCACCGCATCCGACTCGATCATGGTGTGCACCCGTCGATCCGGGGCGAACAGGGCGAACCGCCGGGTCGCCCCGCCGAGCGCCGCCTCCGCCTGGGCCGCGGAGGCCGGCCGGCGCGGGTCGTCGTGCAGCGGCCGCCACTCGTCGTCGCCGTACCGGTCCTTCTCCGGGCGCCGGTCCAGCAGGCCGGTGACGGCGAAGCCGTTCTCCACGCCGATCACGACGGTGGCCCCGGGCGCGGCGAGCCCTCGCAGCAGGGCGGCCCGCTCCGGCCAGTCGAGGGCCGGCGAGTCCGGGCCGAGCAGCCGGTCCAGGCCGTCGGCGGCGATCACCACGTCGAAGGGGGTGGTGACGGCCTCGGCGAGGCCGTCCAGCGCACCGGTGACGACGGTGTACTTCCCGCCGCGCAGCGCCTCGGCGTCACTGACCGAACGCAGCAGGACGGTGACCTCACCGGCCCGGCTCGCCGCCAGTTCGAGCACGTCGGTGTCGTGTGGCCCGGCCACCAGGATCCGGCCGGCGCTCGCGGGCAGCAGGTCGGCGAGGAAGGCGGCCAGCACCGGCCCGCCGGTCGGGTTCCGGTCGGTCCACGGCTGGATCTCGCCGCGGACGATGGGCGGCAGGGTCTGGTCAGTCACGAACATTCCAATCGAAGAGCATGCGCAACTCGGCGGGCGGCATCACGTAGGAACGACCCAGTTCAACATCGGTGGTGGCGCGGGCCGCTGCGAGATCGACGTCTTTGCCGTGCATCTCCGGCCAGAGCCGCTTGATCCTGGCCTGGCCGCCGAAGAGCGGGTTGTCCCCCTCCAGCTCCATCGGATCGCCGTAGACGGCGGGCTGGCAGCCGACCGCGGTGCCGAAGAAGATCGCGGTGCTGAGCCGGTTCGCCGCGACCCGCTTGAAACGGCGGAACGTCTCCAGCTGCTTGTAGAGGAACCGCCGGTCGGTGCCCTCGTAGTTCCAGCCGCGCTTGCCGAAGCAGATCACCTCGAAGCCGGCCTTCTCGTAGGCGCGCCGGACCTCGGGCCGCTCGAACTCGGTGTAGTAGAGGCTGATCGTGACCTGCTCGGTCTCGGTCTCCTTGATCTCGGAGATGAGCCGGGCGTGGTCGCCCTCGATCTTGCCGCCCTTGCCGCCGCCCTCCCAGCCGTGGAACAGGAACCACAGCGTGCCGCTGCGCTCCTCCTCGGGCACCTTGCCGAGATCGGGCTCCATGTCGGCCAGGTAGAGGAACGGCGCGCCGATCACGTGGTAGTTGCGCCGGCCGAGGGAGTGCCCGCGGCGGCGCGGCGGGTCGCTCCAGGTGTAGCGCCAGGCCCCGTCGAAGAACTCGTGCACCGGGTTCCAGCCGCAGGCGACGTTCCACCCGTGCTGCAGGTAGCCCCGCATCCGCGGGGGGTGCAGGTCGTTCAGCCCGCAGTACCGGGCGAGGATGTGCGCCTGCCCGTAGTAGTGGTTGTGGTGATGCATGAGGGATTCAGCTCGTTTCCAGGTGCAGGGTGCCGGCCCGCGCGTAAAGACGGTGCCCGTCGAGGCGGCGCGGCAGGTCGACGAGCGCGAAGGTCTCGACCTGCACCGCGTACGGCGTCACGCCGTCCCCCGCCTCGAACAGCGTCCAGTCTGCCGCCTCGTCACCGAGGTCGGCGAGATCGATCACGCCGGTCCAGCGGTCACCGTCGAGGCTCACCCGGCAGACGGCGTCCACCGCGTCGTCGGAGCCGGGCAGGAACCGCCGCCAGGTGATCCGGTCGTAGGCGACGCCCGGCCACCGGGGGCCCTCCACCGTGACGGTGGTCCCGTCGGCGGCGGTCCCGGAGGTCACCACCCGGGCCGGGGCCTCGATGAGGTTGAGGTACTGGCCGGGTGAGCGGGAGACGCTGAGCACCCGGTCGCCGTGCACGACACTCACCGCCTGCGTCAGGCCGGTGATCAGCACCAGCGAGTCGCCGATCTTCGGGATGAGCACGGTCCGGCCGAGGAACGGGTCGTCCGGGTCGGTGGCGTCGGCCACCTCGCCGACCGGGATCCGGGCGGTGAAGGCGTTGCCCGGCCCGGCCTCCAGCGGCACCACGATCTCCTTGGCCGCGCGGGTCAGCCGCATCTCGCGCGTGGTGAACCCGGCGGGGAGGGTGCCGGTCAGCACCAGCGAGTCGCCGTCGGCCGCGGCGCCGGTCAGCTCGGGCTCCCCGAGCATCCGGCGCAGGAGCAGCCGCCCGTCGTTGGCCCGGACCGGCTGGAACCAGGTGTCACCGATCCGGTCCCCGTACGGGAACTGCATCTGCATGGTGACCAGCCTCTTGCGGCGCACCTGACCGCTGCGCATGGTCGCCATCAGGCGGACGGCCTCGCGGCCCGCCGGCATCGCGGCGAGCATCGCGCGCGGCACCCGGGCCTCCCAGCCGGCGAGCCGCGAGTTGCCCCGCGCGTCCGGCAGCTGGAAGCGCTCGGTCTCCAGCGGCGTCTCGCGGAGCCCGGCGACCAGGGCGATCCGCAACGTCGAGTCGTCGGTGGTGGGCAGATGGCTGATCTCGGCCGTCCCGCGGACGATCAGCGCGTCGTCGGTCCAGCTCAGCTCGGTGGCAGCGGCCTGGAGCTGCAGATCGCCGCGCGAGAGGCGATAGACCTCGGCCGGCACTCCGGCGGTGTCCGGCAGGCCGGGATAGTGGCCCCGGTAGCGCCACGGCAGAACCGGATGGCGCTGCGCTCGTGCACCGACGGCCAGACCGCCCTCGGCCCGGAACCGGGCGAGGCGCTGCAGCAGCTCCACATCGCCGGACTGGAGCCCGTAGTACTCCAGGCGCTGGAAGGCCGAGGCGCTCTCGAACACCTTGGGGTCGAGGCGCCGGGTCAGGCGGCGGCCGAGCTCCAGCACCTTCTCCAGGTCGCTCTCCGGCGCCGAACCGAAGGCCTGGACCACGGTGGTGAGGTCGATCAGGGCCAGGTGCTTGTGCACTGTGCTGCGCAGCTCGAGAGCCCGCTTGTCGACCATGTCCATGATCATCTCAGCGGAGACGACCCGGTCCTCCAGGTTGCCGAACTGGAACTTCAGCTGGGTGACCGATTCGCCGGACTCACGCTCGCGCCAGTAGTAGGTGGGTGCGCCCAGGCAGTCCACGGTCACGGCGTCCAGGTGGGCCTTGAGCGCCACCGGATAGTCCTCGTACCGCATCGCGGGGAACTCGTACTTGAACTGGTCCCAGAACCGGCGGCGGTACACCTTGTTCCAGACCATCCGGTCGATGGCCAGCTCCGGCCACTCCAGGATGTGGGTGGCCAGGCGGTCCTTGGCGTAAGCGATGCGATGAACGTACGACTGGCGGACGCCGGAGGTGTTGTTGAACCGCCGGGCGTTGCCGCCGGCCAGCGACGACGAGGTCCGGTCCAGCGAGCCGACCAGCAGCTCGTACGCGTGACGCGGCACCAGGTCGTCGCTGTCGACGAACGTCAGGTACTCCCCTTGGGCGTCGGCGATGCCGACGTTGCGCGCCGGGCCCATGCCCTGGTTCTCCTGGGAGATCAGGCGGAACCGCCGGTCCTCGGCACAGAAGGCCCGGGCGATCTCCGCGCTGCCGTCCTGCGAACCGTCGTCGACCAGCACCACCTCGAAATCCCGGAACGTCTGCCGGGCCAAGGAGTCCAGGCAGGGGCCGAAATAGCGCTCTACGTTGTAAAACGGCACGACGATACTGAGCCGTGGGATCACGTTGAGTGGCACCAGTTCTCGGGATGGGGGGTTTCGGACCACGGAATGATTCCGGGGCCGGGCGTCGCCGACACCCCTATATGGTTAACAGAAGGTGCTCCCGAGGTGAAGTCCGGGTGTCGTGTTCCCCCTCACCCTGTGAAGCCACTATGACTTCTGGACCTCACGGATGGCGAGAACGGCGTCCAGCACCGCCACGGTGCTCTGCCACCCCTTGTCCTCGATCGAGTCCTCCAGACCGGCCCGGTCCCGGGCCTGACCGAGGCTGTGCACGGTCAGCACACCGTGCGCGACAGGGGTGCTCTCGTCCAGCGCGACCCTGGTCAGGCCGGCCGTGACGGCGTCGCAGACGTACTCGAAGTGCTGGGTCTCCCCCTTGATCACCACACCCAGCGCGACCACCGCGTCGACCTTGCGCGCCAGCGCCTGGGCGACCACCGGAAGCTCCACCGAGCCGGCCACCCGGGCGGTGATCACCTCCGTGACGCCGCAGGCCGCCGCGGCCGCCTCGGCCCGCTTGATCATGTGGTCGACCAGGTCGTTGTGCCAACGGGAGCCGACGATGCCGAGCCGCAGCCCCGCAGCGTCGACGGTCTGCATGTGCGGATCACCGAAGCCGGCCATGTTCATCCCCCTTTTTCGTCATTCTTCACCCCGCGCGGGACTTTCAGGCCAACTCTGCGAAGAGGTGACCCATCCGATCGCGCTTGGTACGCAGGTACCGGACGTTCTCCGGGTGCAGCCGGACCGGAAGCTCCTCGCGGCCGGTCACGCGGAGCCCGTACCCTTCGAGTCCTGCTCTCTTCGCCGGGTTGTTGGTGAGCAGGCGCATCGAACGGATCCCGAGATCGGCCAGGATCTGCGCCCCGGTGCCGTAGTCCCGGGCGTCCGCCGGCAGGCCCAGCTCCAAGTTGGCGTCGACGGTGTCGAAACCGCGATCCTGCAGCTGGTACGCCTGGAGCTTGTGCAGCAGGCCGATGCCGCGGCCCTCGTGGCCGCGCATGTAGAGCACCACCCCGCGCCCGGCCGCCGCGACCCGCTCCAGAGCGGCGTCCAGCTGTGGGCCGCAGTCGCAGCGCCGGGAGCCGAAGACGTCCCCGGTCAGGCACTCCGAGTGCACCCGCACCAGCACGTCCTCGCCGTCGCCGAGGTCGCCGAAGACCAGCGCCACGTGCTCGCCGTTGTCGGCCGCGGTCCGGTAGCCGACCGCGGTGAACACGCCGTGCTCGGTCGGCAGCACCGTCTCGACCACCCGCTCGACCTGCCGCTCGGCCCGCTCCCGCTGGTAGGCGACCAGGTCGGCGATGGTGATCAGGACCAGGTCGTGCTCGGCGGCGAACTTCTCCAGGTCGGGACGGCGCTGCATGGTGCCGTCGTCGTTGACCATCTCGCAGAGCACCCCGGCCGGCCGGCATCCGGCGA
Source organism: Actinoplanes utahensis (assembly GCF_016862455.1). Lineage (GTDB taxonomy): Bacteria > Actinomycetota > Actinomycetes > Mycobacteriales > Micromonosporaceae > Actinoplanes > Actinoplanes utahensis. Next base: position 7,730 of record NZ_BOMZ01000023.1, read on the forward strand.
GCACCGCCAGGTCGATCGACGCCTCGGTGTGCCCCGGCCGGCGCAGCACCCCGCCCGGCTTGGCCCGCAGCGGCACGATGTGCCCGGGCCGGTTGAAGTCGCCGGGCTCGCTGCCGGCCGAGGCCAGCAGACGGATGGTGTGCGCGCGGTCGGCGGCCGAGATGCCGGTGCTGACGCCGTGCTTCGCGTCGACGGTGACGGCGTACGCCGTACCCCGGACGTCCTGGTTGGTGTGGAACATCGGCGGCAGGTCGAGCCGGTCGGCCTCGGCCTCGGGGAGCGGCACGCAGATGTAGCCGGAGGTGTAGCGCACCATGAAGGCGACCAGCTCGGGCGTGGCGTGCTCGGCCGCGAAGATGAGGTCGCCCTCGTTCTCCCGGTCCTCGTCGTCCACCACGATCACGGCCTTGCCCGCCGCTATGTCGGCGATGGCGCGCTCGATGTCCTCAAACATTACGGCTCCCCAGCATCTTCTCGACGTACTTGGCGATCACGTCGACCTCGAGGTTGACCGGATCTCCGATGGCTTTGCCGCCCAGCACGGTCAGCTTCGAGGTGGCCGGGATCATCCCGATCGCGAAGCTGTCCCCGGTGACCTCCATGACGGTGAGCGAGACCCCGTCCACGGTGATCGAACCCTTCTCCACCACGTACTTCGCCAGCTCCGGCGGCAGCGAGAAGCGCACCACCTCCCACTGGTCGGCCGGTTCCCGGGCGATGATCGTCGCCACCCCGTCCACGTGGCCCTGCACCAGATGGCCGCCGAGGCGGCTCCCCAGCGCCGCGGCACGCTCCAGGTTGACGTTGCTCCCGGGTTTCAGGACCCCGAGGGAGGTACGCCGGAGCGTCTCGCCCATCACGTCCGCGGTGAACACCCCGTCGACGTTGTCGATCACGGTGAGACAACAGCCGTTCACCGAGATCGAGTCGCCGTGCCGTGCGTCCGAGGTGACCAGCGGGCCGCGGACGGCGATGACGGCCGAGTCCTCGGCGCCCTCGGTCAGGCGCACGATCTCGCCCAGTTCCTCGACGATTCCGGTGAACATGGTCAGAAGTCCTCATTTCCGTCTGCAGGGCGGGTGACGGGGTGGTCGGATGGCGCGGGCTTGGGACGCGGTGTGGCGGTGAACCGCAGGTCGCCGCCGATCTGCGTGATCTCGGTGAAGTCCAGTTCGATGGCGTCGGCGATGGTGCCGATGCCGGCGTCGACCAGGGCGGCCCGGCCGGCGCCGAGCAGTTTCGGAGCGACGTATCCGATCACCCGATCGACCAGTCCGGCCGCCAGAAAAGCTCCCGCCAGGGTCGGGCCACCCTCCAGCAGCACATTGCGCACGCCCCGGCCGAAGAGGGCGCCGAGCAGCGCGCTCAGATCGACCCGGCCGTCCGGTCCGGTGCCGACCTCGGCGCTGGTGACGATCCAGGTGGGGGCGGCCGCGTCCCGGACCCGGGCGGCGGCGGGGGTCCGGCCGGACGAATCGGCCACCACCCGCAGCGGCTGCTTGATGGCGAGCGTGCCGTCCCGCAGGTCGCGCACGGTGAGCTGCGGATCGTCGGCGACCACGGTGCCGACACCGGCGACGATCGCGTCCACCGTGCTGCGCAGCACGTGCACGTCGGCGCGCGACTCGGCCGACGAGATCCACTGGCTGGTGCCGTCCGCCGCGGCCGAGCGCCCGTCCAGGGTCGCCGCGAACTTCCAGGTCACATAGGGCCGGCCGCGCCGCACGGCGGTCAGCCAGGCGACGTTGCCGAGCTCGGCCTCGGCCCGGCGCACCCCGGTGGCGACCTCGATGCCGGCCGCCCGCAGCGTCGCCGCGCCACCGGCGGCCACCGGCGTCGGGTCGTCCACCGCGATGACCACCCGGCGGACACCGGCGTGGATCAGCGCGTCCGAGCAGGGGCCGGTGCGGCCGGTGTGGTTGCACGGCTCCAGGGTCACCACACAGGTCCCGCCCCGGGCCCGCTCACCGGCCTGGGCCAGGGCGACGATCTCGGCGTGCGGGCCGCCCGCGTACGCGTGGAAGCCCTCGCCGACCACCTCGCCGCCGGGGCCGAGCAAAATGCAGCCGACCACCGGGTTCGGGCTGGTCGTGCCGAGGCCCCGGGCGGCCAGCGCGACAGCGCGGCGCATCGCCTCGTCCTCGGTCACCATTGCCCGGTCCTCTCGCGCGGTAACGGTCACGCGCTGGAGGTTGCGGGAGAGAATGCCAGGAATCGGACAGGCAGGGTACGCTTCGCGCACCCCGGCGGGAACGTGCCGCCGTGGGCACGACCCTCCGATTCCGCGCGCTGTCTCCCATCCGGACTGTCTGACCAGCAGAGGCTGATCAACCGTCGGCCCTGGAGTCTCACCAGGTCCACCGCTCGCCTCGGTGAAGGCGATCGGGTCGCGGGCTTACCGTCGCTTACGCGTCGGATCACCGCCGGTTCGGAATTACACCGAGTCCCGCCAGCGCGTGGTGGGTTAACCCCGAGTCTTGCACGACCTCGGGATTTTGCCACCCACCGCGCGATCTACTTCACATCTGGCCGGGAGCGGGAACAACCGCGGGAGCCGGCACCCGTGGCGTGACCAGCGGCAAGACCTGGGTCGGCCCGTTCGGATCGGCGGGCGGCGCGGCGGGCGGGGTCCCGGCGTTCCGGCCCGGCTCCCCGGTGTCCTTGCCCAGTGATCGGTCCAGGCGCTTCATGACGTCGCGGCCGAGCGTCTGCCCGGGAATCTCGACGAACCGGTAACAGGCCCAGGCGACGACCAGGGTGCCGACCAGGAAGACGACAGCGATGCCGGCCCGCCCGGCCGCACTGCCCCGCCAGCCCGCCGCCGTCAGGTAGTGCAGGACGACGTGCAGGACCACCCAGTGCAGCAGGTACAGCGAGTAGCTCACCTCGCCGAGCCAGGTCAGCGGGCGCGGCACGTCCCGATGCCGCAGCGCGAACGCCGCCGCGAACGTCACCGCCACCGCCAGCGTGGTGATCGAGCCGCTGATCAGGTGCTGCGACTTGGCGGTGTTCAGCCAGGTGATCCCCATGCTGACGAACAGCACCGCGGCCAACGCCACACCGCCCGCCCACGGCGCCACCTGCCGGTGGTGCAGCCGGTAGATCACCGTGCCGGCGAACAGCACCGCCACCAGCTGCGCCGCCTGCGACGACGATATGGCGTTGCTGAACGAGGTCGCGTGGCCGTTGAGCAGCGGCAGGGCGAGGAAGCACAGACCGGCCACCGCGGCGGCACGGACCAGGGCCGGACGGCCGCTGACGTACGCCGCCAGACTCGCCGTGAAGACCAGCAGCAGCACCGCCGCGGTGATCCGCCGGGTGGTGAAGTCGCCGCCCAGCAGGTCGTCCGGCAGCCGGGTGGCGCCGACCGCGGCGATCAGCGCCAGACCGCCCGCCCACCACACGCTGAGCCGGTGCAGCTTCAGCACGAACATGCCCGCCACGACCAGATAGAAGATCATCTCGTACGACAGCGTCCAGAACGGCCAGGCCAGCCCGCGCAGGCCGAGATGGTCGGTCAGCATCGTCACGTGGCCCAGGACCCCGGTGACCGTCTCCTTGCGCAGGCTCGGGTTCAACCCGTGCATGCCGGCGTACGTGATGACGGCCAGCGCGGCGATCGTCGCCAGATAGGCCGGGTAGATCCGGAACAGGCGGCCCACCCAGAACTTGCGCAGCGAACCGTGCCGCTCCAGCGACATCGGGATCACGTACCCGCTGACCAGGAAGAAGACGAGGACTCCGTAGCGGCCGAAGTCGATGTACTCGTGGATGGCGCGGTGTCGCCCCGTCCCGATCACCGACGGGGACAGGTGATAGAGCGCCACGACGAGAGCCGCGTAACCCCGGAGGGCGTCGAGCCAGCCCATGCGCGACAGGGACCGAGTGGGGGCGCTCGGCGGCGCCTGCGGGATCGAAGCCATAGCGGGCACAAGATACCTGCTGTATCACAGAGATCCAACAAGCGCCGGACAGCCTCAGTCCGCCTCGCTCCGGCGACGATCGATCGCCACGTACGACCCGGGCTGCGACTTCGCCACCTTCTTCATCTCCGACGCCACCGCGATGACCACCCGCGGATCGGTGAACCGGCGGCCGTCCGCGGTCGCCTGCGCCACCCCGATCGACAGCGTGACCAGGGCCGCCTTCTGCTTGTTGCCGCGCCGGTCCGGCACCTCGATGTAACCGCGCTGGGCGTCGCCCGGCTCGTACAGCCGGTCCGCGGCGGCCTCGAAGTCGGTCACCGTCCGCTGCGTCAGCGGAAGCACCTGATCGGGCGAGCAGATGAACACGAAGTCGTCGCCGCCGATGTGCCCCAGGAAGATCGACGGCTTGCCGGCCTGACCGGCCGCCCGCTGCAGGCTCCGGGCCAGGGCGATGATGAAGTCGTCGCCGCGGTCGAACCCGTACACGTCATTGACGCTCTTGAACCTGTCGACGTCGATGTAGCCGACCGAGTACTCCCCGCCCGCCCGCATCCGGTCGCCGATCTCCCGCCGCACCCGCGCGTTGCCGGGCAGGCCGGTCAGCGGGGACACCTCCCGGGCGTCCTTGTGCCGCCGCAGCGTGGTGGAGACCCGGGCGATCAACTCCTCCAGGTCGAACGGCTTGACCAGATAGTCGTCGGCGCCCGCGGACAGGCCGTACACCTTGTCCACGGTCATGCCCTTGGCGGTCAGCATGATCACCGGGAGGGCGGAGGTGAGCGGCTCGGCCCGCAGCCGCTGGACCAGCTCGACACCGTCCATCCGCGGCATCATCCAGTCGATCACCGCGAGATCAGGGCGGTGCGTCTCCATCAGGTCGAGCGCTTCCTGCCCGTCCTTCGCCCGGATCACGTCGAAGCCACGGATCTTGAGATTGAACTCGACGAAGCTGGCGATGTCCTTGTCGTCGTCGACCACCAGGATCAGGTCCGGGCCGTCCTCCGACTCCAGCTCGGGATCGATCTCCGGTCGAGTCTCAGCCGTGCTCATTACTTGATGATGGTCCGTACGGGAGCCGTCACGCCAGTCCCTCCCGGCCCGCATCTCCCGCCGGGGCCGCATCTCCCATCCGGGCCGCCGCAAGTCCGCGCAGCTTTCGGATCGCCTCGGCCGGGTCGGCGGCGCCGTACACCGCGGTACCCGCCACGAACGCGTCCGCGCCCGCCTCGGCGGCCCGCTCGATGGTGTCGGCCGCGATGCCGCCGTCCACCTCGATGCGGATCTGCAGATCGTTGACGTCGGCGCGGCGGCGCACGTCACGCACCTTGCCGAGCAGCTCCGGCATGAACGCCTGACCACCGAAACCCGCCTTGATCGTCATGATCAGGATGGTGTCCAGGTAGGGCAGCAACTCCAGGTACGGCTCGACGGGCGTGTCCCGGTCGATCGCCAGACCCGCCTTGGAACCGGCCGCCCGCAGCGTCTTCGCCAGCGCCACCGGGTCGTCACAGGCCTCGGCGTGGAAGGTGACGTTGTAGGCACCCGCCTCCGCGTAGCCCGGCGCCCACCGCTGCGGGTCGTTGATCATCAGGTGCACGTCGAACGGGATGTCCGTCGCCTTGCGCAGGCTCTGCACCACCGGCAGGCCGATCGTCAGGTTCGGCACGAAGTGGTTGTCCATGACATCCACGTGCACCCAGTCGGCCGCTCCCTCGATGGCACGCACCTCCTCCGCGAGCCGGGAGAAGTCGGAGGCGAGGATGCTCGGCGCGATGATCGGCGTACGTTCCACGCCACGAAGTCTACGGTCCCGGCCGGCTCCCTCTCGGTCGGCGGCCCGGTCCCGTTGCGCTTCACCCGGCCGGCGGCCCGGTCTTGTTCCGCTTCACCCGGCTGCCGGCCCAGTCACGTTCCGCTTCACCCGGCTGCCGGCCCAGTCACGTTCCGCTTCTCCTCCGCGAACGGCCCGTCCGGTCGCGCGGAAAAGGCCGGGTCCCTCCCGGGGCCCGGCCTTTCACGAACGAAACCCTCAGCTGGTACGGCGAAGCACGGCCAGGAACATCGCATCCGTGCCGTGGCGGTGCGGCCAGAGCTGCACCGTCGGACCCGCGCCCAGCCCCGGCATGCCCGGCGGCAGCAGCGGCCGGGCGTCCACGAAGTCCACCTCGACGCCGCTGCGCCGGGCCCCCTCGCTCACCGTGACCTGCGTCTCCACCATGTGCGGGGAACACGTCACATACGCCACCACGCCTCCCGGGCGCACCGCCCGCAACGCCGCCACCAGCAGCTCCCGCTGAAGCCGGGTGAGCGCCGGCAGATCCGCCGGCTGACGCCGCCACCGCGACTCCGGCCGGCGCCGCAGCGAACCCAGCCCGGTGCACGGCGCGTCCACCAGCACCCGGTCGAACGCCTCCTCCGGCAGGTCCGGGTCACGGCCGACCGAACGCCCGTCCATCGGCAGCACCGTCACCGGCATGCCCTCGGTCGCGAGATCGACCAGCCGGGCCCGGTGCTCGGCCACCTCCACCGCGGTCACCTCGGCGCCCCGGCCCGCGGCGATCGCGCCGATCAGGCCGGTCTTGCCGCCCGGGCCGGCACACAGGTCCAGCCAGCGGGTGTCCCGGCCCTCGACCGGGGCGGCCAGCAGCGCCGCCGCGACCAGCTGCGAACCCTCGTCCTGGACGTGCGCGCGGCCCTCCCGGATCGCGGCCAGATCCCGCGGCGCGCCGCCGTTGAGATAGACCGAGTAGGGCGAGAAGGCGCCCGGCACCCCGCCCACCTCGTCGGCCAGCTCGACCGCGTCGGCCCGGCCCGGGCGGGCGCACAGGTGCACCGCCGGGGGCTGGTTGTCCTCGATCAGCAGCCGGGCGGTCTCCTCCAGGTCCCCGCCGAGCGCCTCGGCGAACGACCGGATGATCCACTGCGGGTGGTGGTGCAGCACCGACAGATTGCCCACCGGATCCGACTCGTACGACGGGGCGAGCCGCTCCAGCCAGGTGTCGAACGGGGTCTCGGACACCGTACGCATCACCGCGTTGGCGAAACCGGCAGCGCCCGGCGCCACCGAACGCACCAGGTCGACGGTCTGATTCACCGCGGCGTGCGACGGCACCCGCGTGTAGAGCAGCTGGTAGACGCCCAGCCGCAGGGCGTCACGGGCCGGCGGGTCGATCCGCGAGACCTCACGGCCGGCCGCCTCGGCGATGATCAGATCGAGGGTGCCCAGCGCGCGCAGGGTCCCGTAGGTCAACTCGGTCGCGAACGCCGCGTCCCGCCCGTGCAGGCCCATCCCGTTCAGGATGTCGGCGAGGACCAGGTTCGCGTACGCGTCGTCGCGGTGCACGGCGGCCACCGCCTCGTACGCCGCCTGCCGTGCCGGGTCAGCCGGGGGCCGGCCGGCGCGGGGAGCCCGGCCGCTGCGCCCGTCCCGGGGATGGCCCGGACCGCTCGGGCGGCTCGGCCGTCCACCGTGCGGGCGCGACGCCCTGTGCTCCGTCACGCCGTGGTCCCTTTCGCCGAACTCTGTGAAATCACGCCAGCTTCTCCCCTGCTTCGATCCGCATGCCCCGCGCCCAGTCGGTGGCGGACATCGGCTTCTTCCCCGCCGCCCGCACCTCGCCCAGGATCACCGGCGTCGTTGCCGTCCCTGCCAGCACCTGCTTACGTTCCACCAGCAACTCGCCCGGACGCAAACCGGCCGGGCCGTTCGCGATCGGGCGCACCGGCCCCAGCTTCAACCGCTCGTCCCGCAGCGTGGTCCAGGCGCCGGGCGCCGGGGTGCACGCACGGATCCGCCGGTCCACCGCGAACGCCGGGTCGTCCCAGCGGACCCGGGCGTCCTCGACGGTCAGTTTCGGCGCGTGCGAGACGCCGTCGGCCGGCTGCGGATGCGCCCGCGCGGTACCCGCCTCGATGGCGTCCAGCACCGCCACCAGCAGACCCGCCCCGTCGACGGCGAGCCGCTCCAGCAGGTGCCCGGACGTGTCGGTGAACCGGATCTGCTCGGTCAGCGTCCCGTACACCGGGCCGGTGTCCAGCCCCGCCTCCAGCTCGAAGACGCTCGCGCCGGTCACCTCGTCACCGTGCAGCACCGCATGCTGCACCGGCGCGGCGCCACGCCACGCCGGCAACAACGAGAAGTGCAGGTTGAGCCAGCCGTGCTTGGGGATCTCCAGAGCCGACGGGGGGACCAGAGCGCCGTACGCCACCACGGGCACACAGTCGGGCGCGATCTCCCGCAACCGCTGCTGGAACTCCGGGTCCCGCGGGCGCTCCGGGGTCAGCACCTCGATGCCGCGCTCGTCGGCCCAGGCGCCGGCCGGCGACCGGACCAGACGGCGACCCCGGCCCGCCGGAGCGTCCGGGCGGGTCACGACGGCGACCAGCTCGTGATGAGAGGCGGCGATCGCGTCCAGGGCGGGCACGGCGACAGCCGGAGTACCGGCGAAGACCAGGCGCATCAGCTCACCGGCCCGGACTGAAGAGACCGGACCCGAAGACACCCCGGTTGTGCGGGCTCTCCTTGATCGTGGGCGGCTTGGCCGCGTCATACCAGTCGGCGGACCGGATCTGCCGCATCGCGTCCTTACGGGCGGCGGCGTCCAGCCGGTCCAGGAACAGCACACCGTCGAGGTGATCGGTCTCGTGCTGCACACAACGGGACATCAGCCCCGTGCCGACCAGCTGAACCGGGTCGCCGAACTCGTTGAACCCGTTGGCGACCACGTTCTGCCGGCGCTTGGTGTCGATGTAGATCCCGGGAATCGACAGGCAGCCCTCCGGCCCGTCCTGCTCCTCCTCGTCGGGAAAACTGAGCACCGGGTTGACGATGTGCCCGACCACGTCGTCCACGTCGAAGCTGAACACGCGCAGGCCGACACCGAGCTGCGGGGCGGCCAGACCGGCACCGCCCTCGTCGCGCATCGTCTCGATCAGGTCCTTCACCAGCTTGCGCAGTTCCTTGTCGAAGTCGACGACGGGGTCGGCCGGCGTGCGCAGCACCGGATCACCGAAGAGACGGATGGGCTGGACGGTCACGCGGCGGAACTCCTGACTCTGGTGGGCAGCACCTGCCCAGTCTACGGAGTGACGCGCGCAACGCTGCCAGTGACAGCGGCCGCCCACTCCCCACCGGCCAACAACCGCTCCGCGCCCACCACCCTTCCCACCACCGGCGCTCCCTGCCGCGCACCCCCACCCGCCCGATCCTCGGTCGCCTGGCCCCGGCGAAGAAAGCCGCGGTGTACGGCCGGCGCCATCCGCAGGCGCCGATGTCGGAGGGCGGTGCCGCCCGCAGGCGCCGATGTCGGACGTGGGTGCCGCCCACAGGCGCCGATGTCGGACGTGGGTGCCGCCCACAGGTGGCGATATCGGAGGCGGATCAGAACAGGTCGGCCGGGTCGACCTGGACCCGGACCGGGAGCGGCGCTTTGCGGGCGCTGCGGACCGAGGCCGCCTCGTGCAGGGCGTGCGCCAGGTCGGCGGCCCGGGAACGGGACACCCGCAGCAGCATCCGCTCCTGGTCGTCGGTGGCCGGGACCGGCCCGAGCACCTCGGTGCCGTCCGGCAGCCGGGCCAGCGCCAGCAGGTCGTTGACCGCCGCGGTCTGGCCGGTGAGGCTCGCCATCCGGGCCGCCGGCGGGAACCCCAGATCCCGCCGCTCGGACAGCTCCCGCTCGGCGAACCAGCCGGGATCCCATCTCATCAGCGACTGCACCGGCGCCAGCGAACCGTCGGCCACCACGACCACCCGCCCGCCGTCCGCGCCGGAACGGGCCAGCGCCGCCGCGTTGAGCCACCGCCGCATGGTCTCCTCGGCGGCCCGCAGGTCGGCACGGCTCAGCAGCGCCCAGGTGTCGAGCAGCAGCACCGCGCCGTACCCGCCCTCGGCGACCGGCTCCGCGCCCGGTGTGGCCACCACCAGGGCCGGTTCGGCCGGAACCGTGCTCAGCACCTCGTCGCGCCCCGACGTGCGGACCCGGAAACCGGCGAACGCCCGCCCCAACTCCTCCGCCGTCCGCCGGGCCCCGATCACCGACGCCCGCAGCCGACGCTCATGACAGTTCGGGCACTCCCAGGCCGCCGATCCCCGCCCGCACCAGTGACAGACCGGAACGTCACGGGCGCCGTGCAGCCCGAGCGGCCCGGAACAGTGCGGGCAGCGCGCCGGGGCGCGGCACTCCGCACAGGCCACCGACGGCAGATAGCCACGCCGGGGCACCTGCACCAGCACCGGCGCGCCCGCGTGCAGGGCCTGTCGCGCGGCCTCCCACGCCACCGTCGGCAGGCGCGCGGTGACCGCGCCCGGGTCACGCGCCAACTGTGAGTCGTCGCCGGTCGGCGAGATCGCCGGGGCACGTCGCCGCCGCACCGCCCGGTCCGCGACGATCTCCCGGGCCCATCCCGTCTCCAGGAGCAACTGCGCCTCACCGGTACGGGCGAACCCGCCCACGAGCGCCGCGCAGTCCGCCATCTGCGCCCGGGTGAGCAGCACGTCCCGCGCGTGCGGGTAGGGCGCCCGCGGCTCCGAGTGCAGGTCGTCCCCGTCGTCCCAGATCACCACGAGCCCCAGGTCCGCGACCGGCGCCCACATGGCCGCCCGCGTCCCCACCACCACCGGCACCTGATGCCGGCTGGCCGCGAGGAACCGCCGGTAGCGCACCGCGGGCCCGAGCGCCGCGTTCAACGCGACGTGCATCCCCTCCCCGAGCACCTCGCTCAGCGCCCGGTCGGCCCGCTCCAGGTCCCGCGCGTCCGCGACGACGATCACCACGCCACGTCCTCCGCGCACGGTGGCCGCCGCCGCCTCCGCGATCCGCAGCGGCCAGTCCTCCCCGGGCAGCGCCGACCACACCGCCCGCGCGGGCCGTCCCTCCTCGACCGCCCGCAGATAGGCGGGCCCCGTCGCATAGGAATCCCACCCGCCGGCCTCGGGCGCCTTGATCCGCGCCGGCTCCGGCCGGTTGCCGCCCCGCGCCCCGCCGGCCGCAGCCTCGCCCCTCATCTGCTGCGACGCCTCAGCCTCAGCCCTCACATGCTGCAACGCCTCAGCCTCAGTTCCGCTGGATGCCAGCGCAGCCGAATCGTCCCGCACCTCCCCGGCGCCGGCCCGTCCCAGCCCGAGCGGCACGTCCTCAGCACCACCCGACTGCGGCTCCTCCCGATCGCCCGGGACCGCCGGAAACCGACCCGAACCCGCCGGATCCGGCACAGACGGCGGCGGGACGGCCTGCTCCTGAGGAGAGCCCGGAACCGCATCCTCTCCCGGGACGGACGACGGCACGGTGACCTGCCCCGGCACGGACGACGGCACGGTGGCCGGTCGCGGCGCGGACGATGGCACGGTGGCCTGCCCCGGCGCGGACGGCGGTGGGGTGGCCGGTCGCGGCGCGGACGATGGCACGGTGGCCTGCCCCGGCGCGGACGGCGGTGGGGTGGCCTGGGACTCCACCCGGGCGTGGCGTGGTGGGACCGCCAGGCGCAGGACGTCGGCGAGGTTTCCGGCATAGCGGTCCGCCACCGCGCGGGCCAACCGGGCGATCTCCGGATCGAGCACCCGCTCGGGGGAGACCACCTTCTCCAGGAAGGCCAGCTTTCCCCCGTGCTCGGAGCTCTCCACCCGGTCGAGCAGGAATCCGCTCACCAACTGCCCCGCGAACCGGACCTTCACCCGCACGCCCGGCTGCGCCGCCTCGTCGTCGGTGGCCGGGATCAGATAGTCGAACGGCCGGTCCAGATGCGCCAACGGCATGTCCACGCACACTCTGGCGACGGGCAGCCGCTCCGCCGGCTCCCGCTCGCTTCGACTCCCCTTGCTCCCCATCACCGAGCATTCTGCCCGCCCCCTCTGACACTTCTCGCGACCCGCCAGCGATCTTGGGCAATCACCGCCCGCCCGAAGCGAGCGGGGCCGGTGGGGCGGGGCCGGTGGAGCGGGGCCGGTGGTGGGA
>NZ_BOMZ01000024.1 GCF_016862455.1 Actinoplanes utahensis
TTGGGAGGGCCGGTGGTTGGGAGGGCGGGGTGACGGGATCTCAGTCCGGAACGTAGTCGTCGGAACCGATCGGAAGACTCATGCGAACGAACACGCGATCCCGGCCCGGTCGGATCGACGAGAACGGCCGGCACCCCGGAGAGGGACGCCGGCCGGCGATGCGGAACGGGTCAGGACGCGGCGTTCTTCAGGTCCTGGGCGCGGTCGGTGCTCTCCCACTTGAGGTCCGGGAGCTCGCGGCCGAAGTGGCCGTACGCCGCGGTCTGCTGGTAGATCGGGCGCAGCAGGTCGAGGTCGCGGATGATCGCGGCCGGGCGCAGGTCGAAGACCTCGCCGATGGCCTTCTCGATCCGCTCGACCGGCACGTTCTCGGTGCCGAACGTCTCGACGAACAGGCTGACCGGGTGCGCCTTGCCGATGGCGTAGGCGACCTGGATCTCGCAGCGCTCGGCCAGGCCGGCGGCCACCACGTTCTTGGCGACCCAGCGGGTGGCGTACGCCGCGGAGCGGTCCACCTTCGACGGGTCCTTGCCGGAGAACGCGCCGCCACCGTGCCGGGCGTACCCACCGTAGGTGTCGACGATGATCTTGCGACCGGTGAGGCCGGCGTCGCCCATCGGGCCGCCGATCTCGAACCGGCCGGTCGGGTTGACCAGCAGCCGGTAGCCCTCGGTGTCCAGGCCGAGGCCCTCCAGCTCGGGCCCGATCACGTGCTCGCGCACGTCCGGGGTGAGCAGCGACTCCAGGGAGATGTCGGCGGCGTGCTGCGACGACACGACGACGGTGTCGAGGCGGGCCGGGCGGAGGCCGTCGTACTCGATGGTGACCTGGGTCTTGCCGTCGGGGCGCAGGTAGGGGATCGTGCCGTCCTTGCGGGCGGTCGACAGGCGGCGGGCCAGCCGGTGCGCCAGCGCGATCGGCAGCGGCATCAGCTCGGGCGTCTCCGAGCAGGCGAAGCCGAACATCATGCCCTGGTCGCCGGCGCCCTGGCTGTCCAGCTTGTCGCCGGCCTCGCCCTCGCGCTCCTCGATGGCGGTGTCGACACCCTGCGCGATGTCGGGCGACTGCGAGCCGATGGAGACGCTCACGCCGCAGGACGCGCCGTCGAAGCCCTTCTTCGACGAGTCGTAACCGATCCGCAGGATGGTGTCGCGAACGATGCTGGGGATGTCGGCGTACGCCTGCGTGGTGACCTCACCCGCCACGTGCACCTGCCCGGTGGTGATCAGCGTCTCCACCGCGACCCGGCTGCGGGGGTCCTGCGCGAGCAGGGCGTCGAGAATCCCGTCGCTGATCTGGTCAGCGATCTTGTCCGGGTGGCCTTCCGTGACCGACTCGGAGGTGAACAGGCGGCGTGCCACGGTGCTCCTCAGATTTGTCGAATTACAACGTAACGCGGAAGTGTAGTCAGGGTCGCTCAGCGTGGAGGACCTGGGCTTCCAGGCGCGTGGCGACTTGATCGAAAATCATATCGGCCACATCGTCTTTGGGCAGTTCCCCGTGCGTGGCGGTGAAGCCGTCCGCCCCCAACAGTGTGACGGTGTTGCGGTCCTGACCGAAGACCCGGTCGACCCCTACCTCATTGACGACGATCAGGTCGGCACGCTTACGAACCAGCTTGCCACGAGCGTTCTCCAGCGCGTCGTGAGTCTCCGCGGCGAAGGCGACGAGAATCTGGCCGGGACGCTTGGCCGCGCCCAGTTCGGCCGCGATGTCCGGGTTCGTGACGAGGGTGATCGCGTCGGGCGTACCCCCGTCGGCCTTCTTGATCTTCTGCTCGGCGACCGTCGCGGGCCGGAAGTCGGCGGGCGCCGCGGCCATCACCACGACGTCCGCCGAAGCGGCGGCCTCCACGGTGGCCTTGCGCAGCTCCTCGGTGGTGCCGACCCGGACGAGATCCACTCCGGCGGGGTCCGGCAGCGACACGTTCGCCGAGACGAGTGTCACCCGTGCTCCGCGTGCGGCGGCGGCCTTGGCCAGGGCGTACCCCTGTTTGCCGGACGAGCGGTTGCCCAGGAAGCGGACCGGGTCGAGCGGCTCGCGGGTGCCGCCGGCGGTCACCACGACGTGCCGGCCGGCGAGATCGAGATCAAGACCCCTGCGGTGTACGCGCATCGCGATCTCGAAGATCGCGGAGGGATCCGGGAGCCGCCCCTTGCCGGTGTCCTTCCCGGTCAGCCGGCCGACGGCGGGCTCGATCACGATCGCCCCGCGCTCCCGCAGCGTGGTCACGTTCGCCCGGGTCGCCGGGTTCTCCCACATCTCGGTGTGCATGGCCGGCGCGTACACGATCGGGCACGTGGCCGTGAGCAGCGTGTTGGTGAGCAGGTCGTCGGCGATCCCGTGGGCCGCCTTGGCCAGCAGGTCGGCGGTGGCGGGCGCGACCACGACCAGCTCCGCGGCCCGGCCGATCCGCACGTGCGGCACCTCGTGCACGTCGTCCCACACGCCGGTGGCGACCGGCCGGCCGGAGAGGGCCGCCCAGGTCGGCTCGCCGACGAACTTCAGCGCCGACGCGGTGGGGACCACCCGGACGCCGTGCCCCGACTCGGTGAACAGGCGAAGCAGCTCACACGCCTTGTAGGCGGCGATGCCCCCGCCCACGCCCAGCACGATCTCGGTCACGAATCCCCCATCGGCACGAAACGACCTCAGATGACAATTGATCCCGCGCCCATCATGCGGGACGCGGGATCAAGAGATCGAGTCAGATCACGGGTTGTCGGTCGCCTCGGCGGTCAGCAGCCCGGCGTTGATCTCACGCATGGCGATGGAGAGCGGCTTCTCCTGCGGGGTGGTCTCCACCAGGGGGCCGACATACTCCAGGAGGCCCTCGCCGAGCTGGCTGTAGTAAGCGTTGACCTGGCGGGCGCGCTTAGCCGCGAAGATCACCAGCGAGTACTTCGACGAGGTCTTGTCGAGCAGCTCGTCGATGGGCGGGTTGGTGATGCCTTCGGGGTTCGCGATGGTTCCCACGTGGTAAATCCTTAATGCTCGTGTGCCAGGTATAACGAACCGAGCAATCCTACCAGCTCGTCAGCAGCACGTTCGACGAAGTCGTTGATTACGGTGACGTCGAATTCCGACTCGGCGGCCAGCTCCTCGTCGGCATGAGCGAGACGGCGCTTGATCGTCTCCTCGTCGTCGGTGCCCCGGCCGATCAGGCGGCGCTGGAGCTCCTCGACGCTCGGTGGGGCGAGGAAGACCAGCTGGGCGTCCGGCATGGCGGCCCGCACCTGCCGCGCGCCCTGCAGATCGATCTTCAAGAGAACGGGCCGGCCCTCTTTGAGCCAGCCCTCGACCTGTGCGCGGGGCGTGCCGTAGAGGTTGCCCGCGAATTCGGCCCACTCCAGCAGCTGATTACCGTCGATCAGTCGCTGGAACTCGGCCCTGGTCGCGAAGTGATAGTGCTCGCCGTCGGTCTCGTAATCGCGCTTCTTGCGGGTCGTCACCGACACCGAGAGTCTGATCCACGGCGAGCGCAGCCGGATCAGCTCGATCACACTGTCCTTCCCGACCCCTGAGGGGCCGGAAAGAACGGTGAGGCGGGCCTCCGGCTGCGCGTCGTCATCCATGCTCACGGCTCATTCCTACACGAGCCGGTGAGTCAGTTCGCAGCGAACTCCCCCAGGAGGGCCTTGCGCTGCTGGTCGCCGAGACCCCGGAGCCGGCGGCTCTCGGCGATCTTCAGCTTCTCCATGATCTGGGTCGCACGGATCTTGCCGATGCCCGGCAGCGCCTGAAGCACGGCCGAGACCTTCAGCTTGCCGACGACCTCGTCGCCTTCCGCGCGCTCGAGCACGGCGGCGAGGGTGGTCTTGCCGGACTTGAGCTGTTCCTTCAGCTCAGCCCGAGCCTTGCGAACTTCCGCGGCCTTCTCGAGCGCAGCTTGGCGCTGTTCGGGGCTCAGTGACGGGAGCGGCACCAGTTCTCCTCAGGTCCCAGAGCGGCGGTAGTTCATACCGGCGCTTGTCGTGAAACGTGGTGTGCCAGGTAACCAAAGGGGCATGTGGTTCCCAGCGCCGGGAGAACTAGCGGTCAAATCGGCTTTCGGCAACGTGGGGGTACCCCCGGCACGGCTCTGCGGCAGGCTGATAAGCAGGCCGTTTCACCCGAGCGCGGCGCGCACGCCGGCCAGAACCCGGTCCGTCGCGGCCCTCAGATCGGCGATCTCCGGGCCCGCGGCGAGAACCTCGCGTGAGTACGACGGCAACACGTTGTGCAGGCTTTCGCCGAAGACGGCACGCAGGTCATCGGGCGTCCCACCCTGGGCTCCGAGGCCCGGAGCGAGCAGCGGACCGTTGACCGCGGAGAGGTCGTGGCCGGTCTCGCCGATCGTCGCGCCGACCACCAGACCGAGACTGCCGAGCGGCTGCGCACCCGCATTGACCTGGGAAATCTCATCGATCACCGTTTGCGCGACAGTTTTTCCGCCCACCGTGACAGCGTGCTGGACGGCCGGCCCCTCGGGGTTCGAGGTGAGCGCGAGGACGAAGACGCCACCCCCGTGAGCGGCCGCCAGGTCGAACGCCGGCTGCAAAGATCCGACTCCGAGATAGGGACTCACAGTAATCGCGTCAGAACAGAGGGTACTCACAGGATTCAGATACGCGTCGGCGTACGCGGCCATCGTCGAGCCGATGTCGCCACGCTTCACGTCCAGAAGGACAAGAGCACCGGCCTCTCGGGACTGTCGGATAGTTGACTCAAGAACAGCGACGCCACGTGAGCCAAATCTCTCAAAAAATGCGGACTGTGGCTTCAGGACAGCCACCCGATCGGCCAGCGCCTCGACCACCGTACGGGCGAAGCGCTCCAGGCCGGTGATGTCGTCGGTGAGGCCCCACCGCTCCAGAAGAGATGCATGCGGATCGATGCCGACGCACAGTGGGCCACGCTCCGCAACCGCCTTGTGGAGTCGTTCGCCGAAGGTCTCCATGAACAATTCCTTCTCTCGTGTCAGCTAGCCGCCACCGCGGCGGTGATTCCCGCGGTAATGCGGGCGAGATCCGCGTCGTCGGTGACGAACGGCGGCATGGTGTAGATCAGGTCCCGGAACGGCCGCAGCCAGACGCCCTCGGCCACCGCCGCCGCGGTCGCGGCCGCCATGTCCACCGGGTGGTCCAGTTGCACGACGCCGATGGCGCCCAGGACCCGCACGTCGGCGACCCCACGACGTCCGCGGAGCGGTTCCAGGCCGTCCTTCAGAGCGGTTTCGATTCTCGGTACGCTCGTCGCCCACCCGCCCGCACCCGCGCGTTCGTCGTGCCCCGCCCGCCGGCCGCCGGCCGGAAGGTCGCCACGCCCGCCCCGGCCCGCAAGGTCGCTGCGCTCGCCCCGACCCGCAAGGTCGCTGCGCTCGCCCACGCCCGCAAGGTCGTGTGTGCCGCGCCCGCCGGTCCGCAGGAGGTCCAGGGAGGCCAGGGCGACGGCACAGGCCAGGGGGTTCCCCATGAACGTCGGGCCGTGCGCCAGCCCGCCGCCCTCCCCCGCCGAGATCGCCGCGGCCACCTCACGGGTGCACAGCGTCGCCGCGAGGGTCAGGTATCCACCGGTCAGGGCTTTGCCCAGGCACATGATGTCCGGGCTCGCCCCGGCGTGATCGGCGCCGAAGAACCGGCCCGTCCGGCCGAACCCGGTCGCGATCTCGTCGAAGATCAGGAAGATCCCGTGCGCGGCCGTCGCCTCGCGCAGCACCCGCAGGTACTCCGGATGGTGGAACCGCATCCCGCCCGCACCCTGCACCACCGGCTCGACGATCACGGCGGCGATCTCGTCCGCGTGCCGTTCGATCATGGCGGTCAGCTCGGCGGCGTAGCGCTCGTCCCACTCCGCGGGCGGCGGACCGGCGAAGATCTGCACCGGGAGGACACCGGTCCAGAGGGTGTGCATCCCGCCGACCGGATCGCAGACGCTCATCGGATGGAAGGTGTCGCCGTGATATCCGCCACGCCAGGTCGCGAGGCGGCGCCGTCCGGGCCGGCCCAGCGCCTTCTGCGCCTGGAGCGCCATCTTGATCGCCACCTCCACGCCGACCGAGCCGGAGTCGCAGAGGAAGACGTGTTCGAGGCCGTCCGGCGTGATCTCCACCAGTTGGGCCGCGAGCCGGATCGCCGGCTCGTGGGTGAGCCCGCCGAACATCACGTGGCTCATCCGCCCCGCCTGGCCGGCCAGGGCCGCGTCCAGCACCGGGTTCCGGTAGCCGTGGATCGCCGCCCACCAGGACGACATCCCGTCGATCAGTTCGCGGCCGTCGGCCAGGCGCAGCCGTACGCCCTCGGCGCTCTCCACGAGGTAGGGGTCGGAACGGCCGGGCATCGGCCCGTAGGGATGCCACACGTGCGCCCGGTCCAGCGCCAGCAGATCCTCCGCGCTCAGACCGTCCGCGCCGCCGGAGATCCCCCCGTCCACGACCGGGCCCGCGCCACGAAGACCCCGGACGCCCGCGCCGTCCGAATCCGTGCTGCCCGCGCCATCCGAACTCGGGTTCCCCGTGCCATCGAGGCTGTCGCTGCCCGCGCCATCCGAATCCGTACAGCCCGCGCCATCAAGGTGAGTGCTGCCCATGCCATGGAGGTGAGTGGTGTCCGCGCCGCCGCTACCCGGGCCAGGGCGACCCGCGCCGCCGCTACCCGGGCC
>NZ_BOMZ01000025.1 GCF_016862455.1 Actinoplanes utahensis
GGGCCCGGGCAGCGGGTCGAGCGCGAGATCGTCATCGCGCCCGGCCGCGGTCATCGCGCGGCTGCGACTCGCGACGGGCGGGCGCCGCGGGCGACCGCCAGGACCAGGTCCGGCCCCTGGTAGATGAAACCGGAGTAGAGCTGCACCAGCGCGGCTCCGGCGTCGAACATCCGGGACGCGTCGTCGACCGACATGATCCCGCCCACTCCGATGATCGGCAGCCGGCCGCCGCTCTCGGTGTGCACGAACCGGACCACCTCGCGGGCCCGTGCGGTCAGCGGCGCCCCGGACAGCCCGCCGGACTCACCGGCGAGGTGCTGGTCGGCGGAGGCGAGCCCGTCCCGCGACAGCGTGGTGTTGGTGGCGATGATGCCGGCCGCGCCGTGTTCCAGGCAGACCTCGAGGAGCTCGGCGATGGCGGGCTCGGTCAGGTCGGGCGCGATCTTGACCAGCACCGGCACCGGCCCGGCGAGGGCGTTCAGCAGGGCCGCGATCGAGTCCTTGTCCTGCAGGGAACGCAGGCCCGGAGTGTTCGGCGAGGAGACGTTCACCGCGATGTAGTCCGCGTACGGCTGGAGCAGCCGGTAGGACGTGAGGTAGTCCTCGACCGCGTCCTCCAGCGGCGTGACCTTGGACTTGCCGAGCGAGATGCCGAGCGGCACGTCGAGCGGGCCCAGCGCCGCCAGGCGGTCGGCCAGGGCTGCCGCGCCGGCGTTGTTGAAGCCCATCCGGTTGATGATGCCCTCGCTGGCCTTGGCCCGGAACAGGCGCGGCTTGTCGTTGCCCGGTTGCGGCTTGGCGGTGACGGTGCCGACCTCGACGAAGCCGAAGCCGAGCGCCGGCCACGCGGGCAGGGCGATGCCGTTCTTGTCCATGCCGGCGGCCAGGCCGACCCGGTTCGGGAACCGGACGCCGAAGACCTCGACCGGGTTGGCGAAGCCGTACCACCGGCGCATGGCGGCCAGGGCCGGGGCGGGCAGCGCGGCGAGCCGGTTCAGCGTCCACTCGTGGGCGTGTTCGGCGTCACCGCCGCCCAGCCGGAACAGAGCCGGCCGGGCGACGTTCGAGAACAGGCTCACGAGGCCACCCGCGAGGCGAGGGCCGCGCCGCGGCGAGCGGGCCCGGTCATGCCAGGTCACCGCGGAGGATCTTGTGCAGTTCCTGGAGCGGGCGGACCGTCATGTCGCCGGCGCGGAGCGCCTCGATGCCCATCACCGCCGCGGCAGCGCCCGGCACCGTGGTGATGCTCGGCACGTCGGCGGTGACCGCGGCGCTGCGGATCTCGTATCCGTCGAGGCGGGCGCTGGCGCCCGAGCCCTGCGGCGTGTTGATGATCAGCGCGATCTCGCCGGCCAGGATCAGCTCGACCGCGTTGCGCTGCCCCGGGTTCTCGTAGTGCTTCGGGACGATCTCGCAGTCGATGCCGTACCGTCGCAGCACCTCGCCGGTGCCGGCCGTGGTGACGATCTCGAAGCCCAGGTCGGCGAGCCGCTTCACCGGGAAGATCATCGACCGCTTGTCCCGGTTGGCGACCGAGACGAAGACCTTGCCGCTGGTCGGCAGCGAACCGTAGGCGGCGGCCTGCGACTTGGCGAACGCCTGGCCGTAGCCGGCGTCGATGCCCATCACCTCGCCGGTCGACTTCATCTCCGGGCTGAGCAGGCTGTCCACGTTCTTGCCGGAGAGGGTGCGGAACCGCTTGAACGGCAGCACCGCCTCCTTGATCGCGATCGGCGCGCCGTCCGGCGTGGTGCCGCCGTCGCCCTCGGGCAGCAGCATGCCCTCGGCCCGCAGGTCGGCGATGGTGGCGCCGAGCATGATCCGGGCGGCCGCCTTGGCCAGCGGCACCGCGGTCGCCTTGGAGACGAACGGCACGGTCCGTGAGGCGCGCGGGTTGGCCTCCAGGACGTAGAGGGCCTCGTCCTTGAGCGCGTACTGCACGTTCATCAGGCCGCGCACGCCGATGCCGCGGGCCAGCGACTCGGTGTAGCGGCGGACCTCGGCGATGTGCGAGGCGGCCAGGTTGATCGGCGGCAGCGAGCAGGCCGAGTCGCCGGAGTGGATGCCGGCCTCCTCGATGTGCTCCATGACGCCACCCAGGTAGACCTCGCCGGTGGCGTCGCAGAGCGCGTCAACGTCGATCTCGATGGCGTCGTCCAGGAACCGGTCGACGAGCACCGGGTGGTCCGGCGAGATCTCGGTGGCCCGCTCGATGTAGCCCTTGAGCGTCGGCTCGTCGTAGACGATCTCCATGCCTCGGCCGCCCAGCACGTAGGACGGGCGTACCAGGACCGGGTATCCGATCGTGTCGGCGATGGCCTTGGCCTCGCTGAAGCTGGTGGCGGTGCCGTGATCCGGCGAGCGCAGCCCGTTGTCGTTGAGCAGCGCGCCGAACAGGCCACGGTCCTCGGCCAGGTCGATCGACTCGGGGCTGGTGCCGACGATCGGGATACCGGCGGCCTTGAGCCGGTTCGCCAGCCCGAGCGGGGTCTGGCCACCGAGCTGCACGATCACGCCGATCACGCCGGGGCCGCCGGCGGCCTTGCCGGAGCTGTCCTCGGCGTGGAACACCTCGAGGACGTCCTCGAAGGTGAGCGGCTCGAAGTAGAGCCGGTCGGCGGTGTCGTAGTCGGTGGAGACCGTCTCCGGGTTGCAGTTGACCATGACGGTCTCGAAGTCGACCCCCCGCAGCGCCTGCACGGCGTGCACGCAGGAGTAGTCGAACTCGATGCCCTGGCCGATCCGGTTCGGCCCGGAACCCAGGATGATCACCTTGGGCCGGTCGCTCGGCGCCACCTCGGTCTCCTCGTCGTACGACGAGTAGTGGTAGGGGGTGTTCGCCTGGAACTCGGCGGCACAGGTGTCCACGGTCTTGTAAACCGGGCGCAGGCCGATCCGGTGCCGCAGCGCGCGGACGCCGTCCTCACCGGCCAGCTCGGGCCGCAGCACGGCGAGCTGGCGGTCGGAGAGCCCGGACCGCTTGGCCCGGCGCAGCAGGTCCTCGTCGAGGACCGGCGCGGCCAGGATCTCGGCCCGCAGGTCGACCAGGGCCTTGATCTCGTCCAGGAACCACGGGTCGATCCGGCCGCTGGCCTCGTGCACCTGCTCGACCGTCGCGCCGAGCCGGAACGCCCGCTCGACGGTGTAAAGCCGGCCGTCGTGCGGGATCCGCAGCTCCGCCAGGGTCTCCTCCAGCGTCTGCGGGCCGTCCTCGAGAGTCCAGAAGCCGACGGCCTTGGTCTCCATCGACCGCATCGCCTTGTTCAGCGCCTCGGCGAAGTTGCGGCCCAGGCTCATCGCCTCGCCGACCGACTTCATCGTGGTGGTGAGCTCCTTGTCCGCGCCCGGGAACTTCTCGAACGCGAACCGCGGGATCTTGACGACCACGTAGTCCAGGGCCGGCTCGAAGGCGGCCGGGGTCTTGAGCGTGATGTCGTTGGGGATCTCGTCGAGGGTGTAGCCGATGGCCAGCTTCGCCGCGATCTTGGCGATCGGGAAGCCGGTGGCCTTCGACGCCAGCGCCGAGGACCGGGAGACCCGCGGGTTCATCTCGATCACGATCATCCGGCCGTCGTCCGGGTTGATCGCGAACTGGATGTTGCAGCCGCCGGTGTCCACGCCGACCTCACGGAGCACGGCGATGCCCAGGTCCCGCAGCTTCTGGTACTCCCGGTCGGTGAGCGTCATGGCCGGGGCCACGGTCACGCTGTCGCCGGTGTGCACGCCCATCGGGTCGATGTTCTCGATCGAGCAGACGACCACGACGTTGTCGTGCTTGTCGCGCATCAGCTCGAGCTCGTACTCCTTCCAGCCGAGCACGCTCTCCTCGATGAGCACCTCGTGCACCGGGGAGGCGGCCAGGCCGGCGCCGGCGATCTGCTCCAGGTCCTCGGCCGTGTGCGCCATGCCGGAGCCGAGGCCCCCCATGGTGAACGACGGCCGGATGACGACCGGCAGGCCGATCTCGGCGACCGTCGCGCGGACCTCGTCCATCGAGTGGCAGACCCGCGAGCGCGGGGTCTCGCCGCCGGCCTTGGCGACGATGTCCTTGAAGAGCTGGCGGTCCTCGCCCTTGCGGATGGCGTCGACGTTGGCGCCGATCAGCTCGACGCCGTACTTCTCCAGGACGCCGCTCTCATGCAGGGCGATCGCGGTGTTCAGCGCGGTCTGGCCGCCGAGGGTCGGCAGGATCGCGTCGGGGCGCTCCCGGGCGATGACCAGCTCGACGAACTCGGGCGTGATCGGCTCGACGTAGGTCGCGTCGGCGAACTGCGGGTCGGTCATGATCGTGGCCGGGTTCGAGTTGACCAGGGAGACCCGGATGCCCTCGGACCGCAGGACCTGGCAGGCCTGGGTGCCCGAGTAGTCGAACTCGCAGGCCTGGCCGATGACGATCGGGCCGGACCCGATCACCATGACGTGCTTGAGATCTTCACGTTTCGGCATGTCGGTCAGCCCTTCTTTTCCACGAGCTCGACGAACCGGTCGAACAGGTAGTCCGCGTCGTGCGGGCCGGCAGCGGCCTCGGGGTGGTACTGGACGGTGAAGGCGGGGACCTCGAGGCCCCGCAGACCCTCCACCACGTTGTCGTTCAGGCAGACGTGCGAGACCTCGACACCGCCGAACTCGGTGTCGATGCGCTGCCCTACGGGTGCGTCCACGGCGAAACCGTGGTTGTGGCTGGTCACCTCGACCTTGCCGGTGGTCTTGTCGAAGACCGGCTGGTTGATGCCGCGGTGGCCGTACCCCAGCTTGTAGGTGCCGAAGCCGAGCGCGCGGCCGAGGATCTGGCTGCCGAAGCAGATGCCGAACAGCGGCATCTCGCGGCGCATCACCTCCCGGGCGAGCGCGACCGGGCCGTCGGCCGTGGCCGGGTCGCCGGGGCCGGGCGAGAAGAACACCGCGTCCGGGCTGACCGCGAGCAGGTCCTCGATCGAGGAGGAGGCCGGGAAGATGTGCGTGGTCACGCCGCGTTCGGCGAGCCGGCGCGAGACGTTGCGCTTGATACCCAGGTCGAGCGCGGCGACCGTGTAGCGGTGCTCGCCCTCGGCCTTCACGGTGTAGAGCGCGTCGGTGGTCACCTGAGCGGACAGGTCGGCGCCGAGCATCTGCGGCTGGGCCTTGACCCGCTCCAGCAGGGCGGCCGGGTCGAGGTCGACGCTGGACACGCCGACCCGCATGGCGCCGCGCTCCCGCAGGTGGCGGGTCAGGGCGCGGGTGTCGACGCCGCTGATGCCGACGACGCCCTCGGCCGCCAGGCGCTCGCCGAGGTCACCGGTGGAACGCCAGTTGGACGGCCGGCGGGCCGGATCGCGGACCACGTAGCCGGCGACCCAGATGCGGTCGGACTCGTCGTCCTCGTCGTTGACGCCGGTGTTGCCGATCTGCGGCGCGGTCTGCACGACGACCTGCCGGTGGAACGAGGGGTCGGTGAGCACCTCCTGGTATCCGGTCATGCCGGTGGTGAACACCGCCTCGCCGAACGTCTCGCCGACGGCGCCGTACGCCGTGCCGTGGAATGTCCGCCCGTCCTCCAGGACGAGGATTGCCTTCGACGTCACTTAACTGCCTTCCCGTCCAGAACCGTCGCCTCGCCCCGCAGGAAGGTCGCCACGATGCGACCGGGCAGGGTCATGCCCGCGTACGGCGTGTTGCGGCTGATGCTCGCCAGCTCCGCCGGGTCGACGACCCGCTGGACCGACGGGTCCACCAGCGTGAGGTTGGCCGGAGTCCCGGCCTTCGTGAGGTCGCCGCCGTGCCCGTCCAGCCCGGCGATGCGGGCCGGCGCGATCGACATGCGGTCGGCGATCAGGTCCCATTTCGGGCCGAAGACGCTCAGCACGATCGGCAGCGCGGTCTCCAGGCCGAGCATGCCGGGCCGGGCGTACGACCACTCGCATTCCTTGTCCTGCACGGCGTGCGGCGCGTGGTCGGTGGCCACCACGTCGATGACCCCGTCCAGCAGGGCCTGACGGAGGGCTTCGACGTCGCTGCGCGTCCGCAACGGGGGGTTGACCTTGAAGACCGGGTCGTAACCCTCCGCGCGCTCGTCGGTGAGCAGCAGGTGGTGCGGGGTGACCTCGGCGGTCACCCGGACGCCACGGGCCTTGGCCTGCCGCAGCACCTCGACCGACCCGGCGGTGGAGACGTGGCAGACGTGCAGGCGGCTGCCGACGTGCTCGGCCAGCAGCACGTCGCGGGCGATGATCGCCTCCTCGGCGACCGCCGGCCAGCCGGTGAGCCCGAGGCGGGTGCTGACCTCGCCCTCGTGCATCTGCGCGCCCTCGGTGAGCCGCGGCTCCTCGGCGTGCTGGGCGATGACGCCGTCGAACGCCTTCACGTACTCCAGGGCGCGGCGCATCAGCTTGGGGTCGGCCACGCAGAAGCCGTCGTCGGAGAAGATCCGCACGTCGGCCGCCGAGGACGCCATCGCGCCGAGCTCGGCCATCTGCTTGCCGGCCAGGCCGACCGTGACCGCGCCGATCGGCTGCACGTCGACCAGGCCGGCCTCCCGGCCCAGGCGCCAGACCTGCTCGACCACGCCGGCGGTGTCGGCGACCGGCGACGTGTTGGCCATCGCGCAGACCGCGGTGTAGCCGCCCAGGGCGGCGGCGCGGGAGCCGGTCTCGACGGTCTCCGCGTCCTCCCGGCCGGGCTCGCGCAGGTGGGTGTGCACGTCCACCAGGCCGGGCAGCGCGACCAGGCCGGCCGCGTCGATGACCTCGGCGTCCGGCACCGGAGCGGAGATCACCCCGTCGTTGATGTACAGGTCGGTCGGCGCGGCGCCGAGGATCGAGACGCCCTTGAGCAGGTACGCCATCACTTGCCTCCCAGCAGCAGGTAGAGGACGGCCATCCGGACGCTGACGCCGTTGGCGACCTGTTCGACGATGGTGGAGCGGGGCGAGTCGGCCACCTCGGGCGCGATCTCCATGCCCCGGTTCATCGGACCGGGGTGCATGACGACGGCGTGCTCGGGCAGCTTCCTCATGCGCGGCATGTCGAGTCCGTAGCGACGGCTGTACTCCCGGGCGGAGGGGAAGTAGGAATCCTGCATCCGCTCGGTCTGCACCCGCAGCATCATCACGACATCCGAGTCGGGGAGAACGCTATCGAGGTCGTACGACACTTTCGTGCTCTTCGACAGCGCGGCGGCCACGTCCAACGGGATCAGGGTGGGCGGCCCGACCAGTGTGACGTCGGCGCCGAGGGTGGTGAGCAGCAGGACGTTGGAGCGCGCGACCCGACTGTGAAGCACGTCACCCACGATCGCGACCTTGAGGCCGTCCAGCCGGCCCAGCCGGGACCGCATCGTGTAAGCGTCCAGCAGCGCCTGCGTCGGGTGCTCGTGGGTGCCGTCGCCGGCGTTGACCACCGAGCCGTCCACCCAGTTCGCCAGCCGGTGCGGGGCGCCGCTGGCCGAGTGCCGGATCACCACGGCGTCGGCGCCCATCGCCTGCAGGGTCAGCGCGGTGTCCTTGAGGCTCTCGCCCTTCGACACGCTGGAGCCCTTGGCGGAGAAGTTGATGACGTCGGCGGAGAGCCGCTTGGCGGCCGCCTCGAAGGAGATCCGGGTCCGGGTGGAGTCCTCGTAGAAGAGGTTGACCACGGTGCGGCCGCGCAGCGCCGGCAGCTTCTTGACCTCGCGGCCGGAGAGCGCGGCCATCTCGGCGGCGGTGTCCAGGATCAGCGTGGCGGTGGCCGCGTCCAGGTCGGCGGCGGAGCGCAGGTGCTTGATCACGTGAGGCCTCCGATCAGTTTGACCTCGTCGGCGCCGTCGATCTCGGTGAGCGCCACCTTGACGCTCTCGCTGAGCGCCGTCGGGATGTTCTTGCCGACGTAGTCGGCGCGGATCGGCAACTGCCGGTGACCGCGATCGACCAGGACGGCGAGCTGCACCGAGCTGGGCCGGCCGAGATCCTTGAGGGCGTCCAGGGCGGCGCGGACCGAGCGGCCGGAGAAGAGCACGTCGTCGACCAGGATCACCCGCAGGCCGTCGATGCCACCGGCCGGCAGCTCGGTCCGGCCGAGCGCGCGGGTGGCCTGGAGGCGCAGGTCGTCGCGGTAGAGCGTGATGTCCAGGGAACCGACCGGCACGTCGACGCCCTCGAAGGCGTGGATGCGGGCCGCGAGCCGGTGGGCCAGCGGGACGCCCCGGGTGGGGATGCCGAGAAGCACGGTGCCGGTGGCGCCGGAGGTCTTCTCCAGGATCTGATGGGCGATGCGGTCGACGACCCGGTGCAGGTCGGACCCCGCCAAAATGATCTTGCTGGGCGCGTCTGCGCGTGGCTGCGCCACGGCGGACCTCCTTCCCCGCCTCACGGGACGGGTCGTTAAAGGATGTCGGTGCGGGTCCCGCGAAAGACATGGACCCGCTGGCTGACGCTACGTTACCAGCGGACGCCACGTTCCTGATGGTGACGTGTCTGACTAGAGCAGACCGGACAAATCCCCTCGTGTAGGGATACAGCCGGTGACTTTGGGGCGGGCCAGCGCGACTCATCGGTAACCAACACTTGACCGGCGGTCGCAAACTCCGTACCGTCACGCAGCGTAGCGATCCGTGAGGAAAGGAACCCTCACGGGCCAGCACAGTACCGGGAGTGTCCATATGCCGTCTGAGTACGCGAAGTCGCTGGGCGCTCGCCTGCGCTCCATCCGCCAGCAGCAGGGCCTGTCCCTGCAGGGGGTCGAAGAGAAGTCCAACGGCCGCTGGAAGGCGGTCGTCGTGGGCTCCTACGAGCGGGGCGACCGTGCGGTCACCGTGTCGCGCCTGGCCGAACTGGCCGACTTCTACCGGGTGCCCGTCTCGGAACTGCTGCCCGACGGCAGCGGCATCCGGCTCGAGGCCACCAACAAGATCGTGCTTGACCTCGAGAAACTGTACGACACCACCGGCGAGGACCTCGCCTACGTGGCGCGGTACGCCCGAGCGATCCAGCAGCAGCGCGGCGACTACAACGGCCGCGTCCTCTCCATCCGTGCCGACGATCTGCGCGCCCTCGCCATCGTCTACGACATCTCGCCGTCCGGCCTCATCGAGCGCCTGACCGAGCAGGGTGTGCTCGTCGCCGACCCGCGCGCTTTCTTCGCCAGCTGAAGAAGCGCCGGCCCGGCTTAACAGATCAGCAACACCCCGTAGTGCCCCCCGTAAAGCCCGCGTCCCCCCGGCGCGGGCTTTCGCGTATACGCAGAAACGGCCCGGACGCGAGCGTCCGGGCCGTTCCTCATGCAGATCAGCGAGTGGCGAACGCCGCGATCCGGTCGAGCAGCCCGTTGAGGAAACGCGGGCTGTCGTCGGTCGACATCTCCTTCGCCAGCTCGACCGCCTCCGTGATCGCCACCGGGTCGTCCACGTCCGCCTCGTAGAGCAGTTCGTAGACGGCGATCCGGGCCAGGTTGCGGTCCACGGTCGGCATCCGGTCGATGGTCCAGCCCTCGGCGTAGCTGGCGATCAGCTCGTCGATGCGGTCCAGATTCTTCGCGACACCGTCGATGAGCGTCTTCGAGTACTCGAGATGCTCGGGGTGCGGGCGGGCGATCCGGTCCAGGTAGGTGAGCAGCACCTGGCCCGGCGGCAGATCACGCAGGTCGGCCTCGAAGAGGACGTCCAGCGCACGCTTGCGCGCCTTGCGGCGCGCAAGCCGTTCCTTCTTGGGACCTTCGGCCATCAGCTGCGGCCGAGGTAGCGGCCGTCGCGGGTGTCGACCTTGATCTTCTCACCGGTGGTGATGAAGAGCGGAACGTTGACGGTGGCGCCGGTCTCGACCGTGGCCGGCTTGGTGCCGCCGGTGGAACGGTCACCCTGCAGGCCGGGCTCGGTGTAGGTGACCTCGAGGAACACGCTGGTCGGCAGCTCGATGTAGAGCGGCACGCCCTCGTGCAGCGCGACCGTCGCCTCGGCCTCGGGGAGCAGGTAGTTGGCGTTCTCGCCGACCGTGCCGCCGGGCACGTGGATCTGGTCGTAGGTGTCCAGGTCCATGAAGACGTAGTCGTCCCCGTCCTGGTACAGGTACTGCATCGTGCGCTTGTCCACGGTCGCGGTCTCGACCTTGGTGCCCGCGTTGAAGGTCTTGTCCACCACCTTGCCGGAGAGCACGTGCTTCAGCGTGGTCCGCACGAAGGCCGGACCCTTGCCCGGCTTGACGTGCTGGAACTCCACGACGCTCCACAGCTCGCCGTCGAGGTTGAGCACCAGGCCGTTCTTCAGGTCGTTGGTGGAAGCCATGTCCTGCCTTTGATATCCGGAGCGTGATCTTGATACGTATCGGTGACCGAACCACTCTACCGGCGCGAACCCTGGGCGAGCGAATCGGGCCTACCGCCCGATGTGCTCCAGGGCCAGGCGATATCCGTCAAAGCCGAGACCCGCGATCACCCCGGTCGCGACCGGTGAAATCACCGAATGGTGCCGGAACTCCTCACGCGTGTGCACGTTCGAGATGTGCACCTCGACCAGTTTGCCGCGCAGCATCGCGCAGGCGTCCCGTACCGCGTAGTTGTAGTGCGTCCAGGCGCCCGGGTTGAGCACCACGTCGGCGCCCTCGTCGGCGGCCTGGTAGAGCCATTCGAGCATCTGGTGCTCGGCATTCGTCTGCCGGACCTCGACGGTCACGCCCAGATCGTCGGCCGTGTTCTTGCAGAGGTCGATCAGGTCCTGGTACGTCGAGGAGCCGTAGACGCCGGGCTCGCGCAGGCCCAGCCGGCCCAGGTTCGGCCCGTTCAGCACGTAGATCATCGGGCCACCGCCGCGTAGGCCGCGCGCAGCACGTCCTCGTCCGGCCCGGCCAGGATGCCCGGCTTCGCCAGGCCGTCCAGGACGACGAAACGCAAGGTGGCCGCCCGCGCCTTCTTGTCGACGCGCATGGCGGGCAGGAGATCGTCGAAAGCGTCCGCCCGGTACGCCGTGGGCAGCCCCAGCGACTCCAGGACCGTCCGGTGCCGCGCGGCCGTGGCCTCGTCCAGCCGCCCGGTCAGCCGCCCCAGCTCAGCCGCGAAGATCAGGCCCACCGCGATGGCGTCGCCGTGCCTCCAGGTGTACTTCTCGTGTCGCTCGATCGCGTGACCCAGCGTGTGGCCGTAGTTGAGGATCTCCCGCAGCCCGGACTCCAACAGGTCCACCCCGACCACGTCGGCCTTCACCCGGATCTTGCGCTCGACCAGCTCGCGCAGCACGTCGCCGCGCGGGTCCAGCGCCGCGGCCGGGTCCGCCTCGATCAGCTCCAGGATCCGCGGGTCGGCGATGAACCCGCCCTTGACCACCTCGGCCAGACCGGCCGCGATGTCCGCGGCGGGCAGCGTGTCCAGGGCGTCCAGGTCGCAGATCACCCCGGCGGGCGGATGGAAGGCGCCGACCAGGTTCTTGCCCGCGGCGATGTTCACCGCGGTCTTGCCGCCGACCGCGGCGTCGACCATGCCGGCGACCGACGTGGCGACCGGCACCCAGCGGACCCCGCGCAGCCAGGCCGCCGCGACATAGCCGGCCAGGTCGGTGGTCGCGCCACCCCCGACACCCACCACCACATCGGTACGGGTGAAACCCGCCTCGCCGAGGGTGTCCCAGCACCGGGCCGCGACCTCGATCGACTTCCCGCGCTCGGCGTCGGGCACCTCGATCGGCACCACCGTGGCGGCCCCGGCCGCCGCGGCGACGGCCTCGGCGCGCGCCCGCAGCGCCGGCGGGTGCAGCACCGCCACCCGGGCCGCGCCCTCGATCATCGACGGCAGCTCGCCCGCCAGGCCTCGGCCCACGACCACGTCATATGGACGGTCACCCGTCACCGGAATCCGCGTCACCACGGCTCACACCCTATTAGGCCCCGATCGCGGGACCCCGCAGGGCCGCGGCGTGGTCCACCAGACGAAACGCCCGGCCCGGCAACCAGGACGCACCGCATCCCTCCCTCTCCTGCCCCGAGGGACCGCGCCGCCCGGCCGAACGTCAGGTTGCGCCGGGCCGCTACTCTCACGGCCGCAACACGGGGGAGATCATCTATATGACCATGAATCGTCGTGCCGCGCTCCGGGCGGCACTGTTCACCGCGGGCGGCGCGGCACTGGGCGCCACCGGGGTCGCCGGCGTGCCCAAGCTGCTCGGCTGGGACCGGCCGCCGGTGAGCGGAGGCTACGCGGCAGCCGCGGACGCCCCGGAGACGCTGAAGGCCGCGAACCTGAGCGTGCGGTACTTCGTGGAGACCGACGAGCCGGTGGTGGCGTTCACCTTCGACGACGGGCCCGCGCCGAACTGGACGCCGATGGTGCTCGACGCGCTCGACGAGGCGGGCGTGCCGGCCACCTTCTTCATGGTGGGCGGCAACCTGGAGAAGCACGCCGACCTGGTACGCAACCGGATGGGCCGGCACGAGATCGGCAACCACTCGTGGTCGCACGACGACCTGGCCACTCTGGACCGTGCCGGTGTGCTGGACGAGCTGAACCGCACCCACGACATGATCAAGAAGGTGTTCGGCCGGGAGACCACCATGCTCCGCCCGCCGTACGGTCATCTCGGCGGGTCCACGGTGCTGGCCGCCGACTGCCTCGACTACGACATCGTGCTGTGGTCGCACCTGATGCGCGAGCTGCACTTCCAGAACGACCCGGACGGCCAGGTCCGCGACATCGTGAACAACGTCAAGCCCGGCTCGATCATCCTGGCCCACGACGTCGGCAAGGATCACCGGCTGGTGTCGCTGCGCGGGCTCAGCGCCATGTTCGCCGGCCTGAAGGCCCGCGGTTACCGCTTCGCCACCGTCTCCGAGCTCATCGCCCTGGAGAAGCCGAAGCCCACGGCACCCGGCGCCGCCTGAATCCCTCAGTTCTCCGCTGCAGGGCCGGCACAGCTTTTCAGTCCTCCGCCGCGGGCCAGCACGGCCACGACTTCGGCGGTGATGCTCGGCTCGTCGCGGCCGTCGGTGGCGACCGTGTGGGTGGCCACCTCCCGGTAGAGCGGACGGCGCTGCTCCAGCAGGTGCTTCAGGGTGGCGCGCGGGTTCAGCGCCAGCAGGGGCCGGCCCGCGCCGAGGCCCACGCGCTTGATCGCGTCGGCCAGCTCGACGGACAGGTAGACCACGGTGTGGCCGGCGAGGAGCCTCCTCGTACCCTCGTCGAGGATCGCACCCCCGCCGAGCGCGAGAACGCCACCGAACGTCTCCAGGGACTCCGCCACGACCTCGCGCTCGAGGGCGCGGAACGCGTCCTCGCCGTCGTCGACGAAGATCTCCGGGATCGGCTTGCCGGCCCGCTCCTCGATGATCGTGTCGGTGTCGGCGAAGGGCACACCCAGTTCGGCCGCGACCGCGGCGCCGACGGTGCTCTTTCCGGCGCCCATCACCCCGACGAAGACCGCCGCGGGGGCCATCAGTGGATGATCAGGTTGTCGAGGTACGACTGCAGGTTGCGACGGATCTCCGCGACCGAGTCACCGCCGAACTTCTCCGTCGCCGCCTCGGCCAGCACCAGCGCGACCATCGCCTCGGCGACCACGGCCCCGGCCGGGACCGCGCAGACGTCGGACCGCTGGTTGATCGCGGTGGCCGCCTCGCCGGTGGTGATGTCGATGGTCTGCAGCGCCCGGTTCAGCGACGAGATCGGCTTGAGGGCGGCACGGACCCGCAGCGGCTCACCGTTGGTGATGCCACCCTCCAGGCCGCCGGCCCGGTCGGTGATCCGCTTGACGCCGTCCGGCGTCCCGATGATCTCGTCGTGCGCGACCGAGCCCCGGGACCGGGCCTGGGTGAAGCCGTCGCCGATCTCCACACCCTTGACCGACTGGATCGACATCAGCGCGGTGGCGAGCCGGGCGTCCAGCTTGCGGTCCCACTGCACGTGCGAGCCGAGACCCGGCGGCACGTTGTAGGCGAGCACCTCGACGATGCCGCCGAGGGTGTCGGCGTCCTGCTTGGCGGCGTCGACCTCGGCCACCATCCGGGCGCTGGCCTCCGGGTCGAGGCAGCGCAGCGGGTCGGCGTCGATCCGGTCGAAGTCGTCCGGGGTGGGGATCACGCCGGGCTTGGCGGCGACCGAGCCCAGCTCGATCACGTGCGAGACGATGTCGATGCCGAGCGCCTGCTTGATCAGCTGCTTGGCGACCACGCCGACGGCGACGCGGGCCGCGGTCTCCCGGGCGCTGGCGCGCTCCAGGATCGGGCGGGCGTCGGCGTGCCCGTACTTCTGCATGCCGGCCAGGTCGGCGTGCCCGGGGCGGGGCCGGGTCAGCGGGGCGTTGCGCGCCTGCGCGGCCAGCTCGGCCGGGTCGACCGGGTCGGCGGCCATCACGGTCTGCCACTTGGGCCACTCGGTGTTGCCGACCCGGATGGCGACCGGCGAACCCTGGGTCACCCCGTGCCGGATGCCACCGATCAGCTCGAGCTCGTCCTGCTCGAACTTCATCCGCGCGCCGCGCCCGTAGCCCAGGCGACGGCGCACGAGGTCACGCATGATGTCCTCGCTCGTCACCTCGACCCCGGCGGGAACGCCCTCGAGCAGCGCGACGAGCGCCGGACCATGAGATTCACCTGCAGTCAGCCAGCGCAACACCGCAACAGTCTGGCACGAGGCCGATACCGGGCGGCACCCCAGGCCACCCCGATCCCGCCCTCCGGAACTCAGCCGCGGTTGCGGACCGCCTCCTCCAGAGCCTTGCGCATGGCCTCCTCCGGCGCCTCGGGCAGGCCGGTGAACTGCTCGAACTGGCTGAGCGCCTGGGCCAGCAACAGATCGAGGCCGGAGAAGACCGGAACCCCGTGCGCGGTGGCGGCGGCCGCCAGGGGTGTCGGCCAGGGGTCGTAGAGGGCGTCGAAGAGCACGCTTCCGGGCCGCCAGGTGACCTGAGCGGCCAGGTGGTCGGCGGCGCCCTTCGGCACCGTGGCGATGACGGCGTCGGCGTCGAACGCGGCGACCGCCGCGTCCCACGGCACCCCGGCGAGGGTGATGCCGAGAGCGACGGCCACCGGCTCCAGCTCCTCGCGGGCCTCGGGACGCCGGGTCACCAGGGTCACCGTCTCGGCGCCCAGCTGCGCGGCCGCGCCCAGGGCGGCGCGGGCGGTGCCGCCGCCGCCGAGCACGGTGATCCGCGGCGGGTCGACCTTGGCGGCGTGCCGGCCGGTGCCGGCGCCGAGGCCGGCCTCCCGCAGCACCTGCACCATGCCGACGACGTCGGTGTTGTCCGCGTGCCAGCCGCCGTCGGCCTGGCGGACCAGGGTGTTCGCGCAGCCGACCGCGATCGACAGCGGCGACGCCGAGGCGGCCAGCCGCAGCGCGGCCTCCTTGAGCGGCATGGTCAGCGACAGCCCGGCCCATTCCGGGCCGAGGCCGGCGACGAGATCGGGAAGCTCGGACTCGGCGCACTCGATCGCCGTGTAGGTCCAGTCGAGCAGGCCGGTCGCGGTGAAACCGGCGGTGTGGATGAAGGGCGAGAGCGAATGCGCGATCGGCTTGCCGCAGACGGCTGCCCTCCGCGCGGTCGGCTTCCCGTCGGTCGGCGGGGTCTCCTCGGGCTTCTGCACGGGCCTCACTCTACGGGTGGACCCGTGCGGACCGCCCTCACCCACACGCGGGCGTCAGCAGTCGGACAGCGGGATCCCGTTGGCGCAGGCCTTGTCCTTGTTCTTCTCGTGTTCGGCGTCGGTGGACGCGAACGCCGAGCGGCCCTGCTTGTCGACGGCGACGAAGAACAGCCAGGACGCGGTGGGCGGTTTCATCGCCCCGGTCAGCGCCGACTTGCCCGGATTGTTGATCGGCCCGACCGGCAGGCCCACCACGATCTCCGAGTTGTACGGGTTCTTCGGGTCGTTCATCTCGGCCGCGGTGAGCTTGCCGGAATGCTTGGCGTCCTTGCCGTTGAGCTGGAGCCAGTAGTTCGTGGTCACGTCGAACTGCAGCGGGATCTTGTTCTTGTACGCCCGGTTGTAGGCGACCCGGGCCACCTTCGGCAGATCCGCGGCGACACCCGCCTCGGCCTGGGCCAGCGACGCCACCACGAGCGCCTCGAACGGGGCGATGCCGCCGAGGTTGCGGGGCACGTTGTCGGCGAACTGGAGCTGGCCGGTCACGGTGAGGAACTGGTCCACCATGGTCCGCAGGATCTGCTGGGCGTTGGCGGTCGGGTCGAACTCGTACGTGCTCGGGAAGAGGAAGCCCTCGATGGTCTTGGCCACCGGCCGGCCGTCGGTGCGCTTGAACCACCAGTCCGGCACGCCGAGCGCCTCGGGATCCTTCGCCGCCGCCTCGAAGTCCTTGACCGGGATGCCGGTGGCCTTGGCAAGCAGGTCGTACGTCTGCCGGGCGGTCTTGCCCTCGGGGATCGTGACGCCCCGGCTGATCCGGGTGTTCGGGTCGAGGAGCTGGGCCACGGCCTGCTTGGCGGCCATCTGCTTGCGCAGCACGTACGTCCCGGACTGGATGTTCTTGCTGCGCGGCTCGGCGTCGGCGGCGTTGAGGAAGGCCTTGGTGCTCTTCACCACGTCGGCCTCGACCAGCTCGTTGCCGATCTCGGTGAGCGACGAGTTCTTGATGATCGTCACCTGGACCGGGGTGCTGCCGGAGCCCTCGTAGTCGGCGGCCACGAAGAAGCTCTTGACCTTGGTGTAGCCGAAATAGACGCCGCCGCCCAGCACGCCGAACAGCAGAAGCGTGAGGAACAGGGCGATCGCGGACCGTCCCCGGCTCTTGCGCGCCCGGGGATCACGCCGGGATCCGCCCGATTCGGCGTCCTCTTCGAACGCCACGTCCAATTCGTCGATCATCCCGCCTGCCTCCGCTGCCCGTCCGGCTCCGTGGTCAGAACGCGACCAGCACTGACGCGCACCATACCCACATCGATGCCACCCCGCCCACCCCCGGACCTTGCCTAACGCGTGGGGCCGACCGGAGACACCCGCCCGGCCACACGAACGCGTGAGCTGATCAGTTGTTGCAGATCGGAATGCCGTTCTTACACGCCACCTTGATGTTGGCCTGATGCTCGGCGTAGGTCTTCCCGTACGCCGTCCTGCCCTTCTTGTCGACCGTCACGAAGAAGAAGTACGGGCTCTTCGGCGCGGTGATCGCGCCCTTGAGCGCGTACTCACCCGGGTTGCTGATCGGGCCGATCGTCATGCCGGGCGCGTTGTACCGGTACGGGTTGTCCTCGCTGTGCATCTCGTCGATGGTGAGCTTCTCCGACGACTTGCCCTCCTTGCCGTTCAGCCGCAGCCAGTAGTTGACCGTACTGTCCAGCTGGAGGCAGTTGCAGGGGAAGTCGCCGGAGTACGCCCGGTTGTAGAGCACCCGGGCCACCGGCCCCATGTCCTCCGGAAGCAGCGCCTCGACCTGGGCGATCGACGCGGCGACGAGGGCCTCGTACGGCGAGATGTTGAGCTTCGCGGCGCCGGCGGCGAAGTTGAGCTTCGTCATCTCGGCGTTGAAGTTCTTGATCATCATCTTGAGGATGTCGGCCGCGGTCGCCTTCTCCGGGATCTCGTAGGTCGCCGGGTACAGGAAGCCCTCGATGTTGGCCTTGTCGACGGTCTTGCCGTCCTTGCGGACCAGCCAGGCCGCCGGGACGCCGAGTTTCGAGATGTCCTTGGCGGCCGCCTCGAACTCCTTGACCGGGATGCCGCTCTCCTTCGAGAGTGCCGCGAAGACCTGCATCTTCGTCCAGCCCTCGGGGATGGTCACGCCCTCGACCGCGAGATTCTTGCGGTCCAGCAACATCAACAGCGCGTCGCTGGCCTTCATCTCCTTCTTGAGCTTGTACGATCCGACTTGAATGTTCTGACTGTCGGGATTGTCCTTGGCCGCGTTGACGAAAGCCTGAGCGCTCTTGACCACACCAGCGGATTCGAGCGTCTTTCCGATCGCCGGGGCGAACTGGTCCTTCTCGACCTTGACGATCACCTCGCCGGTGCCCGGGCCGTCGTAATCGGCGGCGAAGAAGGCGCCGCCGTAGCGGTCGTAGGCGAACCAGGCGCCGCCGCCGAGCACGCCGAACAGCGCCAGGACCATGACGAGCGCGAGGACGGACCGGCCGGCTCCCTCCTTCTTGCGATGACGCCATCGCCCGGGATCCGGATTGTCCTCGTACTTGAGCTCTTCCATCTCGCCGATCAATTAAGTCTGCCTCCGCTGCGCGTTGAGCCAGCTCTGCAGGATCTCCACAGCCGCCGCCTGATCCACGACCGCCCGCTGGCGCTTGCCCTTCACCCCACGCTCGGACAGCCGGCGGCTGGCGACGACCGTGGACATGCGCTCGTCGGTGAGCAGCACCGGAACCGGCGCGAGCAGCGCGCTCAGCCGTTCCACGTACGCCCGGATGTGGCCGGCCGCCACACCCTCGCGCCCGTTGAGCGCCACCGGGAGCCCCACCACGACCTCGACCGCCTCGAACTCGGCGGTCAGCCGGGCCAGCTCCGTCATGTCCTTCGGCGTGCCGTCGTCACCGGTCTCCCGGTCCCGCGGCACGGTCACCACCGGACTGGCCAGGATCCCGTCCGGATCGCACTTGGCGACCCCGATCCGCACCTGGCCGACGTCCACACCGAGGCGTACACCCCGAGCGAAGGGCACCGTCACGCCCTCACCCTGCACAGCAGCAACACGCGCCTCCCGTCCCGATGAGCCTAGACGCGAAGAGTAGCGATCGATCTTCCCGAAGATCGCCTCCGATCGCGCCCAGAAGCTTAGCCGCATAGCTGGCCGGAGCGCCGCCACCCTGTACAAGGCCTAAATCTCCGCTAAGGAACGGCACACCCAGACAACAGGAATGATCACTGTCCGTGAGATACGAAAGCGCCCCAGGGCTTCCCCCAGGGCGCTTGCGTCACCACGAACCTCAGGTCGAGTCGACCCGACCTCAGGTCACATCGAGCAGAGCCTTCTCGATCGCGCCGAGCAGACGCGGGGCCTCCGCCGCCGGCACGCCGCCGCCCTGCGCCAGGTCGGCGTTGCCGCCACCCCGGCCGGACAGCGCCGCCTTCACCAGATCCTGCGCGGAGACGCCACGACTCTTGGCCGCCGCGTTGATCGCCACGATCAGCGACGCCTTGCCGTTGGCCCGGGCGGTCACCGCGACCACCGCGGGACGCGCCGCGTCGATCTTGCCGCGGATCTCCTGCGCCAGCGTCCGCACGTCGTTGCCCGCCGCACCCTCCGGGGCCTCGGTGCCCACGTACGCGACACCGCGCACGTCCCTGGCCTGCTCGGCCAGCGCGCCCGCGCCGCCGAGAACCATCTGCGCCCGCAGCTTCTCCAGCTCCTTCTCCGCGTCGCGCAGCGCCGTCACGGTCTGCTCGACCCGGTCGGCGACCTGATCGCCGGGCACCCGGAACAGGTCGGCCAGGCGGGACACCAGCAGGTGCTCCTTGGCCAGGAAGCCGAACGCGTCCAGACCCACCAGGGCCTCCACGCGCCGCACGCCGGAGCCGATCGACGACTCGGTGAGGATCTTCACCAGGCCGAGCTGACCGGAGCGGGACACGTGGGTGCCACCGCACAGTTCCCGCGCGTAGTCACCGACCTCGACGACCCGCACCTCGTCGCCGTACTTCTCGCCGAACAGCGCCATCGCGCCGAGGCGCCGCGCCTCCTCCTGCGAGGTGACGAACGCGTTGACCTCGAGGTCGCGCAGCAGCACCTCGTTGATCTGCTGCTCCACGTCGAAGAGCACCGACGGGTTCACCGCGCCCGGGGTGTGGAAGTCGAACCGCAGCCGGCCCGGCGCGTTCAGCGAGCCCGCCTGGGTCGCCGACTCGCCGAGGAAGTTGCGCATCGTCTGGTGCACCAGGTGCGTCGCGGTGTGCGACCGGGAGATCGCCTTGCGCCGGGTCATGTCGATCTCGGCCAGCGCCGTCTCGCCTTGGCGCACCTCACCGCGCACCACACGCGCCTTGTGCACGATCAGGCCGGGCAGCGGCTGCTGCACGTCGACGATCTCCAGCCGGCCACCGCCGACGTTGATCACACCGGTGTCCGCCTGCTGGCCACCGCCCTCCGCGTAGAACGGCGTGGCGTCCAGCACCAGCTCGACGAAGTCGCCCTCGCCGGCCACCTCGAGCCGGCCCGAGCCGCCGATCAGCGCCCGCACCCGGGACTCGCGGGTGATCTCCTGGTAGCCGGTGAACTCCACCGCGCCGCCGGCGTCCAGCGCCGAACGGTACGCCGACAGGTCCGCGTGACCGGTCTTGCGCGCCGCCGCGTCCGCCTTCGCCCGGGCCCGCTGGTCGGCCATCAGCCGGCGGAAGCCCTCCTGGTCGACCTGCAGACCCTGCTCCTGCGCGATCTCGAGGGTCAGGTCGATCGGGAAGCCGTACGTGTCGTGCAGCTGGAACGCCTTGTCACCGGAGAGCTGCCCGCCACCGGAGGACTTGGTCTCGGTGATCGCGGTGTCCAGGATCGTGGTGCCGGACTTCAGCGTGGACAGGAAGGCGTCCTCCTCCGCGTACGCGTACGTGGAGATGCGGCCGAACTCCTTCTCCAGCTCCGGGTACGACGGGGACATGCAGTCCCGCGCGATCGGCAGCAGGATCGGCAGCGCCGGCTCCTGCCAGCCCAGCAGGCGGATCGCCCGGATCGCCCGGCGCATGATGCGGCGCAGCACGTAGCCACGGCCCTCGTTCGACGGCACGATGCCGTCGCCGATCAGCATCAGCGCGGTGCGCACGTGGTCCGCGATCACCCGCAGGCGCACGTCGTCCGGGTGGCTCTGGTTCGCCGCGTGGCCGGAGCGCTTGCCGTACTCCTTGCCGGTCATCTCGGCGGCCTTCGCCAGGATCGGGCGGACCTCGTCGATCTCGTACAGGTTGTCGACACCCTGCAGGATCGACGCGATGCGCTCCAGGCCCATGCCGGTGTCGATGTTCTGCTTCGGCAGGTCACCGACGATCGTGAACTCTTCCTTCGACTTCACGTCGGTGATCTCGTGCTGCATGAAGACCAGGTTCCAGAACTCCAGGTACCGGTCCTCGTCGACCTCCGGGCCACCTTCGGCGCCGTACGCCGGGCCGCGGTCGTAGTACAGCTCCGAGCACGGGCCCGCCGGGCCGGGGATGCCCATCGACCAGAAGTTGTCCTTCTTGCCGCGGCGCACGATCCGCTCGGCGGGCAGGCCGGTCTGCTTCCAGATCTCGATGGCCTCGTCGTCGTCGAGGTAGACGGTCGCCCAGATCTTCTCCGGGTCCAGGCCGAAACCGCCCTGCTCGACCGGCTTGGTGGACAGCTCCCAGGCCAGCGGGATCGCGCCCGCCTTGAAGTAGTCACCGAACGAGAAGTTGCCGTTCATCTGGAAGAACGTGCCGTGCCGGCTGGTCTTGCCGACCTCGTCGATGTCCGGGGTGCGGATGCACTTCTGCACGCTCGTGGCGCGCTGGTACGACGGCGTCTGCTGCCCCAGGAAGAACGGGACGAACTGCACCATGCCGGCGTTGATGAACAGCAGGTTCGGGTCGTCGATGGCGGGCAGCGGGGCACTCGGGACCACCGTGTGCCCGTTCGCCTCGAAATGCGCCAGGAAGCGCCGCTTGACTTCCGCCGTTCTCATCGATTTCCCTCTTCCTGCGAGCCGGGCCACGCGTCGTCACGCAACTCGGCGAATTTGTCCTCGTACAGCTCACCCGCGGCGAACGCCTCGTTGATCTGCTGCTCCCGCTCGGCCATTCCCTCGCGGACGTCCTCCACGAAGCTACGCAGCGACTCGACGAGACCGCCAGCGGATTCCGACAGCGAGGTGGCGATCCCCGTAGGGGTGAACTCGTTCGCCTTCTGATTGAGCTTGCGGACCACGAGGGCGCCGACGGCCAAGCCGACGCCGAGCCACAGCAGGCGCTTCATGACGTCTCTCTACCTCTCTAGCGGGCGGACTTGCGGCGCTGCTTGATGGCGGCGCGGACCTCGCGCTCCTCCTCGGCGGACCGGCGGGCGGCCGAGGCCTTGCGCAGGCCGTATCCGAAGGAGGCCACCTTGACCAACGGGTTCGCGGCGGCGGCGGACACGACGGTGACCAGGTTCGCGACGTTCGCGGTCACGTTCTGGGCGTGCTCCGTCATCGTGTCGACCTTGGCCAGTTGCAGGTTCACGCCGTCCAAAGAGACCTGGACCTGGCCGAGCGCGGTGTTCACGTTCTCCACCGTGTGGTTCACGTTGGTGAGCAGTGGCCCGGTCCGGTCGGTCAGATCGTTGATGGCGTTCGTCGTGGCGTCGATGGTGCGCCCCAGCTTGAGGATCGGCACGGCCAGCACGAGGACGAGCATGGCGAAGGCGCCCGCCGCGACGAGACCTGCGATATCTCCGGAATCCATGTGGCGCGTTCTCCTATTCGGGTGGTCACGGGGTTCGGCGGGACGACTAGCAGACCCTACCGTCCGTGACCACCACGCGCGTCACGACGTCTTGGGTGTCGACTGTAAGAGCGGATCGTCGGTCGGCAGCACCGTCTCCGGCGTCTGCCCGAGCGGCCCCGGCGCGGGGTCCGTCTCACCCCGATGATCGACCAGAGTGTTCTGCACCTTGATCCGCACCGACGATCCGGTGCACGTGCCGGGATCCGCGGGGACCGCGGCCTCCGCGCCGGCCGACGGGTTCAGCCCCGCGGCGAACTCGTCCACGGCACAGTCCGGCAGGCCCACGTACAGGTCCAAAGTGAGCTCGTCCTGCCGCCAGCAGGTGTGCGCCTGCTCCTCGGGCCGCTCCGGGGCCTCACAGGCGGCGTTCGTCCACTGGTCCCAGCCGGCCTCGGTGAGCGCCTTCGCGTACGCCGCCGTGGTCTCCTTCAGATCCCCCGCCGAGTCGGCCTCCCGCTCCCGGAACGAGCACTTCAGGAAACAGAACGCGCTGCCGCTCTCCTGATCCTTCGGCCCCTGCGAGAACCGGCTGTCCACCTTCAACTCGTTCAGCGACGCGAAGACGGGGTCGCTCGCCATCGCCCGGACCCCGAAGAACGCCGGCAGGACCAGCAGCACGAGCGCCGCCAGAGAGATCAACGTCACCAGTCGCAGCCGTCGTTCGGTGCGCAGCTTGTGGCGCAGTTCGGCCCCGGCGCCGCGCAGCCCGCCGTCCGGTTCGGCGTCCGCCGCACGGCTGGGCGGCTGCCCACTGCGGGCGACATCCTCTTCCGGTACGCCCGGAGCACCGCCCCGCACCGCCGCGACCGCCCGGCCGTTCCCCGGCCCGGCACCACCCGGCGCCCCGGGACCGGAGGCCACGACAGCCCGCCCGGCACCCGAACCGGCGTTTCCGCCACCGACGCTCGCCGCACCGACACTGGCCGCACCCGTCGCCGGGCCTCGGACAGCACCGGTCGCCGGCCCCGAACCCGCCGGGGCTACACCCGCCGCGCCCTTCGCCGTGCCCGGACCCGCCGAACCCACGCCCGCCGCGCCAGGACCACCGTCGGCGCCTCCGGATTTCCGGCCGGGCACTGCCGCCCCACCGCGCACCGGACCCGGGCCGCCCACTGCCGCACCATCCCGTGACGGCCCGTCCACTCCGGGTCCACCCGGGCCGGGCGCACCGTCCGGCCCGCGGCGCTGCGTCCCACCCGGACCACCATCCGGGCCGTCCATCCCCCGACGGAAACCACCCGTCGACTCACCATCGGAGCCGGGCATTCCGGTGGGGACGTCGGCCGGGCCGGGCAGCGGGCGACCGTCCGGGCCGAGCCTGCCACGGCCGGGCGCCACAGCACCCATCGCCGCCGAAGGAGCTCCGTCGGGGCCGACCGGACCGTTGCCGGGCGCCACCGCGCCACCGCGCGCCTGGCCGGGGCCGAGTACCTGAGCACCACCGCGAGCCTGCCCCGGACCGGGCACCTGGGCGCCGCCGCGAGCCTGCCCCGGACCGGGCACACCCTCGGCCGGACCGGGCACCTGGGCGCCACCTCTGGCCGGGCCGGGGCCGGGTACTTGAGCGCCACCCCGAGCCTGAACCGGACCGGGCACCTGAGCGCCCCCTCTGGCCGGGCCGCCGGGACCCGCGGGAGACATGCCACCGGGACCGGTGGGGCCGTTCGGGGCACGGCCGGGGGCAGCGCCCATCGCCTGGACGGCACCGGCGGCGGGCACCGCGGCGCCGGCGCGTGCTGCTCCGGACCCGTCCGGGCGTGCGCTGCCGTGACGGCCGGTGTGCTCCTCGCCGTCGGCGGTGAACGGAACGGTGCCCGGCGCTTCGGCACGGGCGCCGCGACGGCCGGGGCCGGCCTGTTCGGGCACGGCGGCCCCACCCGGAACGCCGCGCTCCTCGCCCGTCTGCGGCGGGATCGTGGCGCCGCGACGGACCGGGCCGGTCCCGGGCCGCTGGATCACTCCGGAGGTGCTGTCGGCCATGGCTCCCGCGCGCCCGGGCACTGCCGGGGTACGGGCGCCCTGCCGCCCCGGAACCACCGGCGGAACCACGGCAGCCCCCCGCACCGGCCGCCCGTCGCCGGGCCCGATGCGGCGCGGCGCCGGAACGTCCGAGGTCCCGGTGAACCCACCGGCCTCCGGCTCGTCCGGATCGGTGCCCCGGCTCGCCTCACGACGGCGGCGTTCACTGCGGGAACGCCCGCCACCCGTGCCGGAACCGTCGGCTCCGGGCGGTCCGTCCTCGCCGTCCTGCGCTTCTCCCGGCCGGCCTTCACCGCGGCGCCGGACGACACTGCGTGTCCCGGAGTCACCGTCCGGCTGCACCACACCGTGGGCCCCGGTGTCCGTCCCGGTCTGCACGAAGGCATGGCTTCCGGTGTGGGTTCCGGTCTGCACGTAAGCGTGGCTGCCCGTGTGGGTCCCGGTCTGGACGACGGGCTGGCCGCCGGTGTTCGTGCCGGTCTGCACGAAGGCGTGGCTGCCGGTGTCCGTCCCGGTACGCACATAGGAATGCGAACCCGTGTCGCCGCCCACCCGCGGCCCGCCGTCAGGCGCGCCGTGGCGGCCGGGACGCCCGCTGTCCGGCCCCTGCGGGGAGCCACGGTGCCCACCGTCGCCGTCGGGTGCCGCATGGCCGGGCTGACCGCCCCGCCCGTGCCGGCCCGTCGGTTCTTCGGCGGCGGCTCCTTCGGCCAGCGCCCGCCGATTCCGGCCACGGCTGGACCGCTCGTCCCCAGCGGCCGCAGCACCGCCGTAGGTTCCGGCAGCTCTGCGCCCTTGCGGCCCATTCGGAATGGCACCCGACTGGTTCACCGCGTCATGACCAGCCGGAATCGGACCCGACTGATGAACGGCTTCGTAACCGCTCGGAATCGGACCCGACGAATGGACAGCGTCGTAACCGCTCGGAATCGGACCCGACGAATGGACAGCGTCGTAACCGCTCGGAA